>NZ_JBEZFZ010000002.1:0-975884 GCF_040649735.1 Nonomuraea sp. NPDC048892 | reverse complement strand
GCGCCCAGCAGCGGCCGTACCGCCTCCAGACCGGCGGACACCTGAACCATCACCCCACCAGCGGGAAGCTCCTGCATCAGCCGGCCCCGAGCCGCCACCAGAGCACAGGCATCCCGCAACGACAACACCCCTGCGACATGCGCCGCTGCTACTTCGCCGATCGAATGCCCCAGCAGCACATCCGCCGACATCCCCCACGACTCCAGCAACCGCGCCGACGCCACCTCCACCGCGAACAACCCCGCCTGCGCGAACCGCGTCTGATCCACCCGACCCGGATCCGACCAGATCACCTCACGCACCAACCCATCACCGAAGCCCGCCAACACCTCCTCGAACACGTCCCGAAACACCGGGAACACCTCAGCCAGTTCCCGGCCCATCCCCAGCCGCTGACTCCCCTGCCCCGCGAACAGCCACCCCGTCTTCCCCTCCACCACCGACTCCACCACCACCGGAGCCGACACCAACTCCCCACGATCAGCGGCCAGGATCACGGCACGGCGTTCCAGGGCCGCGCGGCTGACGGCGAGCGAGTAGCCGACGTCGGCGGGTGACGCGGTGGACAGCGTGGCGTCCGACAGCGTCGCGCGCAGCTGCTCGGTGACGGCCGCGAGACCGGACTCGCCCCGGCCGGACAGCACCACCGGCACCGGGAAGGCGAGCGGTTCTGCGGGCTCCACGACAGCGGACTCCGAGGCGGCCCCCTGGGCGGCGGGCTGCGAGGCGGCGGGCTCTGGAGCGGGGGCCTGCTCCAGGATGACGTGGGCGTTGGTGCCGCTGATGCCGAACGACGACACCCCGCCCCGGCGCGGACGCCCCAGTTCCGGCCAGTCGGTCGTGTGGTCGGCCAGCCGTACGTCACCCTGGGACCAGTCGACGTGGGTGGTGGGCTCGTCCACGTGCAGGGTGGCCGGGATGACGCCGTGTTCCAGGGCCAGCACCATCTTGATCACACCAGCGACACCGGCGGCGGCCTGCGTGTGGCCGAAGTTCGACTTGACCGAGCCGAGCCAGAGCGGCACCTGCCGCCCCTGCCCGTACACCCCCAGCAACGCCTGCACCTCGATCGGATCCCCCAGCATCGTGCCGGTCCCGTGGCCTTCGACCACGTCCACGTCGGCGGGGGTGAGGCGGGCCGCTTCCAGCGCCCGGTTGAGTACGCGGCGCTGGGCCACGCCCGAGGGGGCCGTGAGCCCGTTGGAGGCGCCGTCCTGGTTCACCGCCGAGCCGCGGACCACCGCCAGGACCCGGTGCCCCAGCTCCCGAGCCCGCGACAGCGGCTCGACCAGGACCATGCCCGCGCCTTCTGAGAAGACCGTGCCGTCGGCCGCCTCCGCGAACGCCTTGATCCGTCCGTCTCCCGCCAGTCCACGCTGCCGGGAGAACTCCACGAACACCTCAGGCGTGGACAACACCGTCACCCCGCCCGCCAATGCCGCCGAGCACTCACCGCGTCGCAACGCCTCACACGCCAGATGCAACGCCACCAACGACGACGAGCAGGCGGTGTCGACGGTCACAGCGGGGCCTTGCAGGCCGAGGGTGTAGGAGATGCGTCCTGACGTGACCGAGATGGAGGTGCCGGTGACCAGGTAGCCCTCGACGTCCTCCGGCAGCCGGCCGGGGCCGGTGGCGTAGCCGGTGGCCGTGGCGCCGATGAAGACGCCGGTGTCGCTGCCCTTGAGGCCGGCGGGGTCGATGCCCGCACGTTCCAGCGTCTCCCAGGCCACTTCGAGCAGGAGCCGCTGCTGCGGGTCCGTGGCCAGTGCCTCGCGGGGGCTCATGCCGAAGAACTCGGCGTCGAAGTCCCCGGCCTCGTGCAACCAGCCGGCCAGCTTGACGTAGCTGGTGCCCCGCTTGTCCGGGTCGGGGTCGAACAGGCGCTCCAGGTCCCAGCCCCGGTCGGCGGGGAACGGGGAGATGCCTTCGCGCTCGTCCATCAGCAGGCTCCACAGCGCCTCGGGCGAGTTCGCACCGCCAGGGAGGCGGCAGGCCATGCCGACGATCGCGATCGGCTCGTCGAGCACGGCCGTGGCGGGCGCTTTGGGTGCGGTGGGTGCGGCGGCCGGCTCCGCGCCGAGCAGGCGTTCCTTGAGGTAGCCGGCGAGCGCGAGCGGCGTCGGATAGTCGAAGACGAGGGTGGACGGCAGCCGCAGCCCGGTGGCGGCGTTCAGCTTGTTGCGCAGTTCGATGGCGGTGAGCGAGTCGAACCCGATCTCGGTGAACACCCGCTGCGCCGAGACGGAGTCCGTACCCGAGTGTCCGAGCACGACGGCGACCTGCGCCTTGACGAGTTTGAGCAGCAGTTCGTCGCGTTCTGGCTCGGGCAGCGCGGCGAGCCGGCGTTCCAGCGCGGCCGCCGCTCCGCCCGGCGCCGTGCCGGCGGCGGCGCCGCGGCGGACGGGCCTGCGCACCAGGCCGTCGAGCAGCCGGGGCGCGTCGGCGGCACGCGGCAGATCGAGGTGGATGGGCAGCAGCAGCGCCTCGTCGATCGTCATGGCGGCATCGAGCAGGGCGAGTCCTTCACCGGACGAAAGGCCGCGGGCGCCTGAGCGTTCCATCCGGGCCACGTCGGCGTCACCGAGGTGGGCGCTCATGGCGCTGCGCTGCTCCCAGAAGCCCCAGGCGAGAGACTGCGCGGGCAGGCCGCGGACCTTGCGGTGGGCGGCGAGGGCGTCGAGGAAGACGTTGGCGGCGGCGTAGTTGGCCTGGCCGGCGTCGCCGAGGACGCCTGCCGCGGAGGAGTAGAGGATGAAGGCGTCCACGTCGCCGGCCAGTTCGTGCAGGTTCCAGGCGGCGACGGCCTTGGATGCCAGGACCTTGTGCAGGCGTTCGGGGGTCAGGGACTCGATCACGCCGTCGTCCAGCGCGCCGGCGCAGTGCACCACCGCCGACCACGACCGCCCTTGCAGCACCTGCTCCAGTGCTTGGCGGTCAGCGGCGTCGCAGGCCACGATCTCCACCTCGGCGCCCAGCTCGGCCAGTTCGGCGCGAAGCTCCTGCGCGGCGGGGGCCATCTCGCCCTGGCGGCTCATCAGCACCAGACTTCGGGCTCCGTACGACGAGACCAGATGCCTAGCGACCAGGCCGCCCAGCGTCCCGGTCCCGCCCGTTATGAGAATCGGGCGTTCCAGGTCCAGCACCGGCGGCATCCGCAACACGATCTTCCCGACGTGGCCCGCCCGCTGCATCAGGCGGAACGCCTCCGGGGCCCGCCGCACATCCCACGTCCGCACCGGCAACCGCTCCATCGCCCCGTCCCGGAACAGCGCCAGGACCTCGGACAACATCGTGCCGAGCCGGTCGGGTCCGGCCTCCATGAGGGAGTAGAGCAGGTAATGGACGCCGCTGTCGGTCCTGATGTCGGTCTTGCCGAGCTCCAGGAAGCGGCCGTCGGGTTTGAGGAGGCCGAGTGAGGCGTCGGTGAAGTCTCCGGCCAGGGAGTTCAGGACGACATCCATGGGTGGGAAGCGGTCGGCGAACTCCAGGGTGCGGGAGCTGGCCAGGTGGTCTTCGTCCAGGCCGGTGGCCGGCCATTTGGCGGGGCCGGCGGTGCCGTACACCTCCGCGCCGAGGTGGCGGGCGATCTGCACCGCCGCCATGCCGACGCCACCTGCCGCCGCGTGGATCAGCACCTTCTCCCCCGGCCGGAGACCGGCCAGGTCCACCAGGCCGTAGTACGCGGTCAGGAACGCCACCGGCACCGCCGCCGCCTCCGCGAACGACCACCCCTCGGGGATCGGCGCGAGCAGGCGCTGGTCGGTGACGCCGGAGGGGCCGAACGCGCCGTCCATCAGGCCCATCACCCGGTCACCCACGGCCAGGCCCGTCACACCCGGGCCCACCTCGGTCACCACGCCGGCGATCTCGCCGCCGATCGGCTCGTCGTTCTCGGGGACCATGCCGAGCACGACCACCAGGTCACGGAAGTTCAGTCCCGCGGCCCGTACGGCGACCCTGACCTCGCCCTCCTCCAGGGAGCGGGTGGGGACGGGGACCAGCGACAGGGCGGAGAGGCTGCCCTTGGCGGGGGCGTCCAGACGCCAATCGCCGGTGGGCGGGATGAGGGTGGGCGTGGTGGCGGCGCGGGCCAGCCTGGGGGCGAGCAGCTTGCCCGTGGCGGCGGCGGTGGCGGCGGTGGGGTCGGGCGAGGGGCGTACGGCGAGCTGCGGTTCACCGTCGCCCAGCGCCGCGAGCACCGCGCCGGCGGGCACGCCGCTGCCGTCGGGGTCGAGGTCGAGCAGCGCGAACCGGCCGGGGTGCTCGGACTGGGCCGACCTGATCAGGCCCCACACGGGCGCGGCGGCCAGGTCGGGAACGTCACCGTCCGTCCCGGCGGGCACGGCGCCTCGCGTGACGATGACGAGCCGCGTGTCGGCCAGCCGCTCCTCGGCCAGCCATGCTTGTACGAGCGCCAGCGCCTCCTCGGCGACCTCACCACCGAGCCGCGCGACATTCTCGCCCGGCTCAGGCGGCGTCGCGTCTGCAGCCGCGGGCGCGGGCGCGGGCGCGGGCGCGGGCGCGGGCGCGGGCGCGGGCGCAGACAGCATTGCTGACGGGAGGGCCGCCTGAGGCGCTTGGTCGCCGGTTCCGGTGTCGCGCAAGGTGACGAAGACCGTGCCGGGTAGTTGGTCGGCGGCGATCAGGTCGGTCAGGCCCGTGTAGGCGTGCGCGGCCAGGCCGTACCGCACGAGGGTGTCGGCGCCGGTGCCCAGGGCGGCGACGGGGCGGCCGGCTGGGGCGGGGAGGTCTGGCAGGGGGCTCCACTCGACTCGGTACAGGGAGTCGTGGCGGGCAGGTGCGAGCGCGCTCGCCGAGATCGGCCGCGAGACGAGGGACTCGACCGTGATCAGCGGCGCCCCGGCTGGGTCGGCGGCGATCAACTGGATGGTGTCGCGGCCCGTGCGACACAGGTGGACGCGGGCCGCCGCCGCGCCGGAGGCGTGCAGGGTGACGCCGGTCCAGGCGAAGGGCAGGGTGACGCCCTGCTCGTCGTCGCCGAGCAGGGCTTCGGCGTGCAGGGCGGCGTCCAGCAGCGCGGGGTGCAGGCCGTAGCGGTCGGCGCCGGCGCCTTCGGGGAGCGCCACCTCGGCGAAGACTTCGCCGTCGCGCAGCCAGGCGGCCTTCACCCCCTGGAACGTCGGGCCGTACCCGTAGCCGGCCGCGGCCAGCCGCTCGTACAGGCCGTCCACCGGTACGGGGACGGCACCTGGAGGCGGCCACGCGGTGAGGCCGACGCCAGCGGAGTTGAGGCCCACGGAGTCGGCATCGGCAGAGTCGACACCCCCAGGCGCGACACCAGCAGGGGCGACAGCGGCGGAAGCGAAACCGGCAGAGGCGAGGTCGGCGGGGGCGCCGTGTGGGGTGAGGAGGCCGCTGGCGTGGCGGGTCCAGGGGCCTTCGCCGATTCTGGAGTGCACGGTGATCGTACGGGCGCCGTCCGTCTCGGGGCCGACGGCGATCTGCACCTGCACGGCCCCGCGCTCAGGCAGCGGCAGCGGGGCCTCCAGGGTCAGCTCGGCCAGGTGACCGCAGCCGACGTGGTCGCCGGCCGCGATGGCCAGCTCCACGAACGCGGTGCCGGGCAGCAGCACCGTGCCCGAGGCGGCGTGGTCGGCCAGCCACGCCTGCGTGTGCAGGGCCAGCCGGCCGGTCAGCACGATCCCGCCGGACTCGGCGAGCACCACGGCCGCGCCCAGCAGCGGATGTCCCGCCGCCGACAGCCCGGCGGCGGTGACGTCCTCGCCTCCCGCCGAGGCGTCGAGCCAGAAGCGGCGCCGCTGGAACGCGTACGTGGGCAGCTCCACCCTGGTCGGCGAAGTGCCGCCGCCGATGGCGGTGGT
The DNA here is from genome assembly GCF_040649735.1 of Nonomuraea sp. NPDC048892. Taxonomy (NCBI): domain Bacteria; kingdom Bacillati; phylum Actinomycetota; class Actinomycetes; order Streptosporangiales; family Streptosporangiaceae; genus Nonomuraea; species Nonomuraea sp. NPDC048892. The sequence continues at coordinate 970,038 of NZ_JBEZFZ010000002.1, read as the reverse complement.
CAGGTCGGCGGGGACGCCGTTCGCATACGCCTCGGCCGCCGAGGTGAGGAAGCGCGCGGGCCCGCCCTCGTCGCGGCGCAGCGTCCCGGTGGCGTAGGCGTCCGCGCCGGCGGCCTCGATGGTGTCGCGGACGCTCATGACGAGCACCGGGTGCGCGCTGCACTCGATGAACGCGCCGCGCCCGTCCCGCAGCAGCGCGGTGACGACGTCGTGGAAGGCGACGGGACGGCGGGCGTTGCCGAACCAGTACTCGGGGGTCAGCTCGGCCGTGTCCAGCGCGTCACCGGTGACCGTCGAGTAGAAGGGCACGTGGCCGGTGCGCGGGCGGATCGGCGCCAGCAGGTCGAGCAGGCGGTCGTGCAGCGGGTCCACCTGGTCGCTGTGGGAGGCGACGGTGCTGGCCAGGTGCCGGGCCCTGATCCCCTCCGCCTCGCACTGCGCCACCAGTTCGGCGAGCGCCGCCTCGTCGCCGACGACGGTGGAGTGGGAGGGGCCGTTCCGCGCGCCCACCGACAGGCGGCCGTCCCACTGGGTCAGGCGCCGTTCCAGGTCGGACGCGGGCAGCGCGATGGCGGCGATGGCGCCCTTGCCGACCAGCGTCTCGGCGAACAGGCGGCTGCGCAGCACGATCACGCGTACGGCGTCCTCCAGCGACAGGCCGCCGGCCACGTACGCGGCGGCCACCTCGCCCTGGGAGTGGCCCACGACGGCGGACGGGCGCACGCCCATCGACTCCCACAGGGCTGCCAGCGACACCATCACCGCGAACAGCACCGGCTGCACGACCTCCAGCCGGTCCAGGGCGGCGGGGTCGTGCAGGGCTTCGAGTACGTGCCAGTCCACGTGCCGGTCGATCTCGGCGGCCACCTCGGCCATGCTGGTGGCGAAGACGGGGCTGGTCCGCAGGAGTTCGGCGGCCATGCCGGGCCACTGGGAGCCTTGGCCGGGGAAGATGAACACGGCCTGTGCGCGGGCTTCGGCGCCGGCGTGGGTGGCGCCGAGGACGAGGTTGGGTGCGGGCTCGCCGTCGGCCAGCGCCGTGAGCGCGGACGTCAGGGCGTCAGGGTCGCCTCCGCCGGCGATGACGACGGCGCGGTGCTCCCATGGGGTGCGGGTGGTGAGCAGGGATCGGGCCACGTCAGGCAGGGCGACGGCGGGCTCGGTCACGGTGGGCTCTCCGTCGGGTCGCCCGTCCGGATGTCCGTCAGCGTGCCCGTCGGGCTGCCCGGTGAGACGTCCGGAAAGGTGATCCGCCAGGGCCGCCGCCTGTGCGCGCAGTGCTGCCTCGCTTCTGCCCGACACGGCGAACGGCAGCACGTCAGGCGTGCGGTCGCCGTAGAGCACCGACGCGGTACGCCCGCCGGCCGCTTCATGAACGGTGGTCGCCTCGGCCTCGTCCCCCGACACGGAGTCCAGCTGAGACTCGGGCCCCGTCCCGGACGTCGAATCCGTCCCTGACGCGAGCCTCGTCCCTGACGCGAGCCCCGTCCCGACGGCGAAAAGTTTCTCGGTCGCGGGAGGTTCCTCGATGACGACGTGGGCGTTCGTGCCCGAGACGCCGAAGGACGACACCCCGGCCCGCCTCGGCAGCCCGTTCGCGGGCCACGGCGTGTCCTCCAGCAGCAGCTCCACCCCGCCCGACGACCAGTCCACGTACGGCGACGGCTCGTCCACGTGCAGGGTGCGCGGCAGCATGGAGTGCCGCATGGCCATCACCATCTTGATCACCCCGGCGACGCCGGCGGCGGCCTGGGTGTGGCCGAGGTTGGACTTGACGGAGCCGAGGCGGAGCGGGCCGCGCCCGTCGCGGTCGCGGCCGTACGTGGCGAGCAGGGCGTGCGCCTCGATCGGGTCGCCCAGTTTGGTGCCGGTCCCGTGTGCCTCCACCGCGTCCACCTGGTCGGGCGTGAGGCCGGCGTTGGCCAGGGCCTGGCGGATCACCCGTTCCTGCGATGGCCCGTTGGGGGCGGTGAGGCCGCTGCTGGCGCCGTCCTGGTTGATGGCCGAGCCGCGGATCACGGCGAGCACGGGGTGGCCGTGGCGCAGCGCGTCGGAGAGGCGTTCGACGGCGAGGATGCCGGCGCCCTCGGAGAAGGCGGCCCCGTCGGCGGAGGCGGCGAACGCCTTGCACCGGCCGTCGCGCGACATGACCCGCTGGCGGCTGAACGCGGTGAACGTGCCGGGGGTGGACATGACGGTGACCCCGCCGGCCAGGGCGAGGTCGGTCTCCCCCTCACGCAGCGACCGGCAGGCCAGGTGGAGGGCGACGAGGGAGGCCGAGCAGGCGGTGTCGACGGTGAAGGTGGGGCCTTCGAAGCCGAAGGTGTAGGCGACGCGGCCGGAGACGACGCTGGTGGCGTTGCCGGTGACGAGGTAGCCCTCGACGTCGGCGGGCGCCTTGTCCAGGCGGGGCCCGTAGTCCTGCGGCTCGGCGCCGATGAAGACGCCGGTGCCGCTGCCCCGGAGGGTGACGGGGTCGATGCCGGCGTGTTCGAGCGCCTCCCAGGCGGTCTCCAGGACGATCCGCTGCTGCGGGTCCATGGCCAGGGCCTCGCGTGGGTTGATGCCGAAGAAGGCGGGGTCGAACGCGTCGGCGTCGTGCAGGAAGTGCGCCTGGCGCAGGTAGGAGGTGTTGGGCGTCTCGGGGTTGTCGTCGAAGAGCCGTTCCAGGTCCCAGCCGCGGTTGGTGGGGAAGCCGGTGACGCTCTCGCGGCCCTCGGCCACGAACCGCCACAACTCGTCGGGCGTGGTGACGCCGCCGGGGTAGCGGCAGCCGATGCCGATGATCGCCAGGGGATCGTCGGAGGCGGAGGCGACCCTGACCTCGTCGCGGCCGGCGGTGTCGCCGTACAGGTGGGCGTGCAGGAAGTCGGCCACGGCCTGCGGCGTGGGGTGGTCGAACGCGAGCGTCATGGGCAGGTCGGCGCCGACGGCCTCGGCGAGCCGGTCGTGCAGCTCCACCGCGCCGAGCGAGTCCAGGCCGAGCTCGCGGAAGCCGCGGGCGGGGTCCACCGTGTCCGGCGGGTCGGGGTGCGTGGTCCGCAGGATGCCGACGGTGACGTCTCGTACCAGCTTGACCAGGAAGCTACGCTGCTCGCTCACTTTTCCGTACTCCGTCGCTCGCTCATGCGTACGTGCGCGTGGGTCTGGCGGGTGGTCCTGCGGGGTGGGCCGGTGGGCCTACTCGTACTTGCGGTGGAACTCGACGCGGGAGATCGACACGACCTCGCCGTCGTGGACGACGACCTCGGCGGGGGCAGGCCGGCCGAGGAACATGACGAGGCTGGCGGTCATCCCGTACGCGCCCGCGTTCGGGATCGTCACGACGTCGCCGGGGCGCAGGCGGGGGACGTCCACGTTCCTGCCGAGGATGTCGCCTGGGGTGCAGAGGGGGCCGGCGAGCGTGGCGGGCTCCAGGGCCTCTCCCGCCTCGCCCGAATCGTCCGAGCCCGTGTCGACCTCGACGGTGATGGGCAGCAGGCGGCCGAGCCCGGACATGCCGCCGAGCACGTTGATGCCGGCGTCGAGGATGACGAACCGCCGGCCGCGGCTCTCCTTGACGTTTACCACGGTGCAGACGAGCTCGCCGCAGTCGCCGACCAGGTAGCGGCCGGACTCGACGGCCACCCGCGGCTCGCCGTCGCGCCAGCCGGGGAAGTGCTCGTCGAGCACCTCCTCCAGCGCGGCCCGCAGCCCGGAGTAGACGGTGCGCTCGCCGTGGGCGAGGTACGGCGCCGCGAAGCCGCCGCCCAGGTCCAGCAGGCCGATGGGCATGCCGGTCTCCTTCCGCAGCCGGGCGGCGGTGGCGGCGGTGTGGCGGAACTCGGCGATGAGGCTGTCTTCGTCCTTGGCGTTGCTGAGCGAGAACAGGTGCACCCCCGCCAGCCGGGTGCCGGGCACGGTGCTCAGCTCGGGCATGAGCGCGGGCAGCGTCTCACTGTCGATGCCGAACTGGGACGGCGCGCCGGTCATCCTGATGCTGGTGGTGCCGCCTGACTCGACGCTGTTGATGCGCAGCAGGCAGTCGGCGACGACGCCGCGCACGGTGGCGGCGGCGCCGACGTGACGCAGGTCCGACGGCGACTCGACGGAGAACGTGCGCACCCCGGCGTCGAGGGCGACGGCGAGTTCGTCGTGGGTCTTGCCGGGGCCCGTGTAGAGGATCTCCGAGGCGTCGAACCCGGCCGCGAACGCCGCGTCCAGCTCCCCGGTCGAGCTGATCTCGGCGCGCGCGCCGCGTTCGCGCAGGGTACGGCCGATCTCGGGGTGGGGGTTGGCCTTGAGCGAGAAGTAGCGGGTGACCCCGTCGGGCAGCGCGGCCATGAGGTCGTCATGGGCGGCGGCGACCCGGTCCAGGTCGTAGACGTAGAGGGGGCTTCCGAAGCGGGCCGCGAGGTCGTCGCGGCTGATCGAACGGCTCATCCGAGGGTTTCCTTCAGCAGCTGGGCCAGGCGCCGGCGCTCGTTCTTGCCGTTGAGCGTCAGCGGGAAGGCGGGCAGGACGTGGCAGGCGGCGGGGGTCTTGGCGGGTTCGAGGCGTTCGCGCAGGCCCCGCAGCACGTCCTGCGGCCGCAGGTCGCTCTCGACGAAGATCACCAGGTCGTGGCCGTCGCCGGGCGGCAGGGCGGCGGCGGCGCGCACGCCGGGCACGTCCATGGCGGCGGCCTCGATCTCGACGGTGCTCATGCGGGCGCCGCGGCGCTTGAACATGTCGTCGCGGCGGCCTTCGAAGTAGAGGAAGCCGTCCTCGTCGAGGTGGCCGTGGTCGCCGGTGTGCAGGCGGGTCTCGCCCGTCTCGGGGTCGGGGCGGTAGACGGCGGCGGTGAGCTCGGGCGCGCGCCAGTAGCCGGCCATGACGTTCGGTCCGGAGACGACGATCTCGCCGCTGACGCCGGGGGGCACGGGGCGGCCGGCGGCGCCGAGGACGGCGACGGTGGTGCCGGGCAGCGCCCTGCCTGACGAGCCCGGCCGCTCGTCGCCGAGCTCCGGGTCCATGATGGTGACGCGCTTGCACTCGGTGATGCCGTACATGCGCACCACCGCGGCGCCGGGGAAGCCGGCGCGCAGGGCCTGGATGGTGGTCTCGGGCAGGGCGGCGCCGGTGTTGGTGAACATGCGCACGCGGCCGGGGTCGTGCCCGCCGCGCCCGGCGAGGGAGGCGATCATGCTGCCGAGTGAGGGCACGATGGGCACCACGGTGGCGCCGCACTCCTCGATGGCCCTGAGCAGGCCGAGGTCGGGTTCGTCGTCGGCGAGCACGAGCTCCGCGCCGCCGAGCGCGGCCAGCATGATCTGGTAGAGGCCGTAGTCGAAGGAGAGCGGTAGCCGGCAGTAGACGACGTCGTCGGCGCGGTAGCCGAGCACCGCGTTGATCGCGGAGGCCGCGAACGACACCCGCGCGTGCGGGCAAACCACGCCCTTCGGGGCGGCGGTGCTGCCGGAGGTGTAGATGAGCAGCGCCACGTCGTCGGGCCCGACCTTCACCGGGTCGGGCCTGGCGGCCAGTCCGGCCAGGACCTCGATGTCCGTCCAGAGCTCGTCGAGCGACACGACGGGGACGGCGCTCCCGTCGAGCGGATCCGCGCTCCCGTCGGGCGCCGGGCCCGAGCGGGCGGTCCCGTTGGGCGTGGCCGCGCGGGCGGTGCTCAAGTCGGCCGGGTCGCCGCCGTCGTCGGTGATCAGCAGCGCTGGTTCGGCGTCCGCGAGGACCGAGCGCAGGTGGAACGGCTTCATGCCGGGGTTGATCGGCACCGCGGCGGCGCCGGCGCGCCAGATGCCGTACAGCAGGGGGACGATCTCGCGCCGGTTGCGGGTCCTGACGAGAACCCGGTCGCCCAGCCGCACTCCGCCGGCGACCAGCCATCCTGCGACGGCGTCGCTGAGCCGCGTCACCTGCTGGTACGTCAGGGCGCCCCTGGCGTCACGCACCGCCCGGCCCAGCGGGTGGCGGGCGGCGGCCTCGTCCAGCAGGTCGTGGACGAGGCCCGAGCGGAGGGACGGCGTCGTGGCCATGGTCGTTCCTCCATCCATGTCTGGCATCCATGTCCGGGCCCCACGTCCGGCCTTCGGACCTCGCGGGCGGCTTTCCTTATCCCCTGGAGAAAGTAGTCCCGGCGCTTCCGAAGCCACACCCCTAACGGCCCCCTAAGCCTTATGCCTCGCCCCTTAGCACTGCTCCGGCCAGGTTCCGCAGATAAGCCCGGTCCGTTTTTCTGTTGCCGTTCATCGGCAATGCGGCGAGGTGACGATAATGCCGTGGCACGATGCCGTCAGGAAGCGTCTGGCGCAATCCGCGTGCCATTTCGGCCGAGGCCTGTTGAAGACCGGTGTAGAAGACGACGAGTTCGGCGGTGTCGCCGTTGTCGACGCCGACGGTGACCGCGTCCTCGACGCCGCGCAGGCCGCGTACGGCGTGGTCGATCTCGGCCGTCTCCACGCGCCAGCCGCGCACCTGCACCTGGGCGTCGGCCCGGCCGAGGTAGACCAGTTCGCCGCTCGCCGTCCTGCGGGCCCGGTCGCCGGTGTTGTACCAGGTGCGGCCGTCGCGTTCGACGAAGCGGCCGTGGCCGTGCGCCGGATCGAGGTAGCCGGGGGTGAGCTGGGGGCCGGTGATCCACAGCTCGCCCTCGGCGCCGGCGGGCCGGCCGCGCTCGTCGAGGAGCAGGTGGTCGTGGCCGTCGTTGACGGCGCCGATGGGCGCCAGGCCGTTCACGCCGAGTGCGGGCGAGCCGGGCGTCCAGCGGTGCGCGCTGATCGTGATGGTCAGCTCGGTCGGGCCGTAGAGGTTCTCCAGCGTGGCGGCGGGCGCGGCGGCCTGCCAGGCGGCCGCGTCGGCGCACTTCAGCGCCTCCCCGGCGAACAGACTCCAGCGCAGGCCCGGCATCGAGCCGGGGGTCAGGCCGCCGGCCCTGCGGACGGCGCCGATCGCGCCGGGCGTGGAGAACCAGACGGTCACGCCGTGCGCGGCGAGGTAGCCGGGCAGGTCGCGGTAGGCGTGCGGGGGCACGTCGCGCACGTGCGCGCCCGCGCTCCAGGCGCAGAACAGGTCGAACATGGCGCAGTCGAAGGTCAGGTCGAACGTCTGCGAGAAGACGTCGTCCTGGGCGAAGCCGAAGCGCCGCTCCGCCCACGAGAAGTAGGAGCTCAGGTTGCCGTGGGTGATCGGCACCCCCTTGGGCGTGCCGGTGGAGCCCGAGGTGAACAGCACGTACGCCACGTCCTCCGCCTGTACGGGCACCGGCTCTGCCAGCGGGGGCCCTTCGGCGGCGACGGGCAGGCCCAGCTCGTCCGCGGGCCCGTCGGCGACCAGCACGGACACGCCGGCCGCGCGCGCCATCGCCAGCGTGCGGGCCCGGGGGAAGCCGGGGTTGAGCGGCACGACGGTCAGCCCCGCGTACAGGCCGGCCAGGATGCCCACGTACGCCGTCCGGCCGCGCGGGGCCAGCACGCCCACGGCGGTGTGCCCGCGCCCGGCCAGACCGCCGGCCAGCCGGAGCGCCGCCGCGTCCATCTCGGCGTACGTGGCGCTGTCGCCGCCGATCGTGAACGCAGGCCCGCCGGGATTCTCGGCGAGCCCTTTCCTGAATAGCAAATAAAGAGGCTGACTGATTTTCGTGATGGACATCTCCGGATTCCGCCTATACCGTCGATTACGTGAGTCCTACCGAAAGCGAGGAAATCATGACTTCCCCCTGGGACGATAAGTTCGAGACGCTCGTCCGCGGCGCGCTTCCTTTTCTCGGGCCCGGCGAAGAACTGCGCGCCGACACCGATCTGACCGACGCCGGGCTCGACTCGATGGCCATTGTCGAGCTGCTGACGTCCCTGGAGCAGGCGTACGGCGTGCGCCTGGCCGCCGAGGCGCTGACGCGGGAGACGTTCGGGACGCCCGCCACGCTGTGGCGGGCGCTGTCCCTGGCGAGCTGAGCGCGGGCGGGGCCACCACGGCTCCGCCGCCGTCCCATGAGCACCCCGTCTCCTCAGAACCGACCCGTCAGAACCGACCCGTCAGAACCGACCCGTCAGAACCGGCCCTTCAGGGCCGACCTCGGGTTCACGGCGACCACCGCGAAGTTCCGCGTCGTGACGGGCACCCGGCCGAACAGGCTGTCCTGGCCCGTCACGCAGAGCCGGGTCACCCCGCGCCGCAGCATCGACTCGACCACAGACGGCCAGGACGGCGCCCGGACGAAGGCGTCGAGCAGCAGCGTGCGCACCTGCTCCCCCGTCGTGAGCGCCGCACCGCCGGCGTCGTCCAGCACCGGCAGCTTGGGGTCGGCGAACTCCAGCCCCGCCAGCACCTCCCGCTCGACCGTGCGGCGCAGCGGCGCGAACGCGGCGGCGTGCATGGGCGGGCGCATCGTGTAGAGCGACAGGCCGCCGGCCTTCCTGATCCGCCCGTCCAGCCAGTCCAGCTCGGTGCCGGGCAGCGAGAGCATGACGAAGTCGTGGTCCACGCGGCACGACAGCTCGTGCCAGATCCCGCGCCGTTCCAGGTCGTGCATGATCTCCGCCTGCGCCGGGCCGGGCACGCGGACGAAGGAGTGGGTGACCACGCCGGGGTGGGCCGTGGCGAAGTAGTCCCGCGTGTGCCGGGCGATCTCGGCCGTCATGCGGACGGCCGGCTCGAAGCCGAGCGCCTGCGCGTACGCGGCGGCGGCCTTCCCGCCGAAGCTGGGCCCCACGCACAGCTCGGGGGTGAGGCCGAGCTCGCGTTCGGCCCAGGAGGCCAGCGCCAGGCAGTTCACCAGGAACGCCACCTGCGCGGCCTGGCTGTAGTCGTCGTCCGCCTCGGCGTACCGTTCGGCCACGGGGTAGCCGACCGTGTCGGAGGCGCGGCCGAACAGCTCGCGCGCCACCGGGTCGCGTTCGAGGAAGGCGGCCGCCTCCCCTGCGTCCGTGGGCCCCATGCCGGGGAAGACGAAAGCGGTGCCGCCGCTCATCCGCACTCCTTCAGGTGGTCGAGCAGGACCTGCGTGAACCGCTCCGGCTCCTCAAGGTGGGGGGTGTGGCTGGAGTTCTCGAAGATCTCCCACCGCACGTCGGGGATGAGCTCGAAGTACGGCCGCACGGTCTCCGGAGTGGCCTCGTCGTACCGCCCCGAGATGAGCAGGGTGGGCACGTCGATCTCGGCGACCCGATCCTCCACACCCCAGTCGCGGAGCGACCCGATCACGTGAAACTCACTGGGCCCGTTCATCGCGTAGTAGACGGTCGGATCGTTGTAGATCTCCATGAAGGTGGCCTGAAACTCCTGAGGCCAAGGAGACAGCCGGCAGACGTGGCGGTTGTAGAAGACCATCATCGCCTCGAAGTACTCCCGCGAGTCGGTCGTACCAGCCTCCTCATGAGCCCGCAGCACGTCGTCCACTCCGGGCGGCAGCCGGCCGCGCAGCACCACCATCTCCTTCAGCCACAGCGGGTACGACACGGGGGCGTTCGCGATCACCAGCCCGCGCAGCCCCGGCGGCCGGGCGGCGGCGTGGGCGGCACCCAGCATCCCGCCCCACGACTGCCCGACCAGCACGTAGCCGTCACGCAGCCCGAGCCGGTCGAGCAGGTTGTCCAGCTCGTCCAGGAACAGGCGCGGCGTCCAGAAGCCGGGAGGCGCGTCGGGCAGGTGGGTGGAGCCGCCGTTGCCGAGCTGGTCGTAGTGGATCACGGGATAGCCGTGGTCGGCCAGGCCGGCCAGGCCGACGAGGTAGTCGTGGGTGCTGCCGGGGCCTCCGTGCAGCGCGACGACGGCGGGCCCGGCGCCGGGCAGCTCGCCGGTGCGGCGGTACCAGGTCCGGTACGGCCCGAACGGCAGATGGCCCTTCACAGTGGCGGGGCGGGACATCGTTCACCAGCCCCGCTTGATCGTGTCGGCGATGTGCCGGCGCTGCTCGTCGCTCACCCACCACCCCACCGGCACGCACACGACGCGCGGGGCGACGGCGTCGAGGCCGGGCAGGTCGGCGGCGAATCCGCGTACCACGGAGTGCTTGTCGTTGCGTTCGTGCACGTTGCTCGCCATGATCCCGGCCTCGTTCATGCGCTTGACGAACCCGGCCCGGTCCTCGACCTTCATCGGGTAGATCCAGAACGAGTGCGTACGATCGGCCGCCCGCTCGGTGAGCTCGACCCCGGGCACGCCTGACAGCTCGGCGTCGTAGAAGGCGGCGTTCTCCCGCTGCCTGGCCAGCGCCCGCTCGGCCGTGTCCAGGTTGGCCAGGCCGACGGCGGCGTTGATGTCGTTCATGTGGAACTTGTAGCCCCACTCGGCGACGTCGGGCGGGTTGCTCAGCCGGTCGGCGGAGCGTTCGATGCCGAACCAGCGCAACAGCCGGGCCCGCTGGTGCAGCTCCGGCGTCGGCAGGGTCATCGCGCCGCCGTCGCCGCAGGTCAGGTGCTTGATGGCCTGGAAGCTGAAGACGGAGACGTTGCCGTGCGCGCCGATCGGCGTGCCGTCGTAGGTGGCGCCCCAGGCGTGGGCGCAGTCCTCGACGACCGGCGGCCGGAACCCGTGCAGCGCCTCGGCCCGGTCGAGCACGGCCTCCAGCCTGGCCAGGTCCACGGGGTAGCCGGCGAAGTGCACGACCACGATGGCGCGCGTGCTGGGGGTGATCTTCCTGGCCAGGTCGTCGAGGTCCATGGTGAGCGTGGCCGGGTCGACGTCCACCCACTTGATGCGCAGGCCGTTGGCCAGGATCGCCCAGTTGGTGGCCTCCATGGTGAGCGGCGTGGACAGCACCTCGCCGCCGCTCGCCGGCCGGTGGCCGGTGACCAGGCGCAGGGCCAGGGTCAGGCCGGAGGTGCCGCTGTTGACGGTGACGACGCGCGGGTTGCCGACGCGGGCGGCCAGTGCCCGTTCGAACGCCTCGACCTTGGGGCCCTGGCCGACCATGCCGCTGCCGAGCACCTCGGCGGCGGCCGCCGGGGCCTCGGCCGACATGGCGACCTTGAACAGCGGGATCATCGCCGGTCACCGCCCACGGCGAGGCCGTCCAGGCGGGCGTACAGCTCCTGGCAGTCGGTGTAGGCGGGCAGCAGGCCGCGCTCGGCCGCCTCCCGCAGCGTGGGGGCGGCACGGTCCTTCTCCGACATCAGCGGCTCGGGTGTGACGGGCCAGGGCAGGTTCAGCTCGGGGTCGAGCGCGTTGATCTGCACCTCGCGTCCCGGGGCCCACGTGCTGGAGCACAGGTAGACGACGGTCGCCTCGTCGGTGAGCGGGGCGAAGCCGTGGGCGAGGCCCTCGGCCAGGTAGAGCGCCCGCCGGTTGGTCTCGGTCAGCTCGGCGGCGACGTACTCCCCGTACGTGGGCGAGCCCAGCCGGATGTCCACGACGATGTCGATGATGCCGCCCTGCGGGCAGGTGACGTAGCGGGCCTGGCTGGGCAGCGCCACCGCGTGCAGGCCCCGGATCGTGCCCCGCCGCGACAGCGAGCAGTTGACCTGCGCCACGTTCAGCTCGTGGCCGACGTCCCGTTGGAAGGCAGGCTGGCTGAACAGTTCCAGGAAGTGGCCTCTGTCGTCGGGGTAGATCACCGGATCCGCCAGGAAGGCGCCGTCCACGTCCAGTCGGTGCAACTGCATTGGTGTGACCTTTCGAAGGGCCTGGCTGACGTTTCATGGTCGGCCGCGCGCGAGCCGCCGAACAACCCCCTACCAACCCTTATCGTGCGGCCACTCCCCTAAACGGGGGTAACGCCGTTGACCGGCTTCCCCGGCACCCGTTTGATGCGTGTCATGGGAAGGATTCTGCTGGCCGTCATTATGCTGGCCGTACCGCTGCACGTCATTCCGGAGAAACGATTCCAGGTGCCTGGATTACGCGCGCCCGCGGAGATAATCGTGGACCGCTGGGGAGTTCCGCACATTTACGCGGAAAATGATCAGGACCTTTTCCTGGCGCAGGGTTTCAACGCCGCGCGGGACCGGCTGTTCCAGCTCGACCTGTGGCGGCGGCGCGGGCTCGGGCTGCTGTCGGAGGTGTTCGGGCCCGAGCACGCCGAGCGCGACCGCGCGGCTCGGCTGTTCCTCTACCGGGGCGACATGGACCGCGAGTGGGCGGCCTACGGCCCCGGCGCCCGGCAGGCCGCGACCGCCTTCACCGCGGGGATCAACGCCTACGTCGCGCACCTGGAGGAGAACCCGGAGGCGATGCCGCCCGAGTTCACCCGGCTCGGCTACCGCCCGTCCCGGTGGCGGCCCGAGGACGTGGTGCGCGTCCGCAGCCACGGCCTGGCCATGAACCTGTCCACCGAGGTGCTGCGCGCCGCCGTCGTGTGCAAGGCGGGCATCGAGGCCGACCGCAAGCTGTGGCGGCTCCAGCCCGCGCATAAGACGCGGGTGCCGCGCGGGCTCGACCCGTGCGCGATCCCCGCCGACGTGCTGCGCGTCTACCAGCTCGGTACGCAGGGCGTCAGGGTCTCGGGCAACACGCTGGTCACCGAGCCGCGGGCGGTGTCGGAAGGCAGCAACGCGTGGGCGGTCTCGCCCGGCCGCACGGCGACGGGCCGGCCGGTGCTGGCCTCCGACCCGCACCGGTCGCTGACCGCGCCCGCGCTGCGGTATCTCACCCACCTGTCGGCGCCCGGGCTCGACGTCATCGGCGCGGGCGAGCCGGCCCTGCCCGGCGTCTCGATCGGGCACAACGGCACGATCGCGTTCGGCCTGACCGTCTTCGCGATGGACCAGGAGGATCTGTACGTCTACCGGACCAAGGGCGGCTCGTACGCGTACAAGGGCGAGTGGGAGCCGTTCCGCGAGGTCACCGAGCAGATCGCCGGGCGGCCGGCGAAGCTGACGTTCACCCGGCACGGCCCGGTCATCGCGACCGACCCTGAGCGCGGCCTGGCGTACGCGCTGCGCACCACGTGGCTGGAGCCCGGCACCGCGCCCTACTTCGGCTCGATGCGTTACCTGCGCGCCCGCGACTTCGGCGGCTTCACCGAGGCCATGCGCACCTGGGGCGGCCCGCCGGAGAACCAGATCTACGCCGACTCCCGCGGCCACGTCGGCTGGGTGCCCGGCGGCCTGGCCCCCAAGCGGACCGGCTACGACGGGCTGCTGCCCGTGCCCGGCGACGGCCGCTACGAGTGGGCCGGTTTCCGCGACGGCCGCGAGCTGCCCCGCCTGCTCGATCCGCCGGCCGGGTTCGTGGCCTCGGCGAACGAGTACAACCTGCCGCCCGGCTCACCGGTCGTCGGCTATGAGTGGGATCAGCCGTTCCGGCGGCAGCGGATCGACGAGGTGCTCTCCGCCGGCAAACGCGCCGACGTGCGCGGCTCGGCCCGGCTGCAGAACGACGTGGTGTCCCTCCCGGCCAGGTCGCTGGTGCCGCTGCTGCGCGACCTGACCACGCAGGACCCGTCGGCGGTGCGGGCGCTGGCGGTGCTCAAGGGGTTCGACGGGGTGTGCGCGGTGGACTCCGGGCCGGCCGCCCTGTTCGAGACGTGGCTGACCCGCCATCTCGGCCCCGGGTTCGTCGCGGAGTCGGGGCTGCCGCCCGAGGTGCCCTTCTTCGACCTGCGCACGATCCTGGAGGAGCTGGCGCGCGGCGGCCACGAGGCGCTGATGGTGCGCACGCTGGCCGCCGCCTACGACGACGTGGCGGCCCGGCTCGGCCCCGACCCGGCCGCCTGGCGGTGGGGCGACCTGCAGCGCACGACCTTCACCTCCGCCGCCGGCGACGACGTGGGCCCGTTCCCGCGTGGCGGGTCGGCGTACACGGTGAACGCCTCGACGTATCTTCCGAGCGATTTCCGGCACGTTTCAGGGGCGTCGTTCAGAATGGTGCTCGACGTGGGCGCCTGGGACAATTCGCTGGCGATCAACGCGCCCGGGCAGTCCGGTGACCCGCGCGATCCGCATTATCGCGACCTGGCCGCGTCGTGGCAGCGCGGCGAATACTTCCCGCTCGTTTACGGCCGAGCCGCCGTGGAGTCCGCCGCGGCCGGCCGGATAACGCTGACACCGGTGTCGGGATAGGGGTGGTAAGGGGTTGGTCCGGTCACCGCCCCGCGGTTAGCGTGCATTTGCCTTTACCTCTCCGCGACGAACGGATGACGGCGTTGACGGTCATTGCAGAAAATTCCCGGCTGGATGGCCGCGCTCCCGCCGTCCGCCTGTCCCGCCTGCTCGACCCGGGTTCGGTGACGTACCTGACCGAGAGCGACGCCACGGGTGTGGCGACCGCGCGGGGCAGGATCGGCGGCCGGTCCGTGCTCGCCTTCTGCACCGACGCGGCCGTCATGGGCGGCGCGCTCGGCGCCGGCGGCTGCGAGCGGATCGTGGCGGCCATCGACCGGGCGGCCCGCGAGGGCAGCCCGGTGATCGGGCTGTGGCACTCGGGCGGCGCGCGGCTGGCCGACGGCGTGGAGTCGATGGACGGCGTGGGGCGGGTGTTCGCCGCCATCACGCGGGCGTCGGGCCGGGTGCCGCAGATCAGCGTCATCCTGGGCCCGGCCGCCGGGGCCGCCGCCTACGGCCCGGCGCTCACCGACGTGGTGATCATGGCGGAGCCCGCGCGGATGTTCGTGACGGGGCCCGACGTGGTCCGCAAGGTCACCGGCGAGGAGATCGACATGGAGGCGCTCGGCGGCCCCGCCGCCCACGGCGTCAAGTCCGGGGTCGCCCACGTGGTCACCGCGACCGAGGAGGCCGCCTACGCCACCGCCCGCCAGCTCACCGGCCTGCTGGCCGGCCCCTCCCTGTTCTCCCCGCGCACCGCCGGCGACTGCGACGGGCTGGCCGGGCTGCTGCCGGACAACCCCCGCCGCGCCTACGACGTGCGGCCGCTGGTCAAGGCGATCCTCGATCCCGGGCAGCCGTTCGTCGAGCTGCAGCCGCGCTGGGCGCCGAACATCGTGATCGGCCTCGGCCGGCTCACCGGCGGCGCGGTCGGGGTCGTCGCCAACAACCCGCTGCGCAAGGGCGGCTGCCTCGACTCGCTCAGCGCCGAGAAGGCCGCCCGCTTCGTCCGGATGTGCGATGCGCTGGGCGTGCCGCTCGTCGTCCTGGCCGACGTGCCCGGCTACCTGCCGGGAGTGCGGCAGGAGTGGGACGGCGTGATCAGGCGGGGCGCCAAGCTGCTGCACGCCTTCGCCGCCGCCGAGGTGCCGCGCGTGACGCTGGTGACGCGCAAGGCGTACGGCGGGGCGTACATCGCGATGAACTCCCGCTCACTCGGCGCCACCCGCGTCTTCGCCTGGCCCGGCACCAGCATCGCGGTGATGAGCGCCGAGGCCGCGGCCGGCATCGTGCACCGCAAGGAGCTGGCCAGGGCGCCCGAGGCGGAGCGGGCGGCGCTGCAGCGCAGCCTGGCCGAGCGGCTCGACCGCGAGAGCGGCGGCGTGGACAGGGCGCGGTCCCTGGGCGTCGTGGACGAGATCATCGAGCGCACCTCGACCCGGCGCAAACTGTCCGCGGCGCTGGCCGCCGCGCCCTCCAGGCGGGGCCCGCACGCCAACATCCCGTTGTGAACCGGACCGGATGCAAGCAGGAAGCGGACCGGACACGAACCGGCCGGAAGTGAACCGGAAGGACGAAGCGTCATGGATGCCCTGACCGAAGCCGTGCTGAGCGGTGCGAGCCCGGAGGAACTGGCCGCGGCCCCGGTGCCCGGCGACTATCTCGCCGCCCACCTGCGGGTGGAGGACGTGCACATGTTCGACGGTATGAACGACGGCGACGACAAGGACGTGCGCAAGTCGCTGCGCGTGGGCACCGTGCCGATGCCGGAGCTGGCCCCCGACGAGGTGCTGATCGCGGTGATGGCCAGCTCGATCAACTACAACACGGTGTGGTCGGCGATGTTCGAGCCGCTGCCGACCTTCGGCTTCCTCGAACGCTTCGCCGCCACCGGCGGGTACGCCCGCCGCCACGACCTGCCGTACCACGTGCTCGGCTCCGACGGCGCCGGTGTGATCGTCCGGGTCGGCGACGGCGTGCGCCGCTGGCGGCCGGGCGACCACGTCGTCATCAGCCCGTCGTACGTGGACGACCAGGAGCCCGCCACGCACGGCGACGGGATGATGGGCGCCGAGCAGCGGGTGTGGGGGTTCGAGACGAACTTCGGCGGGCTCGCCCACTACACGGTCGCGCGGGCCAGCCAGCTCGCGCCCAAGCCGGCCCACCTGACCTGGGAGGAGGCGGCGTCCATCACGTTGTGCGCGGTCACCGCCTACCGGATGCTGATCAGCCATCGCGGCACCCCGATCAAGCTGGGCGACCTGGTGCTGATCTGGGGCGCGGCGGGCGGGCTCGGCGCGTACGCGGTGCAGATGGTGAAGGCGGCGGGCGGCGTCCCGATCGGCGTGGTCGGTTCGGAGCGCAAGGCCGATCTGCTGCGCCGGCTCGGCTGCGACGTCGTCATCGACCGCAACGAGATCGGGCTGGGCGGCCGGCCGCCGGCCACGCCGGGCGAGACGATCGCGGCGGGCAAGCGGCTCGGCCGGGCGATCAGGGCCGCGACGGGCGAGGATCCGCACGTGGTCTTCGACTACGTGGGCCGCGACACGTTCGGCATCTCGACCTTCGTGGTCCGCCGCGGCGGCGCGGTCGTCACGTGCGGATCGAGCACGGGCTTCGCGCACGAGTACGACAACCGCTACCTGTGGATGAACCTCAAGCGGATCGTCGGCAGCCACGCGGCCAACCTCCAGGAGACGTGGGAGTGCCTGCGGCTGTTCGCCAAGGGTGTGCTGGTGCCGACGCTGGCCACGCAGTACCCGCTGGAGGACGTCGCCGAGGCGGCCAGGCTCGTCCAGCTGAACGAGCATCAGGGCAAGGTCGGCGTGCTCTGCCTGGCTCCCGAGCCGGGCATGGGCGTGACGGATCCCGGTTTCCGCGCCCGCGTCGGCGAGGATCGTCTGCACGCCCTGCGCGGCTGAGGCGGGAGCGACAACGTGCGTGCCGTGGGAATCGTCGCCACCGGCTCCTACCTGCCCAAGGAAGAGGTGGGCAACGAGGAGCTGGCCGCGGCTGCGGGTGTCACACCGGAGTGGATCGTGGCCAGGACGCGCATCTCGTCACGGCGTTTCGCGGCGGCCGGCGAGAGCACCGCCGACCTGGCCGTGCGCGCCGCGCAGCGGGCCCTGGAGCGGATCGACCCGGCGGAGCTGGGCTACGTCATCGTCTCCACCTCCACGGCCGACACGCCGCAGCCGCCGGTCTCGGTCACCGTGCAGCACGCGGTCGGCGCGACCGGCGCGGCCTGCTTCGACGTCAACGCCGTGTGCAGCGGCTTCGTCTACGGCCTGGCGCTGGCCAGGGACCTGGTGGCCGAGAGCGGGCGGCCGGTGCTGGTGGTGGCCGCGGACGTGTACTCGCGCATCCTGGACTTCTCCGACCGGCGCACGGCCGTGCTGTTCGGCGACGGGGCGGGCGCCGCGGTGGTGGGTCCGGCCCCTGGGCCGCCGATCCTCGAACCGGCGCCTGGATCGGCGCCTTCCGGCTTTCTCGGCTTCGAGCTGGCCTCCGACGGGTCCAGGCAGGGGCTGATCAGGGTGGAGGACGGCTTCTTCCGGATGGAGGGCCGTCAGGTCAAGGAATTCGTCCTGGAACGGGTGCCGCCGGCGCTGGCGGCACTGGCCGCCCGGCACGGGCACAGCCTCTCCGACGTGGACGTGTTCATCCCGCACCAGGCCAACGGCGTCCTGGTGACGGAGCTGGCCGAGCGTGCGGGGCTGGGAGGCGCGCTCATGCCCCGCACGGTCGACCGGTACGGGAACGTGGGCAGCGCCTCGGTCGCGGTGACGCTGGACGAGGCGAACAGGGCCGGCATGTTGCGGCACGGGGATCTGGTGCTGCTGGCCGGGTTCGGCGGCGGGATGGCGATCGGGGCGGGCCTGCTGCGGTGGGCGGCGCAGGAGGAGGAACGATGAACCAGCCGGAGAAGATCGGCGTGGTCGGCTGCGGGCTCATGGGAGCCGGCATCGCCGACGTGTGCGCCCGCGCGGGCCTCGACGTCCGCGTGGCCGTCCAGTCCCCCGCCGCGGGCGCGCGCGGGCTGGAGCGGGTGACCCGCTCGCTCGGCCAGGGCGTGCGCAAGGGGGCCATCACCACGGAGCAGCGGGACGCGGCGCTGGCGCGCGTCTCGTTCACCACGGACCTGCACCAGCTGGCCGACCGGGAGTTCGTGGTCGAGGCGGTCCCCGAGGACGAGGCGCTGAAGCTGCACGTGTTCGGCGAACTCGACAAGATCATCGAGGATCCGCAGGCTGTTCTGGCCTCCAACACCTCCTCCATCCCGATCATCCGCCTGGCCAGGGCCACCAGCAGGCCCGAGCGGGTGATCGGGGTGCACTTCTTCAGCCCGGTCCCGCTGCTGCCGCTGGTCGAGCTGGTCGCCTCGCTGCTGACGGCCGAGCGGACCCGCGAGCGGGCCGCCGCGTTCGTCTCCGGGGTGCTCGGCAAGGAGGTCATCGAGTCGCAGGACCGGGCCGGCTTCCTGATCAACACGCTGCTGATCCCGTACCTGCTGTCGGCCATGCGGATGGTCGAATCGGGCTTCGCCGACGCCGAGATGGTCGACAAGGGCATGACGCTGGGCTGCGGCCATCCGGTGGGGCCGCTGCGGCTGGCCGACCTGATCGGGCTCGACACCGTCACCTCCATCGCCTCGGCCCTGTACCAGGAGCTCAAGCAGCCGCAGCTCGCGCCGCCGCCGATCCTGCTGCGCATGGTCGAGGGCGGCCTGCTCGGCAGGAAGACGGGCCGCGGGTTCCACGCCTACCCCTGAACGAGGAGAGATTCTTGCCGTACGCCTTCGATCCGGAGCTGGTCCCCTACGCCGAGCTGATCCCGTCCGTGCCGCTGAGCGAGGTGATCCGGCGGGACGGCCCGCCGCCCGACCCGGCCCTGCTGGCCGAGATCGAGCGGCGGCTGCCGTCGTACACGCCGCGGCGCGAGGTGACGGTCGAGCACCGGCGCGTGCCCGGCGAGGTGCCTGGTGGGGTGCCGGTGCGGGTCTTCCGGCCTCGGGCGGAGGGGCCGCTGCCCGCGATCATCTACCTGCACGGCGGCGGCTTCGTGTCGGGAGAGCTCGACTACTTCAGCGTACGCTGCCTGCGGCTGGCCGACCTGGTGCCGGCGGTCGTGGTGGCCGTGGACTACCGGCTGGCGCCCGAGCATCCGTACCCGGCGGCGCTCGACGACACGTACGCCACCCTGGAGTGGCTGGCGGGCGCGGCCGGGGAGCTGGGCGTGGACCCGGACCGGATCGCGGCCGCCGGTGACAGCGCGGGCGGCAACCTGGCCACCGCGCTGGCGCTGCTCACCCGCGACCGTGGCGGGCCGCCGCTGCGGTTCCAGTTCCTGGACGTGCCGGTGACCGACGACCGGCTGGCCACGCCCTCGATGCGGGCCTTCACCGACACGCCGATGTGGAACCGGCCCGACGCCGTGCTGAGCTGGCGCTACTACCTGGGTCGTGACGGGATCGCGCCGCCGCACGCGGCGCCCATCAGGGCCGCGGACCTGAGCGGGCTGCCGCCGGCGTTCGTGGCGGTGTGCGAGTTCGACCCGCTGCGTGACGAGGGCATCGCGTACGCCCAGCGGCTCGTGCAGGACGGCGTGCCGACCGAGCTGCACCTCTATCCCGGCGCGTTCCACGGGGCCGCGATCATCGCGGACGTGGCGCTGACCCGGCGGATGAACGCCGACATGGTCGCCGCCCTCCGCCGCGCCCTGCACGGTACGGACAACTGACCGGACGACCGACCGGGCAGGCGGCGGACCGGCCATCTGATCGGACATCAGACCGGGCGGCCGGACGGCCGGCCCGGCGGACGGTCAGGGAGACGGGACGGTCGCGGCGGCGTGCTCGCGGATCAGGGAGACGATCCGCGGCAGGTGCTCGGTCAGGTAGAAGTGGCCGCCGGGGAAGGTGTGCATCCGGAACGCCCCGGTGGTGTGCGCGCGCCAGGCCGCCACCTCCGCGACCGGCGCCCTGGGGTCGTCCTCGCCCGTCAGCGCGATCACCGGGCAGCCCAGCGCCGGCCCGTCGGTGTGCCGGTAGGTCTCGATGGCCCGGTAGTCGGCCCTGATCGCGGGCAGCGCCGCGCGCATGAACTCCTCGTCCTGCAGCAGCACGGAGGCGGTGCCGCCGAGCGCGCGCACCTCGGCGAGCAGGTCGGCGTCGGGCTTGCGGTGCAGCCCGCGGTCGCGCACGAACGAGGGCGCCGGCCGCCCGGACACGAACAGCCCGGCCGGCGTGACCCCGGACCGCTCCAGGCGCCGCGCCAGCTCGTACGCCACCACGGCGCCCATGCTGTGCCCGAACAGGATCAGCGGCCGGCGGGTCCACGAGCGCACCTCGGCGGCGATCCGGTCGGCCATGTCGGTCACACTGTCCACGCACGGTTCGAGGCGCCGGTCCTGCCGCCCCGGATACTGCACGGACAGCACCTCGGCCCACTCGCCGGCCAGGCGCGCGACGGGCATGAAAGAGCCGGCCGAGCCGCCCGCGTGCGGCAGGCAGAGCAGCACGGCTCCGTCTCCGGGCCGCCGCGCGAAGTGCCGGATCCAGTCGCCAGGTGTCGTGTTGTCGTCCATGAGGCCAATAACATCCTTACTTCGATAGAGCGATAATTTAATATTCGAGGACGCGGACGGGGATCGCAAACCCCTAGTTCGTGCGGTTCCGATAGGGGGCCGCAGCGCGTCTGGTAAAACTCACGAGCCGGCCTCGTACGGCGTGATGAAATGATGAATTACGCCCATCGCGTGATGAATAACTAAGGCATTGCTTAGTTACCGCGAATAGGTACAGAATGTTGAGGGTCTAGACGGATTTGCGACTGTAACTGTGTGCGGGACAGGGTGGATCAGCGCTGCACCTGAGCCACGCACAGGCAACCGGGGAGCCTGATGTTACTGATCGACCGTACCAGCGAATTGTCCCTGCTGAATAGCCAGCTGCACCTGACGGCGCAGGCCGGCGGCCGGGTCGTCGCCATCACTGGGCCGACTGCCGCGGGAAAAACTGAGCTCGTTTACGCCTTCGGCCAGGATGCGGTCAAAGCGGGGGCCACGTGGCTGAGCGCGACCTGTTCACGTACCGATCGTAATTTATCACTGGGGGTGATCAGCCAGCTATTCCACAGCGCCGCGCTGCCGATTGAGCTGGCCTCGCAGGCGGCCGAGCTGATCGAGAGCATGACGTTCGACCGGGCGTGCGAGGAGCCGCCCGCCACCGACGACCGGGCCTGGCTGCACATGACGCAGCGGCTGTGGTCGGCGGTGCTGGAGCTCTCGGACGGCGCACCGCTGCTGATCACCGTGGACGACGTGGAGCACGCCGATCCGCCGTCGTGGCACCTGCTGCTCCACTTCGTCCAGCGGCTGAAGAGCAGCAACGTGTTCCTGGTGGTGACCACGACCGAGGACACCCAAGGGATGGAGCCGATGGTGGAGGTCGCGCTCACCCGGCACCCGCACTACCAGCGCGTACGGGTCGGCATGCTGCCACCCGACGGGGTACGGCGGATGTGGGAGCAACTGGCGGGCGGACCGGCCGCGCATGTGCTGGGCCCGCCGAGTCACGCGGTCACCGGCGGCAATCCGCTTCTGGTCAAAGCATTGATCGAGGACTACGTGACCGCCGGCCAGAACGCGGGCGAACTGGTCGTGGGCTACGCGTTCGCCCGCTCCGTCCGCGCGGTGCTGCACCGGGGCGACCCGACCGTCCTCCAGACGGCCAGGGGGCTGGCGCTGCTGGGAGAGGCGGCCGCCCACCTGCTGCCCGAGCTGCTCGGGCTCAGCCCGGTCGCGGTGCGGCAGGCCATGTGCGCGCTGGGCGGGATCGGGCTGCTGGAGTCGGGGGACTTCCGGCACACCGCCGTACGCACGGCCGTACTCGACGGAATGAGCGAGGAGGAGCGAACCGCGATGCACGCGGGCGCCGCGCGGCTGCTGCACGCCGAGGGCGCCGTGCCGTCCGCCGTGGCCAGACATCTGCTGGAGTCCGGCTGGGCCGGCGAGCCGTGGGCGCTGGCCGAGCTGCGGGTGGCCGCCGACCAGGCGCTGCCCGGCGACCAACCGGAGTTCGCGGTACGGTGCCTGAAGCTCGCGATCGAGGTGTGCGCCGACCAGGATGAGCGCACCAGGCTCGTGGCCGCGCTCGCGCGGGCGGAGTGGCGGTTCAACCCCGCCGTGGTCAGGCAGCATCTCGGCCCGCTGGCCGAGGCGGCGCGGGAGGGCCGGCTGTCCTTCGACGACACCACGACCCTGCTGCGCTACCAGCTCTGGCACGGCGCGCTGGAGGCCGCCGGCGACACGTTGCGCGGGCTGCCCGAGCCGGACGACGACGAGGCGGCGCAGCGGCTCACGGCCACCGTGGACTGGCTGGCCACCACCTTTCCCGAAGTCCGGGCCGGGTTTTCGCGCGGGGCCCCGGGCGGCGTTCCTGGCGGTCCTCGTGTCGAGACCCGTGCCGAGGCCCGTGGTGAGACCCGTGGTGAGAGCCATGCCGGGCCCCGCACCGGGCGCTGGAGCGCGGCTGGCGGTGAGGGGCCCAGCGAGAGGCCCGGCGAACGGCGGGGTGAGGGGCGGAGTGACGGGCTGCTCGGTGGAGGCGGGCGGCACGGCGCGCGCCGGCCGGGCTCGTGGGGCGTCTGGCCCGCGCAGGGTCCCAGCCTGCTGGCCGCCGTACTGCGTGACGGGCCGGAGGAGGCCACCCTGGACGGCGCCGTACGGACGCTGCAGTCGGTCACGCTCGACGACGCGAACCTCGACACGATGGAGACGGCGCTGTCGGCGCTGATCTACTCCGACCAGGCCGACCGCGCCGAGCCCTGGTGCGACCGCCTGTACGAGGAGGCGGTGCACCGCCGCTCCCCCACCTGGAGCACGCTGCTGGCCGCCGTCAGGTCCGCCATCGCGATCCGCCAGGGTGACCTGATCGCCGCCGAGAAGTACGCCCGCGCCTCGCTGGCCCCGCTGCCGCCACGCGGCCTCGGCGTCTTCGTCGGCCTGTCGCTGGCGGCGCAGATCAGGGCCTCCACGGAGATGGGCCGTTTCGACGAGGCGGAGCAGTACCTGCGCCGCCCGCTGCCGGAGGGGCTGCTGCAGACCCGGTTCGGGCTGCACTATCTCCAGGCCAGGGCGCACCACTACCTGGCCACCGGGCAGGCCCAGGCCGCCCTGCGCGACTTCACGACGTGCGGGACCCTGATGCGGTCGTGGGGGCTGGACACGCCGGGGCTGGTGCCGTGGCGGCACGGCGTGGCGACGGCGCTGCTGCGGCTGGGCCAGCGCGGCAAGGCCCGTGCTGTGCTCGGGCACTCGTACGCGCTGCCGGGTGAGGAGTCGCCGCGCATCAGGGGCATGTCGCGCCGGGTGCAGGCCGCGGCCGGCGACCTGCCGCAGCGGCCCGCGCTGTTGCGGGAGGCGGTGGACCTGCTCCAGACCGGCGGGGACAGGCTGGAGCTGACGTACGCGCTGGTGGACCTGACCCACGCGCTGAACGAGCTGGGCGAGTCGAACAAGGCGCGGCTGGTGGGCCGGCAGGCGGGCAAGATCGCCGACGAGGTCCAGGCGGAGCCGCTGCGCAAGGCGGTCGGCCCGGTGGAGGAGCCGGCCGGGAACGGGGAGGAGGAGTCGATGAGCCTGCTGAGCGACGCCGAGCAACGGGTGGCGTCACTGGCGGCCCTGGGGTACACGAACAGGGAGATCTCCAAGAAGATCTACATCACCGTCAGCACGGTCGAGCAGCATCTCACCCGCATCTACCGGAAATTGGACGTGAAGGGCCGCAGAGACCTGCCCGACCAGTTCCGCCGCCTGCAGATGCGATAACGACCCCCGCCACGCGCCGGGACGTGCTCCCGCACCCGGCAGCACCCGCCCGCCACTCGCCGGAACTCCCCTCATCCGGCGGGAACCGCGTGCCGCCCGGCCCGGATTTCCGCTCTGAAGTGTGTGGAATTGTCCCCCGCGCATTTCCGCGCGGCGACGAGCGGAAATCCGGCCGGGTTCCAGGTCGCGAGTTCCGGGGCGCGGGTTTCGTGTCGCGCGTTCCAGGTCGCGGGTCATGGGTGCACGCGCCCGCTGTCCTCGCCGGACACCACGCCGGCCTCCAGCCGCCGCAGGGTCACCGCGGTCAGCAGCGCGGCCAGGCCGAGCATGCCCGCGGCCACCACCGCCGAGAGCTGCATGCCCTCGGTGAAGGCGGCGCGGGCGGAGCCGAGCACGGCGTCGGCCAGGTGGCCGGGCAGGTCCACGGCCACCCCGGCGGCACCGCCGAGCGTCTCCCCCGCGACCCGTGCCACCTCGGGCGCCAGCCCTTCGGGTGCGACGAACGCCGAACGGTAGACCGCCAGCCCCATGCTGCCCAGCACCGCCACCCCCAGGGCACCGCCCAGCTCGGTGGCCGCCTCCAGCACGGCCGAGGCGGAGCCGGCCCGCTCGGGCGGGGCCACGGCCACCACCAGGTCGGAGGCGAGCGCCTGGACGACGCCGATGCCGCCGCCGAGCAGTGCCAGCCCGGTGATGAGGAGCGCGTCGCCGCTGCCGGGACCGACCTGGGAGAGCGCGACGAAGCCGGCGCAGGCGACGAGCATGCCCGCGGCGATGGTCGGCCCTGGACGGAACTTGGACACCAGTGCCGCCCCCACCAGCGCGCCGACGAGCGCCATGCCGGCGGCGGGCAGGGTGAGCAGGCCGGCCACGAAGGGCCGCAGCCCGAGCACCATCTGCAGGTATTGGGAGACGAAGTAGAACACGCCGACCAGGGCGAAGATCGCCAGGGTGTCGGTCAGCAGGGAGATACCGAAGCCGCGGTCGCGGAAGAGGCTCAGGTCCAGCATCGGGCTGGCCAGCCGGCGCTGGCGCCGGACGAACGCGAGCCCGAAGAGCAGGCCGAGGGCCATGGCCCCGGTGACCTCCAGCACCGCGCCGCCTCCGGCCAGTTGCTTGATCGCGTACACGACGGGGAGCACGGCCGCCAGCGACATCACCGCGCTCCACAGGTCGAACCGGCCGGGCCGTGGGTCGCGATATTCCGGCAGCAGGAGTGGGCCGAGCGCGAGGAGCAGCAGCATGATCGGCACGTTCATCAGGAACACGACGCCCCACCACGCCTGTTCGAGCAGCCAGCCGCCGACGATCGGGCCGAGCACGCTCCCGCCCGCGAAGCTCGCCGCCCAGAGCGCGACGGCGGTGCGCCGCTGGGCCGGGTCGTGGAACATGTTGCGGATCAGCGCCAGCGTGGGCGGCATGAGCGTGGCGGCGGCGGCTCCTTGCAGGGCGCGGGCGACGATGAGCAGCTCGGCGCTGGGCGCGTAGGCGGCCGCGGCCGAGGTCAGCCCGAACGCCGCCGCGCCCCACAGAAGAAGCTTCCTGCGGCCGATCCGGTCGCCGAGGGACCCCATGGCGATGAGCAGGCCGGCCAGCAGGAAGGCGTAGATGTCCACGATCCACAGCAGCTCCGTGCCGGTCGGCCGCAGGTCGAGGCTGAGGAAGGGCACGGCGAAGTAGAGGACGGTCACGGTGATGGAGACGAGGAGCACGGGCAGGACCAGGACGGCCAGCCCGAGCCATTCCCTGCGCCCGGCCTTGGGTGGGGCTCCGTTCACGTTGGCGCTCCTATGTACGGCGTACATCACTAGCGGTATACAGCGTACCCGCTCCTGGCGACCACTCGGCCGGTACAGCTATGAGTGGACCTTGACACCACGGTAGATTGCGATTCTGTAGTCGTACAGAGGCACCGCGTCACATAATTACGTCACGGAGCCGGAACGCTTTCGTCACACACCTCCTGTGTTAGAATTCGTGACCGGAGGACGCCATGCTGACCTGCGCGCAATGTAGTAAGCCCATCGACGCCCCACCCCGCGGGCGGCGGCCCCGATATTGCTCCCGCTCGTGTCAGGCTCGCGCTTACCGGGCGCGGGCGGCCGTCAGGAAGGGCTCTCCCCCTCGGCCCGCCGCCAACGGGGAGATGCCGCCGCGCACCCCGCCCGCCCGGCCGCCCGAGGGCATGAGCGTGCAGCAGATCGTGCAGGCCGCCATCGAGATCGCCGACCGCGAGGGCCTCGACGCCGTCTCCATGCGCCGGATCGCGACGCAGCTCGGGCTCGCCACGATGTCGCTCTACCGGTTCGTCTCCGGCAAGGACGCGCTGATCGACCTGATGGTGGACGCCGTGCACGCGGTGCACGGAGACAACGGCGGCGCCGCGCCCGTGGAGGCGGGCTGGCGCACCCGTCTGGAGTTCGCCGCCCGCCGCGAGTGGGGGATCTACTCCCGGCATCCGTGGGTCCTGCGGATCGTGGCCACACCGCAGCCTCCGGTCGGGCCCAACGTGCTGGCCGACGTCGAGCGGCTGATGCGGGCCATGGACGGGCTCGGGCTCGACGCGGTGACCATGCACTGGGTGGCCATCGCGGTCGGCGCCCAGGTGCAGGGCGCCGCGCTGCTGCTGGTCAACGAGCTGGAGACGAAACGGCGCACCGGCCGTACGACCCAGCAGTGGCGCAGCGACAAGTCGCCCGCCATCAGGGAACTGCTCGACTCGGGCCAGTTCCCGATGCTGACGCGGCTGTTCGAGGAGCAGGAGGACGTCGCCGACATCAACGCCTGGTTCGAGTTCAGTCTGGGGCGGCTCCTCGACGGCCTGGAGGTCTTCGTGGACGGCCGGGCCGATGCGACCGGCCGGGCCGGCGTGGCCGGGCAGGCCGGACGAGCCGGCGTGGCCGGGCAGGCCGGACGAGCCGGCGTGGCCGGGCGGGCGGGCGCCGACGCCACCGTCTGAACGGGGCTCAGCCGAGGCGGTGTCCGAGCTCCTCCGCCACCGCGCAGACGTACTTGCCGTAGTCGGAGGGGGCCAGCTTCTCCCCCAGCCGGTGGCACGCGGCCGGGTCGATGAAGCCCATCCGCAGGGCGACCTCCTCCACGCAGGCGATCCGCACCCCCTGCCGCTTCTCCAGTGTCTGCACGTACTGGCTGGCCTGCAGCATCGACTCGGGTGTTCCTGCGTCCATCCACGCGAATCCCCGCCCCAGGTCCACCAGCCGTGCCTTGCCTCGTTCCATGTAGACGCGGTTGACGTCGGTGATCTCCAATTCGCCCCTGGCCGAGGGGCTGAGGTTCTTGGCGATGTCGACGACGTCCTTGTCGTACAGGTAGAGGCCCACGACGGCGCGGTCGGAGCGAGGGCGGGCGGGCTTCTCCTCCAGGGAGACGAGCCGGCCCTGCGCGTCGGTCTCGGCGACGCCGTACCGGTGCGGGTCGGAGACGGGGTAGCCGAACAGCACGCAGC
The DNA here is from genome assembly GCF_040649735.1 of Nonomuraea sp. NPDC048892. Lineage (NCBI taxonomy): Bacteria > Bacillati > Actinomycetota > Actinomycetes > Streptosporangiales > Streptosporangiaceae > Nonomuraea > Nonomuraea sp. NPDC048892. The sequence continues at coordinate 942,792 of NZ_JBEZFZ010000002.1, read as the reverse complement.
CGTCCACGTTCTGGACGTTGCGCTGGAGCAGGTCGTAGAAGGCGTTGCCGTGAAAGACGTTGTCGCCCAGCACCAGGGCGACGGAGTCGTCCCCGACGTGGTCGGCGCCGATGATGAACGCGTCGGCCAGCCCGACCGGCTCGTCCTGCCGGGCGTAGCCGATGTCGAGGCCGAGGTGCCCGCCGTCGCCCAGCAGGCGCTGCAGGTTGGGCAGATCGGCCGGCGTGGAGATCACCAGGATCTCCCTGATGCCCGCCAGCATCAGCACCGACAGCGGATAGTAAATCAGCGGCTTGTCATTGATCGGCAGCAGTTGTTTGGATATGCCGAGCGTCACCGGATACAGGCGCGTGCCGTGCCCACCGGCCAGAACAATGCCTTTCACCGGAAAATCCTTTCGCGTGTGAACACATTGTCGGCAAGCCTGACCCCGTCCATGTCCGGCGGCAACCCCGCCTCCCCCCTATCCTCGCGGCCCATTCTCGGGCCGCCCCCTATTTCATTCGCCGCGTCTTCCGCCACGGCCGCGCGCCCCGGAAAATCGAGCGAAAGGAGGCAGCCATGAGAGTGCTCGTGACCGGTGGCGCCGGGTTCATCGGCTCCCACTACGCCCGCACGCTGCTGACCGCCGGCGGAGCGGAGCAGGTGACGGTGCTCGACTCGCTCACCTACGCCGGCAACCTGGCCAACCTCGACGAGGTGAGCGACCATCCGCGCTTCGCCTTCGTCAAGGGCGACATCTGCGACCCCGGCCTGGTGGACGACCTCGCCGCCGAGCACGACCAGATCGTGCACTTCGCCGCCGAATCGCACGTCGACCGGTCGATCGCCGCCGCGGGCGAATTCGTCCGCACCAATGTCACCGGAACGTTCACCCTTCTGGACGCCGCCGTGCGGCAGGGCATCCGCACGTTTGTGCATATCTCCACGGACGAGGTGTACGGCTCCATCGCCGAAGGGTCATGGCGGGAGTCGGAGCCGCTGCGGCCGAATTCGCCTTACTCGGCCACCAAGGCCGCCGCCGATCTGCTGGCGCTGTCCTTCCACCGTACGCACGGGCTGGACGTGCGGATCACCCGCTGTTCCAACAACTACGGGCACCATCATTACCCGGAGAAATTGATCCCGCTTTTCATCACGAATCTGCTGGACGGGATTCCGGTGCCGCTGTATGGGACGGGCGGGAACGTACGCGACTGGCTGCACATCGACGACCACGTGGCGGGCATCGAACTGGTGCGGCTCGGCGGGCGGCCGGGCGAGGTCTACCACATCGGCGGCGGCCGGGAACTGACCAACGCGGAGCTGACCGGGCTGCTGCTGGAGGCGTGCGGGCACGACTGGGACATGGTCACGTACGTGGAGGACCGCAAGGGGCACGATCTGCGGTACTCCCTGGACCACGGCAAGATCACCGCCGAGCTGGGTTACCGGCCGGCCAAGGACTTCACCACGGGTCTGGCGGAGACGGTGGCCTGGTACCGCGACAACCGCGCCTGGTGGGAACCCCTGGCGGCCCGCCACCGCTGACCACCCAGCCGCCCGCGTGGGCGTCGGACCCCTGATCGCGTCCCGGACGCCGAGCCCTGACCCCCCGAGATCCTCGCCGCCGGAGCCGGGCGGGTGGCGTGAGGTTCCCGATGCCGGGCGGGGTGACATCGTAGGGGCGCGGCAGGCAGACTACTGTCATGCGGACCCCTGCCGTGGCGGTGTTGTCGGCTCTGACCCTGGCGGCGCTCGCCGCGTGCGCTCCGGCCGCCGCGCCGCCACCGGCGTCCTCCTCCCCCTCGGCGTCACCTCCCGGGCTGCTCAGGCAGACGGAGGACCAGATCGCCCGCACGTCGGCGAGCCTGCGGCGGCTGGACGACATGCCGCTGTACGAGATGACCTACCACGGCTCCTACAACGCCGAGGCGCCGCTCACGGACGAGGAGCTGGCCAGGCGCGGCGACGGCTGGGCGTGCTCGCTGTTCCACCGCCCGGGCGAGTTCGGCAGGAACTTCGACTGGGATCCCAACCCGGCCATGGTCATCCACTCCGACCCGCCCGACGGCTACGCCTCGCTCTCCGTGGCCGACGTCTCCTACCTGTTCCCGCCGGGGGCCAAGCCCGACCTGAACACCGCCCAGGACCGGCGGCGGCTGGCGCACGCGGTGCTGACCCCGTTCGACGGCATGAACGAGAAGGGGCTGGCCGTCGGCCTGGCCCAGGCGCCCGACGCGGAGCTGCCCGCGCGCACGCCGGGCCGCGCCGTGGTGAGCGGCGTGCGGATCATCCGGCTGATGCTCGACCGGGCCGCGACCGTGCCCGAGGCGATCGAGCTGATGCGCCGCTACGACCTCGACTTCACCGGCGGCCCGCAGCTCCACTATCTGATCGCCGACCGTGAGGGCAGGTCCGCGGTCGTCGAGTACGCCGACGGGCGCATGAACGTCATCGACGACCGCTACCTCACCAACATCACGATGACCGGCGCCGACCGGGACACCAAGCTGACCGACCGCCGTTACCGGCTGCTCGCCGAGGGCGCGGGCACGGACGCGATGAAGCTGCTCGAACGGGTCGCCCAGTACCACACCCGGTGGTCGATCGTGTACGACCAGGAGAGCCTGACCGCCGAGATCGTGACGGCGCAGCGGTGGAAGCGCGTGCGCGACTTACGCCTTTCCACGGGCGGCTGATCCGGCTCCACGGGCGAGTGATCCGGCGCGGCCGTCCGGGCCGATCAACGGGTACGCCGCATTACCCGTACCATGATCCGCCACTCGTTCATTTCCCTTCCGCGCATCACCCCGGAACGGTCATCAGGAAATGAATTAATGAATTCTTTTCCGGGTGAATAAGCGGACAATGCCATGGCGGGCGCCCGAGCAGGCCCGCACACACCCCCAACCTCGCACGTCGAGCCGGAGTTTCGGGGCGACCTGAGCGCGGGTTAGGGAGACTCGACAATCGGACCGTCCGATATGTGAAGAGTTTCACCGTAGCTTGACAAGCGATCCGACAAAGTTGTGCAGAGCCTAGTGGATGGCCGTGCGCGGCGGGCCGGCCGGGGACGGCTCTAACTCCACTGCTCCGAGCCTGTTTCGAGTCGTTGTCAAGGAACGACAGCAGGCGACGCCGCACTTCGGCAGCCACTGCCCTACCCCTCGGGCGATTGCCGATGATCGTACAAACCCGGACAAACCCCGCTAAACGACGGGTCGAACCACTATGGGCCGGTTTCGGATGCCCGAATTCCGGTTACGGACACACTGCGGGTCGCCCATCTATCATCGGGTGTCCGGCGCTGCAAGAGGTCGTCAGGGTTCAATTTCCTTGACCTCCGTCAGGCACCCAGAACCGCTTATCGCGCCGTTGACTCCTTCCGGCAACATCGATATAAGAGTTAATGTCGTGCAACGGCGTGAGATCACACGCTATGTCAGGACTGTAGGCAATCTCCCTATTTCGATGTTGTTTCGAGGCATTGTCCAGGAGCGCCGTAACATGGCGGTTGACGACCTCTGTATTCAGCGACGAATCATCCCTTCGACCTCCTCATCCGGCCCGCGCGTGTCGCGGACGGTCGCTCCCCTCAGGGGAGGTGCTGGGCGATTAGCGGCCAGCTAGCCGCGGCGGCGCAGGATCCGCACCCCATGGATCCCGGCACCGTACGCACCCTGTTCTGTCTGCCGTACGCGGGAGGAGGAGCCGGCGCCTACACCGGGCTCCTGCGCGCGCTCTCCGCGGTCCCCGGACTTCCCGGACTCACCGTGGTCCCCGTTCAGCTTCCCGGCCGGGAGAACCGCATCGCCGAGCCGCCCGCTTTCACGATCGCCGAGGTCGCCGACGAGGTGGCGCCCGCCACGCACGAGCCGTACGCCCTGTACGGCCACAGCATGGGCGCCCGGCTGGCCTTCGAGGTGGTCAGGGAGCTGCGCCGGCGCGGCCTGCGCGGCCCGTCGCGGCTCTACGTCGGCGGGGCGCATCCGCCGGATCGCCGGGTGCCGCTGGCCGCCGCCGTGGACCTGCCTGACGACGCCTTCATCGACCAGCTCATCCGCAGGTCGGGCGCGCTGCCGGAGCTCAAGCACCTGCCGGAGCTGCGGGAGCTGATGATGCCCGTGCTGCGCTCGGACTTCACCTGGATCAAGAACTACTCGTTCGTCCCCGAGCCCGCGATCGACTGCCCCGTCGTGGCCTTCACCGGGCTGGACGACGGAGAGGTCGGCGCGACCGACATGCTCGGCTGGGCCCGCCACACCACCGCCGGCTTCCGCCTGCGCACCCTGCGCGGCGGCCACCTGTTCGTCAAGGACCGCCCGGCCGAACTGGCCTCACTCATCGCCGCCGATCTGACGACCGAGCCCGCCGGACCCGCGTCGAACGTGCACGCTCTGCCCGAGCCGGACGAGATCCACCTCTGGCTGGGGCAGGCCGCCGGGCATGCCGAGGTCCTGCGCCGTTACGCCGGCCGGGCCGCGACCGGTCTGAGCCACGCCGACGGCCTGACCTTGGTGGGCGCCGTGGACGGGGCCGGGATCGGGGTGTCGCTGCTGCGCACGCTTGACGGCGGCGGCCCGGACAACGTTCCGGACCAGGCGTGCGCGGGCCAGGCGAACCCCTACCAAGTGAGCGCGGGCCAAACGAGCCCAAATCAGGCGAACGCAAGCCAGGCGAACGCAAGCCAGATGACCGCAGGCCAGATGAGCCCGTACCAGGTGAGCGCGGACAAGGTGAGCGGGGACAAGGTGAGCGGGGATGAGCTGAGCAAGGACGAGCGCGAGCAGATCGAGGACGCCGCCGAGGAGGACCGGGGGTGGCTGGCGCTGCGCGCCGTCACGGCGAAGCGGGCGCTGATGGCCGCCGACGGCCGCGGAGCCGATCCCACCCGCGTCGGCTTCCCCGACCTGGCCGATCCCGGGCCCTGGCGGGCCCAGTCTGATCCGGGGTGCGATCCGGGGCTGGACCGGCTGGCCCGGTGGCAGGTCGTGCACCTGCCGCTGCACACCTCACGGGGAGAGGCGCTGGGAGCGGTCGCCGTATCGCACGACAGGGTGCGGCTGAGATTCGACATGCCGGCAGCGGAGCAGGCAGGGTAACGGGGGGACACAGGGTGATCAAGAGGGCGCTTCTTCATGACCTCGTCCTGGCGCAGGCCGGCCGCACGCCCGACGCGACCGCCGTGCGGCAGGGGGATCGCGATCTGACCTACCGCGAGCTGGTCACGGCGGCGGCGGAGCTGGCCCACCGGCTGCGCGCTCTCGGGGCCGGGCCCGAGGTCAGGATCGGCATCTGCCATCGCCGTACGCCCGACCTGCTGGTGTGCGTGCTCGGCGTGCTCATGTCCGGGGGCGCGTACGTGCCGCTGGACCCCTCGCACCCGCGCCGGCGGCTCGCCGGGATCATCGAGGACGCCGGCATCACCACGGTCATTGCGGACGAGACGGGCACCGACCTCCTCACGGGACTCCCCATCCGGCTGGAAACCCCGCCCCGCCCGGCCACCGAACCACCCATGGACATCGCAGCGCCCGAGCCGGGTCCGCCGCCCGGTGCGGCGGCCTATGTGCTCTACACCTCCGGTTCGACCGGGCGGCCCAAGGGGGTCGTGGTGAGTCACGCCTCGGCGGTGGCGTTCGTGACGATGGCGGGCGAGGTGTTCGGGCTCGACGCCGGGTGCCGGTCCATCGGGTTCGCCGCGCTCGGGTTCGACGTGTCGGTGCTGGACGTGTTCGCCCCGCTGGCCCGTGGCGGGTCCGTGATGTTCATCCCCGACGAGGCCAGGGTCGATCCCGTGCTGCTCCAGCGCTTCCTGGAACAGCACCAGGTCACCTGGGGCACGATCCCGCCCGCCCTGCTCCCCCTGCTGGAGCCGGAGCGGCTGCCGTGGCTGCGCGATCTGCTCACGGCGGGCGAGCCGGCCGGGCCCGAGCAGGTGGCCCGGTGGGCGACGGGCGGGCGGCGCTTTCACAACTGGTACGGCCCCACCGAGACCACGGTGTGCGTCGTCGGCACCGAACTTGAGGGCGTCTGGGACCGGCCGCTGCCGATCGGGTTCGCGCTGCCCGGCTGCCGGGCGTACATCCTGGACGACCTGCTCCGCCCGTGCCCGCCCGGCACGCCGGGAGAGCTGTGCATCGGCGGCCCGCAGCTCGCGCGCGGCTACCTGGACCGGCCTGGGCTGTCGGCGGAGCGGTTCGTGCCGGACCCGTACGGCGAGCCGGGTGCGCGCATGTACCGCACCGGGGACCAGGTCGTGCTGGAGGACGACGGCCGCATCGGCTTCATCGGGCGGCTGGACCGGCAGGTCAAGGTACAGGGCCAGCGGGTCGAGATCGGCGAGGTGGAGGCGGTGCTGCGTGCGCTGCCCGGGGTGCGGCAGGCGGTGGCGGACGTGGCGGACGGCCCGGCCGGGCTGAAGGAGCTGACCGCCTACCTGACGCCGCAGGATGCGCCGGGCATCGACGGCGTGCGGGCCCACTGCCTGGAGAGCATGCCCGCGTACATGGTGCCGACCCGGGTGGTCCGGCTGCCCGTGCTGCCGCTGACGGCGGCCGGCAAGGTCGACGTGTCCGCCCTGCGCGCCCGCCGCGCCGCGCCGCCGCAGGAGGTGCGCTCACGGCAATGGGCCGCGAACGAGACCGAACGCGGCGTCGCGGCGGCCTGGGCCGAGGCGTTCGGCACCGGGGAGCCGGGACCGGAGGACGACTTCCTGGCCTGCGGCGGCCACTCCCTGGTCGCCATGCGCCTGAGCGCGCTGCTGCGCACCGGGCTGGGCAGGGAGATCGGGGTCGGCGACGTGCTCGCTGGCCGTACCGTGGCCGGCATCGCCCGCCTGGCCGCGCTCGCCCCGCCGGTGCGGGACGAGCCGCCGGCGGGTGCGGCCCCGACAGCGCTGTCGGCGGTGCAGCGGCGGATGTGGTTCGTGGAACGGCTCGCGCCCGGCACGCCCGCGCACAACATCGCGATGGCGCAGCGCCTGTCGGGGCCGCTGGACGTCGAAGCCCTGCGCGCCGCGCTAGCGGTGGTGGCCGAGCGGCACGAGGTGCTGCGCTGGCGTGTCCCGCAGTCGGACGGGGTGCCGTCCGTCGCCGTGTCGCCGCCCGGCCCGGTGCCGCTGCCGGTGGAGGACGTGCGCGAGGAGCAGGTGGGCGAGCGACTGGAGGCCGAGGCCCGGCTGCCCTTCGACCTGGCGGCGGGGCCGCTGTGGCGGGCCCGGCTGCTGCGGATCGCCGACGGGGAGCACGTGCTCGCCATCACGGCGCACCACCTCGTCTTCGACGGCTGGTCGCAGCGGGTGCTCTACGACGACCTCGGGCGCGCCTACCGCCGGGCGGCGCTGCCGCCGCTGCGCACGTCGTTCGGCGGGTACGTGGCCTTCCTCGACGGGCGGGACAAGGAGGCGAGCCTGGAGTGGTGGCGGGACCACCTGGAGGGCGCGCCCAGCGTGCTCGACCTGCCCCGCGACCATCCGCGCCCGGCCGTACAGACGTTCGAGGGGGCCGGCGCCTCCGCCGAGGCCGACGCCTCCGTCAGTGACGGGGTCCGCGCGCTGGCCGCCCGCCTGGGCGGGACGCCGTACGCGGTGATGCTGACGGCCTTCGGGCAGGTGCTGCGGCGGCTGACCGGGCAGCACGACCTGATCGTCGGGGCGCCGGTCGCCGACCGCCGCGACCCGTCCTTCCACCCGCTGACCGGCTGCCTGGTGCAGGTGCTGCCGGTACGGCTGCGCGTCGACGACGCCGGGAGCTTCGCGGCGCACGTGACGCGCTGCCAGGAGACGTTGTCCGGCGCGCTCGCGCATCTGGACGTGCACCTGGAACGGCTGGTCGACCGGCTCGGCCCCGGCCGCGACCTGTCCAGGAACCCGCTGGTGCAGGTGCTGTTCAACATGTACGACTTCGCCGAGCCGCGCCTGGACCTGCCCGGCATCACGGCCGTCCCGCTGCCGCCGGGGCTGCCGGGCGCGCTGTTCGACCTGACCCTGTACGTCGGGGAACGGGACGGCCGGTACGTGCTGCAGGCCGTCTACAACCCGCGGCTCTTCCGGGCGGAGCGGATCGAGGAACTGCTGGCCGGCTACCTCCAGATCCTCGGCGACCTGGTCACCGCTCCTGAACGGCCGGTCATGAAGGCGTCCTTGCGTTCGCGCGGTCCGCGCCGATCGAACCTGCCCGACGGCACCGCCCCACTGCCCGCCTGGGACGGACCCGGCGTGGTCGAACGCGTCCTCGCCCAGGCCGTTCCCATACGGCCCGGCGACGAGCGGGTGGCCGTGGCCGACGGTGAGCGCGTGGCGGTGGTCGGCAGTGAGCGGGTGGCGGTGGCCGGGGAGGACGGCGCGCTGAGCTATGCCGAGCTGGTGCGGCTCGCGGAGGCGACCGGTGCCGCTGTGTCCGCGGCGGTGCATCCGGGCGACGCGGTGGCGATCCTGGCCGCCCGCACGTGCGAACTGCCTGCCCTGATGCTCGGCGTCCTGGGCGCCGGGGCCCGCTGGGCCGTGCTCGACTCAGCCTTACCGCCCGCCCGCCTGGCCGCCCAGGCCCGCTCGGCCGGCGCCCGCGCGCTGATCGCCTGCCCCGGCGTGCCGGTTCCCGCCGAGCTGGCCTGGCTCCCCCAGCCGACCCCGCTCCCCGAACCGGCCGCACACACCCAGCCGGCCGCGCAAACCGGACCGGCCGCACAGCCGGCCCCGGCCGGTCCCGACGGGGACGCGCCGTTCCCGGTGGTGTTCGGGCGGCGTGGGTATCTGTCGTTCACCTCCGGCACCACCGGTGAGCCGAAGCCGGTGCGGGCCGCCGAGCGGCCGCTGGCCCGCTTCCTCACCTGGTACGCCGCCGAGTTCGGGCTGACCGCGGACGACCGGTTCGCGCTGCTGGCAGGGTTGGCGCACGACCCGCTGCTCAGGGACGTCTTCACCCCGCTGACCCTGGGTGCGACGCTGCACGTGCCGGACCAGGAGCGGGTGCGGGACCCGGCGCGGCTGGCGGCGTGGCTGCGTGAGCGGGCCGTCACGGTGGCGCACCTGACCCCGCAGCTGGCCACGCTGATCGCCGCCGCCGGGGTGGAGCTGCCTGATCTGCGGCTGGTGTTGTTCGGCGGGGACCGGCTGACCTACGCCGAGGCGGCCAGGTTCGCGGTGGTGGCGCCGAAGGCCCGGCTGGTCAACACGTACGGCACCACCGAGACCCCGCAGGCGCAGGCCGTCTGCGAGATCACCGGCCCGGTGCCGGGCACCGGCGACCCGGTCCCGCTCGGCCACGGCGTGGATGGGGCGGAGCTGCTGGTGCTCGACGCGAACGGCTCCCCCGCGGCGGTGGGGGAACTGGGCGAGGTGGTGATCAGGAGCCGGCGGCTGGCGGAGGCGTACCTGGACGACGAGCTCACCCGCCAGCGCTTCACCCGCGACCCGGACGACGACCCGAGCGGCGCGACGAACGGTGAGACGAACAACGGGCCGGGCGGCGCGACGGACAACGGGCCGGGCGGCAAGGCGAGCGAGACGCGCCGCTACCGGACCGGCGACCTGGGCCGTCACGACCCGGACGGCCGCGTGGTGCCGGCTGGCCGGGCGGACGGGCAGGTGAAGATCCGGGGTCACCGGGTCGAGCTCGGCGAGGTCGAGGCGGCCCTGGCCGCGCACCCCGGTGTCGTGGCCGCCGCCGTCCGAGCGGCCGAGCAGCCAGGGGGCCGGGTGCTGCACGCGTACGCGGTTCCGGAGAGCGCGGCCGTCCAGGCGGGTGAGCTGCGCCGCCATCTCGCGGCCCGCCTGCCCGACTACGCCGTCCCCGCCGAACTGGTGCTCCTCCCGGCGCTGCCGCTGACGCCGAACGGCAAGGTGGACCGGGCCGCGCTGCCACCACCACCCCAGCGGGCCGCGGCCGGGCCGGGGCAGGAGCCGTCCACCGCGACCGAGCGCCTGGTCGCGGGCGTGTGGCGGGAGGTGCTCGGCCTGCCGCGGGTCTCCGCCGACGCGAACTTCTTCGAGATCGGCGGGCATTCGCTCGCCACCGCTCAGGTCCAGGCCCGCCTCGCCGCCGCGCTCGGGCGTGAGGTGCCGATCGTGGACCTGTTCCGCTTCCCCACCGTACGCACGCTCGCGGCGCACCTCGACGGCGAGCGGCGCACCGCCGGATCGGAGCGCGCCGCCCGGCGGGTCGCGGCGCGCCGGGCACGACCCTCAACTCGGCCTCACCGGGCCAGACGGGAGAGTAAGGAATGACCGCTGCGCTGAACCACGAGGAAGAGGGGTCCGGGGTCGAGCCGATCGCGGTCGTCGGCCTGGCCTGCCGTCTGCCCGGCGCCGAGGACGTGCCGGCCTTCTGGCGCAACCTGGTCGGGGGCGTGGAGTCGGTGCGCTTCTACACGCGGGAGGAGCAGGAGGCGCTCGGCGTTCCCGACTACCTGCTGGACGATCCGACGTTCGTGCCCGCGTGCTCGATCGCGGAGGGCTACGGCGCTCTCGACGCGGCCTTCTTCGGCATGTCGCCGCGTGAGGCGGAGCTGCGTGACCCGCAGCAGCGGATGTTCCTGGAGCTGGCCAGCACCGCGCTGGACGACGCCGGGTACGATCCCGCGCGCTACGCCGGGGAGATCGGGGTCTACGGGGCGATCGGCTCGGATGAGTACCAATGGCTGTATATCCGGCCGAACAAGAAGGTGTTCGCGTCGGTGGGGAACCTCGCCGTCTACACCGGCAACCACCCCGACTACCTGGCCACGATGGTGTCGTACAAGCTGGACCTGCGCGGCCCCAGCCTGACCCTGCACACCGCCTGCTCCTCCTCGCTCGTCGCCCTGCACGTGGCGTGCGAGGCGCTGCGCACCGGCGAGTGCGACATGGCGCTGACCGGCGGCGCCTCGCTGGAGCTGCCCGCCGAGTGGGGGTACCAGTACCACCAGGACGGCATCTACTCGCCCGACGGGCACTGCCGCGCGTTCGACGCCTCGGCGGCCGGCACGATCTGGGGCGGGGGCGGCGGCATGGCCGTGCTGAAGCGGCTGTCGGACGCCGTCGCCGACGGCGACCACATCCGCGCGGTGGTGATCGGCAACGCGATCAACAACGACGGCGCCACCAAGATGGGCTTCTCCGCGCCGAGCGCCGAGGGCCAGGCGGCGGCGGTCTCGCAGGCGCTGGGCGTCGCCCAGATCGACCCGCGTACGGTCACGTACGTCGAGGCGCACGGCACCGGCACCTCGCTGGGCGACCCGATCGAGGTGGCGGCGCTGTCCAGCGTGCTGGGCGCCGGCACGGACGAGGCGGGCTGGTGCGGCCTCGGCTCGGTCAAGACCAACATCGGCCACCTGGGCCCGGCCGCCGGCATCGCGGGGTTCATCAAGACGGTGCTCGCGGTGGAGCACGGCATGATCCCGCCGAGCCTCAACTACGAGTCGCCGAACCCGCGCATCGACTTCGGCACGAACCCCTTCAAAGTCGTCTCGTCGCTGACCAAGTGGGAGACGAACGGCTTCCCGCGCCGCGCGGGCGTCAGCTCCTTCGGCATCGGCGGCACGAACGCGCACGTGCTGGTCGAGCAGGCGCCGCCCGCGCCGCTGCCGACCGCCCAGCCGCGTGACGCGCACCTGCTGCTGCTGTCGGCCCGTACGTCGTCGGCGCTGGACGCCGCCGTGTCCCGGCTGGCCGGGCACCTGGAGGGCGGGGAGGCCGATCTCGCGGACGTGGCCCACACGCTGCGGGCGGGACGGCGGACGTACGCGCACCGGGCCGCCGTGGTGGCCACCGACGCGGCCGACGCGGTCGCGGCGCTGACCACCCCGCGCCGGCTGGTCAAGGGCAAGGCGGGCACGCCCAAGGTGGCCTGGCTGTTCTCCGGCCAGGGCGCGCAGTACGCGGGCATGGGCGCGCAGCTCTACCGCACGGAGCCGGTCTTCGCCGCCGCGGTCGACGAGTGCGCCGCGATCCTGCACGAGGAGCTGGGCCTGGACCTGCGCACCCTGCTCTTTCCCCCCGATGACGGCCGCGACGACGAGCGCGAGGCGGCCGACGAGCGGCTGCGGCAGACGGCAATCACCCAGCCGGCCCTGTTCACGGTGGAGTGGGCGCTGGCCCGCCTGTGGCGCTCGTGGGGCGTGGAGCCGGCCGCGATGATCGGGCACAGCATCGGCGAGTACGTGGCCGCGACCGTTGCCGGCGTCTTCTCCCTGCCCGACGCGCTGCGCCTGGTGGCCGCCAGAGGCCGGCTCATGCAGAGCATGCCGCCCGGCGCGATGCTGGCCCTGCGCCGCGATCACGAGGAGGTGCGCGCGGACCTGCCGGAGGGGCTGTCGATCGCCACCGTGAACGGCCCCGGCACCTGCGTGGTCGCCGGCCCGGGCGAGCTGATCGCCGCCTACGCGGCCCGGCTGGGCGAGAGCGGGATCCAGACCACCGCGCTGCGCACCTCGCACGCCTTCCACTCGGCGATGATGGACCCGATCCTGGGCGACTTCCACGCGGCCGTCGCGGCGGCGGCCAGGAACGCGCCGAGCCTGCCGTTCCTGTCGAACGTCACCGGCGGCTGGATCACCGCCGAGCAGGCCGTGGACCCCGCCTACTGGACGCGCCACCTGCGTGAGGCGGTCAGGTTCGGCGACTGCGTGGCGACGCTGGCCGCCGAGGGCGAGTGGCGGCTGGTGGAGTGCGGCCCGGGCCGCCAGCTCGCCGGCCTGGCCAGGACCCAGCTGCCCAGGACCGCGCCGCGCCCGCTGACCAGCCTGCCAGGACCCGCCGACGGCAAGACCGACCTGGAGGTCCTGTACGCGACGGCCGGTGCCCTGTGGACGGCGGGCGTGCCGCTGGACACCGACGTGCTGGCCGAGCCGGGCCGCCGGGTGCCGCTGCCCGCCTACCCGTACGAGCGGGCCGAGCACTGGGTGCACACCGACTTCGATCCCGAGCTGGTCTTCACCCGGCCGCCGCGCGCGGGCGCGCTGCCGCTGGAGGAGTGGTTCTCGGTGCCGGCCTGGCGGCAGGCGCCCGTCACCCCGGCCGGGCGGGGCGCGCTGGCCGGCGTGCGCTGCCTGGTGTTCGCCGGGCCCGCCGCCGAGCCCCTGCTGGACGGGCTGCGCACGGCGGGGGCCGACACTGTCCGGGTGGTCCCGGGCAGCGCGTACGGCACCGCCCCCGACGGCACGATCACCGTCCGCCCGGCCGCCCGCGACGACTACGAGGCGCTGCTGGCCGCGACCGGTGTGCCGGAGCGCGTCATTCACGCCTGGGCGCTGGACGGCGACCCGGCGAGCACGCCCGGTGAGGCCGTCGCGGCCCAGGAGCTCGGCTTCCACAGCCTGCTGGCCCTGGTGCAGGCGCTGGCCGGGGCCGAGCGGGAGGCCGGGGTGCGGCTCGACGTCGTGACCGCGGGCACGCAGGGCGTGACCGGCCAGGACGTGCACAGGCCCGAGCACGCCACGGTCGCCGGGTTCACCGGCGTGGTCCCGCTGGAGGCGCGCTGGCTGACGGCCCGCCATCTCGACCTGGAGCCGGGCCCGTACCGGCCGGGCCCCTACCTGGACCGGGTGCTGGCCGAGCTGGCCGCGGAACCGGACGAGCCGGACGAGGGCGTGCCGCCGTCGCCCGTCGCGCTGCGCGCCGGCCGCCGCTGGGTGCGCGGCTTCGAGCCGGTGCCGCTGCCGCCGCAGGACGACCCGCTGCGTCGGCACGGCGTGTACGTGATCACCGGCGGGCTCGGTGGCATCGGGCTCACCCTGGCCGAGGACCTGGCCCAGCGCGTCCAGGCCAGGCTGGTCCTGCTCGGGCGTACAGGCCTGCCCCCGAGGGACGAATGGGACACGCTCGACGGGGCGCCGGAGCGGGTGCGGCGGGCCGTGGCGGCCGTGCGCCGGATGGAGCGGGCGGGCGCCGAGGTGATCGTGCTGTCCGCCGACGTGACCGATCCCGGGTCGCTGCGCCGGGTCAGGGAGGAGGCGCTGACCCGGTTCGGCCGGGTGGACGGCGTCCTGCACGCGGCTGGGGTCCCCGGCGGCGGCATGGCCGAGGTCAAGGAGCGCCGCGCGGCCGACGACGTCATGGCCCCCAAGATCGCCGGCACGCTGGCGCTGCGCGAGGTGTTCGGCGACCTGCCGCTCGACTTCGTGCTGCTCTGCTCCTCGGTGACCGCCGTCGCTGGCGGGTTCGGCCAGGTCGACTACTGCGGGGCCAACGCCTTCATGGACGCGTACGCGCACGTCTGGCCGGGCCGGGTCCTGTCGGTGAACTGGGGGGCGTGGCTGGAGGTCGGCATGGCCGCCGAGGTCGCCGCCCCGGTGGCGTTCCGCGCCCTGCAGCGCGGCGACCGGGTGACCCGGCTGGAGCACCCCGTGCTCAGCCACCGGCACGAGAGCGCCGGCCGCCGCCCCTGGTACGCCGCGACGCTGTCGCCCGCGACGCACTGGGTCCTGGACGAGCACCGGGTGGCCGGGGTGCCGGTGCTGCCCGGCACCGGCTACCTGGAGACGGCCCGGGCCGCGTTCGAGGCGGCGGTGCCGCGCCCTGGCCCCGAGCACGTGATCGAGCTGCGTGACGTCGCCTTCGTCGCGCCGCTGACGGTCGCCGAGGGGGCGAGTGCCGAGCTGCGGGTGCTGCTCACCCCGGCGGGCGACGGCGTGGACTTCGAGGTGGTCAGCGTCACCGGCGGTGAGCCGGCCCAGCACGCCCGTGGCTCGGCGGCCTGGGTGCTCGCGGAGACGGGCGCGGGCGAGCCCGCCGGCGGGCTGGCCGGGGCGCGGGCCCGCTGCGTGCACGGCGGCGGCCGGGCCGATCTGTTCGCCTCGGCGTCCGGGCTGGTCACGTTCGGGCCGCGGTGGAGCAGCCTGCGCGACGTGCGGCTCGGCCAGGACGAGCAGCTGGCCCAGCTGGAGGCGGGGCCACTGGTGGCCGCCGAGCTGGGCGCGCTGCCGCTGCATCCGGCGCTGCTGGACGAGGCGACCGCGTTCATCGCCGTCTCGGGCGAGCACAGCTTCCTGCCGCTCGGCTACGGCCGCGTCACCGTGCGCGGCCCGCTGCCCGCCACGCTGTGGAGCCACGCCCGTCTGCGTGACACCGGCGGCGGCGAGGTGCTGGCCGCCGACCTCGTCCTGTATGACGACGCCGGCGAGCCGGTGGTGAGCATCACCGACTTCGTGCTGCGGCGCGTCGACCGGGACGCGATGACCCGCACCGTCGGCGAGGAGGCCAGGCAGAGCGCCGAGGAGGTGGCGGTGAAGGAGGAGTCCGCGACCGCGGGCGTCGCCCTGGACCTCGACGGGGCCAGACGCGGCATCGCGCCGGCGGACGGCGCCGAGGCGTTCCGCCGCCTGCTCGCCGCCGACCTGGGCGTCCAGGTCGTGGTGAACGCCACCGCGCTGCCCGAGTTCGTGGCCGGGGTGCGCGAGCTGACCCAGGACACGGTGGCCGGCGACCTGGCCGCCGCCTCGGCCGCCGGGCAGGGCGAGACGGACGACGAGGATCACGTCGCCCCGCGCACCGAGCTGGAGGGCGTGCTCGCCGGTCTGTGGGGCGAGGTGCTCGGCGCCCGCCGGGTCAGCGTCGAGCAGGACTTCTTCGAGCTGGGCGGCAACTCGCTGGTGGCGGTCCAGCTGATCGCGCTGATCAGGAAGAAGGTCGGCGTCCGGCTGCCCATGCGCAGCCTCTTCCAGGTGCCCACCGTGGCCGGGATGGCCGCGCTGGTGGAGGAGCTGCGCGGCCAGGACGCCCAGTCACAGTCGCAAGCCCAATCACAGGCACAGGCACAGGCAACGACGATCACCCGGCTGCCCCGGGAGGAAAGGCGCTGACATGCGGGACGGTCAGTACAAGGTCGTGGTCAACGACGAGGAGCAGTACTCCATCTGGTTCGCCGACCGGCCCGTGCCCGCGGGCTGGCGGGAGGCCGGATTCGAAGGGGCCAAGCAGAGCTGCCTCGACCACATCGAGCAGGTCTGGACCGATATGCGCCCGCGCAGCCTGCGCGAGGCCATGTCCCGGCAGTAGAGGAGCGGCTCGGTGACCGGCACGTACGTCTTTCCCGCCTCGTTCGCCCAGGAACGGCTGTGGTTCCTGGCGCGGCTCGACCCCGGCGCGCCCGCGTACCACATCAACGCCGTCCTCGACCTGCCAGAGAGCGGCGACGAGAGCGATGACGAGAGCGATGACGGGGGCCGGTGCGAGCGGATGCTGGGCGAGCTGGTCCGGCGGCACGAGACGCTGCGCACCGCGCTGGCGATCGAGGACGGGCGGCTCGTCCAGATCGTCCAGATCGAGCTGCCGGTCACCCTGCCCGTGACGGACCTGCGCGCGCTGCCGCCGGAGCAGGCCGAGCGGGAGTTCCGCGAGCTGGCCCTGGCGACGGCGCGGCAGCCGTTCACGCTGGACCGGGCCCCGCTGTGGCGGGCGCATCTGGTGCGGATGCCTGGCGGGGAGAAGGGCCGGCCGGTGCAGCGGCTGGTGTTCGTGGTGCACCACGCCGTGTTCGACGCCCGTTCGGGCGTCAACTTCGCCGAGGAGCTGCGGGAGCTGAACGCGGCGCTCGACGAGGGCCGCCCGCCGCGGCTGCCGGACCTGCCCGTCCAGTACGCCGACTACGCCGCCTGGCAGCGCGAGCACCTGGGCGGCGGGGTGCTCGACGCGCAGCTCGGCCACTGGCGGGAGCGGCTGGCCGGCCTGCCGCCCGACCTCGGGCTGCCCACCGACCGGCCCAGGCCCGCCGTGCGCGGGCACGCGGGGGCCGAGCATCATCTCGCGCTGCCCGCCGGCCTGGTCGGCGAGCTCGAAGCGCTGGGCAGGCGGCACGGGGCGACGCTGTTCATGGTGCTGCTGGCCGGGCTGAAGGCGCTGCTGTCCCGGTACGCGGGCCGCGAGGACGTGGCGGTGGGCACGCCGGTGGCCGGGCGCGATCTGCCCGAGTTCGAGCCGCTGCTCGGGGTGTTCATCAACACGCTGGTGCTCCGTACGGACCTGGGCGGCGACCCGGCGTTCTGCGAGCTGGTGGAGCGGGTGCGGGAGAGCGTGCTCGACGCGCTCGACCACGCGGAGGTGCCCTTCGACCGGCTGGTCGAGGCGCTGCAGCCGGTGCGCGACACCAGCCGCACGCCGCTCTTCCAGGTGGGGTTCAACCTGCTGCCGATGGCGTCGCGGGGGCAGTTCCCGAACGGCACCGCCCAGCTCGACCTGAACGTGGACGTGGTCAGGACGGCCGACGGGGCCGGCGTCTACCTGGAGTACAGCACCGACCTGTTCGACGCCGGCACGATCGCCCGGCTGGCGGGCGCGTACCGGCTGATCCTGGAGGCCGCCGTAGCGGACCCGGGCACCCGGCTGTCGGAGCTGCCGCTGATGACCGCCGAGCGGCGGCGCGAGCTGCTGACCGGCTGGAACGACACCGCCGCGCCGTACCCTGAGCTCACCCTGCACGAGCTCGTCGCCGAGCAGGCGGCCCGCACCCCCGACGCGGTGGCGGTGCGGGCGCAAAACGGAGTGGAGCTCACCTACGCCGAGCTCGACGCCCGTACGGCGGCCCTGGCCGCGCGCCTGGCGGCCAGGGGGGTGGGGGCGGAGTCGTGCGTGGCGTTGTGCCTGCCGCGCGGGGTGCACCAGATCGTGGCGCTGCTTGCGGTGCTCAGGGCGGGCGGGTGCTATCTGCCGCTGGACGTGGCGTATCCGACGGAGCGGCTGGCGTACCTGATGGCCGACTCGGGGGCGGAGCTGCTGCTCACGGACTCGGCCTGCCTCGACCGGCTGCCGGCCGCGCGTCCTGCTGAGCTGCTGCTGGACGTGCCAGGCCCCGACGTGGACGGGCCTTCGCAGCCGCCGCCGGTGGGGCCCGACAATCTGGCGTACCTCATCTACACCTCCGGCTCCACCGGCCGCCCCAAGGGGGTGCAGGTCCCGCATCGGGGCGTGGTCAACCTGGTCACCGATGTGATCCGGCGGCTGGGTGGCGGCAGCGCGCTGTTCATGACCTCGCTCTCGTTCGACATCGCGGCGCTGGAGATCTTCACGCCGCTGCTGTCCGGCGGCACGCTCGTGATCGCTCCCGAGGACGCCGCCCGCACGCCGAAGGAGATCCGGCGGGCCGCGGAGGACGCGGACCTGGTCCAGCTCACCCCGTCCGTCGCGAGCGTGGCGCTGGAGCACCTGCCGGCCGGGCTGCCGCGCGCCATCCTCGGCGGCGAGCCGCTGCCCCTCGACCTGGCCGCCCGCCTGCTGACGGTCACCGACGAGCTGTGGAACTTCTACGGGCCCACCGAGACGACGATCTGGTCGACCGCGTACCGGGTGCCGGGCTCCCCCGAGACGATGCGCATCGGCCGGCCGGTGGCGAACACGACCGTGTACGTGGTGGACGGCGGTCTGCGGCCGGTGCCGGTGGGCGTGCCGGGCGAGCTGCTGATCGGCGGGGACGGCGTCACCCGCGGCTACCACGGCCGCGCCGGGCTGACGGCGGAGCGGTTCGTCCCCGACCCGTTCGGGCCGCCGGGCGGGCGTCTCTACCGCACCGGGGACCTGGCCCGGTGGCATCCCGACGGGACCCTCGAATGCCTGGGCCGCCTGGACGACCAGGTGAAGGTGCGCGGCGTCCGGATCGAGCCGGACGAGGTGGCCGCCGTGCTCGGCGAGCACCCGTCCGTCCGGCGGGCGGTCGTGACCGTACGCGACGACGCCCCCGGCGGGCGCGGCCTGGTCGCCTACATCGTGGGCGACGCCGAGGAGGCCGCCCTGCGCGCCCATCTGCGTATCCGCCTGCCTGAGGCGATGATCCCCGCCGCCTTCGTCGCCGTCACCGACCTGCCCGTCCTGCCCAGCGGCAAGCTCGACCGTGCCGCGCTCCCGCCGCCGCGCGGCGGTGACCGGGTCGCCGTCTTCGTGCCGCCGCGTACCCCGATGGAGGAGACCCTGGCCGCCATCTGGGCCGAGCTGCTCGGCCGGGAGCGCATCGGGGTGAACGACGACTTCTTCGCCCTCGGCGGCCACTCGCTGCTGGTGGTCCGCCTGATCGGCCGGATCGACGACGAGTTCGGCGTCGAGCTGCCGCTGCGCCGCTGCTTCGACGCCACGACCGTCGCCGAGCAGGCGCTGGCGGTGCTCGAAGAGGGACTGACCGATGCCGACCTGCTGGACCTGCTGGAGGAGGAGCGTTGAGCGACCCGAACGGGGTACGCGCGCGACTGGCCGGGCTCAGCCCGCAACAGCGCGCCGCGCTGGAGGCCCGCCTGCAGCGCACCCGGGCCGCGCGGAAGTCGGGGCCCTTCTCCGGGCCCTTCGCCCAGCCCTTCACTGGGCCCATCCAGGGGAACCGGGCCGGGGAGGGCGGGGCGCTGTCCGACGCGCAGCGCCGCCTGTGGGTGGTCGACCAGCTCGATCCGGGCAATCCCGCCTACACCCTGTCATGGGCGTACCGGATCGAGGGCGACCTGGACGCCGCCGCGCTGGCCGCCGCGTTCGACGCGCTCGTGGAGCGGCACCCGATCCTCGGGTACGTGGTCGAGACCCGCGACGGAGAGCCCCGCCAGGCGCCCGGCCGGGTGCGTCCCGCGCTGCGGATCGAGACGATGACCGCCGGCGAGGCCGACGCCGCAGCTCAGGAGGAGGCCCGCTTCGCCTTCGACCTGACCACCGGCCCCCTGACCAGGGCCCGCCTGATCCGGGTCACGCCCGAGACCGGCGCCTCGGCGGGGCGGCCCGCGCGCGAGACGCCCGAGGCCGCCGAACACCGTCTGATCCTGACCCTGCACCACATCCTGGCCGACCGCTGGTCGGTGGCGATCCTGTTCAGTGACCTCTTCCGGCTCTACGCCGGCGAGCCGCCATCCGACCGGCCGGTGGCGTACGCCGACTACGTGGCCTGGCAGCAGGCGGGCCCGTCCCCGGAACGCGACCTGGACTACTGGCGCAAGGCCCTCGACGGCCTGCCCGACACGCTCGACCTGCCCGCCGACCGGCCGCGCCCGCCCATGCAGTCGAACCGGGGGCACCGCCTGCTGTTCGAGCTGGACGCCGCACTCGCCGCCGGGCTGCGCGACCTGGCCGCCGGCCTGCGCGCCACCCCCTTCATGGTGCTGGCCGGCGCGCTGCAGGCGCTGCTCGCCCGCTACACCGGCCAGGACGACATCCCGATCGGCACGCCGATGTCCGCTCGCCCGCATCCGTCGCTGGACCAGACCGTCGGCCTGTTCCTCAACACCGTGGTGCTGCGCGGCGACCTGTCGGGCGATCCGTCCTTCACCGAGCTGGTCCGGCGTACCAGGGAGCGGGCGCTGGCCGCGTTCGACCACGCGGGGCTGCCGTTCGAGACGCTGGTGGAGGAGCTGTCCAGCGGCCGGGACCTGTCCCGCAACCCGCTCTTCCAGGTCATGCTCGCCTACCAGAACACCCCCGGCCTGCCCGCAGACCTGCCCGGCCTGCGCCTGGAGCGCCTGGACGTGCGGCCCGGCACCGCCATGTTCGACCTGGACCTCATCGTCGAGGAGCGCACGGACGGGTCGCTGCTGTGCGTGCTCGACCACGCCACCGACCTGTTCGACGACGACCGCGTGCACCGCCTGGCCGCGCACCTGCGCACACTCCTGCGCGCCGCCGTCGCCGATCCGGGGCTGCGGCTGTCCGAGCTGCCGCTCATGGACCCGGCCGAGCTGCGCGACACGCTGCACGCCCGCAACGACACCGCGATGCCGTACCCAGGCCGTGGCATCCACCACCTGGTCACCGAGCAGGCCACCCGCTCGCCGGAGGCGATCGCTGTCGAGGGCACCGTCGAGGGCGTCGTCGAGGGCGACGACGGCACGTCGCTGACGTACGCCGAGCTGGAGTCACGCGCGAACGACCTGGCCGCCGGGCTGCGCACGCTCGGGGTCGGCGGGGAGAGCAGGGTCGCCGTCTGCGTGCCCCGGCAGCCGGACCTGATCGCGGCGCTGCTGGCCGTGCTCAAGGCCGGCGGCTGCTTCGTCCCCCTTGACCCGGAATATCCGGCTGAGCGGCTGAGGCAGATCATCGCCGACTCCGGCGCCGGCGTGGTCGTCACCGTGGACTCCCTGCGGGACCGGCTGCCGGCGACCGCCCGCCTCTTCCTGCTCGACGATCCCCCGGCTGCCGCAGGTCCCGCTCCCGAGCCCGCCTTCCACCAGAACCAGGCCGCCTACCTGATCTACACCTCCGGCTCCACCGGCCGGGCCAAGGGCGTGGTGGTGCCGCACCGTGGCCTGGTCAGCCTGCTCTGCGACGTACGCGAACGGCCGGGGCTGGCGGCCGGCGCGCGGTCGCTGTTCCTGACGTCGGTGTCGTTCGACATCGCGATGATCGAGATGTTCGGCCCGCTCGTCAGCGGCGGCACGGTCGTCCTCGCCTCCGCCTCCGCCATCGAACGCGTCCACGACCTCATCAGGAGCGGTGACCTGCACACCGTCCAGGCCACCCCCTCCGTCCTCGAAGGGCTGCTGCCCGCGCTGGCCCACCGGGTGCCGCGCGTGATCAGCACGGGCGAGGCGCTGCCCGGCCCGCTCGCCGCCCGCCTGCTCGCCGTCACCGACGAGTTGTGGGACCTGTACGGGCCCACGGAGACCACCGTGTGGTCCACCAGGCGGCACGTCACCGACGGACGGGGCGGCTCGATCGGCCGGCCGGTCGCCAACACCGCGGTTTACGTGGTGGACGGCGATCTGCGTCCGGTGCCGGTGGGCATTCCCGGCGAACTGCTGATCGGCGGGGACGGCGTCACCCGCGGCTACCACGGCCGGGCCGCCCTGACCGCAGAACGCTTCGTCCCCGACCCGTTCGGGCCGCCCGGCGGACGCCTGTACCGCACCGGGGACCTGGCCCGCCGGCACTCCGACGGCACCCTCGAATACCTCGGCCGTCTCGACCACCAGGTCAAGGTGCGCGGCGTCCGCATCGAGCCGGACGAGGTGGCCGCCGTGCTCGGCGAACACCCGTCCGTCCAACGAGCGGTCGTGACCGTCCGCGACGACGCCCCCGGAGGGCGCGGCCTGGTCGCGTACACCATCGGCACCGCGCAGGAGAGCGATCTCCGCGCCCACCTGCGCGCCCGCCTGCCGGAGGCGATGATCCCCGCCGCGTTCGTCACCGTCGCCGACCTGCCCGTCCTGCCCAGCGGCAAGCTCGACCGCGCCGCCCTGCCACCGCCGCGGGCCGCCGCCGGGACCGCTGTCTCGGTGCCGCCGCGCACGCCCGCCGAGCGCGTGCTGCACGGTGTCTGGGCCGAGTTGCTCGAACGGGACGACTTCGGGGTCGAGGACGACTTCTTCGCCCTCGGCGGGCACTCCCTGCTGGCGATGCGCCTGGTGGTCAGGCTTCGGGAGACGTACGGGGCCGAGGTGACCCTGCGCCGCTGCTTCACCACCCCGACCGTCGCCGGCCTCGCCCCCCTCCTGCCCAGCGCCGCCGCGCGACCCATCCCGCCCCTGCCGGACGGCCCCGCCCGGCCCTCGCACGCCCAGGCCCGCCTGTGGTTCCTCGACCAGCTCGACCCCGGTAATCCCGCGTACAACGTCGCCTGGGCGGAACGGCTGATCGGCCCGCTCGACGTTGTCGCGCTGAGGGCCGCCTTCGACGACCTGGTGACCCGGCACGAGGCCCTGCGCCTGGTCATCGTCACCGACGACGGCGAGCCGACGCTCCAGGAGGGCCCCAACAGACCACGCCTGACCGTGCAGGCGGACGCGGATCTGGCACAACCCGCCAGGGCGGACCTGCCGACGGCCGTGGGACCGGCGGAACCGGACGGGGCGGACCCGGCGGCGGTCGTGGGGGTGGAGGAGGCTCGGCACCGGTTCGACCTGGCCGGCGGGCCGCTGGTCCGGGCCGTCCTGGTGCGGCGTGGCGACACCGAGCACGACCTGTACCTCACCCTGCACCACGTCGTCACCGACCGGTGGAGCCTGTCGATCCTGCTGCGCGACCTCATGGAGCTCTACCGGGCCCGCGTCACCGGCACCCCCGCCGGCCTGCCCGCGCTCGCCACCGGCTACCGGGACTTCGCCGCCTGGCACCGGGCCCGGGTGGCCGGGCGGGCGGACGATCTCGCGTACTGGAAGGAAGCCCTCGCCGGTCTGCCTCCCGCCCTGGACCTGCCCGCGGACCGGCACCGGCAGGGGCCGGCGAGCATGGAGGGCCGGCGGCTGACGTTCCCGATCGACTCCGCCACCGTGACGGCGGTGCGCGCGCTCGCGCGGGAACGGCAGGTGACGCCGTTCATGGTGCTGCTGGCCGCGTTCCAGGCGGTGCTGGCCCGCTACACGGGCGGCACCGACATCCCCGTCGGCACCCCGGTCTCCGGGCGGGCCCACCCCGACGTGGAGGAGATGGCCGGTCTCTTCCTGAACACGCTCGTCCTGCGCGGCGACCTGTCCGGCGAGCCGCCCTTCGCCGAACTGCTGGCCCGCACCCGCGAGCGCGTCCTGGACGGGCACGACCACGCGGAGCTGCCGTTCGAGGTGCTGGTGCAGGAGCTGGCCGAGGAGCGCGACCTGGCCCGCAACCCGCTGTTCCAGGTGATGCTCGCCTACCAGAACGTGCCGCCGGCGCCGCCGGAGGTGGCGGGGATCGCCCTGCGCACCCTCGACGTCGACCCGGGGGTGACGCAGGCGGACCTGCACCTGGTGATCGAGGAGTCCGGCGACACGCTCACGGGGGTGCTGCACTACGCGAAGGACCTGTTCGAGCACGACCGCATGGAGCGCTTCGCCGACCACTTCCGCTCGCTCCTGGCCGCCGCCGCAGCCGAACCGGACCGGCCGGTGACCGACCTGCCACTGCTCACCCCGGCCGAGCTGGACATCATCCAGCGAGCCAACGACACGGCCACACCCACTCTCGACGCGTCGGCCACGCTGCCCGCGCTTGCGGCCGAGCAGACGGAGACACTCGGACCTGACGCATCCACCACGCTGCTCGCCCTGGTGACCGAGCAGATCGCCCGTACTCCGGACGCGCCCGCCCTGGGGTTCGAGGCCGCGGACGGGAGCCGGGCGTGGCTCACCTATGCGGAGTTCGGCGGCCGGGTGAACCGCCTGGCCAGGCGCCTGCGCGCGCTCGGAGCCGGGCCCGGCGAGGTCGTGGGCGTGTGCTTGGAGCGGAGCGCCGACCTGGTCGTCGCCGTGCACGCCGTCGTCGCCACCGGCGCGGCCTACCTGCCGCTGGAACCTGACCATCCGTCCGAGCGCCTGGCGGGCATGATGACCGATGCGGGCGCACACTTGGCCATCTCGACCGAACGCTTCGCCACCCACCTACCCGGCCCCACGGCCGGGGTCGTGACGGTGCTGCTCGATCGCGACGCCGCGGCCGTGGCCGGCGAGGACGGCGGGCCGCTCGGAATCCGGCCGCACCCCGACTCCCTCGCGTACGTGATCTTCACCTCCGGCTCCACCGGCCGCCCCAAGGGGGTCGGGATCTCGCATCGGGCGATCGTGAACCGGCTGCGCTGGATGCAGGACGCGTTCCGGCTGACCGGGGACGACCGGGTGCTGCACAAGACGCCGTTCTCGTTCGACGTGTCGGTGTGGGAGCTGTTCTGGCCGCTGATCACCGGGGCGGGGCTGGTCGTGGCCCGGCACGGTGGGCACGCCGACCCCTCCTACCTGGCCGATCTGCTGGAGCGCGAGTCGGTCAGCACCGTGCATTTCGTCCCGTCCATGCTGGACGCCTTCCTGTCCGAGCCCGACCTGGGCAGGCGGCTGGGCGCGCTGCGTACCGTGGTCTGCTCAGGGGAGGCGCTCGGCGTCGAACTGGCCGCCCGGTTCGCCGCCGCGCTGCCAGGGGCGGGCCCGCACAACCTGTACGGGCCGACCGAGGCGGCGGTGGACGTGTCGTGGCACGCGTGCCGGCCCGGCGAGGCCACGGTCCCGATCGGGCGGCCGGTCGCGAACACCCGCCTGGAGATCCTCGACGCCAGGATGAACCGCGTCCCCGTCGGCGTGCCCGGCGACCTGTGGATCGGCGGCGTGCAGCTCGCGCAGGGGTACGCGGCCCGTCCCGCGCTGACGGCCGAACGTTTCGTCCCCGACCCCTACGGCCCTCCGGGCGGGCGGCTGTACGACACCGGCGACCTGGCCCGGTGGCGACCGGACGGCGAGATCGAGTACCTGGGCCGCTCCGATCACCAGGTCAAGATCCGCGGCATGCGGGTGGAGCCGGGCGAGATCGAGGCGGCCCTGGCGGCCCTGCCAGGCGTCCGCGCCGCCGCCGTCCGCGCCATCGAGGACGGCGCCGGCCTACGCCTGGCCGCCTACGTGGTCCCGACCGACCTCGCGATGGACGACCCCCCAGCGGTCGGTGCGGACGTGATGGGTGGGTGGGAGCGGAGGTTGCGTGACACCCTCCCCGATCACCTGATCCCCAGCACCTGGACCGTTCTCCCCGAGCTGCCCCTCAACCGCAGCGGCAAGCTCGACCGGAACGCTCTGCCCGACCCGCGCGCCCGCGAAACAGCCGGGCACGCCGAGCCGGAAGGGGCGGCCGAGGTGGCCGTCGCCGAGGCCTGGCGGGGGGTGCTGGGGCTGGAGCGGGTTTCGGCTCACGACAACTTCTTCGCCGCCGGCGGCGACTCCATCCGCAGTCTCAAGGTGGTCTCCCGCCTGCGCGAAGCCGGTTACGCCGTACGGCTGGAGCAGCTCTTCCGCCACCAGACGGTCAGGGAGCTGGCCGAACGGCTGGTGCCCGCCCCGGCGGAGGAACCACCCGAGGCGCCACAGACGCCGTTCGGCCTGCTCAATCCCGACGATTTGGCACGACTGCTGGAAGGCGAGGCGTGATGACCGTGACGACGGGAGCCGCGCGCGGCCTGGAGGACGCCTATCCTCTGGCCGCGCTGCAGGCCGGGATGCTCTACCACAGCGCGTACGAGCCGGACGTGGCCACCTACCACGACCTGACCACGATCACCCTGCGCGGCCGGTTCGACGCGGGGGCGTTCGAGGCGGCGCTGGCCGAGGTGACCGCCCGGCATCCCGTCCTGCGCACCTCGATCG
The DNA here is from genome assembly GCF_040649735.1 of Nonomuraea sp. NPDC048892. Taxonomy (NCBI): domain Bacteria; kingdom Bacillati; phylum Actinomycetota; class Actinomycetes; order Streptosporangiales; family Streptosporangiaceae; genus Nonomuraea; species Nonomuraea sp. NPDC048892. Next base: position 916,848 of record NZ_JBEZFZ010000002.1, on the reverse strand, counting down.
ACCTGACCGGGTTCAGCGAGCCGCTGCAGATCGTGCACCGCGCGGCGACGCTGCCGCTGGAGGTGACGGACCTGTCGGGCGACCCGGAGGCGGCCGGGCGGCGGCTGGCGGAGTGGTCGGAGGCGGAGAAGCGGCGGCCGTTCGACTGGGCGTCGCCGCCGCTGGCTCGCGCGCACGTGCACGTGCTGCCCGGCGAGACGTTCGCGTTCAGCCTGAGCTTCCACCACGCGATCCTCGACGGTTGGAGCGTGGCGGCGCTGGTCACCGAGCTGTTACGGCGCTACCACGGGCACCTCACCGGTGAACCTGTGCCGCTCACCCGCCCGGGCGCGGCCTTCCGCGAGCTGGTGGCGGCGGAACGCGCGGCGGTGGCCGCGCCGGAGACGCGCGACTTCTGGCAGGCCAGGATGGCCGACGCGCCCGGCACGAAGCTGCCCCGCCTGCCGGGGCCGCACGGCGAGCCGGGGGCGGAGGTGCTGCGGCTGCCGCTGCCGGCCGAGCTGCTCGAACGGCTCGGCGCGGCGGCCAGAGGGCTGGCGGTGCCGCTGCGCACCCTGCTGCTGGCCGCCCACCTGCGCGTGCTCGCCCTGGTCACCGGCGAGAGCGAGGTGATGACCGGCCTGGTCACGCACAGCCGGCCGGAGAGCGAGGCCGGCGAGGAGGTGCTGGGCCTGTTCCTGAACACCGTGCCGCTGCGCCTGGACGTGTCCGCCGCCCCGACCTGGGCGGAGCTGGTGCGCGAGGTGTTCGAGGCGGAGGTGGCGCTGCTGCCGCACCGGCGTTATCCGCTGTTCGAGATCCAGCGGGCGGCCGGACGTTCTCCGCTGCTGGACGTGCTGTTCGACTTCCGCGACTTCCACGTCTACCGGGGCCTGCCCGGCGTCGAGATCGTCGGCCAGGACTTCTTCGAGCAGACCGACGTGCCGTTCGCCGCCGCGTTCGGCCGCTCGCGCGAGCACGGCGGCTTCGACCTGACGATCACGTACGACCGGGCCCAGTTCGACGCCGGCCAGATCGCTCGGTTCGGCGAGCTGTATCTCATCGCGCTGCGGCAGGCCGCCGAGCCCGGCAACGACCCTCGGCCCGAGGGCCCCTACCTGGAGCGCGACGCCGCCGCGATCGACGGCTGGAACGCCACCGCCAGGACCTACCCGGACACGACGCTGCACGAGCTGATCGCCGAGCAGGCCGCGCGCACGCCCGCCGCGCCCGCCGTCTGCTACGACGGGACCTGGATCAGCTACCGCGAGCTGAGCGAGCGGGCCGGGGCCGTCACCGCCCGGCTCACGGCGGCCGGCACGCGGCCGGGCGACGTCGTCGGTGTCTGCCTCGAACGCGGCCCCGACCTGCTGCCCGCCCTGCTCGGCGTGCTCGGGGCGGGGGCCGCCTACCTGCCCCTTGAGCCGGGGCTGCCGCCGGAGCGGCTGGCGTACATGATCGAGGACGCGCGGGCGCGCACGGTGCTGACCGGCCCGGAGGGCACGACGGTCCTCCCGGACGGCGTCGCACTCCCCCTGGCCGACTCCGAACCGGATCCCGCCGCCCTCGCCGTTTCCGGCCTCGCCCCGGATCCCGCCGACAGCGTCCCGGACGTGCCCGGCGCGCCGACGCGCGTGCATCCCGACTCGCTGGCGTACGTGATCTTCACCTCCGGTTCCACCGGCCGCCCCAAGGGGGTCGGCGTCTCGCACCGGGCGATCGTCAACCGGCTGCTGTGGATGCAGGACACGTTCGGGCTCGCCCCGGACGAGCGGGTGCTGCACAAGACGCCGCTGTCGTTCGACGTGTCGGTGTGGGAGCTGTTCTGGCCGCTCATCACCGGTGCCGGGCTGGTGGTCGCCGAGCCGGACGCCCACCGCGACGGCGCCCGCCTGGCCGCCCTGGCCACCGCCCATGACGTCACCACCATGCACTTCGTCCCGTCCATGCTGGAGCTCTTCCTCGACGAGCCGGCCCTGCCGGCGCTGCGCCGCGTCATCTGCTCGGGCGAGGCGCTGGGCGCCGAGCTGGCCGCCCGCTGCCACGACCGTCTCCCGCAGACCGAGCTGCACAACCTGTACGGCCCGACCGAGGCGGCCGTGGACGTCACCTGGCACTCCTGCGAGCCTGGCGAGCCCCTGGTGCCCATCGGCCGGCCCGTGGCCAACACCCGCCTGGAGATCCTGGACGCCGGCGGCCGGCGGGTCCCCGTCGGCACCCCGGGCGAGCTCTGCCTGGGCGGCGTCCAACTGGCCCGCGGTTACGTCAGCCGGCCCGGGCTCACCGCCGAGCGGTTCGTGCCCGACCCGTACGGCCCGCCCGGCGCCCGGCTCTACCGCACCGGCGACCTGGCCCGCCGGCTGCCGACCGGCGAGGTCCAGTACCTCGGCAGGACCGACTTCCAGGTCAAGATCCGCGGCCAGCGGGTCGAGCTCGGCGAGATCGAGGCGCTGCTGGCCGCCGAGCCCGCCGTCCGCGCCGCCGTCGTCGTGCTGCGCGGCGAACGCCTCGTCGCCTACGTCGTCCCCGAGAACGACGCTGCGAACGGCCCAGGGAACGACGCCGAGAACGACGCCGCCGGCGAAGGCGGCGCGCCGAGCACCGACGCCGGCGGCAACGACGGTGGCGACGGCCATGTCGGCGCGGCCGGGCGGATGCCCGATCTGGCCGCCGCGCTGCGCAAGCGGCTGCCCGAGCACATGATCCCCGCCGCCTGGGTACCCCTGGACGCCCTGCCCGTCACCGCCAACGGCAAGCTCGACCGCGCCGCCCTGCCCGACCCCGGCGACGCCGCCCGCGCCCCGTACCTGCCGCCGCGCGACCCGTTCGAGGCCAGGCTGGCCACGCTGTGGGAGGAGACGCTCGGCGTGGACGCCATCGGCGTGCACGACGACTTCTTCGCCCTCGGCGGCCACTCCCTGCTGGCCCTGCGCCTGACGATGCGGCTGCGCAAGGAGCTGGGCCGCGACGTGCCGCTGTCGTCGGTGCTGACCGCGCCGACCGTCGCGGGGCTCGCCGCCGAGCTGCGCCGCCCGCAGGACAACGACGGCGCGCCGCGCCGGATCGTGCCGCTGCGGCCCACCGGCGACCGCGCTCCTGTCTTCCTGTTCCACGCGCTCGGCGGCCAGGTCTTCCGCTATCTGCCGCTGACCCGCCATCTCGGCCCCGACCAGCCCGTGTACGCGATCCAGGCGGCCGGTCTGGCCCCCGGTGAGCAACCGCACGCCACGCTGGCGGAGATGGTGGACGACTACACCGCCCACCTGCTCGACCTCCGCCCTCACGGCCCGTACGTGCTGGGCGGCTACTGCATCGGCGGCAACATCGCCCTGGAGACCGCCCGCCGGCTGCGCGAGCTGGGTGAGGAGGTGCCGCTCGTCGTGCTGTTCTACTCCGACGCGAACGAGCCGGTGCTGCGCGCCTCGCTGGAGGACGACGCCGTCCTGCTCACCCACGCCCTGGCCGGCGGCAAGGTCCAGGTGAACCTGGACGACCTGCACCGGATGAGCCCGGACGAGCGGCTGCTGGCCGTGATCGACGCCGCCGCCCGCGCCGACACGCTGCAGCCCGACACCGCCGACCTGCGCCAGGCCCGCCGCTTCGTGGACGTGTTCCGCGCCAACGCGCACGCCGTCGGCCACTACCGGCACGCCCCGTACGACGGGGACGTCCTGCTGTACTCGCCCGCCGCCGAGGGCGTACCGCCCGACGACATGGGCTGGCGGGACGTCGTCACCGGCCGCCTGCGCATCTCGCCCATCCACGGCGAGCGTTTCACCGTCATGTACGAACCCCGGGTCGCCCTCGCGGCCGCCGAACTGAGGAGCAGCATCGACCATGGCCTCACCTCCGACGACTGAGCCCCCCACGCCCGGCCCCGCCGCGGCGGAACCGCCCACGCTGTGGAAGAACCGCGACTTCCTCAAGCTGTGGAGCGGCGAGAGCCTGTCGCTGGTCGGCTCCCAGGTGACCGTGCTCGCCATGCCGATCGTCGCCTACCTGTGGCTGAACGCCTCGGTCGCGGAGATGGGCGTGCTCGGCGCGCTGTCCAGGCTGCCGATGGTGCTGTTCTTCGTGGTGGGCGTGTGGGTGGACCGGATGCGCCGCCGGCCCGTGCTCATCTGGAGCGACGTCATCCGGGCGTTCATGCTGGCCACCGTGCCGCTGCTGTTCGTGATGGACCTGCTGACGCTGTGGTGGCTGTACGCGGTCGTGTTCGTGATGGGCGTCTTCGGGGTGCTGTTCGAGATCGCCTACCGGTCGTACCTGCCGGCGCTGGTGGCCCCCGAGCACCTCGGTGACGGCAACAGCAAGCTGCAGCTCAGCGACTCGGTCTCCAAGGCGGTCGGGCCCAGTCTGGCCGGGTTCCTCATCGCGACCCGCTCGGCGCCGCTGGTCATCCTGGTGGACGCGGTCAGCTACGTGCTGTCGGCGGCGTTCCTGATCTCCATCCGCAAGCGGGAGGACCCGCCGCCGCCGGACAGCGGCGGCAGCATGATCGGCGCCATCCGCGCGGGCTTCGGCTGGGTGATGTCCCACCCGGTCGTCCGCCCGCTGGCCATCGCCAGTGCCGTCTACTCCTTCTTCGACATCGGCATCCTGCAGACCCTCTACATCCCGTACGTGATCGACGGCGCCGGCGTGCCGGCCGGCTGGGTCGGGGCCGTGCTCGCGGTCGGCGGAGTCGGCGCCGTGGCCGGCGCGTGGCTGTCGGTGCGGCTCATGAAGGGGGTGGGCCCCGGGCCGACCATGTTCTGGTCCACGGTGATCGGCAACAGCGCGCTCATCCTGGTGCCGCTGGCCGGAGGGCCGCTCTGGCTGGCGATCGGCGTGCTGGCCGTCTCGCAGCTGCTGGTCGGGCTGTGCACGCAGGTGTTCGTGGTGAACAACATCACCGTGCTGCAGTCGGCGACGCCGCGCGAGCTGGTCGGCCGGGTCATCGCCACCATCTGGGCGATGGGGCTGGTGCCCGCGCCGATCGGCGCGCTGGTGGCCGGGCTGGTCGGCGAGGCGATCGGCATGTGGCCGGTGGTCCTGACGGCGGCGGTGATCGGCGCGGTGGTGCCGATGATCGTGCTGGCGCTGTCGCCGATCCCCCGGATGCGCGAGATGCCCCAGGCCCCGGCCACCTGAGCTTTTCCAGGGGCCGGTCAGCGTCCGAACTTCTCGATGGCCTCCGGGGTCACGGGGGTGAAGAAGTTGACCAGGTTGCCGTCGGGGTCGCGGAAGAGCAGCGCCCGGTTGCCCCACGGCATCGTGGTGGGCTCGTTGACGAAGTCCCGCACGAGGTCGGTCAGGTTCTTGTAGACGCTGTCCACGTCGTCGACCAGGAACTCGACGATGACGCTGCGGTTCGCGCCCGGTTCCGCGGAGCCGGGCGCGAACAGCGGGACGGTGCGGGTGCTGCCGATGGCGAGCGTGGCGGAGGCGGTCCGCAGCTCGGCGAAGTCGTCGTTGGCCCAGCTCGCCTCCACTCCGGTGGCGGCCTCGTAGAAGCCGACGAGGCGGGCGACGTCGGCGGTGATGATGCGGATCGAGACGAAGTTCACGGGTGGTTCTCCCTGGTCGTTCCTTGGGTACGACCGCACGCTACGCCGGATACCGGGCGAAACCCGCCCGGTATCTGCGGCAGACTTTCGGTATGACCCGACCCACCGCTCGCGTGCTCACCCTGCTGGAGCTCCTGCAGTCGGGAGGGTTGCGGACCGTGGCCGAGCTCGCCGACCGGCTCGGCGTGGACGAGCGCACGGTACGGCGCTACGTCGGCCACCTCATCGACCTCGACGTGCCCGTCGAATCGGTGCGGGGCCGCTACGGCGGCTACCGGCTCGCCCCCGGTTACCGCATGCCGCCGCTCATGCTGGGCGACGACGAGGCGCTCGCCGTGCTGCTCGGCCTGGTCGCGGGGCGCAGGACCGGCCTGCTGACGGCCGCGGGCACGGCGAGCGAGACGGCCGCGGCGAAGATCCGGCGGGTGCTGCCCGAGCGGCTCGGCCGCCGGCTCGACGCCGTGCTCGGCTCCCTCGCCTTCACCGCTCCCGCCGGTGAGCCGGCCGTCCCGGAGACGGCGGTGCTGCTCGCGATCGCCGACGCGGTGAGTCACCACCGGCCGGTCTCGATCCGGTACACCGACGCCGGCGGGCGGCGCAGCGAGCGCACGCTGCACCCGTACGGGCTCGTCGCCCACTCGGGCCGGTGGTACGTGACGGGCGCCGATCCCGCGATCGGCGAGGACCGGACGTTCCGGCTGGATCGCATCGCCGGCGCGCGGACCCTGCCCGGCTCGTTCGACCCGCCCGGCGGGCCCGGCCCGGCGGAGCGGGTGCTGACGGGGCTCGCCACCGCGCCGTACCGGCACGAGGTGACGCTGCTGGTCCAGGGCAGCGCCGAACAGATCCGCACCCGGCTCCCCGCCGGCATCGCGCTCGTGACGGAATCAGCACCGGTGAGCGGTTCGGGTCAGGACGTCATGCGTTGGTCCCGCGTCGAGTTGCGGGCCGAACGGCTCGACTGGGTGCCGGCCATGCTCGCCTCCATGAACCTGCCGTTCGTCATCGAACGGCCGGACGAGCTCCGCGACCTCGTCGTCGCGTTCGCCGACCAGCTCACCCGATCGGCCCGGCGAAGCCCGCCGGGCGGCGAAGGCAATGACGGGGGCAATGACGGGGGCAATGACGGGGGCAATGACGGGAGCGACGGGGTCACGCGTTGAGCTCGGCCAGCCAGCCGAGCTGCTCGGCGCGGTCCTCCACGGTGGGGGCGTTCAGTCCGACGATCACCCGGGTCGCGCCCGCCTTGCGGTAGGCCTCCAGCCGCTCGCGCACCCGCGCGGGCGTGCCGCACAGGGCGAGGGCGTCCACCAGGTCGTCGGGCACCTCCTCCATCGCCTCGCCCAGGTCGCCGTCGAAGTACGCGTCCTGGACGCGCGCCGCCGCCGGGCCGAACCCGAGGCGGTGGGCGAGCCGGTTGTAGAAGTTGACCCCCCGGGTGCCCATGCCGCCCAGGTAGAGGGCCAGCATCGGCCGGATCAGGTCGCGGGCGTAGTCGGCGTCGTCGTCCACCATGGCCATGACCATCGGCGAGACCTCCACCGTGGCCGCGTCGCGCCCGGCCAGGGCGGCCCCGGCCCGCAGGTGCTCCATGCTCTGGGCCACGTGCTCGGGCGGGAAGTGGATCGGCAGCCAGCCGTCGGCGATCTCCCCGGCCAGCGCCACCGCCTTCGGCCCCATGGCCGCCAGGTGGACGGGCAGCGGCTTGCGTACGGGGGCGACGGTCATGCTCAGCGCCTTGCCGCGGCTGTCGGGCAGGGGCAGCACGATCTCGGGGCCGTCGTGCTCGACCGGCCGGCCGTCCAGCGCCGTCCGTACCACGGCCACGTAGTCGCGCAGGTGGGCCAGCGGCCGCTCGTACCGCTGACCGTGCCACCCCTCGGCCACCTGCGGGCCTGAGGCGCCGAGCCCGAGCAGGAACCGGCCGCCCGACACCCGGTCGATGGTGGTGGCGGCCATCGCCGCCGAGATCGCCGTGCGGCCCGTCACCTGGATCACGCCGCTGCCCAGCCCGATCCGCTCGGTGCCGGCCGCGAGCCAGGCCAGCGTGGTCGCCGGATCGACCCCGTAGCCCTCAGAGGCCCACACCGAGTCGTATCCGAGCCGCTCCGCCTCACGTGCCAGCCTCAGCTGGGCTTCATGGGTGGCCGCCACGGGGCCGAGGGTGCCAAGGCTGAATCCGAGCCGCACTGCCGCCTCCTCACGATCCGATCTTGTCCTTACTCTCCCGCAGAAGCCCTGCCGAGACCAGGGCCGGCGGCGACCGGACGGATCAGGGTGGCGCCGAGCTCGGTGGCGCGGTGGATGACCATGTTGGCGTGGCGGGTGCTGGTGATCAGGCCGGCCCGCTGGAGGACCTGGGCGTGCGCGCTGGCCGAGGACAGCGAGGCGCCGGTGCGCCGGGAGAGTTCGCTGGTGGTGCAGCCGGCGGTGGCGGCGATGTGGCAGAGAACGCGGGCGCGGGTCGCGCCGAGCAGGTCCGACAGCGCCTGGCCGGGGTCGGGCTCCGGGGCACGCCGCGGCACCGGGTAGATCAGTACGGGAGGCAGCCCGGGGTCCGCCAGCGCCACGGGGGTGTAGCGGCAGAAGTAGGAGGGGATGAGGGTCAGGCCCCTGCCGCGCAGCGGGATCTCGTAGCGGCCGGCGGCGTAGTCGACCTCCAGGACCGGTGGCCGCCACCGCATGCGGGGCGGCAGCGCGCCGAGCATGGCCTCCACGCCCTGGTCGGTGAGCAGGCGGGCGAGGCGGGCGCGTTCGCGTCCGAGTGCGTGCTCCATCATGGTGCGGTGGGGGGCGAGGACGGCCCGGCCGTAGTGGCCGGCCAGGCGGGCCAGGCCGGCGATGGCGCGCCGGTCGCCGCGGGCGAGGTCGTCGAGGGTGCCGGGCAGGGCGGTGTGCCGGCGCAGCTGGTCCACCTCGCGCCGGACCCGTGCGCAGGAGGTGGCGGCCAGCGCGTCGAGGCCGGCCTCGCGTCCCGCCTGGGCCTCGTGCGGGGTGAGGAAGTCGGGCCAGTACGTCTTGATCGGCATCAGCGGCGCCAGCGTGCGCCGGACGGGCCGCAGCAGGCCGGCGGCGGCCAGGTCCGCGCGGGCCCGGCGGCGCCAGGCGGTCAGATCCGCCCCGCCGCCGGGCCGCTGCAGCACGTGCAGGCTCATCACCGTCTCCCACGGCTCGTCAACGCGAGAGGCGACGCGTACGCGGGCCAGGTCCTCACCGGTGAAGACGATGCGCAAAATTCCGCCGGACATGCCCCCATGCTGGCCCGGACGGATCATCAGGCGATCAACGCCCGGTGGACACGCGCCGGCGCTACCTGTTGAACCATTTATGGGACTTGATACAGATATGCCCCCTACCAGCGTCTTCTGTGGGGTTGGTCCAGGCCTCCTGCTGGCCGTAGAGCAGCGCCCAATGGGCGCCGCCGCAGGTGACGAGATGGACGTCGTCCAGGTTGCCCTTGCGGCCGTTGTTCCACAGCGACTTCACCTTGTGGCTGAACGAGCACGGCCGTCCCCCGCCCGCCCAGTTGGCGTCGTTCCCCTCCCAGTTGCACCGTTTGCCCGACCCGCTCACACCGCTGTAGGCGCAGATGCTGCCCTTGGGGCAGTCCCCCAGCCAGTCCTGAGCCGACGCGACGCCCGCGTTCCCGGTGAGGCAGAACGCCGCCATGAGAGTGACCGTGCCGGCGGACACCGCTCGTCTGATTCCCAAGATCCGCTCCTCTCCGTCTCCGTTGCGCACCCAGTACACAGAGCCGGGGGACGGGGTGTCGCCGTGTTCCACCCAGGAACGGAACACCGACGTCAGAGGCGTGAAGAGGCGCGATCGACGGCCGGGGCCCGGCGGAATGTCCGGACAATGCCCGCCCCATGTCCTCGATCACGCGTTCCGGCCTGCCGCACACTACGGAGGTGCCCGGAGCGGCCGGAGGCGGAGACGAGAGCGAGGAGCGAGGCCGGTGACCAGTGTGCGGTTCTCGGTGCTGGGTCCCCTGACGGCGGTCCAGGACGGGGCTCAGGTCCCTGTCACGGTCGGCAAGCTGCGCGTCCTGCTCGCCACCCTGCTGCTGCGCCCGAACGAGGTCGTCCCGGCCGACCTGCTCGCCGAGCGGCTGTGGGGCCGCCGGGTCCCGGTCAACCCGCGCAAGGTCCTGCGCACGTACGTCGTACGCCTGCGTCAGGCCCTGGGCGCGAGGGACGTGATCGTCACCATGCCGGACGGCTACCTCGCCCGGCTGCGGACCGACCAGCTCGACCTGCTGCGGTTCCGCGCCCTGCTCCAGGAGGCCGGCCGGGCCGCGGACCCGCTGACGGAGCGGCGGCTCCTGCACGAGGCGCTGGCCCTGTGGCGCGGCCCCGTGTGCGCCGGCGTCGCGTCGGAGACGCTCCAGCAGATCGACGTGCCGCCGCTCGCCGAGCTTCACGTGCACACCCTCGAACGGCGCATCGAGCTCGACGCCGGTCTCGGCGAGCACGCCTCACTCGTCGCGGAGCTGCGGGCCCTGACCGCCGAGCATCCCTTCAGGGAACGGCTCTGGGCCCAGCTCATGACCGCCCTCTACCGCACCGGCCGGCAGGCCGAGGCGCTGGAGACGTACCGGACCGTCTTCCGGCTGCTGCAGGACGAGCTCGGCATCCTCCCCAATGCCGAGCTGCGCCGCCTGCACCAGGCCATGCTCGCGCAGTCACCGGTGGAGGTCACGGACGACGCGGGCGAGCCGCCCGCGCCCGTCCCGCCCAGGCAGCTGCCGGCCGGCGTGCCGGCGTTCGTCGGGCGGACGGACGAACTGTCCGCCCTCACCGCCGGAGCGGGCGCCGCGACGATCACGGATGCCGCCGCAGGGACGGGTGACGCCGCAGTGACGGGTGCCATCTCAGGGACGGGTGACGCCGCGGTCACGGATGCCGCCGCCGGAACGGGCACCGCCGGGGTGACGGTCACCGCGATCGACGGCATGCCGGGCGTCGGCAAGACCGCGCTGGCCGTGCACGCCGCGCACCTGCTGGCCCCGCACCACCCCGGCGGCCAGCTCTTCCTCGACCTGCGCGCCCACAGCCAGGACGACCCCCCGCTCGACCCCGCCGACGCCCTCGACCGCCTGCTGCGCGCCCTGGGCCTGTCCGGCGAGCACGTCCCCGAGCGGCTGGACGACCGCGCCGCGCTCTACCGCAGCCTGCTGGCCGAGCGGCGCGTCCTGCTCGTCCTGGACGACGCCGCCGGCGAGGCCCAGGTCCGGCCGCTGCTGCCGGGCGGCGGCGGCTGCCACGTGCTGATCACCAGCCGGCGCCGCCTGTCGGGGCTGGACGTCACCCATGCCGTGTCGCTGGACCCGCTTCCCGCCGCCGACGCGATCGCCCTGTTCACCCGCACCGCCGGAGCCGGCCGGGTGGCGGGCTCGCCCCGGCACCTCCTGGCCGCCGTCGTCGAGCACTGCGGCCGGCTGCCCCTGGCCATCCGCGTGACGGCCGCCCGCCTGCGCTCCCACCCCACCTGGCACCTGACCCACCTGCTCGACCGCCTCGGCGACCCCCGCCAGCCGCTGCGCGCGGGGCAGCGCAGCGTCACGGCGGCCCTCGACCTGTCCTACCGCAACCTCGACGAGCCGCAGCGGCAGGCGTACCGGCTGCTCGGCCTGGATCCGGCCGCCGACCACGCCGTCGGCGCCGCCGCCGCGCTGCTGAACACCCACCCCGTCAGGACCGAGCGGCTGCTGGAGCAGCTGCTCGACGCGCACCTCATCGAGGAGCCCGCGCCCGGCCGCTACCGTTTCCACCAGCTCGTCCGGGCCCACGCTACCCAGGCGGCCTCGACGGTGAACGCGAGCGAGCGCAGGGCCGCTCTGGCCCGCCTGCTCGCCCACCACGCCGGCCTGGCCGCCGAGGGCACGCGATCGGAGGACCCTATCGGCCTTCGACGAACGTGACCGTCTCGTCGAGCGGCGCCCGGCCCGTGCGGATGTACTGCTCGGCGGCGTCCTCGAACCCGATCGACATGCCGCAGAACAGCATGAGCTCCTCCGGCGGGCGCACGATCTCCGCGACGGTCCTCCGGTAGACCGACCACGCCATCTGCGGGCAGCTGTGCAGCCCTTCCGCGCGCAGCAGCAGCATGACGGTCTGCAGGTACATGCCGAGGTCGGACCACTGCGGCCGGCCCAGGCCGCGGTCGATGTAGCAGAACAGGGCGGTGGTCGCGCCGAAGCACTCCCAGTTGCCGGAGGCGGCCCGCTGGCGCGCCTCCCAGTCCTCGCGGGCGACGCCGAGCGCGCTGTAGCGCTCTCTGCCGAAGGCGGCCCGGCGCTCCTGGTACGGCGGCTTCAGCTCGGCCGGATACATCTCGTACTCGCGCTCGTCCCACGGCTCGCCGGCGGCCAGCCGCGCTCCGGCCCGGCGTTTGATCTCGGCCAGCGGCTCACCGGTCACCACGTAGATGTGCCAGGGCTGCAGATTCGACCCGGACGGCGCCCAGGCCGCGGCGGACAGCACCCGCTGCAGCACCTTTCGCGGAACAGGCCGTCCGGTGAACCCGCGCACCGCCCGCCGGCTGGTGACGGCCTCGTAGACGTCCATGAATCACCATCTCCCCCGCACTTTCGTGACGGTATGTGAAGCTTTCCGGGGGGACGGGCGGCGAATCCGGCCTACCTACCCGCCCACGGGATAGGCGAACCTGGTCAGCAGATCCCGCAACTGCTCGGCCTCTCCCGGCCCGAGGCCGGCGACCAGGCGCTCGGCCATCGGCTCGGCCGCGACGTGCGCCGCGTCGAACAGCTCGACGCCGCGCGGCGTGATCTCCACCGCGCGCACCCGCCGGTCCCCCGGCACGGCCTTGCGCACGGCCAGCCCCTTGCGCTCCAGGTCGTCCACGACCCGCATGATCCCGGCCTTGTCCGACCCCGTCGCCGCCGCCAGGTCGCGCTGCACCGTGGGCCCCCGATCGGTCAGCACGATCAGCACGGCGAAGTGCCGCAGCTCGATGCCGAGCGGCCGCAGCGCCTCCGTCATCACCGCGGCCGCCCGCCAGTGGGCCTGGCGCAGCAGCAGGCCGAGGGCGAAGGGCGAGGCGTCCCCCGGGCGGTCGGTCGCCCGCGGCGGAACCGCGGAAGGTACGTCGGCGCTCATGAACGTAATCCTACCAGCACCCTCTCACTCGATACGGTATCAAATGAAACAACTGTCCGTCATCACGAGGCCAAGCCTGCGGCAGTGACGCGTGTCACCGGGCGGGCCCCGCAGGTCGCGCCCCTAGCGTGTGCGCATGGACGATCGGATCAGCCGCCGCTGGGAGGCCTTCAAGGAGTCGCCGTTCCTTCCCGCGACCGTGATCGTGCTGATCCTCTCCGCCGGCGCGGGGCTCTTCGCCGGTTCGTACACCTACGCCATGGCCAACCCGGCCCCGCACCGCGTCCCGGTCGCCGTGGTCGGGGTCAGCCACCAGACCGTGCGCGGCAAGGCGTTCGCCGCCGGTCTGGAGCGGGCGCTCGACGCCTCGCTCGCGCTGTCCTTCGAGCGCTCGTACGAGCAGGCCTGGCAGGCGGTCGAGGAGCAGCGCGTCTTCGCCGTCATCGTGGTGCGCGGCGACGACGTCACGCTGAACGTGTCCAGCGCGTCGGGCGCGTCGGTGGCGCTGCTGCTCAGCGAGGCGGCGCCGCGGGTCGCGCCCCGGGTCGGCGTGCGGCTGACGGTGCGCGACATCAACCCGCTGCAGCGGGGCGACCCGCGCGGGCTGGCGCTGTTCTACATCACGCTCGCGGCGGTCGTCATCGGCTTCATCGGGGCCGTCCAGCTCAACGTCAACGCCGCGGGCCTGTCGGCGTGGCAACAGATCGGCTTCACGGTGGCGTACGCGGCGCTCGGCGCGCTGTCCATCGTGGCCGTCGTGGACTGGGGGCTCGGCGCGCTGAATCTGCCGCTGCTGGAGTCGTGGTTCATCCTGGCGCTGACCATGTTCGCCTCGGGGATGGTGTTCGCCATGTTCCACACCATCGTCGGGCGCTGGGCGATGGTGCCCACGTGGGGGCTGATGGTGCTGCTCGGCAACCCGTCGTCGGGCGGGGCGGTGTCCTGGCCGCTGCTGCCCTCGCCGCTGGGGACCATCGGGCGCTGGCTGCCGCCGGGGGCCTCGGTCAACGCCCAGCACACCGCGGTCTACTTCGGCGGCCATCAGCGGGTGCTGCCGTTCCTGGTGCTGGCCGCCTGGGGGCTGGTGTCGTCCGCCGTCTTCCTGGTCCGGCGCCGGCGCGCGCCGCAGGACCCCCCATGACCGTCGTCCTGCGCTTCGCGTGATCGTACGCGCTGGGGCAGCATGGACGTTTCATCCTGAGTACTGAAATGAGTGATTTGTGTGTCTCGTCGTCGTGCCCACATCTCCATGGTCGGCATTCCCGCCGTCAGCCACGTCCTGCCCAGCTTGGAGATCATCCGCGAGCTGGCGGCCCGCGGCCATCGGGTGACCTACGCCAACGACCCGGCCGTGGCCGAGCTGGTCACCGGCGCCGGCGCCGAACTGGTCACCTGCACCTCCACGCTCCCGGTCGCGGACAACACCTGGCCCGACGACCCGATCGCCGCGATGGGCCTGTTCCTCGACAACGCCGTCCAGTCCCTGCCGCGGCTGCGCGCCACCTACGACGACGATCCCGCGGACCTCTACCTGTACGACATCGCCGGCTACGCCGCCCGCGCACTCGCCGAACGGCAGGGCCGCCCGCTGCTGCAGCTGTCGCCGACGTTCGTGGCCTGGAAGGGGTACGAGGAGGACGTGGCGGCGCAGCTGTGGCAGCTGCCGGGCGCCGGCGCCTACCGCGCGAAGTTCGCGGACTGGCTGGCCGGCTGCGGGGCGACCACCCTCGACGTGGACGCCTTCTCCGGCCGGCCCGCGCGGGCCCTGGCCCTGATCTCCCGGGCGATGCAGCCGTACGCGGACCAGGTCGACACCGGCGCGGTGACGTTCGTCGGCCCCTGCTTCGACCTGTCGGGCGAGGGTGACACCTGGACGCGGCCGGCCGATGCCGGCAAGGTGCTGCTGATCTCGCTGGGCTCGGCGTACACGCGCCGGCCGGAGTTCTACCGCCAGTGCCTGGCGGCCTTCGGCGACCTGCCCGGCTGGCACGTCGTGCTGCAGATCGGCCGGCACACCGACGCGGCCGAGCTGGGCGACATCCCGGCCAACGTCGAGGTGCACCCCTGGGTGCCGCAGCGGGCGATCCTGGAGCAGGCCGACGCCTTCGTCACCCACGCGGGCATGGGCGGGTGCGGCGAGGGGCTGCTGGCGGGCGTTCCGATGATCGCCGTTCCGCAGGGCGCCGAGCAGTTCACGAACGCCGACCGGCTCGTGGAGCTGGGGATCGCCCGCCGGATCGACACCGAGGACGCCACGGCCGAGAGGCTGCGGACCGCGCTGCACGAGCTCGTCACCGATCCCGAGGTCGCCCGCCGCTCGGCCCGGCTGCGGGCCGAGGCGCTGGCCGAGGGCGGCACCACCCGCGCCGCCGACCTCATCGAGGCCATGCTGACCTGACCGGGCGCCACCGGCCGTTCACTCGTTGCCGAAGGTGCCTTCGAGGCGGTGGCGGGAGCCCGGGTGGAGCAGGCGGGCCGTGCTCACCAGCACGTCGCCCGACCAGGTGCGGCGGCGGACGAGCAGGCACGGCTCGTGGCGGCCGATGCGCAGCAGGCGGCGCTCGGCCGCGTCGGCGAGCACCGCCTCGACGATGTGCTCGCCGCGGGTGAGCGGGGCCACCTCGTTCAGGTACGCGTGCGGGGTCTGCAGGGTGAAGTCGCGCTCCAGGTAGTGGGGCGCGCCGGCCGGGTTGACCAGGCGATCCTCCAGCTGGATGGGGGTGTCGTCCTCGAAGTGCACGATGAGCGTGCGGAACACGGTCGGCCCGGCCGCCGCGCGGAGCTCGGGATCGGCCGCGCCCGACGGCTCCTCGCGCGCGTAGACGACCTCGGTGCGGTGCCGGTGGCCGTGCCGCCGTACGTCGTCGGCGATGTTCCTGACCTGGAGCAGGGCCGAGGCGGCCTTGGGCGCGGCGACGAACGTGCCCACCCCCGCCCGCCGCACGACGAGGCCCTCGTGGGTCAGCTCGCGCAGCGCCCGGTTGATCGTCATCCGGGACAGGCCGAGCGCGCTGACGAGCTGGTGCTCCGACGGGAGCTGCTGGCCGTGAGTCCACCGCCCGGACCGCACGCCGGTCGCGATGAGGGTCTTGACCCGTTCGTACGCGGGCGCGGAGGCGGGCCCGACCTGCTGGAACTGGGCGGCGAGTTCGGACTCGACCACCGTGATGGGCACCATGGCCTGGCGATCCTCAGGGCTCGGGGGACGGCGGGACGGAGGAGCTCTCCTGGCCGATGGCCGGAAGTTTATCTTCCTCCCCAGGGTAGCGAGCTGTATATACAGGACTGTACATTTCCCCCATCCCCTGTATCCCCCAGGGCGCGAGACGCGCGAGAGGCGGACCGCCACATGCAGCACGACCGACCCCCGGGCGCGGCCCCCGCCGTGGAGCGCCGGACGATCGACGTGATCCCCGACGCCGAACGGCACGGCACGCCGCGCAGCCAGTTCACCCTCTGGTTCGGCGCCAACATGCAGATAACGGCGATCGTGGACGGCGCGCTCGCCGTCGTCTTCGGCGCCGACGCCCTCTGGGCGATCATCGCCCTGCTCATCGGCAACGTGCTGGGCGGCGTGGTGATGGCGTTGCACTCCGCCCAGGGGCCGCGGCTCGGCCTGCCCCAGATGATCTCCAGCCGGGCCCAGTTCGGCGTGTTCGGCGCGGTCGTGCCGCTCGTCCTGGTCGTGCTGATGTACCTGGGCTTCGCCGCGACCGGCAGCGTGCTGGCCGGGCAGGCGCTCGGGCGGATCCTGCACGTGCCCGCCACCGCCGGCATCCTGGTCTTCGGCGCGCTGACGGTGATCGTCGCGGTGACCGGCTACCGGCTCATCCACACCGTCGGCAGGATCGCGACCGTGGTCGGCGTCTGCGGCCTCGGCTACCTGCTGGTCGCCGTGTTCACCACGTACGACGTGGGCGCGGTCATCGGCGTCAAGCCGTTCGAGGCTCCGACGTTCCTGCTGGCCGTGGGGCTCGGGGCGGCCTGGCAGCTGACATTCGGCCCGTACGTCGCCGACTACTCGCGCTACCTGCCCCGCAGCACCCCCGAGTCGGCCACGTTCTGGGGCACGTTCGCGGGCAGCGTGATCGGCTCGCAGTGGGCGATGACGCTGGGCGCGCTGATCGCGGCCGTCTCCGGTGACGCGTTCGTCGGCGACCAGGTCGGGTTCGTCGGTCAGTTGGCCGGGCCGGCGGCCGTCGCGCTGCTGATCTACCTCGTGATCGTGGTCGGGAAGCTGACCGTCAACACGCTCAACGCCTACGGCGGCTTCATGTGCCTGCTGACGACCGTGACCGCGTTCAACGGCCGCACGCGGATCTCGCCGGTGGCCCGCGCGCTCTACATCGCCGGCTTCACGGCCGTGTCGGTCGCGGTGGCGATCATGGCCAGCGCCGACTTCCTGAACAACTTCAAGAACTTCGTGCTGGTGCTGCTCATGGTGTTCACGCCGTGGAGCGCCATCAACCTCACCGACTACTACCGGATCTCCAAGGAGCGGGTGGACATCCCCGCCCTGTACGACCCGGCCGGCCGCTACGGCCGCTGGAACGTGCCCGCGCTGGTCTGCTACGCCTTCGGCGTGGTGATCCAGATCCCGTTCCTGGCTCAGAAGCTCTACACCGGGCCCGTGACCGAGCTGCTCGGCGGCGCCGACATCTCGTGGATCGTCGGGCTGGTGGCGACCGCCGTGCTCTACTACCCCTGGGCCAGGCGCACCTCGAACCCGCCCGCCGAGATGATCTACCCCGCCGCCGAGGCCGTACCGGCCCGCTGACGAAAGGAACCGAACATCATGGAAGGCGCACGCCCGGTCCGGGCCGCCCGCGGCAGCACGCTGACGGCCCTCGGCTGGCAGCAGGAGGCCGCGCTGCGGATGTTGCAGAACAACCTCGACCCCGAGGTGGCCGAGCATCCCGACGAGCTGGTGGTCTACGGCGGCACCGGGCGGGCCGCCCGCGACTGGCGCTCGTTCGACGCGATCGAGCGCACGCTGCGCACGCTCAAGGCCGACGAGACGATGCTGGTGCAGTCGGGCCGGCCGGTCGGTGTCATGACCACCCACGAGTGGGCGCCGCGCGTGCTGATCGCCAACTCCAACCTGGTCGGCGACTGGGCCAACTGGGAGGAGTTCCGGCGCCTCGAAGCCGCCGGGCTGACCATGTACGGCCAGATGACGGCCGGTTCGTGGATCTACATCGGCACCCAGGGCATCCTCCAGGGCACGTACGAGACGTTCGCCGCGGTCGCGGCCAAGAGGTTCGGCGGCTCGCTGGCCGGGACGATCACGCTCACCGCCGGGCTCGGCGGGATGGGCGGCGCCCAGCCGCTGGCCGTCACCATGAACGGCGGCGTGGTGATCTGCGTCGAGTGCGACCCGTCGCGCATCCAGCGCCGCCTGGACCACGGCTACCTCGACGTGCGCGCCGACGACCTGGCGCACGCGCTGCGGCTGGCCACCGAGGCGAGGGACGCCCGGCGCCCACTGTCGATCGGCCTGCTCGGCAACGCCGCCGAGGTGCTGCCGCGCATGCTGGCCGAAGGCGCCCCGGTCGACGTCGTCACCGACCAGACCAGCGCCCACGACCCGCTCGCGTACCTGCCGGCCGGGATGGCGTTCGAGGACATGACGTTCGAGCGCGAGAAGGATCCGGCCGGCTTCACCGAGCGGGCCCGCGCGTCGATGGCCCGGCACGTCGAGGCCATGGTCGGGTTCATGGACGCGGGGGCGGAGGTGTTCGACTACGGCAACTCCATCAGGGGCGAGGCCCAGCTGGCCGGGTACGCGCGCGCCTTCGACTTCCCCGGGTTCGTGCCCGCGTACATCAGGCCGCTGTTCTGCGAGGGCAAGGGCCCGTTCCGGTGGGCGGCCCTGTCGGGCGACCCGGCCGACATCGCCGCCACCGACCGCGCGATCCTGGAGCTGTTCCCCGGCAACGAGCAGCTGGCCCGCTGGATCCGCCTGGCCGGCGAGAAGGTGCACTTCCAGGGCCTGCCCGCACGCATCTGCTGGCTCGGCTACGGCGAACGCGACCGGGCCGGCGAGCGGTTCAACGACATGGTGGCGAGCGGCGAGCTGCGCGCCCCGATCGTGATCGGCCGCGACCACCTCGACTGCGGGTCGGTGGCCTCGCCGTACCGGGAGACCGAGGGCATGCTGGACGGCTCCGACGCGATCGCCGACTGGCCGCTGCTCAACGCGATGGTGAACGTGGCCTCGGGGGCCTCGTGGGTGTCGATCCACCACGGCGGCGGGGTCGGCATCGGGCGCTCGATCCACGCGGGCCAGGTGACCGTGGCCGACGGCACCGCGCTGGCCGGGGAGAAGATCCGCCGGGTGCTCACCAACGACCCGGGCATGGGCGTCATCCGGCACGTGGACGCCGGCTACGATCACGCCGCGGAGGTCGCCCAGGCCAGCGGCGTACGCGTGCCCATGCGCGAGTCCTCCGGCCCGCAGGCTTCCTGAGCAGCCCGCCGGCCCCCGAGGCCGTTGTCAGGAGCCGCGGGGGTCGGGGAAGCCCATCCAGCGCAGCAGGATCATCCGGGCGCCCTCCGGCGCGTCGTCGCGGTCGGAGCCGAAGCGGTGCACCAGCTTGAGGTATTCCTCATGGAACTCCTTGAGCCGCTCCTTGGTCATGAAGGTGCTGGCGCGTGAGCCCTGCTGCCAGTCGCTGTCCTCGTCCCGGTCGCGGACGAAGGCCGCCAGCATGCGCAGGTCCTCGGCCAGCCGGGAGTCTCCCAGCCGCTCGGCGAGGTCCTGCTCGGCGTCGGTCAGGTCTTCGCGGGCGGGCATCCGCCGGTCGGCCTTGACGACGTCCCACCAGCGTTCGCGCCCCTTGGCCCGCTCGCGCAGCTCGGTCACGAAGCCGGTGTCGGCGAGCAGCCGCAGGTGGTAGCTGGTGGTCCCGGTGTTCTGCCCCATGGCCTTGGCCAGCGTGGTCGAGTTGGCGGGCCCGTGGCTGGCCAGGTGGCGCAGGATCTCCCGCCGTAGCGGGCTGGCCAGCGCCTTCATCGCCGCCGGGGAGTGCGTGACCGGGTCGGTTGACATCCGCCCAGCCTACCGATGCCGAGACAATTGTGCAGAACGACTCTGCAGAGGATTACTTGCAGAACCCTCTGCGGAAGGGCTCCGTCAAGCCGCCGGCCGTCGTACCGTGTCCGGTTCGTCCAGGTCCGCCGGGTGCGGCTGGACTAGGACGGGCGCGTCCGCCACGACCACCACCGAGTACCGCCGGTCGTCCCGTACGGGAAGCCCGGCGGCCAGGTCCGCCAGGACGGAGGAGCGGGTCCGCCGGGGCGGGATGACCAGGCGGAACGGCCCCAGCGGCCGGCCGCCCTCCGAGCACAGCGTCAGCTCGACCCGGGCGGTGCCCGCGCTGACGTTGAGCAGGCTGAGCTGGTCGCCGGGCAGGCACCCGTCGACGATCGTCATCTTCCGGTCTCCCGCCATCGTGCTCATCCGTGACTCCCGTCTGCCGCGCCGGCCGTCCCACTACCCCGGCCGGGCGGGATCTATCAGAGGAGTTGGCGCCGGCTTTGCTATCGCCGCGAACCGGCTCGGGTAGATGCTCGGCGTAGCCGCAGGCAACCACCGCCGCGCCACGCACATCCGGCCGTCCCCCCAGCCGTCACGCGGCACCGGCGGGGAACGACTTCAGGAGTTCACGATGGCCGATGAATCCGCCGTGCCCGTCCGCGCCGAGCACGTGAGTGTCGACGACGAGGGCCGGGTCACGATCGCCGACCCGCAGACCGCCAAGGCGCTCCAGGAGCTCGCCCTCCAAGCGCGACTGACCCCGAACCCGGGACACGGGGGTCACGTCACCAACAACTGCCACGGCGGCAACTGCTCAGCCGGCTGCGCGCCCAAGTGAGCACGGCCGCGCCGGCGGGCGTCTCCGCGTTCGATCGGGAGCTGGTCACCTCGTTCCGCAATGACCGGCTCCACCTCATCCTCTTCCCGACCGAGCAGTGCAACTTCCGGTGCACGTACTGCTACGAGGACTTCGCCATCGGGCGGATGCGTCCCGAGGTCGTCGAGGGCGTGAAGAACCTCATCGACCGGCGCCGCGGCGACCTGACGCACCTGCAGCTCTCGTGGTTCGGCGGGGAGCCGATGCTGGCCCGGCCGATCGTCGAGGAGGTCGCCGCCCACGCGACCGAGGCCCGGCGGCGCACGCCCGGCCTCGATTACGACAGCGACATGACCACGAACGGCTACCTGCTCGACGACGCGGCCGCGCGGCGCCTGGCCGAGCTGGGGATCCGCAGCTTCCAGGTGTCGCTGGACGGGCCCGCCGGGCACCACGACCACACGCGGGTGCGTGCTGACGGGCAGGGGACGTTCGAGCGCATCTGGCGGAACCTGACGTCGATCCGCGACGGCGCGGCGGACGTGCGGATGCTGCTGCGGGTCCATCTCACGCCGGGGAACCTGGCGGTGATGCCGGAGTTCCTCACCCGGGTGCGCGACACGTTCCTCGCCGATCCTCGGTTCCGGGTGTTCCTCAAGCGGGTGGTACGGCTCGGCGGCCCTGGCGACGCCTCCATGGAGGTGCTCGACGAGGCGGACGCGCGGCTCGCCGCGCTGGAGCAGATCGTCCACGCGGAGGAGAGCCTGTTCCAGCCGGAAGAGGTCTGCTACGCCGCCCGCGCCAACTCGCTGATGGTCCGGGCGGACGGGCGGCTCGGCAAGTGCACCGTCGGGCTGTCGGAGCCGGCCAACACCGTCGGCCGGCTACTGCCCGACGGCACGCTCAAGGTCGACAACCCGCGTCTGCGCCTGTGGCTGCAGGGGTGGGAGTCGCGCGACCCCGAGCTGACCGCCTGCCCGTACGAGGCGTTCACGAAGAAGGGCCCGAAGCTGCTGCAGCTGACGGAACGGCCGGCGCGCTCAGCCGATCAGGCCTCCGGGCGGTCGTACACGCAGAACTCGTTGCCGTCGGGGTCGGCCATGACGACCCAGCCGACCTCGCCCTGACCGATGTCCACCCGCCTCGCCCCGAGCGAGACGAGGCGGTCGACCTCCGCCTGCCGGTCCTGGCCGGCGGAGGGGACGAGGTCGAAGTGCAACCGGTTCTTCCCAGGCTTCGCCGCCACCGGCGGGCCACCCCAGGTGATCTTGGGGCCGCCGTGCGGCGAGCGGATCGCGGTCTCCTCGTCCTGGTCCCAGACCAGCGGCCAGCCCAGCACCTCGCTCCAGAAGTAGCCGACCCGCTGCGTGCCGTCGCTCGCCAGGGCTCCGACGAACCCGCAGTCGGCAAGGAACTTGTTGTCGGGGCCGATGACGCAGAACTCGTTGCCCTCGGGGTCGGCCAGCACGATGTGGTCCTCTTCCGGGCGCTGCCCGACGTCGATGTGCCGCCCGCCGAGCGCGAGCGCCCTGGCCACCGTCTGCTCCTGATCCTCCCGGGACGTGCTGGTCAGGTCGAAGTGCATCTGGTTCTGGCCGATCTTCTCCGCATCGGACGGGACGAACCGGACACGGAACCCGGTGTCGTCGTCCGGCAGCAGCGTGATGCCGTCGTGCGGATCGTCGGCCGTCTCCCAGCCCAGCACTCCGGCCCAGAACCGGGCCAGCCCCTTGGGGTCGTTCGCGTCGAAGCAGAGTGCGATGAGCTGAGCAGGCATCCCGGATCTCCCATCCGCCACGGCCCCTCTGGGCGCGGGGACCGAGGCCACGCTAGCCCGCTCGCCGGCGCCGCCGCCAACCGTTTTCGCACGGCCTCACGTCCTGGCGGCGTTCCCGCAACACCTCCACGCGACCTTCCTGGCAGCATTCCCGGTGGCCCCGTGGCGGTCTTCTGCTATGAATGACCGAATCATGACCCGTTACCTGTATCTCACCCGTCACGGCGAGGCCACGTCGGACGAGAGCGGCCTCACCGCGAACGGCCGCCGCCAGGCCGGCCTGCTCGGGAAGCGGCTGCGCGACGTCCCCCTGTCCGCCGTCCACCACGGCCCGCTTCCCCGGGCGGCGCAGACCGCCGCGCTCATCGGCGAACACCTGCCCGGCGTTCCGCTGCGGCTGTCGGAGGCCGCCGGCGACTACGTCCCGTACCGCCCCACCGCGGACGAACTGCCGCCGGAGCACGCCGCCCGCTACCTGTCCTTCCTGGAGCATTTTCCCGCCGACGGCGGCGACGCCCTCGCCGCGCGGGCCCTCGCCGAGTTCACCGGCCCGGCGGACGAGGGGACCCGCCATGAGCTGGTCGTGACGCACAACTTCCTGATCGGCTGGCTCGTTCGCGCCGCGCTCGACGCGCCGAAGTGGCGCTGGCTCGGCCTCAACCACGCCAACGCCGCCCTGACCGTGATCCGCTACGACTCGGACCGGCCCGCCTCGGTCGCGTACTTCAACGACATGAGCCACCTGCCGCCGGACCTCCGCTGGACCGGTTTCCCACCCGACCAGCACGTGTGAGCCCCTCAGCTCGCTGGAACGCGCGCGACGCGGCGTGATGCGCGCGGCAGTTCCGCGACGGCCGGCAAGGCGACCGTCAGCAGTAGTCGTGGACGTCGATCACGGCGGCCCGTTCGGGGCCGACGATGAGGGCGGCGGTCTCCTCGGTCTCCGCGAGCACAGCGGCCAGCGCCGCGCTGTCCAGCGGTCGCAGGTCGTCACCTCTCCACGTGCGGGAAGCGGCGTCGGTGTCCCCGTGGGGCTCGACGGACACCTCGAAGCGGACCGCGTCGTTGTTGCTCATCCAGAGAAACTCGCTGAGCAGCGTCGTGACCCAGGCGATCCGCTCGTCCGGCCCGGCCGGCGGCACTGTGGTGGCCGGGGCCACGGACAGGCGGCACGTTTCACCATCGTGATCGCGTACGAGGAGGTGCAGCTCGTCGTCGAGCGGGGTGCCGCCCGGTTCGGCGGCGACGTGGACGCGCAGCGGGTGTTCGCAGGCCCGCTCGGTCAGCTCACCGGCGAGGTAGCCGGCCAGCATGCGGGCGCGCCGTTCGAGCGGTACTGAACCCGTCTCCAGGGTTTCGGTCAGGGCCTCGATGACGTAGGCGGCGGCTTCGTCGGGGCGGCCCGCTGAAGCCCGCTCACCGCAGTGGTAGTCACGGCAGGACGACGACGCGTCCCCTGACCCGGTCGGGCCCATGGCGTTCCAGGAGGCGGTGGGTCTCGGCGGCGTCCGGCAGCGGCAGCCGCGCCCCGATGCGGGCCCGGAGCCGGCCCTGGGCGAGCAGGCTGTTGATCGTCGTCGCGGCGGACCGGAGGTCGGCGATCGACGCGTTGCTGATGGCGAAGCCGCGGATGCTCAGGTCGCGCGGGTAGAGGTCGCCCGCCGGCAGCACCGGGCGCGAGCGCAGCCCCGCCATGACGATGACGCGCCCTCCCTGGGCCAGCAGCGGCAGCGTGGTTTCGAGGTCGTTGACGCCGGAGTTGTCCCAGACGAGGTGCACGCCGTCCTGAGCCGCGTCCCTGACCCGTTCGAGCGCGTGCGGGTCGCGGTAGTCGACGACGGCGCTCGCGCCGAGGGACAGGCACCAGTCGGCGTCCCGCGCGGAGGCGGTGGCGACGACTCGCGCGCCCGCGGCCACGGCGAGCTGGACGACCGCGCTGCCGACCCCGCCGGCGGCCCCGTTGACGAGGACGGTCTGGCCGACCCGCAGCCCGCCCTCGCGGAACAGCCCGATGCAGGCGGTGGCGGCGGTGTGCAGGACGCTCACGGCGAGGTCCGGCGGCACATCGGGCGGCAGCCGGTACAGCCGGTCGGCGGGCACCACCGCGTACTGGGCGAACGACCCCTGCCGGCCGCCGTGACCGAGGCTGTTGCACCACACCCGCTCCCCCGGCCGGAACCCCGAGACCCCGGTGCCGTGCGCGGCGACGACGCCGACCAGGTCGCGGCCGATGACGAACGGGAACGGGGTGTGGGTGCGATAGGCGCCTGAGCGGACGAACGTGTCGACCTGGTTGGCGGCCAGCGCTTCCGTGCGTACGAGCACGTCCGTCGGGCCGGGCGCCGGGACCGGCAGCTCACCGATCGTGATCCGGTCGGCCGGGCCGAAGCCGGTGATGTACGCGGCCGTCATGACCGCAGGGACGTTCTCCATCCGAACGTTCCTGTCCACGAGGCCCGGCCGCGAAACCGCAGGGACGTGCCGTTCGGCGGCGAAGTCCGCGCAGGTCAAGCGCGGATCGCGCCCGCCGAAACCCACGGCGAACCGGCCCCTGACCGGCATCAGCCGAGCCTCGACTCACCCGGCGGCGTCGAAGGCGGTTCTGGAGTCCAGGATGCCGGTGGCGTTGCGCTCCGCCCAGCCGGCCAGGGCGCGGACGACTTCGAGCAGGCTGGTGCCGCGCGGGGTGAGCGCGTAGTCGACCCTCGGGGGTTTGGTGTCGTGGACGGTCCGCGTCACCAGGCCGTCGCGTTCCAGCCCGCGCAGGGTCGCGCTGAGCATGCGTTGCGTGATGGGGGCGCTCATGCGGCGCAGCTCGTTGAAGCGGCGGGTGGTGTCGGCGAGCTGGCAGATGACGATCACGGACCACTTGTCACCGATGCGTTCGAGCACGCCGCGGATGAGATCGCGGCCTTCCTCGCACAGGCCGTCGTCGTCGAGGATCGGGAGCGGTTCCGCCATAGGGCTAAGTATACGGACGATACCTGGTTCCGTTCCGGAACGGTTCTCTCGGTGATACCTGGGCACATAAAAGTGCTCTCTTGTCGCCTTTATCCCGAAATGCGAGGGTACGAACGTCGTACCAGGTAACTAAAGAGAACCGTACGGGAGCTGCGACAATGCGAGTCCTCGGCTTTTCCGGCTTCGGCGGGCCGGACGTGCTGCGGGTCATGGAGTGGCCGGATCCGCATGCCGGGCCGGGCGAGGTCCAGGTGCGGGTGCACGCGGCGGCCGTGAACCCGGCCGACACGCTGCTGCGCTCCGGCGCGAACGCCCAGGTGCTCGCCGGGGTGCCGGGGCAGTACGTGCCCGGGATGGACATCGCCGGCGTGATCGACGAGCTCGGCCCAGACACCGAGACCGGCCTCACCGTGGGCGATGCGGTGATGGCGATGGTGATCCCGGTCGGCCAGGCCGCCGGCGGCTACGCCGAGCACGTGGTGCTGCCGGCCGGCTGGGTCGTTCCCGCGCCCGTCGGCCTGGATCACGTGGCGGCGGCGACACTGCCGATGAACGGCCTCACCGCCCTGCTGGCCTTCGACCAGCTGGCACTCGCGCCCGGCTCGGTCCTGGCGGTGATCGGGGCCGCCGGGGCCGTCGGCGGGTACTTGGTGCAGCTCGGCAAGCACGCGGGCCTCACGGAGGTCGCCGACGCCGCCCCCGCCGACGAGGCGTTGGTCCGTGACCTGGGCGCGACCGACGTCGTCCCCCGCGACGGCGCCACAGCGAACGCCGCAGCTCGGATTCGGGAGTTGTATCCGGACGGTGTGGATGCCCTCGCCGATGCCGCGCTGGGTGGGCCCGGGCTGCTCGACGCCGTCCGCGACGGCGGGACCTACGCCCGCTTCCGTGACGAGAAGCTGCCCGGCGGCCACACGTCGAACGACGGCGGCCGGGTCACTGTGCTGACGCCGTTCGTCCCGGACTACGCGGGCCGGACGGACAAACTGCGCCAGATCCGCGACCTCGCCGAGCAGGACGTGCTCACCCCGCGCGTCGCGGCGACCCTCCCCGCGGCCGCGGCGGCAGAAGCACATCGGCGACTCGAAGCCGGCGGCGTCCGCGGCCGGATCGTCCTCACCTTCTGAGCCTGATCTGGCCATCGACATCACCCCGACAACACTGAACTGAGGAATCATCATGTCCACGCGTTTCACCGGCAAAGTCATCCTGATCACCGGCGCCACCTCCGGCATGGGCCGCGCTGCCGCCGAGCGGCTGGCGGGTGAGGGCGCCAAGGTCGTTCTCGCCGCCCGAGGCAAGGAAGCGGGCGAGGCGCTGGTGGCCGGCCTTCGGCTCGCCGGCCAGGAGGCCACCTTCGTCCCCACCGACGTACGCGAGGAAGGGCAGGTGGCGGAGCTGGTCCGGCAGGCGGTCGAACGGTACGGCCGGCTCGACGGCGTGTTCAACAACGTCGGCGCCGCCACGGCGATCGGAGCGGTGACCGAGATCGACGGCGACGCCTGGCAAGGGGACCTCGCGCTCAACCTCAACAGCGTCTTCTTCGGACTGAAGCACCAGATCCCCGCGCTGAGTGCGAGCGGCGGGGGCGCGATCGTGAACAACGCCTCCATCCTGGGCGTGACCGGGCAGGCGGGCATGGCCGCCTACAGCACCGCCAAGCACGGCGTCATCGGTCTCACCCGCTCGGCGGCGCTCGACGCGGCCCCGGCGGGCGTACGGGTCAACGCCCTGGTCACCGGCGGCATCGACACCCCGCTGCTGCGGGCCGGCATGGGCCCGACGCCGGAGGAGGCGCTGCGGGTGGGGGCGGCGATGCACCCGATCGGGCGGGTCGGCCGGGCGGAGGAGGTGGCGGCGTTCGTGGCGTTCCTGCTCAGCGACGAGGCCGGCTTCATCACCGGCGCCGCACTCGCGATCGACGGCGGCGTGACCGCCGGCTGACGACACCCCGTCCAGGCCAGGGCCGGGTACGCGACGTCAGCGCCGCGCCCGTCCAGACGGGGTACGCGACATCAGCCCGCGTCCATCCAGGCCGGGCGCACGACATCAGCCTGTACCCGTCCACGTCCAGCACCCGACGTCAGCCCGCGGCCGGCTACGCCTGTGGGACGGGGTCGGCTGGGGTGGGGTTCAGGGACCGGAACAGGGTGGTGATGAGCTGGGCGAGGTCGTCGGAGTGGGCTTCGGCGAGTGCCGGGGTGCCGATGACGCGGCGCAGCAGCCACACCCCCGCCTGCACCGCGAGCATCAGCTCCGCCCGCACCTCGGCCCCGGCGCCGGACAACTCCTCGGTGAGGTGGCGGCCGGCGTGGCGGGCGATCGCCTCGCGCATGATCTCCGCCGCCCGCGGGTTAGCAGCCGATCGGAGCATGAGCAGGAACGGACCCAGTTCCTCGGCCTCAGGCGCCGTCCGTGCCACGAGCGTGCGGGCGGTGCTCGCGGCCAGTTCCGGTCCCGTGCCGGTGATGACGGTGCGCGGCGCGAAGGCCACGTCGACCGCCTCGGCGAACAGCTGCTCCTTCGAGCCGAAGTAGCGGTTGATGAGCATCGCGGTCACCCCCGCGTTCCCGGCGATGTCGCGGACCCCCACCCCGTCGTAGCCGTGCCGGGTGAAGGCGACGACCGCCGCGTCGAGGATGGCCTGCCGGGTGGCGGCGGCGTCGCGTCTGCGCCGGTCGGATGCGGGCTGGTCGCTCATTCTACAAGTGTATAGTTGACCGGTGTCTACGCACGTAGACACCGACGCCGAGCCAGGTGGCACGTCACAGTGCGGTGGTGGCGTGACGAACGACGCGCGGCTCGGATCGTACGCCCAGGACGCGGTGTGCAGGAATCGTCCAGAATTCGGGAGCACCTGGGTCGCGCCCCACGCGTACGAGCCGTCCCGGCGACGGGTGCCGACGTTGAACAGGACGTGGTCGTGGGTGGCGGCAAGCGCGTTGCCGCTGCTCCGGGCGTACCGGTACGAAGCCCTGGCTTGCCTGGCGGTGCGCCAGGCGCCCATCCACGAATCCCTGGCTTGCCCGGTGGCGGCCGGGCGCCCATCGTGGAGGGCATCGATCCTTAACGGCAGGGGTGATCGGCATGTCCGACGACGAGGTACGCCGCCTATTCCAGACCGTCGACGCGTTCGACCCCGACGGGTTCGCGAAGTTGCTGGCCGAGGACGCCACGATGGTGTTCGGCAACGCCGAGCCGCTGGTGGGCCGCGAGGCCGTCGCCGACGGGCTGCGCGCGTTCTACGCCACCATCGGCGGCCTGCGGCACCGGATCGTCAGGCACTGGCGGGCCGGCGCCGACACCGTCGCCGAGACCGAGGTCACCTACCGTCGGCTCGACGGCCGGGACGCCCGCGTCGCCGCCGTGACGATCTGGCGCACCCGCGACGACGGCCTGATCTCCGACTACCGCATCTTCATCGACCTGGCACCCGTGTACGCATCCTCATGACGCCCTGACGCCCCGACGCGCTGTCGCCCTTGCGCCCTGACGCGCTGAACGCCCGCCTCCGACGGCGACGTCCCGACCGGCTGGCGGGACCGGCTGGCGAGGCCGGCCGGTGGCATCGGGTGGCGGGACCGGGCGGCGGGATCGGGCGGCGGGATCGGGAGCGGTCAGGTGAAGTCCGCCTCCGTCATGCCGGGCGGATGGCCGGGCGGCCACTGGACGAGCTCGATCCGGTAGCCGTCCGGATCGGTCAGCCACGACGTCCAGAACCCCGGCCCCAGCTCCGCCGCCGGCTCGGCCGTGACGCCCTGGGCCGCGAGGCCGGCGATCGTGGCGTGGAGATCGTCCACCTGGATGACGAGGTGGTTGACGGCGCCGATGTCCTTCACGGGCCGCTCGGGATCGTGCACGAGTTCAAGGCTCACGTACGGGTCCCCGGGCAGCTTGAGCATGGTCAGGCTGCCGAACCCCGTCTCGGGGACCCGGCCGAGCTCGGCGTACCCGACGGCGGTGTAGAAGGCGAGCGAGCGTTCCAGGTCGGTGACCCGCAGCCCGAGGTGCAGCATGCGCATGCCGGCAGACTAGGGCCCGCCACGACGGGGCGGGGCGACATGTCGGGATAAGTCCGGCCGATGCCCGGTCGCCGCCCTGTCCCGCCCTGGCGCCCGCGCCGAGAATCGGTGTTCCACCACGGAGGAGGCTGACATGGCAATCACGGGAAAAACGGGACGCCGGCCGGTAGTCATTCTGGGCGCGGCGGCCGTACTCGGCACGGTCGTCACGCTGCTGACCGGCGGGAGCGCCGGCGCAAGCACGAGCGCGGGGACGAGCGCAGGAACGAGCGGTACGGCCGCGCTCGCGGTCGCCTGCAGCGACAGCGCCGTCCCCCGCGACTACTACTTCGACACGTCGTACAACAACCCCAACGCGTGCCTCAAGTGCCAGACCGCGGGCGCGGCGCTGGAGGCCACCGGCAACTGGCGGGCCTTCTGCAAGCGCCGCTACAACCCGGCCGGCACGCTCACCCGGGTGGACCTCTACCGCTTCTGCCTCGTCTGCCGCAGCCCCGAGGCGGTCCGCGCCGGCCGCCCGTGATCGCTCATGAGACGAGTTTGCCGAAGTCGGGGGCGTACACGGTCATCCACTGCGGACGCAGCCGGAAGTAGACCACATCGTTGTCCCAGTCGAAGCCGTCCTCGCCGTAGTAGTCCTTGAAGTAGGCGAGCAGGTCCGGCCAGTCCGCCGCCGGCTCGCCGCCACGGGGGTTGAGGATCTCGGCCTCGCCGTGCGTGAACACGCCCAGCTCCTCGCCGGGCAGGTGCGCGGCGCTGACGGCGGGCCTGGCGGCGAGGTGGCGGGCCTTGGCCGCGCCTGGCGCGGTGCCGAAATGCCATCTCCCGTGCAGGAAGTGCCCGTCCACGCCGCTGATCCGCGGCTCGCCCTTCGCCGTCACGGTAGACAGGGCGAGCGTGCGCATGCCGGTGAGCACCTGGGTGAGCTGCTCGGCGGTCAGGGTGCTCTCGCCGCCGATGATCGAGCGGAGATGCGGGGTGGAACGGGCGAGGGAGGTGTCGAGGAGAGCTTGCAGTTCCTTCAGCTCTTCCGGCGTTTCGTGCATCGAGGTCCTCGTGGAGTCATGCCCGGCCCCTTGTGGCCGGGCGTTGACGTCCATGCTGGGCCCTAAACCCGACACCTCCTGTCATCTTTCCGCCCATGATGACGCCTCACCCGACCGGCTGAGGCCCGGTCGGGCCTCAGCCGCCCTGCGGGCCGGTCGTGGGAGGGGTGCCGGAATCGCCCGTGCCGCCCGAGTCGCCGGTTCCGCCGGAATCTCCGGTTCCGCCAGAGTCACCGGTACCGCCCGTGTCGCCGGTGCCGCCGGAGTCGCCCGTACTGTCGGAATCGCCGTTGTCGTTCAACGTCGGGTCGCCGTCGTTCTCCAGCGGGTCCTCGTCGGACGTGCCGGTGTCGCCGTCGTCACCACCGTCGTCGACGGTGCTGTCGCCCGGGTCGCCGGCGCCGCAGGAGGGGTCGAAGGAGCAGGACGGGTCGCTGCCGAAGTCGTCGTCACCGAGCTCGTCCGGGTCCTTGGTCGGCTTGGGCTCCGGCTTGTTCACCAGGTCGTGCGGCTCGCCGGCGAAGGCGGGCTCGGGGAACGGCTCGACCGGCTTGCCCTCCATCGCGAGCGTCATGAAGTCGCGCCAGATCTTGGTGGGCGTGCCGGCGCCCTCGATGTTCCCGAGGGAGACCTCCTTGGGCAGCGGGTAGCCGTTGGCGTCCTTGATGACCTTCTTCGTCTTCGGGTTGATCTGCGGAACCTCTTTGTACATCCCGACGGCCGCGGACAGCTGCGGGGTGTAGCCGACGAACCAGGCTTCCTTGTTCTCGTTGTTGGTGCCGGTCTTGCCCGCGATCGGCCGGCCGCCGGGCAGCGCCGTGCCGCGGGCGGTGCCGTTCTTGACGACCTGCTGCATCGCGTACGTGGCGTCGGCGGCGGTGTCGGGGCTGATGACCGTGGTGGGCTTGTTCGCCTCCTGCAGCACGGTCTTGCCGGTGAACGCCTTGACCGAGATGACCACGTGGGCGTCGTGATGGACGCCGCCGTTGGCGAAGATGCCGTACCCGGTGGCCTGCTCGACGGGGGTGATCAGGCCGGCGCCGATGGACATGCCGTAGGCGTGGTCCTTGATGGCCAGGGACAGGTCCTTCTTGTCGATCCCGGCGCCCTCGGCGATCTTCTCGACCTCCTCCAGGCCGACCTCCTCCGCCATCGTGGCGAACGCCGTGTTCACCGACTGGGCGGTGGCCTTGTCGATCTGCACGGCCGCGCCGAGGTCGTGCGAGTTGCGGATCGGCTTGGTGCCCGGCAGCCTGACCGGGCCCTTGCCCGACACGTAGCTCTTGAGGCTGTAGCCGCTCTCCAGCCAGGCGGCCAGCACGTACGGTTTGAAGGCCGACGCGGCCTGCTTGTTGGCGTCGAAGGCGTTGTTGGTGAAGCTCTTCAGGTAGTCGCGGCCGCTGTAGAAGGCGATCACGCGGCCGTTGCGCGGGTCCACGGCGGCCATGTTCGCGTGGATGTTCTTGTCGCCGATGGCGGCGAGGTTGCTCTCGACCGTCTTCTTCGCGGCCCGCATCAGCCTCTTGTCGAACGTCGTCGTCACGCGGTAACCCTCGGCGCGCAGGCGCTCACGGGTGATCCCCCGCCGCTCCAGCTCACGCTGGACGATGTCGACCATGTAGCCGTTGATGCCCTTGAGCGTCTCCTTCTTGTCCGGCCTGGCGAGCTTGGGGAACTTCGCCGTGGTGCGCAGGGATCCGTACTTCGCCGGGTCGACGATCCCCATGCCGTCGATGACGTACGCGAACCGCTCCTTGGTCGGCGCGTAGTTCTTCTTCGCCTCCGCCGCGTCGAACGCGTCCGGGCTCTGGATCCGGCCGGCCAGGTAGGCGGCCTGGGCGGGGGTCAGCTTCTCCACGTCCCGGTCGAAGAACGCCTGGGCGGCGGCCTGGATGCCGTTCGCGCCGCGGCCGAAGTAGATCGTGTTGAGGTAGTTGGCCAGGATCTCGTCCTTGGACATCTCCTTGCCCGCGCGGATGGCGACGAAGATCTCCTTGACCTTCCGCTGAACCGTCCGCTCCTGGCTGAGGCCGTCGTAGTAGCCGCGGGCCATCTCCTGCGTGATCGTCGAGCCGCCCTGGACCTGCTGACCGGTCACCGTGCTCCACACCGCGCGCGCGATGCCCGACACCGAGATGCCGGGGTCTGTCCGGAACGTACGGTTCTCCGCGGCGATGAAGGCGTCCTGGACGTGCCGGGGGATCCGGGAGATCTCGACGATCTCGCGTTTCGTGCCCAGGCGGGCGATCTCGGTCTTGCCGTCCCGGTAGTAGATGATGCTGCCCTGCTCGATGGCGTGGTCCTGGGTGTCATCGGGCAGCGGCGTGTTGGCGTACGCGACCATGATCATGCCGAAGACGCCCGCCACCAGGACGGTGACGCCGGCCACCACGATCTTCCAGCTGGGGATGAAGCGCTTCCAGCCGCGACGGCGCGAGCCGCGCTCCCCCGCCGGCTCGTCACCACCGGGGCCGCCACCACCGGGACCGCCACCGCCAGGCCCGTGCCCACCAGGCCCGCCAGGACCGCGGCCACCCGGACCGCCGGGACCCTGACCGTGACCGGCCTGACCGCCGGGACCGCCGTGACCACCAGGACCGTCACCGCCGGGCCCGCCGGCGCCGCCCTGTCTCCTGCGACCGCTCCTGCGCCGCCGCGAACCCGGCTGCGCGTCGGCCGGGGCACCTGATGGAACCTCGGACGGAACACCCGGACGGGCGCCCGGCTGGGGAGCCGGCCGCTCGGTATGGGTCTCGGCATGGGCGGAGAAGGGCTCGCCGGAGGCGCCACCCTCGGACGGGCGCTGACGTCTCCCCGGTCGAGCCGACGCGCGGGTACGCCCTTCGGTCTCCCGAGGGCGGCCGGTCGGCTCCGGGCCGTTGCTGCTGTAACTCACGGGTCCTTCGATCATCCGGCGGCATGGTCTGCGACGTCATCGGCGACGGAACGCGGCCCGGCCAGGCGCCGTCGCCCCGGGCTCACGGAACGGACCGTGTCCCCGGAACCGGCGGCGGCGTGCCGTACCGGTCCGGCAGGTCGCCCGTTCCATGGACGAAGGAGACCAAACAGATGTCTCTAGGATAACTCTGGCAGACATTTACCACTCTGACGCATTATTTCCCCGTATTCGCGCCCCGAGCCGCCCGTCCGCCGGACCCCTTTCGCAGGTCAGAACGTCATGAGATACGCGTACGACCCATCCAGATATTGCGGGCGTGAAAGTACGTGTCGCCCGCCGGGCCCGGCTGGGCGGGCCAGTCCTCGTCGTCGGGGCCGTCCAGGCCGGACGCCCAGGAACCCATCTGGAGGTTGACGATGAGGTACTGCGGGATGCCGGCCCAGCCCTTGCCCCGGTGCGTCGCCACCCATTCCAGCTGACCGCCGGTGGTGCCGAGGTAGTAGTCGCACATCACGTCGGGGCCGTCCTTGTACAGCCAGACGCGGTACTTGCGGAACGCCTGGTACGGGTCCGCGACGGGCAACGGCGCCCGCGTGACGAAGGCGTCGCCGTCCTGGGTCTCGCCCGGGTCGCCGCTGGAGGTCTGGTTCCAGGTGTTGAACAGGTTGGTCGAGTCGCCCACGTACTCGAGGATGTCGCTCTCCGGCGGCCAGTTCGGCTCTGTCCCCGTGGTCCAGAACGCCGGCCAGATCCCCAGCCCGGTCTGCGTCCTGAACTCGCCTTCGATGTCGTACTCGGGGAACTCGTCGTTGACGATGATCCGCTCCTTGGCGTGGATCGCGCCGGAGCGGTACCACAGCGGGGCGTGCGGCGCGTGCGCGCTCTCCCCGGCGGGCGCGGACAGCCTGGTCGCGGTCAGGGTCAGCACGCCCCCGGAGAGCGAGACCTGGCTCGCCCGCATCAGCGCGGCGCCGTTGTGGGTGTCGGGGTCGCCGTCCCAGGGGTAGAGGAGGTTCCACTCCCTGTCGAACTCCGTCCAGCTGTCGAACGACGACTTCTCGATCAGGTTCTCCCAGGTCCCGGCGGCACGGCCGGCGCGGGAGGCGGCCCGCGCCCCGGCGGCGTCGCGCGCCTCGGCGGAGGCGGCCCCTGCCCCGGCCGCCATTCCCAGGGCGAGACCACCCACGGCCGCGGCCGAGGTGAGGAGGCGGCGCCGGTTGATGCCGTATTCGGACATGGCTTCCCTTCGTCCCGCACCCGTGGCCGTCGGCCATGCCAGTGATCATGGTCAGACGGCACCAGTATGACCGAACGGATGGTGATCCGCGAGAGGTGATCATCGGGCACTCGGCAGCGCGTCGCCTGCGCGTTTAATGGCGAGCGATATCGCGCCTCGTCGGCTAGGTTGTGGCTGCCCAAAAGCCCCTTTTGACCAGACGGAATGGAGCACGCATGAGCAGCAGCGTGAGATTGATCCGGAACGAGCGGCTCGCGCAGGACGTCCCGTACGCCTACGCCGCGGCCGCCGACGCGCCGGTGCGCTCCATCTGGGTGGCCGGGGCCTGCCCCCTGGACCTCAAGGGCGAGACCGTCGCGGTCGGCGACTACGCCGGCCAGGCGCACCAGGTGATGCGCAACCTGGTGACCGCGCTGGAGGGAGCGGGCGCGTCGCTGACCGACGTCGTCAAGACCACCGTGTACGTGGCCTCCTCCCAGCAGAGCGACCTGGTGACGGCCTGGGAGGTGTATCGGGAGTACATGGGCGAGCACGACGTGCCCAGCACCTTGCTCGGCGTGACCGTGCTCGGCTACGCCGACCAGCTCGTCGAGGTCGAGGCGGTCGCCGTGCTCGCGAACCCGCCGGCGTCCGACTGACCGCCCAGAAACCCCCGCGCCCGACCAGCCCGAGCCAGTCTGAGCCAGCTTGAGCCGGGTCGGGTCGGGTCGGGTCGGGTCGCGAAGCCTAGGACGGGCGGCTGAGCTCGCGCCGGTAGGCGTCCAGGACGAGGCCGTGGAAGTGGTGGACCGCGTGCTCCGACAGCCCCGAGCCGCCCGGGTCGTACACGATCTTCCCCTGGGTGAAGGCGGGGGTGCGCATCCCCCGCTGCACGCTCTCAACCAGGGCGATGTCCTCCACCTGCAGCACCTGGTCGATGTAGCGAATGCTGTCCAGCTCGGCCGCGTCCGGCTCCGCGGTCTCCAGGTAGAAGTCCCAGGTCTCGCGCGTGCGTTCGGGACCGTCGGGGATGATCTGCAGCACCATGAAGTTGCCGCGGCCCGGATAACGCAGCAGGCAGGTGTTGGGCCACAGCCACCACACGGCGTGCTCGGTGACCGTCGCGCCCGACACGTCGTAGGCGGAGTTCGCCGCCTGGCCGGCCTGGGCCATGTGGCTGGACCAGATCCCGTGCGTGGTGACCTGGTAGGTGCTCATGTCCACCAGCGACACGAAGTCCTTGTGCGCGACGTGGCAGTGGTAGCACTCCAGGAAGTTGTCCACGACGTTCTTCCAGTTGGAGGCGATGTCGTAGGTGAGCCGGCGGGCGAGGGTCAGCTTGGCCACGTCCGGCGCCCGCGCCGCGATCTCCGCCTCCAGCCCCTCGGCCTGCGTGCTCAGCGGGGCCGCCTCGGGGTCGAGGTTGACGTAGACCATGCCGCCGAACTCGGCGACCTGGATCCGGTCCAGGCACACGCCCGAGGCGTCGAAGCCCGGCATGCCGCCGGTGTTTCGGGCCCGCCGCAACCTGCCGGTCAGGTCGAAATTCCAGGCGTGGTACGGGCACACGATGCTGCGCCGCACCCCGGATCCGGACAGCAGCTCGTGCGCCCGGTGCTTGCACACGTTGTAGAAGGCCCGCAGCGTGCCGGCCTCGTCGCGGACGGCGACGATCGGCAGGCCGGCCACCGTGCCCGTCACGTAGGCGCCCGCCTCCCGCAGCAGCTCCGCATGGCACAGCCACTGCCACGTGCGGGAGAAGATCGCCCGCTGGTCGACGCCGAACCAGGCCAGATCGGTGTAGGCGTCGGCGTGCAGCGACATCGACAGCGCGGGGTCGGGGTCGTAGCCGGCGCTGATGTGATCGAGGGCGGGGATCGCGTCCGAGGTCACCGTGCCTCCCGTACGGACGCCGGACGCCTGCGCGACGGCATCCCGGCGTTCCGGATCTGGGCGTTCCGGTCAGAAGGAGATTAAGCAGCCGGACAGGGCACGATCAAGCCCTCGTGGAGTGATCAGCCTTGTGGTTTCAGTGACATATCCGGTCCGGACCGAATACGGTGTGTCGTTGACGATCGGCCAAAGCCCGCCAGCCCCGGGAGTCTGCTCTTGCGTACCGCAGCCGCGATCCTGTCCTTCATACTCGCCATCACCCTGCCACCCGCCGTCCCGGCCGGCGCCGTCCCCGCCGCTGCCCCCGCCGCAGTTCCCGCGCCGGCCGCCGCCCCCGCGTCCGCCGCCGCCCTGGCCGCCCTGCCGGGCGGAAAGTCCACGTACGTCGTCTCACAAGGTCATCTGAAGGCCTCGTCGCAGCAGAACTGGCTGCGGCTGGGCAACTACCGCTTCGCCGCCAACGGCACGGTCAGCGCCTCCCTCTACCTGTGGTGGCAGCGCAATCCCAAGGCCAGGCAGCGCACCGGCACCAGGCCCGACCCGAGCTGCACCACCAAGGCCGGCGGCTCCGCCTCCAAGCCCCGGGCCTGCGAGGTGCTCACCGCCGGCGGGTTCACCGGTGCCCCCGACGAGAGCCGTAGCGGCACGTACACCGTCGCGGGCGACGTGCTCACCATCCGGTGGAAGATCGCCCAGAAGTGGACCGAGCAGTGGAACGTGCGGCGCTCGCCGGACGGCAAGCTGGCCCGCCTCGACCTCAAGAGCAGCTCGCTGGCCACGCACGGCTACGGCTACGGCAGCAACGCCTCGTTCGGCACCCGGCGCGCGATGACCTCGGTCAAGGCGTTCCCCGGCTCGCTGCGGCAGGACCTGACGAGCTGGGCCAGCGGCAAGATGGTCAACTCGCTCAACCAGCCGTTCGGCCTCTCCGCCTTCCGCGCCTGCGCCGCCACCACGTCGTGCCTGACGTACCTGCAACCGTCCTCGCGCGGCGCCTGCCAGAAGTCGGGCGGCTGCCCCAAGTACGGCGGCGGGACGCGCGCCAACGTCAGCTCGATCCAGTACTACCTGACGATGATCTCCAAGACCGACCGCCGCGACACGCTCTGGCACTGGTGCACGTGCCTGGCCATGGAGCGGGGCCAGTTCTGCTACACGGGCAACTCGCACGTCAAGCCGCTCATGCAGATCATCGACGACTCGGGCGCCTTCCGCGGCTGGGTCGGCGCGGAGGCGTCCTTCTCGACCGGGTCACGGGCGACGGACATGCTGGCGGTGCTGCGCATCTCCGACTTCCGCTGAGAACGGCTCGAATCCGCGCGAAAGCGCAGCCCGTCGATGAGGAGGGCGACCATGCGCCGGCTGTGTCCGGCGCCGTCGCCCTCCACCGGCAGGCACAGATGGCCCACGGCGTACAGCAACTCCTCGGGGCTGACGCCGTCCCCGATCTCGCCGTGGGCCGCCGCGGCGTCGAGCGCCGCTCCCGGTCCGTACGCCGCGCTCAGCTCCGGCGCCACGTCGGCGCAGGCGTCCACCTCGCGCTGGAACACGGCCTTGACCAGGTCCGAGCGCTGCGGGAAGTGCCGGTACAACGTTCCCACACCGACGCCGGCCAGATCGGCGATCCGCTTGGCCGGCGCGTCCACGCCCTCCGCGGCGAAGACGGCTTTCGCCGCCGCGAGCAGGGCGTCCAGGTTCCGCCGCGCGTCAGCGCGTAGCGGCCGCGCCACGCGTCGCTTTTCCCCGCGTCCTCCGTCACGTCCCTCCCTCGCGCTTGCTTAATCGGAACAGCGTTCCGTATAGTTCCGGAGAGGCGTTCCGTTTCGGGTTCCAGCGTACGGCATCCGTACGGCCGCCCCCGCATTCCCCTTTCCCACCTCAGGAGACATCCGCATGCAGTACCGCACTCTCGGCGGAACCGGCATCCAGGTCAGCCCCTTCGCGCTGGGCGCCATGATGTTGGGCGGCCTCGGCAACCCCGACCACGACGACTCGATCAAGATCATCCACCGGGCCCTGGACGCGGGGATCAACTTCGTCGACACCGCCGACATGTACGCGGGCGGCGAGTCCGAGGAGATCGTCGGCAAGGCGCTCAAGGGCCACCGTGACGAGGTCGTGCTCGCCACCAAGGGCCGCTTCCCCGTGAACTTCAACCCCCGCGGCGGGACCTCGTTCGTCCCCAACCAGTCGGGCGCCTCCCGCCGCTGGCTGATCCGCGCCGTGGAGGGCTCGCTGCGCCGCCTGGGCACCGACTACATCGACCTCTACCAGATCCACCAGCCCGACCCGGACACCGACTTCGAGGAGACCCTGTCGGCGCTCACCGACCTGGTGCGGGCCGGCAAGATCCGAGCGTTCGGCACCTCGTCGATGCCGGCCTCGGACATCGTGCGGGCCCACTGGATCGCCGAACGGCGCGGCCTCATGCGCCCGCGCGCCGAGCAGCCGCCGTACTCGATACTCAACCGCGGCGTCGAGCGCGAGGTCCTGCCCGCCGTGCAGGAGTTCGGCATGGGCACCCTGGTCTGGAGCCCGCTCGCCGGCGGCCTGCTCACCGGCCGCTACCGCAAGAACCAGCAGAGCACCGCGCACCGGGCCCAGTTCGGGTTCGGGCACCTGAAGGACGAGCGCCGCCTGGACGCGGTCGAACGGCTCATCCCGCTCGCCGAGGAGGCCGGGATGCCGCTGAACCACCTGGCCATGGCCTTCGTCATCGCCCACCCCGGCGTCACGTCGGCGATCATCGGGCCGCGCACCATGGAGCACCTGGACAGCTCGCTGGCCGGGCTCGACGTCACGCTCACCGACGACGTCCTCGACCGGATCGACGAGATCGTGCCGCCCGGCACCGACGTCGGCCGGCTCGACATGGCCTACGACCCGCCCGCCATCCTGCGGCCCGGCCTGCGCCGACGGCCCGCCGGAGAGCGCGCCGCCGCCTGATCACCCCGACTCCAGGAGGACCTCATGACTCATCGGCAACATCCCATCGGTACGGGCTTCACCGCCGCGTCGACGGCCGGCGAGGTGCTCAAGGGCATCGACCTGACCGGTACGAACGTGGTCATCACCGGCGGTCACGCCGGGCTCGGCCTGGAGAGCACCCGCGCGCTCAGCAGGGCGGGCGCGTCCATCATCGCGGGGGCGCGCGACCCCGGCCGCGCCGCCGCCGCGCTGGCCGGGCTCGAAGGCGTCGAGATCGACCGGCTGGACCTGCTCGACCCGGCCTCGATCGACGCCTTCGCCGCCCGGTTCGTCGATTCCGGCCGCCCGCTGCACGTCCTGATCAACAACGCCGGCGGCAGCACGGCCGGGCGGGTCCTGGACGCGCGCGGTTACGAGTCGACGTTCGCGGCCAACCATCTCGGGCACTTCCAGCTGACCCTCGGCCTACGGCCCGCGCTGCGTGCCGCGCACGGCGCCCGGGTCGTGAACGTGTCCTCCGGCGCCCATCGGATCTGCGACATCCGCTGGGACGACCCGCACTTCGCCACCGGTTTCGAGGGTCACCTGGCCTACGGCCAGTCCAAGACCGCCAACGTGCTCTTCGCCGTGGAACTGGACCGGCGCTGGTCCGGCGACGGGATCCGGGGTTACGCCCTGCATCCGGGCATCGTCGTCGCCACGACCCTGACCCACCTGGCGTCCGCGCAGGACGACGGGAGGTCCGTACAGGGGCTGTTCGACATGGACCAGTTGCGGGCCCAGCGGCTCATCGACGACGCCGGCCGGCCGATCATCGATCCCGACCGGGAGAAGAAGACCCCGGAGCAGGGGGCCGCCACCATCGTGTTCGCGGCGGCCGGCCCGCAGCTCGCCGGGATCGGCGGCGTCTATCTGAAGAACAGCGACATCGCACCACTGAACGACACTCCGTCGGTCACCACCACGGTCGGCGGCGAACCGGTGGTGGTGACCGACGTCGCACCGCACGCCATAGATCCCGCGTCAGCGCGACGCCTGTGGGAACTGAGCGAGCAACTGCTCAAGGCGTGACCGCCCCCACTCCCCCGCGCGGGAGAAGCGCCTGGCGCGGGCGGGGGATGGCGGGGCCGGCCGTGGCCGCGAGACTCGCGGCCATGAGAGTACGTGCCGAGATCGGCGCCCCCACATGGCCGCGCCGCGCCGCCGGGTTCGCTGCGGCCGGGGCGATATCCCTCTACCTGCTGGTCAAGGTCGTCTGGATCGCCCTGGAGTTGCTCCGCGGCACGGCCGACTGGGTGCTGCTCAACGCGGTCACGGTGGTGATGGCCGTGGCCGGGATCGGGCTGGGGCTGGCACTGGCGCTGGTCGTCGGCCTGCCGCTCTACCTGCGCGATCGGTGGCCGTGGGCCTTCGCCGGCCGGGCCGGGGCGGGCGCCCGTACCCGGTGGATCATGGTGCCGCCCGCGGTGCTCGCCGTGCTGTGGACCTACTGGGCCGCGGGCGGGACCGCCGGCCTCGACCCGTCGGCGCCGCCGGGGGCGGGCGCCGACGCCCGGCGCCGGGCGAGTACCGCTGGCTGGCGCTGTCCGAACATGTCGTGGCCGTGGGGGCGGGCCTCGCCATGGTCGTGACACTGGTACAAAGCACGCGCCCGCCTTCAGACGACCGGCCCGCCGATCGCCACCGGCGGAACCGCGGCCCACGTCATCACGCCGACGGGACGGCGTGACCGAGCCCGGCCAGGCGGCGGGCGGACTCCGTGCCGGGCTCGGCGTGATAGACGACCAGAAGCTGTCCGTCGGCGCCGGCGATGGCGAGCTTGTCGCGATACAGCTCCAGATCGCCGGCCTGCGGATGGCGGAGCCTGGTGATCTGCGACTCGCGTCGGCGTACGTCGTGGCGGGCCCACAACGCGCGGAACCGGTCGCTCTTGAGCGACAGTTCGCCTACGAGCGCCGCCAGGCGCGGATCGTCGTCGCCCGGCCCCAAGGAGGCCCTGAGCTGGGCGACGACGCTCGCCGTGGCCTGCGCCCAGTCCCGGTGCAGCTCCCGCTCCCGTGGGTCGAGGAAGGCCGCGCGCAGCCGGTTGACGCCGGGCGCCAGGTTCGGCGAAAGGGCGCGAGCCATGGCGTTGGCCCTCAGGACGTCGAAGTACCTCCCCTGGACGAACGCCGGCTGCGGCATCCCGTCCAGCAGAAGCCGGATGCTCACCGGCACCTTCTCCGGCGCCCCGCGCGACTCCCGGCGGGGACGGTCGCCCACCAGACCCCGCAGATAGGCGGTGGCGTCCTCGTCGAGCCGCAGGACCCTGGCCAGCGCTTCGATCACCTGCGCCGAGGGGTTGCGGTCGCGGCCCTGCTCCAGGCGCAGGTAGTAGTCGGAGCTGATGCCCGCGAGCGTCGCGACCTCCTCGCGGCGCAGGCCGGGCACGAACTCCACGATAGGACGGCCGCGGCAGTGGTGAGTGTTCCTGACACTCCCAGGAACAGCGAGGTACTGCCGTGCTTTCGCCCCGTGCCGGAAAGTGGCCTCATGAACACGACACTTCCCGGCGGGGGCCTCACCCTCGCCGACGACCTCACCCTCGGCCGCATGGGCTACGGCGCCATGCAACTCGCGGGACCCGGCGTGTTCGGGCCGCCCAAGGATCGCGGGCAGGCGGTCGCCGTGCTGCGCGAGGCGGTCGAACTCGGCGTGAACCACATCGACACCAGCGACTTCTACGGCCCGGTCGTCGTCAACGAGCTCATCAGGCAGGCCCTGCATCCCTATCCGGCCGGCCTGCATCTGGTCACCAAGGTCGGCGCCCGCCGCGGCCCCGACGGCTCGTGGAACCCCTCGCTGGAACCGGAGGACCTCAAGGCGCAGGTCCACGAGAACCTCCGGCATCTCGGCCTGGACGTCCTCGACGTGGTCAACCTGCGCCTCGCCTCGGTCGCGGGCACCACTGACGACTCGATCGCCGAGCAGTTCGGCGCGCTGGCGGAGTTGCGCGAGCAGGGCCTGATCCGCCACCTGGGCCTCAGCGGCGTCTCGGCCGCGCAGCTCACCGAGGCGCAGGCCATCGCGCCGGTCGTCACCGTCCAGAATCTCTACAACCTCGCCAACCGGCAGGACGACGCCCTGCTCGAACGGTGCGCGGCCGAGAACATCGCGTACGTCCCGTTCTTCCCGCTCGGCGGCTACAACCCGCTGCAGTCCGCGGCCCTCGCCGGCGTGGCGGACCGGCTGGGGGCGTCGCGGCAGCAGGTCGCGCTGGCCTGGCTGCTGCGGCGCTCACCCGTCATGGCGGTGATCCCCGGCACGTCGTCCGTGGCGCACTTGCGGGAGAACGTCGCCGCGGCCGGCCTGGACCTGCCCGCCGACGCGGTCGCCGAACTGGACGCGGCCGGCGCGTGAAGCCGCGTACCGGCCGGACGGTCGCCTTCGGCTAGCGGGGTGTCCCCGGATCCGGGGAGGCTCCTGACCGGGCACCGGGCACGAGCGTGGCGAGGCTGGACAGCACGGTTTCCGTCATGGTGGTCAGGTCGGTGTCGTCGTCGCCTGCCAGCCAGCGCAGGTAGGCCGTACGGAAGACCTGGACCCCCGCGCCGGCCGCGAGCTCCGCGAGGTCAGGGGCGATGCCGCGCCGGCGGAGCGCGTCGCTGAGCCCTTCGGCCACCTGGTGCTGCTTCACCAGGTCCCGCTCCAGCAGTTGCGGGGTCGCCGCGATCATCGCGTTCCGCCGGTGCTGGGTCTCCCGTGATCCGAGTCTCTCCCAGTCGAAACCGGCCAGAGTCCGGACCACCGCCAGGAGCGGCTCCGAGACGTCGGCCGCCTGGAGGAGGTCGTGGACGAGCGTCTCCTTGAGCGTGTCCGCGTCGGCGAAGATGACCTCTTCCTTGTCCCGGAAGTAGCGGAAGAAGGTGCGGGTGGTGACGCGGGCGCGTTCGGCGATCTGGACGGCGCTGGTGTCCTCGAACCCCTGCTCCTGGAACAGCTCCAGAGCGGCCTGTTTCAGCCGTTCTTCGCTGCCGTGTTCCCACCGAGGCATAGCCGCAACCATATCGGCCTGGCGCACGTGTCCGATGTCACACCGCGACATCGGTTCGGGCCTGATGTCACGCCGCGACATCACTGTTAGTGTGATGTCACGCCAAGACAACAGAAGGATGGGGATCGCCATGACCGGCAGCCCGAGCGGAACGAGGATGCCCGCGGTGAAGCGCATCCAATATCACCGCTACGGCGGCCCTGAGGTCCTGCGGCTGGAGGACTTCGAGCCGCCACGCCCAGGCCGGGGCGAGGTTCTGGTGCGGGTGCGGGCCGCGGCCGCCAACGCGATGGACTGGAAGATGCGCAACGGCGAGATGCGTCTCATGACCGGTCGCGGCTTCCCGCGCGGGGTCGGCAACGACTTCGCGGGCGTCGTCGAGGCGGTCGGCGCGGACGTCACCAGGTTGAAGGCCGGCGACGAGGTGCTCGGCGGCACAAGTCTCAAAGGAGCGGGGGCGTTCGCCGAGATGGTCATCGCCGCCGAGCAGACGGTGGTACGCAAGCCGGTGGAGCTCTCCTACGAGCAGGCCGCGGCGATCCCGGTCGTCGGGATCACCGCGTTCCAGGCCATACTCGGCAAGGGGAAGGTGCGGCCAGGGCAGAGCGTCTTCATCAACGGCTGCCTGGGCGGCGTCGGCCGGGCCGCCGCCCAGATCGCGCTGATGTCGGGCGCCTCGGTGGGCGGCAGTTGCCGGGCCACCGTCGTCCAGGAGGCACGCGAGCTC
The DNA here is from genome assembly GCF_040649735.1 of Nonomuraea sp. NPDC048892. NCBI lineage: Bacteria > Bacillati > Actinomycetota > Actinomycetes > Streptosporangiales > Streptosporangiaceae > Nonomuraea > Nonomuraea sp. NPDC048892. The sequence continues at coordinate 872,841 of NZ_JBEZFZ010000002.1, read as the reverse complement.
GGCGTCGACCCGATCGTCACGTTCGGCTTCGACCCGAAGCAGCTCGAAGGGCGCTTCGACCTGGTCTTCGACACCGCCGGCACGCTCTCCGCCGCAGCGGCGCGGACGCTGCTGAAGCCCGGCGGCCGCATCCTGGACATCGTCCCCACGGCGTTGAAGTTCGCGCGAAGCGCCCTGCCGGGGCCCTACCAGGTGCTGATGGGCCGGCCCAGCACGAACGACCTCGACCTGGTGACGCGGCTGGCCGCGCAGGGAGCGTTGCGGATCCCGATCGCCAGGACCGTGCCGCTCGCCGACGCGATCCCGGTGCTGACCGAGCTCGAACGCCACGGCACCCCCAAGAACGGCAAGCTGATCGTCACCGCGGGCTGACCGCCTCGCTCGCCCTGCCCGCCCTGCCCGGCCTGGTCAGACCGGGATGGCGCCGAGCTGCTTCAGCTGGGAGAAGACGTCGACGACCCCCCACAGCTCGGCGACCTTGCCGTCCTCGAAGCGGGCGATGAAGATCTCGCCGTAGGTGACGGAGCGGCCCGTCGGCGCCAGACCCCTGAACTCGCCCTGGTGGGTTCCGGTGACCGTGTTCCTGGAGACGACCTTGTCGCCCTCGGAGATCACGTCCTCGACCGTGACCCGGATGTCGGGGAACGCACGAAGGAGCACCTCCCACACCTGTTTCATCGCCTGCGGGCCCGTCGTGCCCATCGGCACCGGCGCGTGGAACAGCACGTCCGGACGGACGAGCTCGTCGATCGCCTTCGCGATGAGCTCCCCGTCGCCACCGTTGACGACCTCGTGGAAGCGCAGGAACGTCTCTTTGTTGCTGCCTGACTGGGACATGTGTCTTCTCCCTGGACGAAAGTCTTCACCTGTCCGACGAATCGGCGCCCCCGAATGTGACACCCTCCCCTCAGGCGGGGCCGTCCTGGCTCGGCCGCGCGAACAACATCGCCCCTGGAACCTTCTCGTCGAGGTGCAACAGCAACTGGGCCTCCACGGTGAACCCGGCGTCGCGCAGCAGGTCCGCCACCTGCTCGGGGCGGCGGCGGTGCACGTACACCTTCATCGGACGGCCGCCGTACCCACTCGTCTTCAGCACCGAGCCGTCACCGACGTGAAAGCCGGTCAGCAGCACTCCGCCCGGGCGCAGCACCCGGTGGAAGTGCCCGAAGACGGCGGGGAGCTCGTCGTCGGGCACGTGGATCAGCGACCAGAAGGCGAGCAGGCCGGTGAGCGAGGCGTCCGGAAGATCCAGCTCGGTCATCGAGCCGACCTCGAATCGCAGGCCGGGGTGGTCGCGCCGGGCCACGTCGATCATGCCGGGCGACAGGTCGATGCCGAACGCGTCCACGCCCAGGTCCCGCAGATGGGCGGTGACGTGGCCTGGCCCGCACCCCACGTCGGCCACAGGGCCGTCCCCTGCGGCGCGGACCAGGTCGGCGAAGAGTTCCAGCGCCGCGCGGACGTACGGCCGCTCGGCCACCGCCCCGCGCAACTGGTCGGCATAGCCGGATGCGACCGTGTCGTAGGAGGTCCGGGTGTCGCTCAGCCAGTCGTCCGCGTTCATGCGCCGAGACCCTAGCCGAGGAGGCGCGGTCGCACGGCCGATCTTCAGCCGGCGCTTCGCAGCGGCCTCACCGGCGGAGCTTCAGCCGGTGCTGAGGAACGGTCGGCGTCACCGGCGGTTCCTGAGCCAACGCAGGGAGGCGAGGCCCAGGGCGGTCATCATGTCCACCAGGCGGCGATCGGTCCCGGGCCCCATCGAGGCGGCGGTGCGGAGGAGGAAGCCGGAGTGCGCCGCCAGCACCGCATCGATCTGGGCCGGGTCCAGGTCGCGGGTCAGCGGATGGCGTTCGGCGATGGGCTGCGGATCCAGGCCGCTGAGCGACACGCCCGCCAGCAACGTCACCACGTCGCAGTGTGCGGCGCCGACCCAGGCGTGCGGCCAGTCGACGACGAAGACGCGCCGTTCGTGCAGCAGGAGATTGAACGGGTACAGGTCGCCGTGCAGGAGGGTCCGGCCGGTGAGGGCGGGCGCGGTGCGCTCCTCCAGCGCGGCCAGGTCGTCGAGGTGCCGGGCCGCCCACGGCGAGAGCGTCGCCAGCCTTTCCCGGACGGTGCCGGCGGCGGATGGTTCCGCTGCGGCGCTCGTCGTGGCGGCTCGTTCCGGAGCGGCGCTCGTCGCAGCTTCTGCGGTGCCGGTGTCCGAGGAGGCGGCGGTCGCCAGAGCGGTCCAGCCGCCCAGGCGTGGCCGGGCGAGGAGTCGTTCGTCCACCGGGGACGGCGTCAGAGCTTGGGTCAGCTCGGTCACGGCGGCCAGGACGTGCTCCAGTTCGTCGGGCCGCCACGGCTGGGCTGGCAACCGTCCGGGGATCTCCTCGAAGATCAGCGCCACCCAGTCGCCGTCGTCGTACGCGTCCAGCAGCCGAGCCGCCGGCACCGTCCGGGGAAGCGTCCGCGAGATCGCGATCTCCCTGCGATGGAAGCCCGCCACCACGGGCGCCGTACGTGAACTGGCCGCCTTGACGAAGGCGCGCCCGCCGTCCGCCAGCCGCACCCGCGCGGCCAGACCCTCCGAGAAACCGCCAGGCTGGCTGACCGCGTCGATCACCCTGCTGCCGAGCAGCCGCTCCATTCCGGCGGCGACCCGCCCGGGCACCGCCGCCCATTCGATCCTGCGGCCACCCGTGGCGTGCGGAAGCGCGCTGTGAATGGTCTCGTCTTCCGTCCCGCTCGGCATCGCGCCCCGCGCGTCCGGTGAATTCCGCACCTCACTCCTTCTGGTGATCGCGCAGGGCTGATGCGGGCTCGCGGCGGAATCCGTCAGGCACCGCCAACGGGGACTGGTTTCAGGTGCGTTCGGAAACCGCCACGGCCCGCGGCTTCATGAGCCGGTCCGGTTCACCACCAGTGCCAGCCTCCGCCCCAAGGGCCGCCCCAGGGTCCGCCCCATGGGCCTCCCCAGCCGCCCCACCAGCGCCTGCGACGGCGGCAGCGACGACGACGCCAGCGACGCCGCCCGCAGCCGCCTCCTTCTGGGAAGCCGCTTGATCCAGCCATCGTAGTCCTCCCCCCGTTGCCACTTTCCAAATAGCACAATATGCCCGTAAATCACATCAAACGGGATATATCCACTTATTTCGCTCTGCTTTGACGGGGAATTCACTACGTAAAGTCCGGGTGCGTTCCTACGGCCGATGACCCCCGCCGACAACCGCCGACGACGACCGCTGGATGCGCGCCCGTGTGAGCTCGCTCACAGGGTGTCACAGCAGGACGCGGGAGCCCGTCTTAGAGGGCATGACGAACACGGAGCAGACCTCGGTGCTGATCACCGGAGGCAACAAGGGACTCGGCCTCGAAACGGCCCGGCGGCTCGGCGAGCTCGGCTGGACGATCTTCCTCGGCTCGCGCGACGCGGAGCGCGGCAGGACGGCCGCCGCCAAGCTGGCCGCGGACGGCGCGAACGTGGTCATGGTGCCGCTGGACGTGACCTCGGACGAGTCGGTGGCCGACGCCGTACGGCGCGTCCGCGAGCACACCGACCGGCTGGACGTGCTGGTCAACAACGCCGGCGCGCCGGGCAACGTGGTCACCCCCGCCGACGCCACGGCCGACGAGCTGCACGCCGTCTACGACACCAACGTGTACGGCCCGGTCCGGGTCACGCACGCATTCCTCCCCCTGCTCAGGGCCGCGGCCAACCCGCGGGTGGTGATGGTGTCCAGCGGCGGCGGCTCCTTCGCGGTCGTGACGGATCCCGAGCAGCCCGTCTCGAAGATGCACGAGCTCGCCTACAGCTCGTCGAAGGCCGCGCTGAACATGATCACCGTCCGGTACGCCCAGGCCCTCCCGGAGATCAAGTTCAACCTGCTCACCCCGGGAGAGGTCGCGAACCGCAAGTTCACCGCGACCGACATGAACCACCACACCGGCCAGCTGACGGTCACCGAGGGCAGCGACCCGATCGTGGAGCTCGCGACGCTCGGCCCCGACGGGCCGAGCGGGATCTTCATCGACCGCCTCGGCCCCGTCGCCTGGTGAACGCCGCCCTCGACACCCCGCTCGACACCCCACTCGACGTTGTACGGAAGCGTCCTGGAACGCTTGACGTCGTGCGGAAACGCCCCGGAACGGGAAGGCCATGGAGATGAGCGGCGAAAGACCGGCACGGGAGCCCCTGCCCGAACCGGCGGACGAGACGGGCACGACCGCGTACCGGCCGCTGCTGTTCTCCATCGCCTACGGGATGACCGGATCGGTGGGCGACGCGGAGGACATCGTGCAGGACGCGTTCCTCGGCCTGACCCGGGCGCGCCGGGCGGGCACCGTGATCGCCGACCTGAAGGCGTACCTGACGACGGCGGTGACGCGGCTGGGCATCGATCATCTGCGGTCGGCGCGGGTGCGGCGGGAGACGTACGTGGGCGACTGGCTGCCCGAGCCGGTCGTCGTGCCCGCCGACGGCCAGGGGCCGGCCGAGCGCGCCGAGCTGGCCGACTCGCTGTCGATGGCGTTCCTCGTGCTGCTGGAGTCGCTGTCGCCGGTGGAGCGGGCGGTGTTCATGCTGCGCGAGGTGTTCGGGTACGGCTACGAGGACGTGGCCAGGATCACCGGCAAGACCGAGGTGAACTGCCGCCAGATCTTCACCCGCGCCAGGCAGCACATCTCCGCCGGGCGCAAGGTGCGCGGCGGGCCCGCGCAGCGGGCGGCGGGCGAGGAGCTGGCCCGCAGGTTCTTCGAGGCGGCCGGGGGCGGCGACATGGACGCGCTGCTCGGCCTGCTCGCGCCCGACGTGGTGCTCCACGGCGACGGGGGCGGCAAGGCGCCGTCGATCGGGAGCCCGGCGGCCGGGTCGCTGCGTACCGCGCGGATGCTGGTCGCGGGGCTGCGCCGGGCCAGACGGCTCGGCGTCCTGCCCCGCCTGGCCTGGGTCAACAGCCGGCCGGGCGCGGTGCTGTACGACGGGGAAGGACGCGTGGCGGCCGTGGTCGAGCTCGACGTGGCCGACGGCGTGGTGCAGGCGATCCACTCGGTGGCCAACCCCGACAAGCTCGGCCACATCGGGCCGGTGTCCGACGTCGGGCTGCTGGGGGACGCGTGAGAGCCCGGGACGATCAGCCGACCGCCGCCGGGCGGCAGGCGGCGATCGGTGTGACCCGGGCTCGGCGGAGGCGGGATCCATGGAGGCGGGTCAGTAGGGGGCCTTGACCGAGGTGGCGATGCTCCAGGGCCCGCAGTCGGAGCTGAAGGTGCCGCGGTCGCAGCCCTGCACGATGAAGGCGGCCTTGAGCACACCGCCATGGCCGTTGGAGGTCATGCAGACCCCGTCCTGGCAGCTGGGGTTCACCGCGTACACGCCGCTCCACGGGGTCTCCCTGGCGACCTTCACCTGGGTGGCCTTGCCGCCGTTGATGCTCCAGCGGACGTTGAAGAAGTCCCAGTCGCGGCCGAGGCCGCTCCAGCGGAAGACGGCCTTGCCGCCGGCGTAGTAGGCGCGGACCAGGGTGCCGTTGCCCAGGTTGGGCGACCAGACGATCTTGCCGTTGCGGAAGAACTGGTACGAGCCGCGCTTGCCGGCGTAGCCGTACTCCTTGGTGGTCGGGCAGCCGTAGACGCTGCGCTCGCCGCCGTTGGAGCGCCACAGGTTGCCGACGAGGCTGCCGGCGGGCGCCACGAGGGCGGGGTCACAGGCGGTGGCGCTCGCGGGAGCGGCCGTGACGGCGACGGCCGTGGCCGCCGTTCCGAGAGCGGTGAGGAGGCCGAGGATGGCACGGGAGCGCGACATCGGAGTGATCCTTTCGTAGTGGTGACGTCACTATGTGTAACGCGGACCGCTTGCATCGAGGCGACAGGAGTTTGCGCGCTGCTTGCCGTCGGCTTTCCGCCGGCCCGGCCGTGCTTGCCGTCCGCTTTCGCCGACTCGACCGTGCTTGCCGTCCGCTTTCCGCCGGCCCGCGCGTACGGGCCGACGGGTTGTCAATACCGGCCGGCGACCTGGCCGGCGGGGTTGTCAGCGCTGGCAGCGGCCGAAGTCGACCACGTACGTGCCACCGCCCGGTGAGCCCGCGCCGGCCGGGTCCGCCGACCCGGCCGCGACGCCGACCCCGAGGTCCCTCAGCGTCGGGCTGAGCACGATCTGGCGGTGCCCGTACGTGCTGATGTGCACCCACCAGCGCACGGCGGCCCGGGGTGTGCCCGCTCCGGTGCCCCAGCCGGTGTAGGTGGTCTCGGCGTAGGACCAGGAGACGGGGTTCGGGCAGTAGCCGGCGGCCGTGATGCGGCTGCCCGGCGTGGAGCCGGTCTGCGGGTTCCGATGCGAGTCGGCGCCCGGCCGCCACCACTTGATCGCGGCCGCGGCGGCGGCGTGCCCGCTCGCCGCGTTGGTGAGCGGCGTGTTGACGGACAGCGGGCCGAGCCCTACCGCGGCCCGCTCGGCGTCGATCAGGCAGTGCACCGCCTGGCGGAGCATGGCGAGGTTGGCGCTGGTCGGGGCGCTGTCGTAGTACGCCGCCGCGGCGGCGCAGTTGGGCGCCGCCGTGGCGGGCGTGCTCAGGGCCGGCAGGACGCCCAGGGCCACGACGCCGGCGGCGCCGAGCAGGCTGAGGGTGCGATTCACCGCGATCTCCTTGTCTGAGGATGAACGTCCTTCAGTGATAAGGCGGCCACCCTGCCTGCGCATGAGTAGGTACGCCCTACTCACACCTCGTACGGTGGTGCGCATGAACATCTGTGTCTTCCTTTCCGCCGCCGACCTGTCCGAGACCTACACCCGCCCCGCCCGCGAGTTCGCTGAGCTGATCGGCCAGGGCGGGCACACCCTGGTGTGGGGTGGTTCCGACGTGGGCCTGATGAAGGTGGTGGCCGACGGCGTGCACGCGGCGGGCGGGCTGCTGATGGGCGTCTCGGTCGACTTCCTGGCCGCCAAGGCGCGCAAAGGCGTGGACGACATGGTGATCGCGGCCGACCTCGGCGAGCGCAAGCGGCTGCTGCTGGAGAAGGCCGACGCCGTGGTCATCATGGTGGGCGGCACGGGCACGCTGGACGAGGCCACCGAGATCCTGGAGCTGAAGAAGCACGGGCGCACGGACAAGCCGGTCGTGCTGCTGAACACGGCGGGTTTCTACGACGGGCTGAAGGAGCAGTTCCGGCGGATGGAGGAGGAGGGCTTCCTGCCGCGTCCCCTCACCGACCTGGTCTTCTTCGCCGAGGAGCCCGTGGGGGCGATGGCCTACCTGGAGGAGTCGTTCGGACTGAGCTGATCGCCGGCGTGAGGTTTCACCGCGCTGATCGCCGGCGCGCGATCCCCGCCGAGGAGACGGCGGGGATCGGCCGGAGTGGCTGTGCCGGTCGGCGGCACGCGGGTCAGCCCGCCGTCCACGACCGGAGTTTGTCCGGGTTGAGCACGGCCCAGATGCGGATGATCCGGTCGTCCGCGACGTCGAACGCCATCACCGACACGGCGACCCCATCCTGCTCGGCCACCAGCCCCGGCCGCCCGTTGACCGTGCACTCCGAGAGCACCAGATCAGGCAGCGCGCCGGCCCGGTCGGCGAAGAAGCGGGCGACCGCCTCGGCGCCGCGGACCGGGTGCGGCACCGCGGTGACGAGCCCGCCGCCGTCGCCCGTCGCCGTGACGTCGGGGGCGAGCACGCCGATGAGGGCGGCGATGTCCTTGCTCTCCCATGCCTGTTTGAAGGCCCTGACGAGGCCGGCGTGCCGGTCGGCGGGCGGCGCGGGGGTCCGCGTGTGATCGATGCGGCGGCGGGCCGAGGTGGCCAGCTGGCGGCAGGCGGCCGGGGTGCGGCCGACGATCTCGGCCACCTCGGCGAAGGGGTAGCCGAAGACGTCGTGCAGCACGAACGCGACGCGTTCCGCCGGGGTCATCGATTCGAGCACGACGAGGAAGGCCATCGTGATCGACTCGTCCAGGGTGACCCGGTCGGCCGGGTCGGGCGGGACGGCACTGGGCCGGCCGCCGAGCAGTTCGCCGTGGTCGAGCAGCGGCTCGGGGATCCACTCCCCCACATACCGTTCGCGCCTGGCCCGGGCCGAGCCGAGCACGTCGAGGCAGATCCGGCCGGCCACCCTGGTCAGCCAGGCGCCCGGCGAGTCGATGGCCTCGCGCTGAGGCGGCGACATGGCGTACCAGCGGGCGTAGGTCTCCTGGACGACGTCCTCGGCGTCGGCCAGGGAGCCCAGCAGCCGGTAGGCGAGGCCGATCAGCTGGCGGCGCTCGCTCATGAGCGCGTTCAGGCCCGGGTCGGGCCGGCCGTCCTCCGGTGCGGGTGGGTGGGTCATGGTGTGGCCGGATTCCTTCTCTCTCATCCTCGTACGACGACGCGCCGCGCCGGAATGTGAGGCCGGCGGGTCACCTCACATCGCGCGGGGCTGTGTCGTCGTACCGGCGGAAGTCTCTGAAGGAAGGACACCTCATCATGGAACCCGTGAACGTCGCGGTCATCTACTACAGTGCCACAGGCCGCGTCCACGCCCTGGCGCGGGCGGTCGCCGAGGGGGCGGAGAAGGCCGGCGCGAACGTACGGCTGCGCAAGGTCGCGGAGTCGGCCCCGCCGGAGGCGATCGGCTCCAGCCCCGAGTGGGCGGCGCACCTGCAAGAGACCGCGGACGTCGCCGAGGCCGGTCATGACGACCTGCTCTGGGCCGACGCCGTGCTGTTCGGCACGCCCACCCGTTTCGGCAATCCGGCCAGCCAGCTCAGGGCGTTCATCGAGACCACCGGGCCCCTGTGGTTCCAGGGCAAGCTCGCCGACAAGGTGTATTCGGCCTTCACCGCCGCCAACACCGCGCACGGCGGGCACGAGTCGACCATCCTGGCGCTGGGGAACACGTTCTACCACTGGGGTGGCGTCATCGTGCCGCCCGGATACACCGATGCCGTCCAGTTCGAGACGGGCAATCCGTACGGGACCTCCCACGTGGCCGGGGACGGGATGCCCAGCGAGACCACCCTCCAGGCGGCCCGCCACCAGGCCCGCCGCGTCGTCGACACGACGGCGCGGCTCAAGGCGGGCCGCGCCGCCTGATCCCGCGCCGCCCTGCCGAACGCGAGGCGCGGCGGGGCGGTGCCGTTCAGTGGAGGTCGTGCAGGGCCGGGGCGAGCCACTCGGCCTGGTCCACGCTGGTCGCGAAGTCGGTGCCGATCGCCGGCAGGAGCGCCACGTGGTCCGCGCCGGCGGCCAGGTGCTCACGTACCTTGGCCGTGATCGCCGCCGGGTCGCCGTGGGCGATCATCGTGTCCACCAGCCGGTCGCTCACGTCGGCGATCTCCTGTTCGGTGAAGCCGAGCCGGGCCACGGCGGCCGCGAACCACGCCTGGGCGAGCCCGGCCGCCACCCGCTCCCGTGCGATCTCCCTCGCCCGGACGGGGTCGTCGCCAGGCACCATGGAGAGCCCGATGACCAGCAGCCTGTCCGGGCCGAGCACCTGGCGGGCCTGCGTGGTGAACGCGGGAGGCCCGCCGGCCGGCAGCGCGCCGTCCGCGAGCTCACCGGCCAGGGCGAGCATCTTCGGGCCGTTCGCGGCGACGATCCTGGCGTACGGCGCGTCCGGGGCGGGCGGCATCGTCGGGCCGTCCATGCGGTCGAGGTAGTCGCGCATCCTGCTCAGCGGGCTGCCGAACTCCCGCCCGGTCGCGGCCGCCTGCTGCGCGTACCCGACCCCGACGCCCAGCACGAACCGGCCGGGATAGGCCTGGGCCAGCACGGAGGCGGCGCCGTGCAGGGTCTCGGGCTCCCTGGCCCAGATGTTGGCGATGCCGGTGCCGAACACCGTCCGCCGGGTGGCGGCCAGCAGCACGGCCATCTGCACGAGGGCGTCTTTGCCGCCGACGACCTCGTTGGTCCAGACGGTGCGGTAGCCGGCGCTTTCCAGCCGGACGACGGCCTCGCGCTGCTTGTCGATGTCGATCGGGTCGGTGAGCGTGGCCGGCAGCGCGATGCCGACCGGCCCCAGGGCTCGGCGGGCCGCGTCGACGACGGTGCTGCTCCCCATGAAGATCCTCCGAATTACTCAGACGAACGTGGCGGCCGGCGCACCCCCTACGGCGCACCCTGAGGGGCCACCCGTCGGTGCCCGGCCGGCGTTCCCAGCTTGCGACCGGGCGACGTCCCGAGTCCAATGAGCGTTCCGCAAGAGGCATCCCGATCCGTGCATCACCGCAGCCAGCGGGGGCGGCAGGCAGAGCTACGCTGATCTCATGCCCGACTCACCGCGCCCTCCGGAGGACCTCGATCTGCGGCTGGTGCGCGCGTTCACCGTCGTCGCCGGGCACCGGCACTTCGGCCGGGCCGCCGCGGACCTGCACCTCACCCAGTCCTCGCTGAGCCGGCAGATCGGCCGCCTCGAACAGCAGGTGGGGGCCCGGCTGCTCGACCGCACCCCGCAGGGCACCCGGCTCACCGAGGCCGGAGAGGTGTTCCTGCCGCTCGCGACGTCCCTGCTGCGTACCGCCACCCAGGCCACGGCGTCCGCCAGGGCCGCCGCGCGGCCCACGCGGATCGTCGTCGGCTACATCTGCAACCTCACGCTCGCCCCGGCGGTGCGCGACCTGCGCCGCCGGCATCCCGACGCCGAGGTGCGCATCCTGCACCTGGGCTGGAGAGAGCCCCGCGCCGCGCTGCTCGACCACCGGGTCGACGCGGTGCTCGCCCGCCTGCCGTTCCCCACCGACGGGCTGCACGTCACGGTGCTCTACGACGAGCCCAGGGCGCTGCTCGTACGCGCGGATCACCGCCTGGCGGGCAAGGAGGCGGTCACCCTCGACGACATCGCCGGCGAACCCATCCCCCGCGTGCCCGACCCCGACCCCGACTGGAACGCCTTCTGGCGCGCCGACCCCCGGCCGGACGGGAGCGCGGCGCCCGACGGCCCGCTCATCGAGGAGTCCGAGGACAAGCTGGAACTCGTGGCCGGTGGGCAGGCCGTGCTCATCGTCCCGGTCGGCGCAGCCGTGAGGGGTCTGCGTTCCGACCTCACCACGGTGCCGCTGGAGGGGGTGGCGCCCAGCCAGGTCGTGCTGGCCACCCGCGCCGGCGACCGCAGCCGCCTCGTGGCCGCCTTCCGCAGAAGCGCCGAGGCCCACCTCACCGGCCCGGCCACCACGCCGCCGGACCTGTGAGTGTGCCGTTCAGAGCTTGCAGCGGGCCCCTGCGGCCGGGGTTTCGAGGTCGATGAGGTACGCGCTCACGACCTTGTTCACGCAGGCGTTGCCCGTTAGGAGAGCGCCGTGCTGCTCGCCCTCAACGGTGAGCAGGCCGCCGCCCAGCGCCTTGGCCAGGTTGACGCCGCCCTGGTGGGGCGTCACGGGGTCGCCCGTGACGGAGACCGTCAGCGTGGCGGGCAGGCCCTTGATGTTCGTGGCGTAGGGGTAGCCGAGCGTCGGCTTGACGGGCCAGTGCTCGCAGCCGTCGCGTGCCTGCCTGATCGTACGGCCGTGGTCGGTGAACGGGGCCGCCTTGAACCACGCCCGGTTCATCGCGGTCTCCCGCGCCGGCGTGTGGCGCTCCTCGTCCAGGCAGTTGATCGCCAGCGTGGCCTCCAGCGAGCCGCTGTAGCGCCCGTCGGCGCCACGCTCGTGGTAGCCGTCGCGCAGCTTCTGCAGGGTGTCGCCCTTGCCGGCCTTGAGCTCCGCGATGCCGGCGATCGCGGCGGGCCAGGCCGCCGGGCCGTACAGCGCGGCCGTCATCCCCTCCATCGCCTGCTCGAACGTCAGTCCGCGCCCGTCGGAGGTCCGCGCCCGCTTGCCGATCAGCGGCCGGACGAGCCGCTGGAAGACCTGGGTGGCACGCTTCGGGTCGGTGCCGAGCGGGCAGTCCGGCCGCGTGGCGCACGACGCGGCCATGCGCTCGAACGAACGCTGCAGGCCGGTGGCCTGCTGGACGCGCCGCTCGTACGTGCCCGCCATCGGGTCCATCGCCCCGTCGAGCACCAGCGCGCGGACGTTGCGCGGGAACATCTCCGCGTACACGGCGCCGAGCCGGGTGCCGTAGCTGGTGCCCGCGTAGGAGAGCTTCGCATCGCCCAGGGCCTGACGCAGCACGTCCATGTCCCGTGCGACGTCGCGGGTGCCGACGTGCGCGAGCACCTGCCTGCCACCGGAACGCGCGGCGCACCGCTCGACCAGCCGGCGCGTCTCCCGCTCGGTCCAGTCGTCCAGACCGGCCGGGGTCGAGGAGAGCTTCGCGTCGTGGTCGCGCTGGGCGTCGGTGTAGCAGTCGAGCGCCGGCTTGGAGCCACCGACGCCGCGCGGGTCGAACCCGACCAGGTCGAAACGCTCGGTGATCGGCGATTTGGCCCACACGGCGGCGGTCAGGGCCGCGTGGGTGGTGCCGGGGAAGCCGGGACCGCCGGGGTTCAGCACGAGCGACCCGATCCGATTCTTGCCACGCGCGGGCACCCGCAGCAACGCTATCTCCGCCTGCCTGCCGTTCGGCTTCCGGTAGTCGAGCGGCACCTTGAGCCGCGCGCACTCGGTTCTCACGATGGGGGCGCCGGGCGGCAGTTTGGGGGGATCGCACGGCTTGAACACGGGCTTCTGCTGGTAGAACCGCTTCAGGCTGGTGCTCGCGGATACGTCCCGCCGACCGGCCTGAACGACTTGGCCAGCCTCAGCAACTCGGCCGGCCTCAGCTCCTTGGCCAGCCTGGGCAGCGGCGGCCGGGACGGCGAGCCCGCCACCCGCCACGGCCCGCTGACCGATCTGCGTGATCTGGCCGGCCGCTGGGATGGCCTGCCCCTGAGCCGGGGCGGCGTAGCTGCCAGAGAGCAGCGTCAGCGCTGCGGCGCCCAAAGCGACGGCCGGTTTCCTGCGATATGACATGTGTGTTCTCCCGTTGCCGAAGGATGATGGCCGACGAAACGCGTCCTGACATGTCCGGCTGGCGCGCGACTGTCCCAGGCTGGCTCGTGACCGTTCCAGGCAGGTCGGCCACGGACACCCGGCCGGCTCGCACTCGCGACAGAACGGCGAGGTCAGAAGGTCCCCGAACCGCACGCCCCGCATCGAACGCGGCGTCGAGCTCGGGGATCGAACCCCGCGCCGGACTCGGTGTCGGCTTGGGTACAGCCAAAACCATGACGTCGCGTCCAAGTCAACGCGCGTCAAGCGGCAGGCGACACGAGCTGCGCGGCGCAGGAACGAACCGACGACCAGCGAGAGGCGGGCGAGCCGGCGAGCGGCTGGGAGCGGGCAGCGGGCGGGCCAGTGCCAGTGCACGCCAGCGGTCGGCCGGACCACGACGAACGACCGGCACGCCGTGGCGGCGGGTCGGCTCGTCGCGGGGGGATCAGTGGAAGCGGTCCGGTCGGCAGCCGGCGAGTTCGGGGGCCGGTACCCCGGTGAGGATCTCGGAGGCGGCCAGGCGGCCGGCTGCGGCGGCCAGGGTGATCGCCGAGTGCATGACGGCGACGTACAGACCATGAGTGCCGGCGGGACGGCCGATGATCGGCTCCTCGTCGGCGGGCATCGGGCGCCAGCCGATCTCGGCGGAAAGGACCTTCGTGTCATCGGCTCCGGCGAAGGAGGCGGCGAACCGGTCGCGGACCCGCCGGGCGGTCGCGAGGAGCGCGGCCTGGTCCTTCTCGCCGCTGTACGCCTCGGGCGCCAGCACCGTACCGTCGTCGAGCTGCCGGACCTCCAGCGACGACGTCGCGACGATCGTCCGGACCAGGCCCGGCGCCGCGCTCAGCCGGACGAGGATGGCGGGCGACGGCGCGACGGGCAGGGCGACCCCGATCCCGGCGCACAGGGCGACCGTGCCGGTGCCGGCTGCCAGGACGACGGTTTCGGCGGGCAGGAACCCGGCAGTCGTATGGACGCCGCTCACCGTGGTCGCGTTCTGGTCAGAGGCGGTCGTACCCGCACCGCTCACTGTGCTCGGGCGGTGGTCGAGAGCGGTCGCCAGTACCCCCGTCAGCACCCGCGCGCCCCGGTCACGGGCGGCGGTGACTAGGAGTTCCGTTGTCGCGACCGGGTCGAAGGCGGCGTCCTCCGAGCGATGGACGGCCACGGCCGGAGGGTCGAGCAGGTGTGGTTCCAGCGCTCGGACGTCGTCGATGCGTGGTCCCGTCGCGTCGAAACCGTCCCAGGTGATGGCGCCCGACCAGCGGATCGACAGCTCGCCGAGTTCCTTCTCCAGCCGCCGGTACTCCTCCAGCGCGAGGTAGCGCAGCGGCGCCGAGGGCAGGTCGCTGACGGCCGGTCGGCCGATCCAGGCGAAGGACGCGTGGGTGGCGCCCGATGCGGGCAGGCCCGCGTCGATCAGCGTGACGGGCCGGCCGCGCCCGGACAGGTGGTACGCCAGGGACGCCCCGACAATGCCGGCTCCGACCACTACGATTCCGCGATCCGTCATCACAGCGTTCTAGCAGGCGCCGGCATACCGAGAAAACGGATTTTTCGCTATGAGAGGTGATGCGTCGGGCCAGGCTGACGACTCGACCAGGCCCGAGCGCGCCACTCCTGCCGGCGGCCGTTGCGCTACTCGTACCGGCGGCTGATGTAGCCGTCGGGCCGGACCAGCAGCGTCCCGTACGGCCACCCGTCCACCACGTGCACCGGGACGTCGGCCGGAACGCCGGGATCGGCTGTGACGACGCACCACCGCGACCCGACGAGGTCCAGCGTGGACACCCCGTCGGCCACCCACATGTGCGGCAGCCGCGATCCCGGCGACCCGTCGAAGCCGAGCGCGACGTCCTCGGTGGAGGGGAGCTCCGCGCCGCCGTACCGGTACCCCATGTGCACCACCGGCGCGTTCATCGCCCCCACCGCCTGGCGCGCCCGCGCCATGTCCTTGCCCCAGTGCAGGGACGGGTCCTCGAACCGCAGGCGCGCCTGCTCCATCGTCATCAAGGCCACCGGATGGCGCTCTTCGTGGTAGGTCTCCAGCAGTTCGGGCCCGGCCTCGCCGCGCAGCACGTGCGCGAGCTTCCAGGCCAGGTTGTGCGCGTCGGCGACGCCGGTGTTCAGCCCGAACGCGCCCAGCGGCGGGATGGCGTGCGCCGCGTCGCCCACCAGGAAGACCCGCCCGTCGGAGAGCCGGTCGGCCACCTGGCCGCGCCCCCTGAACGTCAGCACGCTGCGGATCTCCACCTCGATCGACGGGTCGCCGAGCGCCGTGCGGATGAGCTCGGGGGTCGGCTCGGTGCCGAGAGTGGTGAGGAAGACCCACTCGCGCTCGCCGTCGACCGTCACCAGCAGGCCGCGCGCGTCAGGATGCTCGATGTCGCACATCGCGAACGGCTGCTCCGGCCGCAGCTCGGCACCGAACAGCACGCTCGTCGTCTCCCTGCCCATCGCGCCGGGGCCGGTGACGCCGAGGCCGAGGATCCGCCGGACCCGGCTGCGCACGCCGTCGGCCCCCACGAGATAGCGCGCCCGCACCACCCGCCCGTCGGACAGGGTGGCCGTGACGCCGTCGGAGTCCTGCTCGAACGAGTCGAGCGCCACGCCGAACTCCACGTCGCCCGCTTTGGTGATCAGTACGCGGTCGAACCGGTTCTGCGCGCAGGTGCCGCGGATCCTGGCCGGCGTGTACGTGAACTCGCTCTCGCCCCTCGCCTTCCACGCCACGCCGTCGGTGAAGTCGGCCTCGGCCAGCGTACGCCCCTTGATCTTGCCCGCCCGCAGGTCGATCGCGGCCTCGTCGACCGCTTCCGCCAGGCCGACCTCGCGCAGAATCTCCACCGTTCGCAGCCCGATGCCGTTGGCCCTGGGATGGGGTGACAGCTCCGGTTTCTCCTCGACGACCAGGGGTTTGACGCCATGGTGGCGCAGCAGCACCGCGAGCATCAGGCCGACGGATCCGCCGCCGGCGATCAGAACATCAGTGGATACAGTGTGCCCGTTCATGGGAACACTGTAGCCATTCCGGTAGAGTCGTGTCCATGCCGCTTGTCTGGGAGCGTGAGCCGTACCGGCCGAAGAGGCAGGCCCTGAGCGTGGAGCGCATCGTCGGCGTGTCCGTCGCCATCGCCGACGCCGAAGGGCTCGACGCGGTGTCGATGCGCCGCGTCGCCGCCGAGCTTTCGACGGGCACGACGTCGCTCTACCGCTACGTGGACAGCCGCGACGACCTGCTCGACCTCATGGCCGACACGGTGCAGGACGACCAGGTGCCGCTGACCGGCGACTGGCGCGCCGACCTGGAGGCGTACGCCCACCACGAGCGCGAGCTGTGGCTGCGGCACCCCTGGCTCGCCCCGCTGCTGGCGACCCGGCCCTCGCTCGGCCCCAACTGGCTGCGCGGCCTGGAGCGCGCCCTCACCGCGGCCGCCCCGCTGACCTCCGACGTCGCCGCGGCGGGCTCGGTCGTCGGGCTGATCAGGGATTACGTACGGGGGGCGGTCATGCGCGAGCTCGCCGAGAAGGAGACCCAGCGGCGCACCGGCCAGACCGAGGACGAGTGGCGCGCCGACGTGGCCCCCTACATGCGCAAGATCATCGAAAGCGGCGACTATCCCCGGGTCACGAGCCTCACCGCGGCAGCCGACCTGAGCCCGGCCGAACAGTTCGCCTCCGGCCTGCAGCGCATCCTCACCGGCATCGCGGCCTCCCAGCAGACGGCTCCCTGAGCCGGCGCGCCCTGTTTCGTAGGGATCAGGCGGGCTCGGGCGGCTGGTCGCCGTGCGCCCGCGCGTTCCCGCTCGCCAGCCGGTCCATCACCCGCTCCACGAACAGCCGGTTCACGCGGTGCTGCTGCTCGTTGAGGTGGCGTTCGCCGTAGGCGGCGAGCATCGAGGAGACGTCGGCGCCGAACTCGACGTCCGGCCAGTTCTCCAGCAGGGGCAGGTACCGCGTCACCATGTCGTCGGCGAGCCGCTCGACGCTCTCCCACGGCGTGTCCGGGCCGAGTTCGCCGAAGCGCCGGACCAGGTCCGCCGTGGCCGGGGTGAAGAGGGCCTGCTCGGCCATGGCGCCGGCGAGGGCGGCGGTCCCGTTCTCGCCGATCAGGTGGGAGATCAGCAGGAGCTGCTCGTACTCGTGACGGGCCGTGTCCGGGGCGACGGCCTTGATGGCCTGGCCGTAGTCGGCCATCTCCGGCGGCAGGTCGGGCATCGCGCCGTCGCGGCGGAGCCGGGCGATGGCCGCCCGCCGGCTGGTCAGCCGCTCGATCTCGGCGACCGCCTGCCGGTCCAGCTCGTCGAGCACCTCCTCGGTGACCTGGGGATCGTCGAGCACGTCCGGGAGCTCGGCGAGCGGCAGGCCCAGCTCGGTCAGGCGGCCGATCCGCAGCAGCCGGACCAGGTGGCGCACGTCGTAGTCGCGGTAGCCGTTGACCGAGCGCTCGGGCTCTTCGAGCAGCCCGATCTGCAGGTAGTGCCGCACGGTACGGATCGTGACGCCGGCCAGCGCGGCCAGTTCACTGCTGCGCACCGGTCTCCTCCTTCGTCGTCGGCGCCCGTCCGCCGGCGTGGCCCGTCACCGCCTTGCCCCCGGCGATGTCATGGCGTGCAGGCTACCCGGGTCAGGTGCGGGCCTCGTAGGCCTCCCGGCTGGCCTCGATGTGCGCGACGTTCTCGATGGCCCAGCCGGCCAGCGCCAGCGCGGGCGGGATGAGACTCTTGCCGGTCGGCGTCAGGGCGTACTCCACCCGCGGCGGCACCTCGGCATGCACCGTCCGCGAGACCAGGCCGTCGCGTTCGAGGTTGCGCAGGGTCAGCGTCAACATGCGCTGGGAAATGCCGGGAACCTGCTCGTGCAGGTCGGTGAAACGCAGGCAGCCCTGGTCGAGGGTCGCCACGATCAGCAGCGTCCACTTGTTGCAGATCCGGTCGAGTACGGCGCGGAGCGTCCGGCCCCCGTCTCCCCGGATCATGCAGGTGTGCTCGTACTCCGACACGACAGCCCCTTGTGGGTAACGCACACGCGTGTGCCTTTTGTAGGGCTTTCGATAGTGACGCATCATGAGGCTGCCCC
Source organism: Nonomuraea sp. NPDC048892 (assembly GCF_040649735.1). Lineage (NCBI taxonomy): Bacteria > Bacillati > Actinomycetota > Actinomycetes > Streptosporangiales > Streptosporangiaceae > Nonomuraea > Nonomuraea sp. NPDC048892. The sequence goes on along the minus strand of NZ_JBEZFZ010000002.1, from coordinate 854,903 downwards.
ACCAGTGGTAACCATCGTGGCCGAGGCCACATCAACAACCCCCGAGGTGTGCCTTTCATGGAGATTTCCTATTGGGTCGTCGCCGCGCTCCTGACCCTCATGTACCTCTACTCCGGAGGCAAGAAGGTCGCCCAGGACAAGGAGCGGCTGCGGCCGATGATGGGCTGGGTCGACGCCGTCCCGATGCCGTTCGTCCGCGTGATCGGGACCCTGGAACTGCTCGGCGCGGCCGGGCTCGTCCTGCCGCCGCTGACCGGGATCGCGCCGTGGCTCGCCCTCGCCGCGGCCGTCGGCCTCACGCTGCTCCAGGTCGGCGGCATCACGCTGCACCTGAGCCGGGGCGAGGCACGGCTGATCGGGCTCAACGTCGTCCTCCTGGCCGCCGCGGCGGTGGCCGCCTGGCTCGCCACCGTCTGGCTCTGACGGTCTGGCTCTGACGGGCCCGTTCAGTCCTGCGGCTTGCGCCACACGATGCTGTAGCGCCACATGAGGTGGCGGCGGTACGCGGAGCCGGGCAGGAGCTCGGCGGCCAGCGCCCGCATCTCCGGGTACGTCACCGGCGGCGGCCACACCGTGGGCGACGGATGCTCCCAGTGGTTCTTCGTCGCCCGGTGCAGAACATTGGCGGCGACGGCGGCCAGCTCGCCCGGCAGGTCCCTGGGCATGGTGCTGCGGGCCAGCCCGACGACGGCCAGCACGCCGCCGGGGGCGAGCAGGTCCCGCATGCGGGTCAGCCCGGCGGCGGCGTCCATGTGGTGCAGGGTCGCCACCGAGGTGACGACGTCGAACGAGGCGGGCTCGAAGGGATGGGTGAGGAAGTCGCCCTCGATGTAGACGATGTCGCCCGCGTCGCCCGCATCGTCGGCGTCGCCCGCGTCAGGCACGCCGGCCGCGGCGGCCGCGTGGTCGCGAGCCTGGGCGATGCCGGCCGGGTCGCGGTCGACGCCGGTGACGTGCGGCACGACCCGCCGTAACTCACGGGCCAGTGTGCCCTCGCCGCAGCCCACGTCAAGGGCGCTCTTCGCACCGTCGGGGATCGCGCCCAGGATGCGCGGGTGGTAGTGGATGTTGTGGTTCCACCGCTTGCCGTTCTGCGCCGTCATGCGATCATCCTGTCGGTCGGAGAGATGGGGCGGTCAACCGAGGACGAACGGCAACCTCCCGGCCAGTTCGCCCAGCTCGGCCCGCTCCGCGCCGGTCGGATCGCGCCGCCCGGTGCCGACCAGCAGCGCGTCCTGGTCGGAGAACGACGCGGGGAACGGCGTCCCGGCGATCTTCTCCAGCATCTCGCGGGAACGGGCCGCGCCTTCCGAGGGCGGTCCCGGGATGTGCGGGAGGTGCGCGACGAGGTCGAGGTGGTGCAGCGTCCACTCCAGCACGTACGCGCCGAGGTAGTCGCCCGCCGTCAGAACCTCGTCACGGGTGCCGACCCGCAGCGCCGGATCGGCGAGACGGGCGGCCCGGCCGGCGGCGGACCCGACGTCGTCAAGATGGAACGTGAGCAGCCGAGGCTCCTCGTACGCCGCCGCCAGCCGGACGGTGAGCGCGTCCAGCGGATCCTCACCACTCGGCGGCGTATCCGAAACCTCCCAGTACGTCACCGCATCGCGGGTCGGCTCCGTGTCCGCGGGGGTCGCCAGCGTGATGAGAACGTCCTGCGCGTCGATGACCAGGTGACACACCAGATCCCGGACAAGCCATCCCCGGCACCCTGACGGCCGCGCGAAGTCCTCCCCACGAAGCTCGGCGACCGCCGCGAGCAACGCATCCCATGAGCGTGAGAAGAGATCCACTCCGGCAACGTAATGCGATCCCACGACAAGAACCAAACCAGCTCCGCCGGCGCCACCCCGCCAAACCCCATTGACCAGCGGCATCCCCGCGAGACATGCCGGCCCCGGCCCGTCGATCAACGGCATCGCAGCAAGACGCTCCAGACGCCGCCGGGTAATTGACAGCATCCGTGCACAACGCCCCGGCCACACGGCCCGGCGACCAGCGGCGTCGCAGCGAGACGTCCCAGCCACCCGGCCCGGCGTGGGCGGCTACGCCTTCGGTTCTTGGGCGATGCGGATCATGGTGCCGGAGGGGTCGCGGACGGCGCAGTCGCGAGGGCCCCACGGCTGCTCGGCCGGCTCTTCCAGCACCTCCGCGCCGCTGGCCCGCACCTTCTCGAAGGTCGCGTCGAGGTCGTCCGTACGGAAGATGAGCATCGGCATGACGCCCTTGGCGAGCAGCTCGCGCACGGCGTCGCCGTCGGCTTCGGATCGGCCGGCGTGCGGCTCGGACAGGACGATCTCGAGGCCCGGCTGGGTCGGGCTGCCGAGGGTGACCCAGCGGAACCCGCCCGAGGAGACGTCGTTGGTCACGTCGAGCCCGAGCCCGTCGCGATAGAAGGCGAGCGACTCTTCCACGTCGTTGACGGTGACGTGACAGTACTGCAGTGCGATGGACATGAGGTCAACGCTAAGCCGCGGCTTCGCGTCCCGCCTCCCTCCGGATCTCGGCGTGCCTGACCGGTCTGGTGCGCACCTTCGCCACGCACGGGGGCATGGCCGTCTCGGCGCGGTGCTCGCGGGCGCGGTAGGCGCTCGGCGTCTCCCCCACCAGCTCGGTGAAGCGCGAGCTGAACGAGCCGAGCGACGTACACCCCACCGCCATGCACGCGTCGGTGACGCTCATGCCCGCGCGCAGCAGGGCCATCGCCCGCTCGATGCGGCGGGTCATGAGGTAGCTGTAGGGGGTCTCTCCGTAGGCCGCGCGGAACCGCCGCGAGAAGTGCGCCGGCGACATGAGCGCGTGGCGGGCCATCGCCGCCACGTCGAGCGGCCGCGCATAGTCGCGGTCGATCAGATCACGCACCCGCCGCAGCCGGACCAGGTCGGCCAGGTCTTCCGCAGTCATGGGAAGAATATACAACCGCCCGCCGACAGAATCCGTTGACCTGCGATAACAGCCCCTGCGGAGGGTGATCGGGCAGGTGACGCACGCGAACGACCAGTCCGGTCCGGGTACGGGGCCAGGCGCGCCGATGGCCGGCCCTCCGGCGGAACTCCCCGCATCGGCAGTCCGCATTCCGGCGAACTCGCCCGCCGAAGGCCGCCCTCACCGCGTACCCGCCGCACCACCTCTACGATCTCAACCGTGACCGCCTACGACGCCGACCCGTTCGACCACCTCGACGCCGCCGCCCTGCCGCCGCGTCAGCAGCGCATCCTGGCCGCCATCCAGGACTGGGTGATCAGGTACGGCTACCCCCCGAGCACCCGCGAGCTCGGCCAGGCGGTCGGGCTGCGTTCGGCGTCCACGGTCTCGAAGCACCTCAGAAGCCTGGAGGACAAGGGTTTCCTGCGCCGGAGCGCGTCGATGACCCGGCCCATCGACGTCCGCCTGTTCCTGCGCGGCCCGGCGGCGGAGACGTCCGGCGAGCTGGTGAGCGTGCCGGTGGTCGGCGACATCGCCGCCGGCGTGCCCATCCCCGCGGACGAGCACCTGGACGGCTCCCTGACCCTGCCCCGCGACCTGACCGGGCGCGGCAACGTCTTCGGCCTGCGCGTCCGGGGCGACTCGATGATCGACGCCGCCATCTGCGACGGCGACCTCGTCGTGGTACGCCAGCAGCCCGAGGCCCACTCGGGCCAGATCGTCGCCGCGATGATCGACGACGAGGCCACCGTGAAGGTCTACCGGCGGCGCGGCGGGCACGTTCTTCTCGAACCTCGCAATCCCGCGTACGACGTCATCGACGGCGACCGTGCCGTGGTGCTGGGCATCGTCGTGTCGGTGTTGCGCAACGTCTGAGTGTCGCGGCTGTATGACGGCTCAGCGGTCGTGGCTGTGTGACGGCTCAGTTTCGCGTCAGCGGCCAGCGCCTTTACGTCGTAGATTCGGGCAATCCCGCACATGCTCCCCTGCCTCTCCTACTACGATCGTTTTAACGAGTGACTAAGGAGAAGGCATGACGGAGCAGGAGCGGGCACCTGCGGGCGTGGACGCGACCGTGCCGAGCGTGGCCCGGATGTACGACTATCTCCTGGGTGGCAAGGACAACTTCCGCGCCGACCGCGAGGCCGCCGCCCAGATCATCCAGCTCTCTCCCAACGCGAAGGAGGTCGCGCAGGCCAACCGGGCGTTCCTCGGACGGGCCGTACGCGCGGTCGCGGAAGGCGGCACCCACCAGTTCCTCGACATCGGCACCGGGCTGCCGACCCAGGACAACGTGCACCAGGTCGCGGCCAGGTTCTCCCCCGGCTCGCGGGTGGTCTACGTCGACAACGACCCGATCGTGCTCGTGCACGCCCGCGCCCTGCTGGCGGAGACCGGCGACGTCCTCGTGGTGGAGGGTGACATGCGCGACCCCAAGGCGATCCTGGGCCACCCCGACGTCACCGGCCACCTCGACTTCCGGCAGCCTTTGACGGTGCTGATGGTCGCGGTGCTGCACTTCATCCCCGACGACGACCAGGCCCAGTCCATCGTCCGCACCGTCCGCGAGTCTCTGCCGTCCGGCAGCCACCTGATCATCTCGCACGTGACCGCGGGCGAGCTGGGCAGCGACGTGGTCGGCGAGGGCAATGACGTCTACCGCAGGACCACCGCCGGCAACGTGACCCCGCGCACGCGCGAGCAGATCGCCGGCTTCTTCGAGGGGCTGGAACTGATGGAGCCCGGCCTGGTGTCGACGACCGACTGGCGCCCCGAGGTCGCCCTCGATCCCTCGCTCGCCGGTCCGGGCGGCGCCGACATCCTCTGCGCCGTCGGCCGCGTCCCCTGAGGTCCCTGCATCCCGGCTGCGTCAGGGCTTGGCGGCGGCGGCCAGGAGATCGGCCAGCTCCGCCGGACGGGTGAGCATGGGCCAGTGCCCGGAGTCGAGGTCGACGTAGTCGACCCGCTCGGCCTTGGCCAGCTCAGGCACGTCCCCGGCCGCGACCCACTCGCGCGCCTGCGCGGGGGTGAACTCGGGGCACACCACCAGCACGGGTACGCCGAAGCGCCGCTCGTCCGTCAGGCGCACCACGCCCTTCGCCACCCCCTCGGGCACCGGTACGGCCGCGCTCGCGAAGTCCCGCCTGGCCTGCTCGTCGAGGTCGGCGGAGTCGGGCCCCTCGAACGGCCCCCATCCGGGGAACGGCATGACCCCGTCCTCCACCTCGAAGAAGTCGGCGTAAGCCTGCCCGTCGCCCGACGGGAAACCCCCGATGAGCGCGACCTTGGCGACCCGGTCCGGGCGCGCGTCTGCGGCCAGCCAGGCCAGGGTGCAGGCGGCGGAGTGTCCTGCCACCATGACCTCGCCCCGCGCCGCGTCCACGGCCGCGAGCACCGCCGCCACCTGGTCGTCGAGCGTGGCCGAACGGGCTCCGTCGCCCTGGCCCGGCAGGGCGACCGGCACGGCGCGATGCCCGTGCGCCTCCAGGGCGGGAACGACGTCGTCCCAGGTGGAGGCGTCGAGCCAGAGGCCGCCGATCAGCAGAATGTCCATATTCAGGTCTTTCTCCTCGGTACGTCCCGGCGAGCGCCGTACCCGCGGGACCCGGTAGCCCCGCCAGGCTAGGACCGATTCCGGACGTTCGGCTTCCTGTTCTTGACGTGACCTCCTAATCTTCAGGGGTGCCGACCGATCTCAGCCCCACCGCACGGGCCCTGCGCACGATGGAGCTCCTCAGGAACCGCCCCGGCGTGACGGCCGCCGAGCTCGCCGATCACCTGCACGTCACCGAACGGGCCGCCCGCCGCTACGTCGGGATCCTGCGCGAGGCGGGCATCCCGGTCGAGTCCACCCGCGGCCCTTACGGCGGTTACCGGCTCGGGCGCGGCACCCGGCTGCCCCCGGTCGCCTTCACCGAGCCGGAGGCGCTCGGCCTGGTCATGGCGGTGCTCGACGGGCAGCCGGCCGCCACCGACGCGGGCGACGTCGTCGGCGCCGCGCTCGGCAAGGTCATCAGGGCGCTGCCGGAGAGCGTCGGGCGGCAGGCGGCGGCGCTGCGCGAGCACGCCTCGGCGGCTCCCGACCGGTTCTCGGCCCGGCCTGACCCGGCGATCACCAGCGCGCTCGTGGCCGCCGGCGCGGACCGGCGGCGCGTGGTGGTCGCCTACCGGAGCGAGTCGGGCAACGAATGGGAGGCGGAGGTCGACCCGTGGGCGGTCGTCGTCCGCCACGGCCGCTGGTACCTGCTCTGCCACTCCCACCACGCCGAGGCCGTGCGCACGTACCGGGTCGACCGCGTACGCGAGGTCCGGCGGACGACGCGGGCCTTCGAGCCTCCTGACGGCCTCGACCCGGTGGCGGCGCTGGAGGAGAACCTGGGCACCGGGTGGGAGTTCGGCACGCGGGTCGTGTTCGACGCCCCACGGGACGAGGTCGCGCCGTGGATCCGGCCGCCCATGGGACGGCTCGAACCTCTGAACGGGGGGTGTGTGCTGGTCGGCAGCACGAGCAACCCGTCGATGTACGCGCAGGAGTGGCTGCCGACGATTCCGTTCCCGTTCCGCGTCGAGGGCGGGCCCGAGCTGCGCGCCGCGGTCGCGACCCTCGTCTCCCGCCTCACCGCCTCCCTGGAGCCCCGCTGACCGCGCCCCCGGGCGGCCGAAGCAGCCACCGCGTCTCAAGCCGGTGTCACAGGCCGCCGCGTCAGAGGCTGTCGAGCGCGACGCCTATGATGCGTTCGGTGTCGATCTCCGGCCGGCCGTGCGGTGGAGAGCGCCGGACGGGCGGACTCGCCGCCCGGCCTCGCCTCACCGCTCATCGGGGGACCGGCGGGGACAATGGGGGCGACAGGGGGCGATGGCGGTGACGGACAGCGGGTCGGACGATCCGAAGGAGCTCGAACGGGCCGCGGAGGTGTTCGCGGACGTGCGCGGACGCCTGTTCGGGATCGCGTACCGGATGCTGGGCAGCGCCGGCGAGGCCGAGGACCTGGTGCAGGACGTCTGGCTGCGCTGGCAGGGCTACGACCGTTCGACGGTGGACAATCCGGCCGCGTTCCTGGCCACGACGATCACGCGCCTCGCGATCAACGAGCTGCAGTCCGCGCGCGTGCGCCGCGAGACCTACGTCGGCCCGTGGCTGCCCGAGCCGGTCGACACCGGCGCCGACCCCTATCTGGGGGCCGAGCGCGGTGAGGCGCTGAGCCTGGCGGTGCTGCTGCTGCTGGAACGGCTCTCGCCGACGGAACGGGCCGCGTACGTGCTGCGGGAGGCGTTCGACTACCCCTACCCGCAGATCGCCGAGATCGTGGGGCTCAGCGAGCCGGCAGTGCGCCAGCTCGTGTCCCGGGCCCGCAAGCGCGTGCTCGTCGAGCGCCGCGCCCCCGTGACCCCGGGCGCGCAGCGCAAGCTGCTGACGGCCTTCGTCGCCGCCGCCCGCGCCGGCGACCTGGCCACGCTGGAGGAGCTCTTCGCCGCGGACGTGGTCAGCTACTCCGACGGCGGCGGCGCCGCGCGTGCCACCCGCATGCCCGTGGTCGGGGCGACGCGGGTGGCGAAGGTCATCAAGGCGTTCGCGCCGCGCTTCTGGACGGGGGTCGAGGTGGCGTGGGGGACGGTGAACGGGCAGCCCGCGGCCCTGCTCAGCCGCGACGGCGAGGTGTTCACGGTCATCGCGGTCAGCGCCTCGGAGCGGGGCATCGACCAGGTGATGTGGATGATGAACCCGGCCAAGCTGACCGCCGTGGCCGGCGGCCGGCGTCAGGAGAGCGAGTAGCGGATCGGCAGTCGTTTGAGCCCGCCCACGAACGTGGTCGCCGTCCGCGCGGGCTCACCGTCCGGCTCGACGCGAGTCAGCCGGGGCAGCAGCTCGGCGAACAGCTCCTGGATCTCCATCCTGGCCAGCGCGGCGCCCAGGCAGTAGTGCACGCCTGAGCCGAACGCCAGGTGCCGGTTGGGGTCGCGCCCGGCGTCGAAGCGGAACGGGTGGGGAAAGACGTCTTCGTCCCGGTTCGCCGACGGGTAGACCAGCAGCACCGACTCCCCCTCGCCGATCGGCGTGCCGCGGACCTGGGTGTCGGCGGACGCCGTGCGCATGAACGACTTGACCGGGCTGACCCAGCGGATCATCTCCTCGGCGGCCGAGGTCAGCAGGCCGGAGTCGGCACGCAGCCGGCGCAGCTCGGCCGGGTGGCGGATGAGCGCGTCCAGGCCGCCGGCGATGGTGGAGCTGGTGGTGTCGTGCCCGGCGGTGGCGATGATGATGTAGTACGAGGCGACGGTGTTGTCGTCCAGGTGGCGGCCGTCCACGCGGGCGTTGGCGATCTCCGAGGCCAGGTCGCCGGTGGGGGTGGCGCGGCGGCGGGCGGTCAGGTCGTGGAAGTAGGCGAAGAGGTCCTCCAGCACCGAGGTGTGGTCGACGGGCGTGCCCGAGCCGCGCCCGGTGTCGGCGTCGTCCTGGCCGAACAGCTGCTGGGTCAGGCTGAGCATGCGCGGGAAGTCGGACTCGGGCAGGCCGAGCAGCGAGAGGATGACGTAGAGCGGGTAGTGGGCGGCGACGTCGCGGGCGAAGTCGCAGGCGCCGCCGTGCTCGGCCATGACGGTGACGTATCGCGCGGCCAGCTCGCGTACGCGTGCTCTCAGCTCGCGCATCGCCTTGGGGCGGAACCAGTCGGCCCCGATGGCGCGCAGTTCGCGGTGGCGGCGGCTGTCCAGGTGCACGAGGGTCGCCAGGGCCCCGCCCTTGGCGCGGCGGGCTTCGAGCGCGGCGTCGAGCGCGGCGGTGCGCAGGACGGGACGCGGGGCGTTGCGCCACAGGGCGTGGTCGCGTTCGATGTCGAGGATGTCGGCGTGCCGGGTGACGGCCCAGAAGGGCGTGTAGCCGGGGGCCTCGACGCGGTGGACGGGGGCCTGCTCGCGCAGGAGCGTGAGCGCGGCGTGCAGGCGGTCCTCGTCGGCGTAGGTGGCGGGGACGGCCAGCGAGCGGCCGGCCTCGGCCACGGACAACGCTGCTGGGGTGGCGGTCACGTGGAGGGCTATTCCCGCGCGACGTCCGGTCCATGCGGCCACCCGCCCGCTCGGCCGCCCGCCCGTCCGGCAGGTCAGCGCGGTCGGCGGGCGGGGTCAGAGCGGGCGGTGCATGATGTGGAGGCCCACGTATCCCCGTTCCGGATGCCGGAAGCCCTCGGGCACCGTCCCGATGATCTCGAAGCCGAGCGACCGGTAGAGCGACACCGCGTGCGTGTTCGTCTCGACGACGCCGTTGAACTGCATGGCGCGAAAGCCCCGCTCCCGCGCCCAGTCCAGCGTGTACGCGCACAGCGCCCGCCCGACGCCGCGGCCGGTGCGAGCCGGATCGACCATGTAACTGGCGCTCGCGACGTGGGCGCCGTTGCCCCACTGGTTGTTGTTCATCTTGGCCGTGCCCAGCACTTCGCCGGCGTCGTCCACGGCGACGACCGTGCGGTTGGGCGCCGGCAGCATCCACCAGTCATGAGCCTGGTCGGCGCCCATGTCGACGGGATAGGTGAACGTCTCGCCGGCGGCGACGATCTTGCGGAAGAACGGCCACACGGCCGCCCAGTCCTCCTCGGTGGCCTCTCTGATCACCATCCGGTCATCGTACGGGCGACGAAGACACACCCGCGACAGGTTATCCGCTGGGCTGCCGGCACAGTACGGCGGGATTCTCTGGGTTTACGGCACATTGCCGCCCTCGTCCGGTCTCCGTAGCCTCTGAGCATCCCCCCGCGACACCCCCGGGAGAGCCGCACATGCCCTTCACCAGCGCGTCGGACGTCGAGATCTACTACGAGACGGCCGGAGACCCGTCCGGCAGGCCGCTGGTGCTGATCGAGGGCTTCGGCGGGCAGCTCATCGGCTGGCACGAGGAGTTCTGCGCGCTCCTCGCCGACGCCGGGTTCCACCTCATCCGGCTGGACAACCGCGACGTCGGGCTGTCGCAGAAGTTCGGCGGCCCCGAGGACCTCGACGGCGGTTACGGGCTGTCGGACATGGCGGACGACGTGGTCAGGGTGCTCGACGCGCTGGGCCTGGAGAGCGCCCACGTGGCGGGCCGGTCGATGGGCGGGATGATCGCACAGATGCTGGCGATCGAGCACCCGCGGCGCGTACGCGGCCTGGCGCTGTTCTACTCGATCCCGGGACAGTCGCCGAGGTACGTGCTGCACGGCGAGCACCCCGAACGCCTGATGGTGCAGCCCAGGTACGGCCGCGACGAGGTCATCGCGTACGCGGCGGCCGCCCACCGGGAGGCCCGGCCCGACCATCCTGAATCCGAGGTGGAGTGGGCCCGCGACCGCGCCGCCGAGGCGTACGACCGCTGTTACGCCCCCGACGGCATGGCCCGCCAGTGGGCGGCGCTGGTGCGCGCCCCCGAGCGGCTCGAACGGCTGCGCGCGGTCGAGGCGCCCACGGTACTGGTGCACGGACGCGACGACCCGCTGCTGCACTGGCACGCCTCCGCGGACATGGCCGAGGCGATCCCCGGCTCTGAGCTGCACGTCTATCCCGGCATGGGCCACTGGCTGGAGCGCCGGCTGTGGCCCGACTACGTCGCCGCGATCACGCGTACGGCCCGCCGCCACGAGCTCGCGGGCGCCCGCTAGGAGGCTTCGCCCGGCCAGTTGGACAGGGCGAAGTGGAGGACGTCGAGGATCGCGGACCACGAGCTGTCCGTGTCGCGCACCCCGCTCGAATGGCTGAAGGACTGGGCCGCCTCCAGGCTCACGAACCCGTGGAAGGTGCTGCCGAGCAGCCGGATCGCGTCGATCTGGTCCGCCTCGGGCACCCGGTAGCCGCGCAGGATGGCGCGCGTCATCTCGGCGTGCCGGACGCCCGCGCTGGCCGCCGCGGTCTCCGGGTCGAGCGGGAAGCGGGTGGCGGCGTAGCGTCCCGGATGCCGCCTGGAGTAGTCGCGGTAGGCGTTGGCGAAGGCCACCAGCGCGTCCTTGCCCGCACGCCCGGCCAGCGCGTCGCTCACCTCGTCGGCCAGCTCCGCCAGGGCGAACAGCGCCACCTTGATCCGCAGGTCGCGCATGTTCTTGATGTGGGAGTAGAGGCTGCCCTCCTTGACCCCGAAGCTGCGCGCCAGCGCCGTGATCGTCACGTTGTCGAAGCCGAGCTCGTCGGCCAGGTCCGCCGCCACCTCGGTGAGGCGGTCGACGGTCACCCCCGCACGTGCCATGGACGTCCTCCCAGAAACCTAAACCATTTATGCATTTGCATAATAGTTTGAGCTTGTCTAGCCTCGCCACTCATGAAAGCCATCACCGAGCGTGACATCCGCGCGTCCTTCGTCAACTGCTCCAAGGGTGAGGCCAAGCGGCTCGGCCTGCCCAAGGACCTCGGCGACCAGCCGTGGGACGACCTCGACTTCCTGGGCTGGCGCGATCCAGGCGCGCCGGAGCGCACCTACCTGGTCGTCGAACGTGACGGGCGGCTGACCGGGATCGCGTTGCGGGTGACGTCCGGCGGCGGGCGCGGCTTCACCTCGCGCAGCATGTGCTCGCTCTGCCTGACCACACGGACCGGCGGCGGCGTGGCGCTGATGACGGCGCGGCGCACCGGCGAGGCGGGCCGGCTGGGCAACACCGTCGGGCAGTATCTCTGCAACGACCTGGACTGCTCGTTGTACCTGCGGGGCAGGAAGGAGTCGATGTCCGGGGGCGACCTGGAGGAGACGCTGCCGCTGGAGGGCAAGATCGCCCGCCTGCACGCCAACCTGGACGCCTTCCTCGCCAAGATCACCGCCTGAGGCTTTGAGGACGGCGCGGCGCGGAAGACGGCATCGCCCGCAGGCGGCCCTGCAGGGCCGTTACAGCAGGCGGCGCTGGAGGACGTCGGCGAGGGCCGTGGACACGAGCCGCTCGACCTCGGCCTCGCCCGGCGGGCCGCCCTCCCGCCCGGCGAACAGCAGGTGCCCGGACCCGATCAGCATGAGCGCGAGGGTGTCGACGTCGGCGTCCGCGGCGATGCGGCCCATGGCGCGCTCCTCGGCCAGATAGACCGCGATCATGCCGGTGGCCTCGGTGAGGATCGGAACGCCCGCGGGCGCGGTGACACGGAGCAGCGCACGCAGATCGTCGCGGAAGACGAGCAGACCGACGACGGCCACCGCGACCGAGCCGAACAACTCGGTGAGCGCGCCCGCGAGGTTGCCGGTCACGGTGCCGGTGCCCGCGGCGGCGCGCAGGACGGCCGCCTGCCGCTCGACCCCGGCGATGCGCTCGCGGACCAGCTCGGCCAGGAACTCGTCGAAGTCGGCGAAGTGCCGGTGCAGCACCCCCTTGGCGCAGCCCGCCTCGGTGGTGACGGCGCGGCTGGTCAGGGCCTGGGGGCCGGCGCGGAGCAGCACCCGTTCGGCGGCGTCGAACAGCTGCCGGCGCGCGTCGCGCATGGCCACTCCAGTCGGCATGACACGCCTTCCTTCCTCGCGGGTGAGCCACTGGCAACTTTATCGGCCGGCGCGCCCCATCAATTCGGAGTGAACACTCACTCCGTCCGTTCGACGTCATCCCTTCCTGGCCCTGGATGCCGGCTGTCCGGAACGGTGGCGTACCCATTAATCGGACTACTGCGGAGAAAACGGCGGAACCTACTGAGTCCGCCCGAACGTCCAACCAGAGCTAGCGTTCGCGTCCGGCATCCGTACCCGTTGTGGTGGTGCCGGCGCCGTAGTCCGGCCTGTTCGCCTTCGACAAATGACGCGAGTTCAGCCCCTCCCTCCACGTCACGGCAGAGCGCCGTGGCGGTCGTCGCCATGCGCCGGTTCGCCGGGTGGAGGGCCAGATGACTCCGATCCACATGGAGGACGCGTATGAGGTTCGACCGACCGCGCCCGCAGCGGCGGGTCTCCAGGCAGTTGCTCAAGGTCGCCGCCGTCGCGATCGTCACCGCCGGCGGGCTCGGTGTGACCGTGACGGCCTCGGCGGCCACCCTGACGCCGCCGGCCCCGACCCCGACGATCACCGAGTCCCCCACAGAAACTCCGACCGAGACCCCGACCGAGACCCCGACGGAAACCCCCGTACCGACGGAGACCCCGACTCCGACGCCCACCGCGACCGAGGTGCCGTCGATCAACCCCTGGAGCTTCCTGGGCGCGATGCACGGCGAGTTCGTGGTCCCGACCAAGGACGGGTGCGGCACCGTCACGGTGCTCGCCCAGACCGGGCAGGTGTCCGCCCTCGCGACGGACTCCATCACGGTACGCAGCCAGGACGGGTTCGAGCAGACGTACACGATCGACGAGTCCACCCGCCGGCCGGTGCGCTTCCGTGACCGGGAGGCCCAGATCGAGCAGGGCGGCTGGGTGTCGGTGACGGCCACCACGGACGGCACGACGGCCAGGGCGCTGAACGTCCTCGACCTGTCGCGGCCCGTCCGGCTGCACCCGTGGAACAACCGCGAGTGGAAGCGGGCCAAGCAGTGGTGGAGAGGCGTCGTGCCGACGTGGCAGACGCCGACTCCCTGCCCGACGCCGACGTCGACCGCCACGCCGATCCCATCGGACACCGCGACACCGCCCCCGACCGACCCGCCGACCGAGGTCCCGACGGAAACCCCGACCGAGACCCCCACGGAAACCCCGACGGAAACCCCCACAGAGACGCCGACCGAGACACCGGGCTCCTGAACGGCCCAGTGAGCGGGCGGCGACTGGCGATATCCCGTGGGAAGTTGTCGATCGGCCCACTGGGGCGAGGGTGCCGGGCAGCCTAGCGTTGCCTGCGCACCCGCCGCGACCACCCCAGAAACGGATGATCACGTCCCATGTCCATCGTCATGCCGATCCTCATCGGCGTCGTCGCCGTCACCCTGATCTCCCTGGTCCCCGAGCGGCACCGGCGCCCGCTCAACGCCGTCGTGGTGGCCGGGGCGGGCGCCGCCTATCTGAGCGGAGGCGGGCTCGGACCGTGGGCGTTCGTGCTGCCGGTCGTGATGAGTTACGTCGCCTACCGGGGGCTGGAGAGCTGGACCTGGATCGGCGTCGGCTGGCTGCTGCACACCGCGTGGGACGTGATCCACCATCTGAACGGCACCCCGCTGCTGCCCTTCGCCGAGCTGTCGTCGTTCGGCTGCGCCATCTGTGACCCGGTGATCGCGCTGTGGTGCTTCGCGGGCGGGCCCTCCGTCGTCGGCCTGGTCCGGGCCCGGTTCCGCCGCGATCCCGCGCTGGGCGGGCCCGTACAGGAGTGACGCTCGGCGGACCCTGTAGCCGTAATGACGGAATGAGCGGAAAGGCCCGTCAGTCCGGGGCGTACTGCGCGATCCCGTTCCCGAACGACCAGTCGATCGACTCGTTCTCGGTCAGCGTGACGAACACGTTCCGCGGCTCGGTGCCGGCGTACTCGTGGGCGAGTTCGGCGATGCGCCGGTAGAGCGCCCTCTTCTGTGCGGGGGTGCGCCCTGAGCGGAACGTGATCGCCACGAACACGAGGTCGTCGTCGCGGCTGATGCCGGGGAAGCCGTCGTAGCACAGCGTGCCGGTGGTGCCGTCGTGGCTGGTCAGGACCTGGAAGCGGTCGTCGTACGGGATGCCGATGGTCTCGGCCATGGCGTCGTGCACGGCGCGGCCGAGCGCGTCGAGCCGGTCGGGGCCAGCCCTGAGCGCGTCGATGCGGACGAAGGGCATGTCAGTCCTCTCCTGGACGGACGGCGAGCAGGGCGAGGGCGCCCTCGACGGCCTGGGCGTAGGCGCCGGCCGAGCCGGTGGCGCGGGCCAGCACGTAGCCGCCCTGCACCACCGCGACCAGCGCCGCGGCCGTGGCCGTGGGGTCGAGGCCCGCGGCGAGGTCTCCGTCGTCGCGGGCGCGCGTCAGCAACTCCGTCAGCCGGCCGGTGAGCCAGGAGAACGTGCGCTCGATCGGCTCGCGCAGCTCCGGGTCCTTCATCACGTCGGGGTCCTGGGTGAGGCGGCCGACGGGGCAGCCCTTGAGCGCGTCGCGTTCGCGGCGCAGGTAGGCGGCGACCTGCTCCAGGGCGGTGCCGGGGCCGGTGAACGCGGCCTGCGCCCTGTCCCTCAGCTCCGTGGCGCTGCGGTCGATCGCGGCCCGGGCCAGGTCCGGCTTGCCGCGGAAGTGGTGGTACATGCTGCCCTGGCCGGCGCCGGCCCGCGCCTGGATCGCCTTCGGGCTCGTGCCCACGTAACCGCGCTCCCACAGCAGCTCACGGGTGCTCTGGATGAGCCGTTCCCTCGTGTCCATGCCGTACATACTAGTAGGTACAGTCTCGTTCGCTACCATCCACCAGGTGGAAGATCACGCGATAGCCCCGCTGTACCTGCTGGCGGGCGCGCCGGGCGCGGGCAAGACGACCCTGCTCCCCCATCTGGTCGAGCGGGCGGGCGGGATCGTCGTCATGGACATGGACGAGCTGCTGGAGGACGGCCGGCTGGTCGGCGTGCCCATCGCGACGCCGGACGCGGCGCCCGTGTGGCCGGCGTACGACCGGATGTGGGGGCGGATCGTCACCATGGTGCGCCGCGCCGGCCATCCGGTCCTGCTGCTGTGCCCGGTGCCCGACCCCGGTGAGCTCGCGCCGGGAGCGCGGTGGGCGGAGCCGGCCCGCTGGGCGCTGCTGGACTGCCCGGACGACGAGCGGGTACGCAGGCTGCGGGCGCGCGGCGGTCCCGCCGAGTGGATCGGCGGCGCGCTGGCGGACGCCGCCGAGGGGCGCGAGCTGATCCCCAAGATCTTCGGCACGGGCGGCGGCGAGCCGGCCGCCGGGGTGGCGGAGCGGGTTCTCGCCTGGGTTCGCGAAGAGGCCGGGTGACGAAGATCACAACTGGCCGTTCGTCTCGTATGATCCGATCAGGGCGAGGAAGGGCGGGACCATGGCCGGAGATCACGATCGCGGCGCGCAGGGCTTACCGGACGAGCGGGCTCCCCAAGGGGTCGATCCGACGGTTCCCAGCGTCGCGCGCATGTACGACTACTACCTGGGCGGCAAGGACAACTTCCACGCCGACCGCGTGGCGGCGGAGCAGATCGTCGCCATCGCCCGCGAGAGCGGCGCCGACGTACGGGAGATGGCCCTGGCCAACCGCGGCTTCCTCGTCCGCGCCGTACGCCACATCGCCGGCTCAGGCGTAAGGCAGTTCCTCGACATCGGCACGGGCCTGCCCACGCAGGACAACGTGCACCAGGTGGTCCAGCGGGAGGCGCCCGGCTCGAAGGTCGTCTACGTCGACAACGACCCGATCGTGCTCGTCCACGCCCAGGCCCTGCTCGCCGACAACCCTCACACCGCCGTGATCGAGGGCGACCTGCACCGGCCCGACGCCATCCTGAAGGCCGCCGCCGCCCACCTCGACCTCTCCCAGCCGGTCGCGATCATCGTGGCGGCCGTCTTCCACTTCTTCCCCGACAACGACGAGGTGGCCGCGATCGTCGCCACCCTGCGCGAGGCCCTGGTGCCCGGCGGCCATCTGGTGATCTCCCACAGCTACGTCGAGCCCGAGGAGGGACGGGCCGACAAGATGGACGAGGCCAGGGGCGTCTACCGGCGCTCGGCCGCGGGGACGATCACCTGGCGCGACCGGGAGACCATGCGCGGCTACTTCGCCGGGCTTGAGCTGCTGGAGCCGGGGATCGTACCGGTTCAGGAGTGGCGCGACGACGAGACCTACCCGGCGCCCGGGCTGGCCAAGGGCGGCGTCCTGGCGGGGGTCGGCCGCCGGCGCTGACGCGCGACACGCGGGTGGCCTGTTTGACCTGGAGTGCACTCCAGCAGACAGGCTGTCCTCATGCAGAACGCCATGCGAACGCGTGCCATCGGAAACCTCCAGGTCAGCGCCATCGGGCTCGGGGCCATGCCCATGTCGGTGGCCGGTCACATGCCGGACGAGGAGCAGTCGATCCGGACGATCCTCGCCGCCTTGGACGCCGGCATCACCTTGATCGACACGGCCGACGCCTACACGCCCTCCCACGAGGACGTCGGCCACAACGAGCGCCTGGTGGCCAAGGCACTGGCGCGCTGGGACGGTGACACCGGCTCCGTGCTCGTCGCCACCAAGGGCGGCCACACCCGTACGCCGGACGGCTGGGACAGGGACGGGAGCCCGTCGTACCTGCGGGAGGCTTGCGACCGGTCGCTGAAGGCCCTGGGCGTGGACAGCATCGGGCTCTACCAGCACCACCGGCCCGACCCGAAGGTGCCGTACGAGGAGACCATCGGCGCGTTGAAGGAGCTGCACGACGCCGGCAAGATCCGGATGGCCGGCATCTCGAACGCCGACCCGGCGCAGATCAGGCTCGCCCACGACATCCTCGGCGAGCGCCTGGTGAGCGTCCAGAACGAGTACTCGCCGCGCTTCCGTACCAGTGAGCCCGAGATCGACGTGTGCGAGGAGCTCGGCCTGGCCTTCCTGCCCTGGTCGCCGCTCGGCGGCATCGGCCGCACCGGCGAGCTGCGCGAGCGCAACGCCGCCTTCACCGAGATCGCGCAGGCGCACGGTGTGTCCCCGCAGCAGGTCTGCCTGGCCTGGGAGCTGGCCCGCAGCCCGGTCGTCATCCCGATCCCGGGCGCCAGCCGGCCGGAGACCATCGTCGACTCCGCCGGCGCCGCCGCCTTGGAGCTGAGCGCGGAGGAGCTCGCCCGCCTGGGCTGACCTCGGCACCGGCGCCCCCGGCCCTGAGGGGGCGCCGCGTTCCGGCTACTTCCCCGAGGCGCCTCCCGGGAGAACCAGCTCCCGGGCCTTGGTGCCGAGGTCGGCCAGCAGCGTGGCCTTGCCGGTGGTGACGTCCACCGCGTAGAGGCGCCGGCTCGACTTGACGGACGTCGACACCGTGACGACCTTCTCGCTCCGCCACACGGACAGCCCGTCGATCCCCGTCTTCGCCGGCACGCCGGTCATCCGCACCTTCCGTACGATCCGTCCGGTCTCCGCGTCGAGCACGCCGAACGTGGTGTGCGCCCCCTTCCGGTAGTCCGCGTGGTCGATCGCGACCACCGTGCGGCCGTCCTGGTGCAGCTCGCTGAAGCCGATCCAGGCCCCCTTGAACCGCACCGGCTTCCCACCGCCTTCGACGGGCATCCGCCACAGGTCGGTCTTGACGTAACGGACCAGTTCGACGACCCCCTCCTTGATGCTGATCGGCTCGTACCGGCTGTTCAGCCGCTTCGCCTCGCCGGTGCGCAGATCGATCAGCGTCGTGGGGCGCTTCTTCCCGATCAGCGGGTCGAAGGCCAGGTGGCGGCCGTCGTCGGAGAGCACGAGGATGGCGCCGGCCTTGATCTCCTCCTGCCGGAACTTGATCGGCGAGGTCACCTCGCGCCCGGTCATCAGGTCGCGCACCACGAAGGCCACCGCCTCGTCGCTGTAGTAGGCGAGCTTGCGGCCGTCGCGGCTGAGCGCGAGGGGGACGCGATCGTGCGCCGCGGTGAAGGCAAGCGCCTGCGGCATCCGGTACGTCGTGCCGCCGGCGGTGACCACCCGCCACTCGGCGGGGCTGCAGTCGATCGTCCGGGGGGCCTGGCCGGCCGTGCACGCCGTCCGGTACGCGTGGCTGACCGTCCCCACCTTGCCCTCGGGCAGTTCGGGCACCTCCACGGCGTTCTGCGGCGTGGCGTCGGCGGCCAGCCGGTGCCACGGCATCACCAGGGCGACGCTCGTCGCGCCCGCCACCGCGAGCGCCGCCACGGACGTGATGGCCAGCGCCGTCCGCATCCTCCTGCGGCGGTGCCCGGCGATCGCCAGGTCGGCCAGGTTCACCATGGGGGCGTCGGCGGCGATGTCGCCCAGCGCCTCGCGCAGCCTCGTCACCGGGCCACCTCCTCGATCTCGGGCTCGGACAGCAGGTGCGCCAGCTCGGGGGCGATCGTCCGCAGCCGGGCCAGCGCGTGATGGGTCTGGCTCTTGACGTTGCCGACGGAGCACCCGAGCACCTCGGCCGCCTGCGCCTCGGTCAGGTCCTCCCAGAAGCGCAGCACGATCACGGCCCGCTGCTTGGGTGCCAGCCGGGCCAGCGCCTGGCGCAACACGATCCGGTCCAGCGTCCTCTCGTCGCTCGAGACGCCGTGCTCGGGCACGGCGGCGCTCGGCAGCTCGACGCGGGGGCGGCGGCGCCACGAGATGTACTGGTTCACCAGCGCCTTACGTGTGTACGCCACCGGATCGCCGCCGCCCTTGGACAGCTTGGCCCACTGCCCGAGCATCTTGACCAGCACGCTCTGCAGCAGATCCTCGGCGAGGTGCGCGTCTCCCGTGAGCAGGTACGCCGTCCGCATCAGCGCTTGCTGGCGGACGAGCACGAACTCGCGGAAGCCGTCGTGATCGTTCAATTCGACTCCTCTCGCCCGTTCCCTACGCCGGGGGCGGGCGAAAGGTTGTAGTGATCGTCCAGATTCTCGTACGGCTTCAGGCGATCGGGCCCAGCGCCAGCACGGCCACCACCGGCGCGAGATACAGCAGCGGGTACGGGACGTGGGCGTACGAGCGCGCCCTGAGCACGGTGATCACGGCCCCGGTGAAGTACAGCACCAGCCCGATCCCGGCCATGACCCCGACGACGGGCACGACCAGCCCCGCCAGCAGCCCGGCGGCCCCCGCGGCCTTGGCCGTGCCCAGCCAGGGCCACCACCTGCGGGCGACGCCGTACTCGGTCAGCGGCTCTACGACCCACTTGGCGCGGATGAAGATGGACAGTGCGGAGAAACCCACCCAGAGGGCGGTCAGGACGGTGACGACGGCAGTGAACATCAGACGCTCCTTCACGAACGGCCGCCGGCCCCGGGCGTGGTGCCCCGGAGCGGCCGATTCAGATGCATTCACTGCCTTGACCCGGGCCGGGGCACGAGTGTGACACCCCCTCGCGCGGATATCCCCGATCCAGGGATCCGCCCGCCGGGGATCCGGGAGCCGAGGGGCGGGGCGTTTTGGTGCCCCGCCTTCTCAGGTCGCGCGGTCGCGTAGGTACTCGGTCACCGTGGTGGCGCGGAGCATGTGGGGGTCGAGCAGTTCGGCGCGTCGCCGGGGGATGCCGCCGGCGAGAGCGGCGTCGGTGAGGGCGTTCCTGAGCCAGCGCACGTCCACCGGCCGGCCGTCGGCGCGCGTGAGCAGGGGCTCCCCCGCCGTCCGGTCGGACGACAGGTCGCACAGCAGGGGGCGGGCCGGCGTCGGGACCGGGAAGGCGACGAGGTCGCCCCGCGCGTCGTGCATCGTCACGATGGCGGGCTCCCCGGACACGACCGCCCGCAGGTCTTGCAGGGTCAGCCCGGCCAGGGCGTCGGCGCTCGCGCCGGTGGCGGCGAGCAGCGCGACGGCGACGGCCTCGGCGGTGCGGCCGCCGGCTGCCAGGCGGGCGGCGCCCTCGCGCAGCCGCCGCCGGTCGTCCTTGCTCAGCAGGCGGGGGTCGCGGCTCGCGTCCGTTCGCGGAGGCCATTCGTGTCGCGCGGCGCCGGTCCGCCAGGCGAAGGTGTAGAACGACGACAGCACGGCCCGCTTCCTGGCCACGGTCGCGCGGGCGAGGGGCCGGCCCGGGTGGCGCACGCCGACGGTGAGGCTGCCGGCGAGCGCGGCCTCGCAGTAGGCGTCCAGGTGGGCGGTGGTGACCTCCGCCGCTTCGACGTCCGGCTCGGCGGCCCCCAGCCAGCGCAGGAACGAGGCCAGCACCTGCAGTCGCGTCTGCCGCGCGGCGATGGAGACGTTCTCGCTCAGCCAGGCGATGGCGGTGCGGCGGGTCTCCGGGGGCAGCCCGTCCACCAGATCGACATCGGCGCCCGGCACCTGGCCTCCGTCGCCGGGTGTCCGGCGGGGTCGCAGCCCCTCGACGTCCTCTAAGCCGACGCCTCGCGCCTGACCGGCCGCCCCCGGCCCGCCCATCCCGGTCGCACCATGACCGAACGCACCGAACCCGGACGTGCCTTGCCCAGACGTACCGGCTCCGGACGTGCCAGGCCAAGACGCACCGAGATCGGGCGTATTGGATGGGGACGCGCCGGGCCCTGCCGCACCGAGCCCAACCACACCGGGCCGAGCAGGACCGCGGCCGGACGCATCAGGCCCGGATGCGTCGAGTGCGGCAGCACCGGCGCCGGTTGCACCGAGCCCGGCCGCGTTGAGCCTGGACGCGGTCACGCCGAGCCCAGAGGCGGTCACGTCCAGCCCCGGCGCGGTCACGCCGCGCTCCGGCCCGACCTCGCCGAGCTCGGTCCCGTAGCTGTTCCACTCGGGCCTGTACCCGCCGAACCCGGGCCTGCGTCCACCGGGCTCGGGGTTGTGGTCGCCGGAGCCGGGCTCATCCGCGCCCGTTTGTCCCGCTTCATGGCCCGCGATCTCGTCACCGGTCATCGTCCGCCCTGCCGCCTTCCACCCGGCCACCGCCGGTCCGGCCGGCCCAAACCCGGCCTCCTCCGGCCCGGCCACTTGCTCTGCTCGGCCGAGTCCGGTCACTTGCCCAGCCGAGCCGAACCCGGCCACCTGCTCTGCCTGCTCAAGCTCGGCCACGTGCGCCACCTGGCCAAGCCCAGCCACTTGCCCGGCCGGGCCACGCCCAGCCGCCTGCCCCGCCAGACCCAGCTCGGCCGGCTGCCCGGCCGGTGCGAGTCCGGGCGCCTGCGTCGAGGTCTGCTTTCGCTTCTTGATCGGCCCGCCTGCCATGGTGAGTGCTTCCTCCGGCTCGGTGCCGGGAGTGGAGGCGTCATGGGTTCGGGGCATGCTCAGCACTCGACCGTACCCGCCCTCACCGGCCTGACCTGCCGCGTCATGGACGTCGCGGAGGTGTCGGTGTCCATCGGGCGGCTGCGGGGGTCGCGGCAGCCTGAGCCAGGCAGTTCAGTCATGAGCTTGATCTTCTCACGGAGCGGCCCTTCCCAGCCTCCTCGACCGATTGTTGTAAGCCCTCACCCATGCCTTGGTCAGCACGGACGGGAGAATCGGCCGGTCGCAGGGGCCGGCGCACGGCCGGGGTGGGGCAGGTGGCGTCGGGTGATCCGGGTGGGCGTACGTGCCAGACTACGACGGATGCGGGTGGAGGAGACGAAGGCGATCGCGGCGGCGCTGGGCGTCGAGGTGGTCGCGGCCAGGACGCTGGCCGGTGGGTTCTCGCACGAGACGAGCCTGCTGGAGCTGGCCGGCGGAGGCGCCGTGGTCGCCCGGCTGGGCGGGCCCGACCCCGTCGTGGAGGCCGCGGTCATGGAGCTGGGCCGTCGTCACGTGCCGGTGCCTGAGGTGCTGCTCGTCCTGCCGTCCGTGGCGGGCGGGCGTCCGGCCATGGTGCTGGAGCATGTGGCGGGCACGCCGCTCGACATCGTGCTGTCCGACCCCGAGATCGTGCCGGTCGGCTCCGCCCCCGGGCCTGGACCTGGGGCCGCCCTGGATCCCGGCCTCGCCACCGCCGCGGATGAGTTGCGGGCGTTGGGGGTCGAGGTGGGGCGGGTGGTGGCGAGGATCGGGGTCGCGCGGTTCGATCGGCCGGGGTTCTTCGGGGGTCCCGATCTCGCGGTCGCCGCCGGCCCGCCCTGGTCCGAGCAGTTGCCCGCGTTCGCCGAGAGCCGCATGAGCAAGGTGCCGCCCTCCCGCCTCGATCCGGCGGTACGGGCGGCGTGGGCGCAGTTGTGCGCGGCGCACGCCCCGGCGCTCGCCGGCGTGGACGAGCGGGCCAGGCTCGTGCACGCCGACATCAACCCCAAGAATCTCCTGGTCACGCGGGCGGCGGACGGCTGGCGGGTGGACGCCGTGCTCGACTGGGAGTTCGCCTACGCGGGCTGCCCGTACGGCGACGCGGCCAACATGTTGCGGTTCGGAGCCGACTACCCGGCCGGCTTCACCGAGGGCTTCCGGGCGGGGTTCGCCGCGCATCTGCCCTCCGACCTGCCGCCTGACGACGACTGGGCCCATCTGGGCCGCGTGCTCGACATGTTCGCCCTCACCGATCTCGTCACCCGGCCCGCCGGGCATCCGGTCGCCGACCGGGCCGCCGAGGAGATCAGGCGGTGGGTGGCCGCGGGCGTTCCCCGCTGACGAAACGTCCGCCCGGCCCGTACGGTGCGAGCCGCGGGTCCGGCCACGGCGGGTTCGCTTCTAAGATCCGAGGTGTGGCCAAGTACATCGATCTGCATCCGGACAATCCCCAGCCTCGCCTGATCGGCCAGGTCGTCGAGCTGTTGCGCGGCGACGGGCTGATCGCCTACCCGACGGACTCGTCCTACGCCCTCGGGTGCCGGCTGGGCAACAAGGAGGGCATCGACCGGATCAGGGAGATCCGCCGCCTGAGCGACGACCATCACTTCACCCTGGTATGCCGGGACTTCGCGCAGTTCGGGCAGTTCGTCCATGTGAGCAATGCGGTGTTCCGCCTGGTCAAGGCGGCGACCCCGGGCGGTTACACGTTCATCCTGCCCGCGACCAAGGAGGTGCCCCGGCGCCTGCTGCACCCCAGGAAGAAGACGGTCGGCGTGCGGATCCCCGATCACGTCGTGACGCAGGCGCTGCTGGCCGAGCTGGGCGAGCCGCTGCTGTCGAGCACCCTGCTGCTGCCCGACGAGAGCGAGCCCATGACGCAGGGGTGGGAGATCAAGGAGACGCTGGATCACGCGCTGGACGCCGTCATCGACGCCGGCGAGTGCGGCGCGACCCCGACGACGGTCGTCGATCTGTCGCAGGACGAGCCGGAGATCCTGCGCCGGGGTACGGGAGATCCGTCCCTGTTCGAGTGACGAGTGGTCGGCGTCGGGTGATCCGCCGTCATCACGTGCGACGTGGCGTGGCGGTGGACGGCGGGTGGGCGCGGAGCCAGTCGGCCGCCCGGCGGGCCGACGCCCGTGACAGCCACGCGTCCTGGACCACCTCGGCCAGCTCCGCGCGGGTGAGCTCACCGAGCCTGGCGGCCCGCAGCAGCACCGACGCGTGCCCGTTGAAGTGCGGGGTGGTGAAGAACGGCGACGTCTCGTCCTGGACCAGTGCCAGTTTGTCCGCCTCCGACTCGACCCAGAAGACGATCACGTCCGGGTACCGCTCCCCGGTGTCCGGGTCCACCGCGTCCGGGCGCGGGTTGCGGAAGAAGACGAACGACTTGCCGCCCACCTGGTAGATCGGGTTGTCGCCGGTCCCGGGCCAGACGGTCACGTGCGGCATGGACAGGGCCAGCTCGTGCACGTCCTCGACGCGGGCGGGCCGGTCTCCGTCGTCGGTCTCGGTCATGGTCCCAGCGTAGGCGGCGGCGGGTTCCGTGTCCCAGGCGTTCAGGGCCCGCGGGCGGGCCCCGGTGACATGACAGAGTTCCCTCGGTGACGCCGGATTCGCTGGATTCGCTGGATTTCGGGGCAGGCCCCAACCGTTCGGACCCTCCAGGGCGTCTTGTCTACATGAGGGATTCCGAGGCGTTCGAGGCCTTCGTCGCCGCCTGGCACCCGAGGCTGCTGCGTGCGGCCATCCTCATCAGCGGTGATAGGCATCTGGCCGAGGACGTGCTCCAGGAAGCCCTGATCAAACTGGCGCGCCGCTGGACGAAGGTGCACACCGATCCGGTCAACTACGTACGTACCACCTTGTACCGGGACGTCGCGTCCAGACGGCGCAGGCGGCGGGAGTTCGTCTACGAGGAGCCGCCGGAACAACTGGACCAGGACACCTCCGAGGAGTCGGACCTGAAGCTGGTCTTCGCGCGCGCGCTGGCCAAACTGCCGGTGAAGCAGCGCGCGGTGCTCGTGCTGCGCTTCTACGAGGACCTGCCCGTCGGGGAGGTCGCCGCGATCCTGCGGGTCTCCCCCGGGACGGTGAAGAGCCAGACGCACGCGGCGCTGAAGCGGTTGCGCGAGGTCGCTCCCGAGCTGGAGGAGGTGCTGATATGACGGACCAGAGGTTGCGGGAGCTGTTCGGCGAGCTCGCCGAGACCCTGCCGGAGGGTTCGTCCAGCGCGGGAGAGTTGTGGCGGCAGGGCACGCGGAGCCGTGCCCGCCGCCGGTTGACGGCGGCCGCGGCGGTGGCGACGGTCGCCGCGGTCGTCGTGGCCGGGATCGTCATGACGCCGGAACCGGTCGAGCGCGGCGTCGCCGTTCACCCCGACGGCTCGCCCGCGGTCACGACGCCGTTCGCTCCCGCCGTGGACGTCGCGCCGCCGCCCGGCGGCGAGGCGGCGCTGCCCGTGCTGGCGACCGCGCTGCCGGAGAGGTGGGCCGGCGTCCCCGTCATGACCTCGGTCTCCGGGGCCGTCCTGGCGCTGGCCGAGTACGGCGACGGGCGGATCTACGCGTTGAAGGCCGACGGCCGCGTCTCCCTGGACGTGCAGCTGGACCAGGCCGTGGACGCGACCGGCTCCCCCAGCCCGCCGCTGGTCCCCAACTCGCTCGCCCCCGACGGGACGATGGCCGCCTTCCCGCAGAAGGACGCGGTGGTGGTCGTCGACCTGGTGGTCGGCCAGGCCAGGCGTTACCGGGTGCCGGGGTTCAACCAGGTGGTGCTGTGGCGCGGTGATCAGCTGCTCGTCGAGCAGGCGGCGGCCAACTACCTGATCGACCTGGCCACGGGGGCGGCCACGCGACAGCCGTTCAAGGGGTTCGCGAGCGCCGCGGGCTACGGCGACCTCAGGATCGTCTCGCCCGGCACGGGCCGCAGGACGCTCATCCGGCAGGGTGACCGGGAGCTGCGGCTGGACGTGGGAGGCATCACCGGCCAGGGCCGGATGCCCGTGCGCGGCCCCGGCGACCACGGGTGGCAGCGCGACGGCCTCGTGGCCAGGTCCGCGCCCGCGCACGACGACCGTCGGGGCCGGGCGGACGTGGTCGTCGTGGCCGACACCGCCACCGGACGGGTGGTCAGGACGTTGCTCCTGCCCTGGGGCGATCCGCCCGGCGCGCGCTGCGGGAAGAGCGGCTGCGCGGTACGCGGCTGGTACGGCCCCGACACGGTGATCGTCGAAAGCAGGGACAGGCTGCTCGGCTGGAACATCGGGACCGGAGCGCTGTCACGCCTCGCTGAGCTGCCCAAGGAGGTGACCGCCTACTCCCTGCGCAGCGGATGAGCGGCCGATGATCGGCCCGGCGACGGCGGCCCGGGGTGCGGAATCAGCGCCTCGGGAATGGCGCATGCCGTCAATTCAATTATTCGTCACCCGCAAACCGGGCGATGGCGTCGATTCGCAATAAATACCGGTATTAATGCATCTTCCGCAACTCGCATACTGTGTTTAAACTCGCTTTCGTGACGACACAACTGGCTCGTTACCTCACTCCAATGGAGGACAGCTCCAGGTGGGACGGTTTCGAATTCCGTCCCGGCGACATCGTCATCAATTCTCCGGCGAAGTGCGGCACCACCTGGACCCAGACGATCTGTGCACTCCTCATCTTCCAGTCACCCCGGTTGCCCGCCCCGCTGTCGAGCCTCTCACCGTGGATCGACATGCTCGTACGCCCGAAACAGGAGGTCTGGGACCACCTGTCCGCGCAGCGGCACCGCCGTTTCATCAAGACCCACATCCCGCTCGACGGCATCCCCATCGATCCCCAGGTCACCTACATCACGGTGGGACGCGACCCGCGCGACGTCGCCATCTCCCTGCGCAGCCATGGCAAGAACCTCAAACGCGACGTGATCCGCCGGCTGATCCACCAGGCCGCCCACCCCGGCGGCGGTGCGGCCGACGCCCCGGTGGACGGCCATGACGACCGAGACCTCCTCGACGAACGCACGTACCTGATGCGGTGGGTGGACAACGACGACCCGCCGCACGTCAACCTCGACTCGCTGCGCGCGCTGATCTGGACGCAGAGCCGGGCCTGGGTCCGGCGTACGGAACCGAACGTCGTCCTGCTGCACTACGCCGACCTGTCCCGCGACCTGGCCGGCGAGATGCGGCGGCTGGCCGGGCGGCTCGGCATCGAGATCGACGAGAGCAGGTGGCCCGAGCTCGTCGAGGCCGCCACGTTCCAGCAGATGCGAAATCGCGCGGACGAACTCGCGCCCGACGAGCAACTGGGTTACATCCGCGACCGCAAACGCTTTTTCCGCAGCGGAAAGTCCGGCGAATGGCAGCAGTTCCTCATCGCCGAGGATCGGGCGCACTACGACCGCAGGGTGGCCGGCCTGGCCGAACCGGACCTGCTCGAATGGCTCCACCACGGGACGGGCTGACCACGTGACCACCCTGTACGGATAACGCACCAGGAAATACGCAATATGACGCAAGAAGTGCCCGGGCCCGTGACGATCGAACGCGTTCCCTCGCTGTCCGACGTCGCGGGGCGTGCGTGGGACGACGTCGCCGACCCTAGGGACCTGTTCCAGAGCCGTGCGTGGCTGCGGGCTCTCGAACGTACCGGTGAGGCGCCCGTCATGTACCTGATCGCCCGCCGGCCCGGGCACTGCCGCATCCTCGGCGCCCTGCCCCTCTACGACTCGCTGCCCAGCCGTGGCGACTACCTCTACTGGCCCGAGCTGCACTTCCAGGACCTGCTGCGGGCCGCGGGCCCGGCCGGCGGGCGGCTGGGGCTGCTGGCCGGTTCCCGTGCGGGTTTCGGGACCCGGCTGGTCCTGGATCCCACCCTGCCGGGTCCGGCCAGGGCCGTGGTCCTGCGGGCGCTCAGGGACGCGGCCGGCGCCGTCGCGGCCGAGCGCGGGCTTCCGTACACCTTCTTCCTGTTCCTCGACGCCGCCTCGTGGCGGGAGCTCGCGCCGGTCACGGGCGACGGCGACCGGCACCGGCTGGCGGGCGTCGCCCAGACCGAGCTGGAGCTTCCCGGTACGTGCTTCGCGGACTACCTGGCGACGCTGCCGCGCAACACGCGTACCAGCGTCCGCAGGGAGGCCGGGCACTTCGCCGAGGTCTGCGCGACCGAGACCGTCCCTCTCCGCGAGGCCGTCCCGGCCGTCGCGCCGATGATCGCGAACGTGCGGGCCAGGCACGGGATGGCCTACAGCGTGGACGCCGTGGCGGGGCGGCTCTCGGCGTACGCGTCCGCGCTGGGCGACACCGCGGCACTGGCCGTGCTGTGCCGGGTGCGCGGCCGCGTCGTCGGCGCCGGGGTGCTGTGCCGGTGGCACGACCGGCTGTACGTGACGGACTTCGGGCGGGTGGACGACGAGGGTCCTGACCCGTTCGTGTACTTCAACGCGGCGATCTACGAACCCATCAGGCACGCGTACGCCATGGGCCTGTCCAGGGTCGTCACCGGCGCGGGGGCGGAGCTGGGCAAGGCCAGGCGCGGCGCCGCCGTGCTCCCGCTGGCGCACGTGGCGTGGCCGGCGAACGGCGAGCCCGGGAACGGCGCGACCGGCGCCGAACCGGCGGAGAGCCGCAGGAAACACTGGCGCGACCTCCGCGCCGCTCACCCCAGGTACTTCCACCCGGTGTGGGACGAGCTGCTGTGACGCGACATCGATCGGACGAGCGGGAGTCGTGCCCGCGAGGGAGGCCAGCGTGAGCCGACGGGACGAGCCGACCGGCCCCGCCCGCGACACCACCAGCACTGCCGTCAGCACTACTACCTACGCGGAAACCGGCCTGGGAGTGCTCGGGCGGGCGCCGCGTGACCCGGGCAGGGTCGCGCTGGTGCACGAGGACCGCGAGCTCACGTTCGGCGAGCTCGCCGCGCTCGGCGCGGACGTCGGCGAGGTCGTGCGGCGCCACCGGCTGGAGCGCCGCGTGGTGGGCGTGCCCGCCGAGCGGAGCCCGGAGTTCGTCGCGCGGCTCCTGGGGCTCTGGGGCGCGGGCGCCGTCCCGGCGATCCTCGGGGACTGGGGTCGTGAACGGGTACGCGGGGCGCTGGCGGTCACCGGCGCCGCCGCCGTCTTCGCCCCGTCAACAGCTCCGTCGTCCGCCCCCGCTGCCGCTCTGGAGCTGCTCGACGCCTCCGGCGGCGGCAGCGTCGCGGACGACGTGAGTCATGTCCTCTTCACGTCCGGGACGACGGGCAGGCCCAAGGGGATCGTCGTCGGACGGGCGGCGTTCGAGGCCGCCTGCGCGGCGTTCTTCGAAGAGCTGCCCATGGACGAGTCGGACCGGGTCGCCTTCCTCAGCAGGCCCGGCCACGATCCCAGCCTGCGGGAGCTGATCGCGCCCTGGGTCACGGGTGCGACGTTGTACGTCCCAGGCTCGCGCACGGCCGGCGATGCCCGGCCGGCGGCGGACTGGCTCGCCGCGCACTCCGTCACCGTGCTCCAGGGCTCGCCGGTCCTGCTCCAGCTCATGGCGGGCGCGTCTCCGCGTCCCGTACAGAGTCTGCGGCTGGTCTGCTCGGTGGGGGCGCGGCTCACGGCGGCGGCGCTGCGGGCGACGGCCCGGTTCGCGCCGCGTGCCACGGTCGTCAACTGTTACGGCGCGTCGGAGACGCCGCAGGTGGTGTGCGTGCACCGGGTTCCGCCTGGTCAGGGGGTCACCGGCGAGGACCCGATCCCCATCGGGCGCCCGCTCGGCCACGCCACGGTCAGGATCGTCCCGGAGTCCGCGCGGAACGGCGGCGTGAGTGATGGTGCGGGACTGGAGGGCCGGTTGCAGGTGGAGTCCTCGGCGTGCGCGCTCGGCTACACCGGCGGGGCTCCGCTGCTGACCACCGACCAGGACGGGCGGCGCTGGTACGACACCGGCGACGTCGTCCGCCTGCTGCCGGACGGCGACCTGTGCTTCCTGCGGCGGGCGGACCGGCAGGTCCAGGTCAACGGCACGCGGGTGGAGCTGGACGAGATCGAGGGCGCCGCCTCCCTGGCCCCCGGCGTGGCCGGCGCGGTGGCGACGTTCGTCGAGGACGGAGCGGGTGTGGGAACCGTGCGCCTGACCGTCGTACGGAGTCCGGGGGCGGCGGTGGACGGCGAGGAGGTCCGTGCGGTGCTCCGCGACCGGCTGGACCCGGCGGTCATGCCGTCGAGCATCGAGGTGCGGGACGAGGCCCGTAACGACTCCTGGAACGACGAGCCGGACGAGGACCGGGCCGACGCGTGGGGCGATGAGCGGAGCGACGGCTGGGACGACGAGCCGGGCGAGGACCAGGCCGGGAAGTTGTGGGCGGTGGTGGACGAGAGCGCCCGGTCGGTGCTCGGCCGGAGCGGGATCGACCCTGACGGCGGCTTCTTCGAGGCCGGTTTCACCTCGATGTCCCTGATGCGCTTCGTGTCGGAGGTCTCCATCCGCCTGGGCAGGGAGATCTCCCCGGTGCTGGTCTTCCGATATCCCACTTTGCGGGCTTTCGCCGATCACCTGCGGGAGACCCTGGACGACGACCTGACGTGAGGCGTCCCTCTCCCGAGGGCACGCCCGGCTCGATCTTGGTACGCGGCAAGCAGTTTGGAGGACGAACGACATGAGCGACCTCGTCGAGCCGATTGCGATCATCGGGATGGCCGGCCGTTTCCCCGGGGCGGCCGACACCCGGCAGCTGTGGGAGATCCTCGTGGCCGGCGAGGAGGCGGTGCGTTTCCCCGCCGAGGACGAGCTCCGGTCGAGGGGCGTGTCACCGGAGGCGCTGGCCGACCCGGCCTACGTGCGGGCGGTGGCGGAGCCGGAGGGCATCGACCTGTTCGACGCCGGCTTCTTCGGCCTGAACCGGCGCGAGGCCGACGTGTGCGATCCGCAGCTGCGGCTCTACCTGGAGACCGCGCACGCCGCCGTGGAGAACGCCGGCTATGACGCGACGCGGCTGGGCCGGGCGGGCGTGTTCTCGTCGGTCGCCGCGAACCGCTACGGGATCGGCCGCCTGATCGGGAACCTGGAGGCGCTCAGGAGTGCCACCGGCATGGGCGCCGGCATGTGGAACAACCCGGACAGCGCGTCGACGCTGGTGTCGTACAAGCTGAACCTGAACGGCCCGAGCCTGACCGTGCAGACCGCGTGTTCGAGCTCGCTGGTGGCGGTGCACCTCGCCGTGAACGCGCTGCGGCTGCGCGAGTGTGACGTCGCCCTGGCCGGGGGCGCGGACGTCGAGTTCCCCGTCGGGCACGGCTACTGGTGGGCCCAGGACGGCCCGCTCAGCCGCGACGGCCACTGCCGCCCCTTCGACGCGGCGGCCACCGGCACGATCTTCGGCAGCGGGGCCGGCGTCGTGGTGCTCAAGCGGCTCACCGACGCCCTGGCCGACGGCGACCGGATCTCCGCGGTGATCCGCGCGGTGGCGGTCAACAACGACGGCGCGCACAAGGTCGGCTTCACCGCGCCCAGCGCCGACCGGCAGGCGGAGGTCGTGACGCGGGCCATGGAGCTGGCCGGCGTGGGGCCCGAGGACATCGGGTACGTGGAGGCGCACGCCACCGCGACCCGCCTGGGTGACGCCATCGAGATCGCGGGGCTGCGGATGGCGTTCGGCGCGCGGGCGGCGTCGCGGGGCGAGCGGTGTCCCATCGGCTCGATCAAGGGGAACGTGGGCCATCTGGGGCACGCGGCGGGGATCACGTCGCTGATCAAGACCGCGCTGTCGCTGAGCCACGAACACATCCCCGCGACCGCCAACCTCGGCGAGGTGAACCCGCTGCTCGACCTCGGCAGCTCGCCGTTCGTCGTCAACGACGCGCTGCGGCCCTGGCCCCGGCCGGACGGGGGGCGGCGGCTGGCGGGGGTCAGCTCGTTCGGGATCGGCGGCACGAACGCGCACGCGATCCTCGAAGAGGCACCGGCTCGGGCGCCCGTCCCCGTCCGGACGGGCGAAAACGGCGCGCGCCCTGAGCTGATCCGCTTACCCTCGCCCCTTCCTCGGCCAACCCGTCCGCAACCGGCTTGCCCGGAGCCGGCGGAGCTGATCGTGTGGTCGGCGCGGACGCCGTCCGCGGCCGCGGCCTGGCCTGAGCGGCTCGCCCGATCCTTCGCGGGCAGCTCGGAGCCGCTCGCCGACGTCGCGTTCACGCTGCGAGAGGGGCGCACGCCGCATCCGGTACGGGGTGCGGTGGTGGTGGAGAGCCTGGCCGACGCGGCGGCCGCCGTGCTCGACGAGGGGCGGCGCATCGTCACCCCGCCGGAGCGGACGGACCGCAGCACCGTGTGCCTCTTCCCGGGCGAGAAGGCGTGGCATGCCGACATGGCGGCGGAGCTTCGCCGTACGGAACCGGTGTTCAGAGCGGCCCTGGACGAGTGCGTCGAGCTCTTCGACGCACTCGGCCTGCCGCTGCGGTCGCTCTGGGAGGGGACGCGGGAAGCCGTGCCGGACCAGCCGGTCGTGGCTGTCGCGCAGGCTGCGGTCTTCAGCGTCGAGTACGCGCTGGGACGGCTCTGGCGGGCGCTGGGCATCGAGCCCGACGTGCTGCTCGGCGTGGGCGTCGGGGAGTTCGCCGCCGCCACGCTCGCCGGGGTGTTCACCCTCCAGGAGTCGGTACGGCTGATCAGCGCCCGGGCGATGGGCGGGCCGTCCTCGGACAGTGCCGTCGAACGCTTCCGCGCCGCCTTCGACGGCATCCGGCCACGGCGTCCCCGGGCCGGGCTCTATTCCGCGGCCGGCGGCGGCCTGGTCGAGCCGGCCGCCGCGGGCAGCGCGGACTTCTGGATGCGGTCGCTCGACGGGCCCGTCCTGTCCGAGCGGGCGCTCGACGCCGTGCTGTCCTGTGGCGACCGGGTGCTGGTCGAGATGGGCCCAGGGCGGTCGCTCTCCACCCTGGCCCGTGCGCATCCCCAGGTGCGGGCAGGGCGGCATCTGGTGGTGCCGGTCCTGCCGGCCGGACCGTCGAAGGGCGCTACGGAACGGGCCTCGTTCCTGTACGCGCTGGGCCGGATGTGGACTCTCGGTGCGGAGGTGAACTGGGCGCCTCTGTCCGCGTCGGGTGCTCGTGAACGTGTGCCTCTGCCCGGTTACCCGTACCAGCGGGAACGGCACTGGATCGACCCGGACGCCGCAAAGGGCCCGGCCGACCGCGCGCCCGCGCACAAGGCGAACGGTGCACCTGCACACAAGCCGGACGGTGAACCCGCGCACGACCCAGGCGACGAACCCGCCCACGACCCGAGCGGCGGGGCGTTGCGGCTGCCCACATGGGTGGAGGCCGCCCCGGCCGGACGCCACGGGCCCGGTGCCGGGAACGGGTCGCGCCCGCTGGTGTTCCTGCCCGACGACCCACGCCGCGCGGCCGAATTGTCCGCCCTGCTCGACCGAGCCGGATGGAACGCGACGCGGGTCCGGCACAGCCCCACGTACACGGGCCCAGCGACCGACTCCACGGCCCACCCCGGGGACGAGTCCACTGCCAGGCCGGAACACCTGGAGGACCAGTTCACGATCCGTCCCGGGCACCCGGAGGACATCGTCCGGCTGCTGGATGAGCTGAGAGAGTCGCAGCGCTACCCGGAGCTCGTCGTCGACGCCACCCAAATCGGCGACCTGCCGGAACCCGACCTGACCAGCATCGACGACCAGCTCGACGCCGGTTTCCACCGAATCGTGGACCTGCTGCGGGAGGCGGCACGCCGCGCACCCGACAAGCGCGGCCGCGATGTCCTGATCATCACCGAGCTGTCCGCTGACGTGACGGGCGGCGAGCGCGTGCACCCGGTCCGGGCCATGCTGCTCGGCCTCCTGCGCAGCTACATGCTGGAGAACCCCCGTTCCCGCTGCAAGCTCATCGACGTCCAGAACGACGTGGGCGGCAACCGGCTGCTCACCGAGCTGCGCAACCTCGACCACTCGGAGATCGTCGCCCTACGCGGAGACCGGCGCTGGGTCCCCGGCGAACGACCACTCACCTTCGACGACACGCTCCCGGACGACCCGGCGTGGGAAACCACAGCCCTCCTTGGCATGCCCCCCGACCACACCGCTCTGGCCGACTCGGCTCCTGACCACGCGATCCCGCACGGCGCGGCCCCCAACGGCACAACACCTCATGGCGATGACGCAGCCGGTGCGAGCTCCAGCAACGCGGGGTTCAGTGATGCGGGGCCTGTCGGGCTGCGGCGCGAAGGCGTCTATGTGATCACTGGTGGGCTCGGAGGGCTCGGCCTGGCCGTGGCGCGGGGCCTGGCGGAAACCGGGTTACGGCCGCGCCTGCTACTACTGGGCCGCCGTACGGACGGACACGGGGACGAGCTGGCCGAGATCAGGGCGCTCGGGGCCGAGTGCCGGGTCGAGGCGTGCGACGTAACCGACGTGGAGGCGCTGCGCCGCGTGATCGGCCAGGCGTCGGAAGCCTTCGGCGGCGTCAACGGGGTGTTCCATCTGGCGGGGGTTGCAGGAGACGGCATGCTCCTCTTCCGGACGCGGGAGCAGCTGTCAGCGACCCTCGCGCCGAAGGTGCACGGCACTCTGGCACTGATCGAGGTGCTGCGGAATCGGCCCGGCCTCGACTTCTTCGTGGCCTTCTCCAGCCGGGCCGCACTCAGGGGCCTGATCGGCAGCGCCGACTACGCCGCCGCGAACGCGTTCCTCGACGCGGTGGTACGCCGGCAACCGCTGGCAGGCTGCGCCTCGGTGACCATCAACTGGCCGTCGTGGACCGAGGTCGGCATGGCCGCCCGCCAGGAGCTGCAGTCACACGCCGGGCGTCCGGGCCCGCGCACGGGACCAGGAACAAAGCCGGGACCGAAAGCGGGCCCAGGGACGGGAACGGCGGTGGGACCGGAAGCGGAACCGGGACCAGCGACGAAGACGAGACCGGAACCGGGGGCGGGGACGGAGCCACCGTCGGAGCCGACTGTGCGTCGGTGGTCGGTCCCGTTGTCGGCCGATAACTATCCGATCCTCGACGAACACCGCATGGACGGCATCCCGGTGCTGCCAGGCACAGCCCAGGTCGACTTCGTCCTGCGTGCCTTCCGCGAGGCGGTCGACCCCGTCAACAGCCGCCCCGCACGAGTGCGCCACATGGTCTTCCGGCAGCCCATCACCACCCCGGAGCCCGTCTCACTGGAGATCGCCTTCGAACCGCACGAGGACCTCTGGCGCTTCACCGTACGCACCGCGCCGCTGTCATCGCCCCCCGGCTCGCCCGGCGACCACCGCGTACACACGACAGGCGAGATCGGCCTGGTGGACGCCACCGCAGGCACGGTGGACCTGGACGGGCTGCGCGCGACGCTGACCAACCGGCGCACGCCCGTGAACGACCCGGCCAACCGCCTGTTCACCATCGGCCCACGCTGGCCGGGCGAGGAGATCTGGACGTCAGGGAAGGACCCGGGCACAAAGCTGGCCGTGCTCACCTTCCCCGACACCTTCAGTTACGAGCTCGGCGAGCACGCGCTGCATCCCACACTGCTGGACGCGGCGGTGTCCCTGGCACGCGATCCCGACCTGGAGCCACCGCACGCCCCGTTCGCGTACCAGTCGATCGTGGTGCACCAGCCGATCCCGGGCCGCGCGTACAGCCACATCCGCCGGCGACCGAGCGGTGCCGACACGATCGTGGCGGACATCGACGTGCTGACGGCGAACGGCGAGGTGGCCGTCGAGGTCAGGGGCTTCACCATGCGCCGAGTCGACGAGTCCATGGTCGCCCCCGACACCCACCGCGACGAGCGAGCCTCCGCCACCGAGCAGGAGCTCTCGCCAGGGGACGCGATCACGCCCACCACCGGAATCCGCCTACTGCTCCAACTCCTGGCCCGGCCCGAGCACCGGCAGGTGGCGATCACCGTCCCGGGACACGACGCCGTCATGAAGAACGCGACCGCACCCGTACAAGACGAGCCCGGCGCCGGCGCACCCCGCAAGCAGCCGGACCCGGCCGGTACGCGCCCCGCCACCACCCCCGAACGGCCCTCGGACGAGACGCCACAGCACCAGGCACAAGAGCAGGTGCCGATCGAGGACCGGCTGGCGGAGATGTGGTGTGCCGAGTTCGGGCTGGATTCGGTCGGCCCGGACGAGAACTTCTTCGACCTGGGCGGCGACTCCTTCGCCGCCGTCGGCCTGGTCGAGGAGATCCGCCGGGCCTTCACCGTGGACGTGGGCATCGCCGTGATCTTCGACCACCCGACGGTGGCCGAGCTGGCCGCCGAACTACGCCGGCTGAGCGAGTGAGAGGAGACCTACAAGAAACGACGTCACCAGCGCACGAGAGGTTCATCCAGAAAATGTGCTGAGCCATTCTCGAAGCGTCTCGGAAGGCAGCTCTTCAACCATCTGATGGCCCCCCGCGACCATATGGACGGAGAGCCGTTTCGTCGTGTAAAAATGCCACTCGTCGAGGTTTTCCGAGCTCCACGAACTGGCGTCGCCCTTGGCACCCACCGCGACGATCGGCGCGTTCAGCGTGGGCCGCGGATCCGATTCCAGATAACGATTGAGCAGCCGATATTCCGAGCGCCAGAGGCGAGCGTATTCGGCCAGCGCCGCCGTGTCCGCGATGTGCGCCGGCGCGTCGAGTTCCGCCGCCAGCGCCCGGTCCGGCAGTTCCGCCAGCGGCGAGACGGGCGTGCGGTGCGGCGGATACTGGCACATGACGACGACGCCCCGCACCCGCCCGTCCAGCCGCGCGGCCGCCTCCAGGCAGACCAGCGCGCCCATGCTGTGGCCGACGAGCACGACGTCAGCGGCGCCTGAGCGGTCGACGAGGGACGCGAGCGCCGCACCGCGCGAGTCGACGGGGGGCACGTTCATGGGCTCGCTCCAGACGGCCCGGCGGACGACGTGTTCCCGGCCGGGCTCGTTCCAGCGGTCCACGAATTTCGTCCGGCCGCCGAGCCCGGGGACGAAGACGACGCCACCATCATCGTCGAGCGGCGGGCTGACCACGTAATTAGCAGATTCCTGAGCGGCCACGTCAATTCTCTCCTCTGCGCACCCGTTGACAAAGCAAGGAAAACAACGTAGAGACCATTGGCCGCGGCCCTGATCCCGATTTCGGAACGGTCTCCGCATACCGCGGCGCTTACCGCTGATTTTTCTTCCCAGAATACTGGATCATTTATATGCACCTATGGCAAAGTGTGGCAGGTGACCACGCTGCTTGCCGCCGCCGTGATCATCCTGCTCGCCTCTACGGTGCACGCGGTGACCGGATTCGGATACGCCCTCGTCGCCACTCCACTTCTCGCCCTCACCGTCGACCCGCACACGGCGGTGGTCGCCACCACTATGTCCGCCCTGGCCATGACCATCACCATCGGCGTACGCCAGCGCCACCACGCCGAATGGAAGGTGGCCATGATCGCCATGGCCGGCATCCTGCTCGGCATGCCCCTGGGCCTCTGGGTCTACGGAGCCACGTCCGAGCGGGTCCTCACCGCGCTCATCGGCATCGGTGTCCTGGGCTGCACCCTGATGGTGTGGCGCCGGGTGAAAGTGCCGGGCAACGTCCCCGTGCTGGTGGGAGTGGGCCTCCTGTCCGGCGCGCTGTCCACCTCCACCGGCACCAACGGACCGCCGATGGTCGCCGCCTTCCAGGGCATGGGCTACGACCCGCACAAGTTCCGCGCCACCCTCGCCGCCGTGTTCGCCGGCACCAGCGTCTTCAGCCTGATCGGCTTCGCCGTGGCCGGCCAGGTGAACTCCCAGTCACTCTGGATCGGGCTGGTGGGGGTGCCGGTGGTGCAACTCGGCTACTTCATCGGCGACGCGGTGTTCAGCCGCATCGACCCCGACCGCTTCCGCCGGGTCGTGCTGCTGGCCCTGATCGTCAGCGCGGGAATGACCCTGTTCAGCGCGCTCAACAGCTGACGCCGGCGGTCACCACCCCGGACGTCACGGCGAGACCACCGTGCCGCGCGCCGCGCGGGGCTCCGGCACGGTGGTCGTCGCCCGGCCACCGGTCACGCCGAACCGGCCCCGGCCCGCTACGTGCGGGCGGCGGACTCGTTGACGACGGGTGCCGTACACCACGGCCGGGCCGGAAGCTGGCCGGTCGCGCCGAGCTCACCGAGCCACTGCAGTCCTTGTGCCGTTGCCCGTTCGAGGTAGATCCGCAGCAGGGTGACGCAGGTTCGGGCATCGCTTTCTGCTTGGTGCGCTGGGCCGTTGCCGAGTCCTTCGGCGGCAGCGCAGTCGGCGAGGCGGTGCGAGGGCAGGGTCGGCCCGAAGCGGCGCGCCAGGTTCAAAGTGCACAGGGTCAGGAGGTCGTCGGGAGCGTATCCGGCTCGGGCGAATTCGGTGCTGAGGACTTCGCTGTCGAAGCGGACGTTGTGAGCGACGACGATCGCGCCGTCGAGCATGGCCGCCACGTCCCCGGCGATCTGCGGGAAATAAGGCGCCGCCGCCAGCCCGGCTTCGGTGAGGCCGTGGATGTGGGTGGGACCCGAGCGGCCTCCCGGGTTGACCAGGGTGGAGTAGGTGCGGTCTTCGCTGCCGTCGGGGTGCAGGCGGATGATCGCGATTTCGGCGATGCGGGCCTCACGGGTGTCGAGGCCGGTGGTCTCGATGTCGACGACGGCGTACGGCAGCGACCCGATGCGGTGGCGGCGTGGCGGTGCGGCAGCCTTGGGTGTGTCCAGGTTGACCGCTCGGGTGTGGTCGCCGGTGGTGGCGAGAGCGCTGATGGACTGCTGGGTCTCCGTGACGTCGAGGCGGCGCGCGTAGGAAAGGGTGAGCAGTTCTTCGCCGATGACGTCGTCGTACTTGTCGATGCGCTTGTCGGGGATCAGCGCGGCCAGGGCAAGGGCGTCGGGAACGCCCTCCGCGGCCAGATCGGCCAAGAGGGCGGCGGCGGACTGCGGGGAGGTGTCGCTGATCAGCAGCGCGACTCCGTAGCGGACGATGTCGACGCCGTAGGCGTGCAGGGCCAGGCCGAGGGTGGTCATGATGGCGTCGCCGCGGAAGGGGAACAGCAGGGTGTCGTCGCCGTAGCCGACGAGCGGGGTGTCGTGCAGGCCGAGCCGGCGGTAGGCGGCGCGGCCTTCGGTGAGCAGGCGCTGGGCGGTGGCGTCCAGGTAGGCCGGGACGGTGGTGTCCTCGTACAGGAGGCGCATGGTGGTGCGGATGTGGTCGTGGACGAGCGGGCCGGCGCTGGTGAAGCGGGGCGGCCGGCCGCCGGAGGCGCGGGTGACCTCGATGAGCTTGGCGTGGGTGTCGATGGTGAGGATGCGCCAGCGGCGGCCGGCGAAGATGATCAGGCTCCCTTCCGGGAGCGGTTGTTCGAAGGGCAGGCTGCCGAGTGTGCGGCCCTCGGTGACGATGCGGTATTCGGTGGGGGCGGCGAAGGCGGCGTAGAAGGTGTGATGGTTGATCAGCCGCTCCCCCGTCTCGGCGGGCAGCAGGAGTCCGTCGCTCTCCTGGCGGATGAGGTCGGCGGCGGCGAGGTCGCGCAGCAGCGTGGCGAAGGTGGGGCTGTCGACGGCGTGGAAGGAGCCCTGCGCGCAGAGGGTGCGGTAGGCGTCGGCGGGGGTGATGCCGCCGTGCTGGGCGATGAGGGACAAGGTCTGCTGGGTGAGGGTGGACAGGTGCAGGGCTTCGGTGGCCGGGGGCTCGTACCAGCGTCGCAGGAGCAGGTCGATGGTGGCGATGGACTGCACGAGCTGGGCGCGCAGTTCGTCGGCCGGGTGGATGGTCGGGGTGGCTTCGGGTTCGCTGACGTACAGGCGAAGGATGGCCGGTCCACCGCGGCGGCCGGAGCGGCCGAGGCGTTGCCGCAGGGCGGCGACGCTGGGTGGGGCGCCGATCTGCGCGACGGAGGTGACGGAGCCGATGTCGATGCCCATCTCCAGGGTGGAGGTGCAGACGGCCGTGGCCGGGCGGGTGCGGTCCTTGAGGCGGGCTTCGGCGTGCTCGCGGATGTCCTTGGACAGGTTTCCGTGGTGCGGGACGAACTCCTCCGGTACGCGGGCGTTCTCGCAGCGGCGGTTGAGCAGGTCGGTGTAGTCCTCGACGGCGGCGCGGGAGCCCGCGAAGACGAGGTTGTGGGAGCCGCGCAGCGTGGTGAACAGGTGGTCGGCGATGGCGAGCCGGTCGCCGGTGGCGACGTCGTCGGCACCGACCTCCTCGCCGAGCGCTTCGTGGGCGGAGCGGTCGCGAGGGTCGAGCGTGGGCGCCGTCTCGACGTAGCCGCGGATCTGCAGGCGGAGCTCCTGGGCGTCGCTGCTGGAGACGATCACGGTGACGTCGTCGCCGGCCCGCGGCCGCAGGAAGCCGGCGGCTTTGCCCATGTCGCCGAGGGTCGCCGACAGGCCGACGCGGGGAATGCGGCGGCGGGCCGCCAGGTCGAGGCGGTGCATGAGGGACTGCAGCTGGGCGCCGCGTTCGGTGCCGATGAAGGAGTGCAACTCGTCGATGACGAGGTAGCGGACGGAGGCCATGAAGTCGCGGACCTTCCAGCCACGCAGGACGAACATGGCCTCCAGCGACTCCGGGGTGATCAGCAGGATGCCCCGGGGACGGTCGAGCAGCTTGCTCTTGGATGAGGCGGCGACGTCGCCGTGCCAGCGGGAGACCGTGATGCCGAGGTGGTCGCAGAGCTGGTCGAGGCGGCCGTACTGGTCATTGATGAGGGCCTTGAGCGGGCTGATGTAGACGGCGGCGAACCCCGCGGTGTCCGGCTGCTCGGTCAGGACCGAACAGATGGGCAGGAACGCGGCTTCGGTCTTGCCGGAGGCGGTGGCGGCGGCGATGAGCACGTCCCGGTCGCCGGCCAGGATCGGCGCGACGGCGGCTTCCTGCGCCTCACGGAGTTCGCGCCAGTTCTGCTGCCAGATCCACTGCTGGACCTTGGGGTGCAGGCGGTCGAAGGCGTCAGAGGCGGAAGGAGGCGAGGTCGTCATCGCCGGGCCCTCCGTCGGTGTCCTCGTCGAGCGGTGCGAGGTCGGGGTTGGTGTCCGGCACCGGCTCCACCGAGGGCAAGATCTGCCGCCAGTCCACGCCCGGGTTCTGCTCCAGTACGGCCAGCAGGTCGCAGAACGCCTTGATGGTGGTGCGGGGCGTGCGGAAGTAGGCCTCGCCGATGCGGTTGGCGCAGTGGTACATGAACGCGGCCAGCGCGTCGTCGGCCAGCAGGTATCGGGAGGGGTCGCCGCCGGCCTGGACGTGGCGCAGCTTGGTCAGCAGGACGTACAGGTCCTCCTGGGTGAGCGCGGCCAGGCGCAGCACCGGGCCGGAGTAGTCGACCAGGCCGGCGGCGGCGAAGGAGTTCTCGGCCAGCCGTGACTGCAGGGCCGGGTAGCTGAACAGGCCGCGCCGGCTGTCGGCGAGGAACTCCGGAGTGCCGCCGAAGACGAACCCGAGGTGCGCGGCGGTGCCCTGCAGGGTGTCGTTGAGGATGCGCAGGATCTGTTCGTAGTTGGAGTTGCGGGCCTGGGTGGAGGCCAGCTTGTAGAGGTTGACCATCTCGTCCAGGCACACCAGCAGCCCGTCGTAGCCGGCCAGCCGGACGAAACGGCTCATCAGCTTCAGGTGGTCGTGCACGGTGGCGTCGTCGATGATCGTGCGCACGCCGAGTGCCGAGCGGGCCTCGGTCTTGGTCGCGTACTCGGCGCGCAGCCAGCGCACCGCCGCCGACTTGAGCTGCTCGTCGCCGCTGTCGTGGCCGCGCCAGTAGGCGCCGACGACCTCGGCGAAGTCATAGCCGCCGGTCATCTCGCTCAAGTGGGCCAGCCTGGCCCGGATGACCTGCGACGGGTCGGCGCCGGCCTGCTGGGCCTCGGCCAGGGCGGTGGAGACGAACCGTTCCACCACACTGCTCAGCGCTCCCCCATCCGGTTTGGCGCGGGTGGCGAGGTTGCGCATCAGCTCGGCGTACAGGCTGCGGGCCTGGCCGCCGCTGGAGTGCAGGCGCCGGTCCGGGTTGAGGTCGGCATGCGCCGTGACCAGTTTCTTCTCCATCGCGATGGAACGCACCAGGTGCAGGAAGAACGTCTTGCCCGCGCCGAACTCGCCGATCACGAACCGCACCGCCGAACCGCCGTCGGAGATCCGGTCGATGTCGGTCACCAGCGCCTTCACCTCGGGTTCGCGGCCCACTTGGATGTGGCGCTGCCCGATGCGCGGCACGACGCCGGCCCGCAGGGACTGCAGCAGGGCGTCACGCTCTCGGGGGCGGATCGCGGTCGATGTCACGTCAGCATCTCTCCCAGCAGGTTGCGGTCGACCCGGATCGGGTCGTCTCCATCCAGCAGTGGTTCGCCCGTCAGCTCGTAGGCGGCCTCGTTGATGCGGTCCAGCGCGCCGTCCGGCAGGAGTTTCCAGCGCGCCGCCAGGTGCTCGAACTGCGCCCGCGAAATCTGCTCTGCCGAGGTCAGTTCGCGTACCAGCCCGGAGTGCTGCCCGTCCAGACCGGCCACGGGTG
This sequence comes from Nonomuraea sp. NPDC048892, assembly GCF_040649735.1. NCBI lineage: Bacteria > Bacillati > Actinomycetota > Actinomycetes > Streptosporangiales > Streptosporangiaceae > Nonomuraea > Nonomuraea sp. NPDC048892. The sequence goes on along the minus strand of NZ_JBEZFZ010000002.1, from coordinate 812,905 downwards.
CGGCGGCGGGTAGCGGTGCGGCGGCCGGCGGGGGCTCGTCCTCGGTGAAGATCGAGCCCAGCAGCGCGCCGACGCGCGCGGTCTCGGCCAGTTTGGCCGCGATCGCCGCCTCGTCCAGCCGGACGAGCGGGCGGGCGGTCTGGTCGGCCTGCTCGGTCTGCTCGGCTTGCTGGGGGATGGCGTAGCCGCGTTCCGGGTGTGCTGGGCGGACGACGACCGGTTCCGTCGCCGGGGCGGGCTTGGTGGAGGCCGGCAGGAGAGCGGGATCGAGCTCCAGAAGGCGGTAGATCTTGGTGAGGGTCTTCACCTCGTCCGGCGAGATCCTGCCGTCGGCCCCGGCCACCGCGGTGAGGAACTCCGCCACGTACTGGCGCTGGGACGCGTCGATGCCCGCGACGCGCCGGGTCAGGCCGGTGAGCTTGACCGGGGTGACGGTCAGCCAGCGCAGGTGCGCGTGCAGGCGACGCCGCTCGTCCGCGGTCAGGTGCAGCGCCCGTTCCAGATGGTCGCTCAGGTGACGCTGCTCGGCCTCGTCGAAGTCGCCGTCGGCGGCGCTGACCGCCGCCGCCAGGTGCAGCAGCAACGTCGCCGCCTGGTAGGCGTCCGAGGCCGCCGCCGTCGGGCCGTCCGGCGCCGCGAACAACACCATGGATCCGGAGGTGAGCACCGCGCCGCCCAGGCGCGGGTCGGGCTCGATGCCGACCCCCGCCCGGCCCAGCACCTGCGCGAGAGCGACGACGTCCTTCTTGGCCGGCTTCGCCACCTGAGGGGAGGAGATGAAGGCGGAGAACTCTCCTACCGGTACGACGGCGAACTCCTGCGTGTCCAGCCGGTGGCGCGCCCACGCGATCGCCTGCCCGGCGCTGCCGCCGGACAGGTTCACCAGCTCGGCCGGCAGCAGCGCCTGTGCCTGGACCGAACGCTGCCCATCTGGCACCCGGCCGAGGTAACGGCTGTAGGCCTCGAGGTCGGAGGTGCACTCGTCGGCCAGTGCGACCAGTTTGCGGGTCGGGGCGGCGTACCCGAGAACGTCGGGCACACCGGGCAAGCTGAGCTCCGCCACTCCGCGAAATCCGGCACTGGCGGGCCGGTAGTCCAGCGTGACCTCCTTGCGGCCCGGCCGCACGACCAGCCCCTCTCCGTAGCGGGCGGTGTAACGCCGCGAGAAGAGCGCGTCGAACTCGGTGGCGCAGCGGGTGGCAGGGGTACGCGGGTAGTACTCCGGATGCGAGCGGATCCAGGTCAACGCCCAGTCGGCAGGCACGGGCACACCTTGCGCCGAGAACGTTCCAAGACCGGCGCGCAACCGTAGCGGGGGCGGATAGTCGCGTGTGGGCGCCGGCGCCTTCGCGGAGGGCTCGGCCGTGAACATGTCCAGCACCTGCTCGAACTGTCCCACATAGCGCTTGAATGCCCGGTGACCCCCGTAGATGGACAGGAGACGCCGGACTTCCTGGTGGATGATCGGCAGGTCGTACGCCGCGCTGGAACGGTCCCGCTGGAGGTCGTGAAGCACCCGCCGTTCCAGCCCGTAGAAGTAGAGGAACACATAGCCGATCGGCGCCTGCGGAAAGCGCCGCCCGTCGGCGAGCCAGGCAAGATAGGCGGCTCTCGACCGCGGCGGAATGTCGCTGTACGACGGCCAGTAGTCCAAACCCTGCCCGCCCCAGTCCGGCTGACGCAGGTCCACGGGCAGGGCCGGGTTGATCAGCGCCGGTTCCACCGTGTGGCCCGAAGGTGCGGCCAACCGCGTGCCGACGTAGAGAAGCCCGCCGACGATGTTGTAGCCCGCGATGGTGATTCCCGTGCCCGGACGCAGCCACGGATCCGCAGGAGCGTACGCACGAGCCTGGGCCGGCGGCGGGGCGGGAGCACGCGTCGCGTGACGACCAGGGTGAGCGGCGGAGGGATGCCGCTCGGATCCAGGTCGCGGAGCGGTCCTCACCGGTGGAGGGGGTTCACGCCGGAACCGGTCCAAGAAGCTCACTGATCACCCCTGCTCAGCCCGCTCGGCTCACGTTCAAGACGCCCGAGGCCATCCCCGCATCGGAAGGAACTTCAGTTCCTTCTCTTCCTCATAGCATCAGCAGGATCGCCTGTTACCGATCCACTGCACGGTCGCAGCCCTAATCGGGGTTTCGGTCCGTCCGCTGCACCACGTCTACTGATGTCCGGGCGCCCCCGGCTCAGGAGGAGCTCATCTCCGCCAGGCCCTTCTCCAGTGTCACGTCGGGCGAGTAGCCCAGTTCCGTCCGCGCGGCGGTGATGTCGTAGGAACGGTCGCGGCCGGTGAAGCTCACGAGCCAGTTCGTCAGCGCAGGCGCGGACTTCCGGCGGAGCAGGCGGGCCGTGCGGTCCATCATCGCCGCCATGGGCACCGCCATCGCCAGGGGGACGCTGCGGCTCTTGGACAGGTCCACGCCGCGGGTCGCCAGCAAGGGGGTGAGGAAGTCACGGATGGGCATCGGCGTGCCGTCCGTCACGTTGTAGACCCCGCCGTGGTGGCCTCGGGTGAGTGCGAGGATCGCGGCGGCGGCCAGGTTCTCGACGTGGACGAAGTCGACGATGTGCCTGCCGTGATCGATCCAGGCGAACCGTCCGGCCTCGGCGACCTCGACCATGTCGTTGATCGTGGTCATTCCGCGACCCCAGATGAACGGCGGGCGGAGCACCACCAGCTCGGTGTTCTCGCTGGGGGATTTCAGGAGTGCGCGCTCGGTGGCCAGTTTGACCCGGCTGTAGGCGATGTTCGGCCGGCCTTCCGGGGTCGATTCGTCGACGACAGGGCGACGTTGACTGCCTGTGGAGACGGATGCGGCGCTGATGAGCACGAAGCGGCGCACCCCGAAGGCGACGCTCGCGGCGTGCAGGGCGACCGTCGGCACGTGATTGGCCCGTTCGAAGAGTGAGTCGGGTCCCCAGAACTCCATGTGAGCCGCGACGTGCACGACCGCGTCGGCCTCACGCAGTTGGACGAGCCAGCTCGGCGCCGGGGAATCGGCCTGGTTGAGGTCCATGAGATCGCCGGGAACGGGCTCGGCTCCAGCCGCACGTACGCGCTGAATGCTCGAGCCCGATCGGGCGAGTGCCATGACCTCGTGTCCTTCGGCGATGAGGCGATGGACGAGAACGCCGCCGACGAAGCCGCTGCCGCCGGTGATGAAGATCTTCATGCTTCCGCTCCTGGTGGTTGATCGCGCACACACTCCCGCAAATACATTGGCATCGAATACTTTGATGTCGATGTATTGGCGTCTATGTAACCTCTCGTACGATGGGTGCGTCAAGCAGGAGGTGGGCGATGCCGCACGCGAGGAAGAGCGTGACCGCCGCACAGGTCGCCGACGAGTTCAGTCGGACGGCGAAGGTTCTCGTACGTCACTTCAACGAGCGTCTGGGCGAGCACGGGGTGTCGACGCCGAGGTCTCGCCTGGTGGTGGAGGTGGCGCGTTCGCAGCCTGTTCGTCTCACCGAACTCGCCCTCGCGGTCGGAATCGCCCAAGGGACCGCATCCACCTTGGTCGACGCGCTCGTCCGCGACAGGCTGCTCGAACGCCAGACCAGCGCGGACGACCGCCGGTCCGTGCTCCTTCACGTGACAGAGCAGGGGGCCGCGCTGGCGCAGGAGTGGACGGCCGGTTATGAACGGGCGGCGGACGAGTTGTTCAAGTCGCTCACCGCCGAGCAGATGTCGACCCTGGTCGACATCTTGCGGACTCTCAGCGCCGACGAGGCCCCGACGGCTAACAACAGCTAACGCGGCTGACAGCTGACGGCTGACGAGCGAAGCGATCTGCCCTGGACAAGGCTTTGTCCACATTGTCCAAAGCACTGATCTGGGCAGACAAAAGGGCGGCGTGCCGTGGCACGCCGCCCCATTGGCAGGTAACTCAGCCGCAGGCCGCGGCGGTGGTGCCGCTGCCCCGGTTGACGCGGCCGGTTCCGGCGGCCACGGTGCCCGAGGCCTTGGCGCAGACGCCGCTCGGCGCGTAGACCATGTCGCCCCAGTGGTGACCGCCGTTGCCGGCGCGGTAGGTGAACGACACCCGCTTCGAACTGGTGAAGACCGTGATCGAGCCGGTCGCGTTCTTCGGCACCTGGGCCTCGCCCCAGTTGGTGCCGCAGCGCCGCGAGTAGTACAGCCGGATCGCGCCCAGGCTGTCACCGATCTCGTTCTCGAGTGAGGCCTTCTTGCCCGTGAAGACCTTGCTGTTCGCGCATCCGCTCTTGTACGGGTCCTTCCCGTCGTACGGGTGCGCGCTCGCCGGCCCCGTGCTGAGCAACAGCGTGCTGATCGCCGCCGCGGAGACCGCGAGGGCGGCTACGTGGATCTTCATGTCGAACCGGCTCCTTACCGGAAGGCGAGGGCTCCGGGCCCCCGCGTGGTCAGCAGTCCCTGGTGATGTTCGTGAGATTCTCGGCCAGGCCCTTGTGGAATTTCTTCTTGCCCTTGGTGCCGCCGTTCGTGGCCAGGCATTCCTTCCGCGTTCCAGCTGGCCCCTTGAAATGCAGCTGGGCGTACACGCGGTGGGAGCAGTGATTGTTGAAGTAGACGGTCGTGGACGAATTTCCGTCCGACCACGAGTAATTCGCCTTCTTTCCGCTGGGCTTGATACACCGGACGCTGTCGCGTTCCACCGCCTGAGCGAGGCGTGTCGTGGTGCCCGTCGTGGTGCTCGTGCTCGCCGTCGCGGACGTGGCGGGTGCGCTCAGCAGTGCCACGGCGGCGCCGCAGGTCACCAGGGCCGCGGTCAGCTTCCTGTCGGTCATGGTCGCGCCCTTTCGTTCCGGGGAAATGTCCGTGGAAAAGAGAGGGGTTTCCGGCTTTCGTGGTACGGCGCGGCGAATGAAAGGCGCCGGCCGGGTAATTCCCTCCGATGGTCCGCCGATTCGGCGACCGCACGGGTCGCGGTGTGGCGGCCTTGACGATTCCGACTATGCCCCGCCGATCGGGTGGCGGCAACGAACTTACGTCGGAGAATTGTCCAAGCATTGTCCAGGGCGTCGCTTGGACAAAAGCCCCCTCGATCAGCGGGACCCAGCACGAGAGCGGGCAGCCGGCTCAGGCGTGCGCAACCGATGCGCGAGGGCGGGCGGTCAGTTCAGGCGTGCGCGACCGATGCCCAAAAGCGCGCTCGGCTCAGACGCGGACGATCGCGGTGTGGGCGTGGCCGCGGCTGCCGCCGACCTCCACTTTGATCGCGCGCTTGGACCTGCGCACGCTGCGGTCGCCCCGCTCGATCGAGCGCACCGGCCAGGGCAGCGTGATCTTCACCTCGTCGGCGGTCCGCGACGGGTCGGCGACCGCGAGCCGTACCCGTTCGTCGTCGCGGCGGACCAGCAGCGTGCACGGGCCGTCGGCGGCGAGCGGCCCGTCCATGGTCTGGACGGTCCCGGCGCGCCAGAAGACGGCGGCGAGCACGTCGCCGCGGGCGATGACCTGCGCCGTGCCCGAGTTGGCGAGGATCCTGACCCGCAGGCGGTAGCCGGCGGTCTGCGCGGCGGAGGCGCCGGGCAGGACGGCGTAGGCGTAGCGCGCCTTGCGCGGGTCGACGCCGTGGTCGAGGAGGATCGTGGTGTAGTGGCGGGTGACGGGGGTCGTGTCGCCGCCGGTGGTGGCGCCCTTGTCGATGTCCCGCCAGCGTCCCGTGCGCTTCTTGCGGATCACCTGCGGTCCTGGGCCGTCGAGCAGCGCGTACCCGGCCACGCCGGGCAGGTGCACCCAGTCGTCGCCCTTGGTCAGCGGGGGATGGCGGTCGTGGGTGTTGCGGTTCTCCACGATGGTCTCGATCCGGCGGCCGTCGGAGGCGGTGATGCCGGCGCCGAGCGCGATCACCGCGTCGTCCAGCAGGAACCACGCCTTCCTGGCCCGCAGCGAGGAGCCGCCGGCGATCAGCCGCATGGCCGCCACGCCCCACTCGCCGTCGAGCGCCACGCCGCCCGCCCACGGGGTGGGCGGCAGGCGGCGGTGGCCGTGCTGGAGATCGGTGCGCCGGCTGCGGTCGACGGTCGTGCCCGGCAGCCGGTACGGGTCGATCGTCGGCCACAGGTCGTCGTTCCAGTGGGTGAGGTCTCCGGTGTAGAGGTAGGTCATGCCGTCGCCGGTGTACCAGCCGTGCAGGTTCTCCCTGTTCATCGCCTCGGCCGCGCCGATCCGCTCCGAGCTCATGGCGATCGCGTACGCCCAGGTGGGACGGCGGTGCACGACCCGGTCCATGTCGGCGAACACGTACGTGCCCGTCGTACGCGGCCCGACCGGCACCGACGGGTCGTTCAGCAGCGCCGCCGCCTTGGCGATGCTGGCCGGGGGCGCCAGCGTGACATAGGGGACGGCCGTGTTACGGGCGAGCCAGCCCTTCACCATCGGCCGCCAGCGCGCGGCGTGACGCTCGGGCGCCGACTCCAGCAGGGTGAGGACGGCCTCGATCGTCTTCTGGCCCGAGTGGTAGTCGCGGTGGCCCTGCACCGAGATCTGCCGGCCGCGCACGCAGTCCATCATCAGCCCGTCGAAGACGAACGGCGCGAAGGAGCGGTCCACGAGGTCGTAGACGGCGCCGACGCCGGTGAGCTCCCAGGGTGAGCGCGCCAGCATCGCGATCAGCTTGGCCACGCTCTCCAGGAAGTCCACGCCGTAACTGCCGGTGTACGGGTACACGCCGTGCTGGATGAACGACCCGTCGCGGTAGAGGCCGTCGCCCGGCCCCCTGGTCGGCCGCAGCAGCGCGGAGACCGCGGCCCTGGCCCGCCTGACCAGGCGTTCGTCATGGGTGAGCAGCCCGCGCATGGCCACCGCCATGGCCTTGCCGGCCCGGTTGGCGCCGGTCTCGACGACGCCGGGGTGGCTGACGCGGCGCTCGGGGTCGGGGCACCAGCGGCGCAGCGGCCGCAGCCAGCGGGCGACGCGGTCGCGGGGCAGGCCGTCGTAGAGCAGGGCGCAGGTGTCGGTGAGCGCGCGGGGCACGCCGATCTCCCACCAGAACCAGTTACTGCCCCGCCGGTCGAGCCGCTCGTTGTAGGCGTGCTCGTACAGGAAGTCGAGCGCCCTGACCGCGGTCTCGGCGACCTGCCTGTCGCCGTGCATGGAGGTGCCCGGCGTGGCCCAGCCGAGCGCCAGGGTGCGCATGCGGTTGTAGGAACGGTTGAAGTCGCCCGTACGCGGGTCGCCCAGCGGCAGGTCCGGCCAGAGGCTCGGGCGGCGGGGGTCGGGCTTCATCTTGCGCAGCACCGCCTTGGCCGAGCCCTCGACCGCCCGCGTCTTGTCGGCGTAGGCGGGATCGTACGTCGCCCCGGCCAGCAGGCTCACCCACCGCTCGCGCGCGGCATCGAACGCCGCAGCGTCCAGCCCTGTGCCCAGCCCTGCGTCCACTCCCGCCTCCGCCCTCGCCTCGGCCCCCGTGGCCCCCGCCGGCCGGTCCCAGAGGGCGAGACCGGTCACGGCCGTGGCGCCGAGCAGGGCGGAGCGCCGGCTGAGGAGGTGGGTCATGGAGTCCTTCCGGCGGTCGGGGGGAAGATGAGCTGAAAAGATCCTATGTCGACAGACAGGTGGATCTTTTCCGCTCCCCCGGACGGGCCCGACCGGCTCACAACCCGGTCAGGGCCGACCGGGCTCCCCCGCCGACTGCGCGGTCAGGCGGGGCCGAAGACGCGGATCGCCTCAGGCGGCAGCTCGACGATCAGCTCGGAGCCGTGGCCGACGGCCGTCAGCGTACGCACCACCAGCTCCCGCTCCCCCAGCTCCGCCACGTACCGGTAGTGATCCCCGAGGAAGGCCCGAGAGACCACCTTGACCGTGACCACGTTGACCGCGTCCACGGGAACGTCACCCGGCGCGTGCACCACGATGCGCTCGGGTCGGACGGCCAGCCGCACGTCACCGGCGAGGTCCGAACCGGCGACCGTCAGCGGGCGGCCCAGCCCTTCGAGCGACACCTGCGCGGTCCCGTCCGTGCCCGGCGCAGCCCGGCCCGCGAGCACGTTCACGCTGCCCACGAAGTCGGCGACGAACTCGTCCGCGGGCTCGTGATAGATCTCCTCCGGAGTGCCGACCTGCCGCACCCGGCCCTGGTCCATGACCATCACGCGGTCGCTCATGGACAGCGCCTCGTCCTGGTCGTGCGTGACGAAGACGGTGGTGACGCCGATCCGCTGCTGCAGGGCGCGCAGCCACTCCCTGGCCCGTTCGCGCAGCTTGGCGTCCAGGTTGGAGAACGGCTCGTCCAGCAGCAGCAGGTCGGGCGGGTGCGCCAGCGCGCGGGCCAGCGCCACCCGCTGCTGCTGCCCGCCGCTGAGCTCGTGCGGGTAGCGCCGCTCCAGGTGGCCCAGCTCGACGAGTTCGAGCACCTCGCGGACGCGGGCGGCCCTGGCCGGGCGTTTCACCCGGCGGAGTTTGAGCGGGTACGCGACGTTGTCGTGCACCGACAGGTGCGGCCAGACCGCGTACGACTGGAACACCACGCCGCAGTTGCGCCGCTCGGGTGTCACGTCGATCCGGCCGCCGTCGAACACCACCCGGTCGCCGAAGGCGATGGTCCCCCGGTCGGGCGAGTGCAGCCCGGCGATCGACCACAGGGTGGTCGACTTGCCGCAGCCGCTGGGGCCGAGCAGCGTGAACAGCTCGCCGTCGCGTACGTGCAGATCGAGGTCGTGCAGTACGGCGTTCGAGCCGAAGCTCTTGGCGACCTTGGTCAGCGTGAGATCAGGCATGTGCCCGCACCCCCAGGAAGAGTCGACCGGCGCCCAGCACCGCGAGGGTGATGACCATCTGGATCACCCCGAAGGCGGCGACGGCGCCGCCGGTGCTCGTCGCCGCGAGTTGCAGCATGGTCAGGCCCATGACCGGCGTCCGGTCGGTGACCAGGAAGACGGCGGGGTCGGCGTCGTTGAGCATCGAGACGAACAGCAGCACGAAGCAGGCGGCCATGGCGGGCGCGCACAGGCGCAGCACGACGCTCACCGCGGCCTGCCACCAGGTGGCCCCCGACGTGCGGGCGGCGCGGACGAGGTCCTCGCCGATCGCGGCCAGCGCCGGGTAGAACACGCCGTAGCCGAGGGCGAGGCTGCGCACGGCGAACGCGAGCCCGATTCCCCACAGGCTGCCGCGCACGGCGCCGCCCGGGTCGAGGATGGCGAACGACCAGAAGAACGCCATGCCGGTCACGAGTCCCGGCATCATCCTGGGCCAGACCACCGCCTGCTGCAGCGAGCCGCGGAAGCGGAAGGAGGAGCGGTGGGCCACCACCGAGACGACGGCGATGGCCACCGTCGTGAGCACTCCGCCCGCTCCGGCGATGAGCAGGCTGTTCACGATCGACTCGCCCCAGATGGGATGCTCGGCGATGGCCTGGAAGTTCTCGACGGTCAGCACGGACCACGGGGTGACGTACGGGGTGAGGATGGTGGTGAAAGCGGACATCAGCACCCCTACCAGCGGCACGATGACGAACACCGCCAGCACGACGGCGAGCAGCGCCGCCGGCAGCCACCGGGCCGGCCCGAGGCCCACCACCCGGGTCGCGGTGGCCTTGCCGGTGACCGTCGTGTAGCGGGAGGCGTCCCCGACGAGCCGGTTGCGCAGGACGAGCAGCCCGGAGACGCAGATCAGGAGGAAGACCGCGCCGGCGGACACCAGCCCCTGGTTCGGCGGTGCCGCGTTGATCCAGTGGTCGTACAGGTACGTGGAGACGAACCTGATGTTGTTGGAGAAGCCCAGGATCAGCGGCAGGCCGAGCGCCTCGAAGGAGATGGCGAAGACGAGCAGCGCCGAGTTGAGCACGGCGGGACGCAGCAGCGGCACGGTCACCGAGAGCAGCGCCCGCAGCGGGCTCGCGCCGGCGCTGCGTGCCGCGTCCTCCAGGGCGGGGTCGATGGCGAGCACGGTGGTGCGGCAGAAGAGGAACACGGTCGGCGCGGCCACGGAGGTCGCCACCAGCACCATGCCCGGCAGGGTGTAGAGGTCGACGGGGAACGTGAGCACGGTGTTGATCTGCAGCCAGGAGCTGACGTACCCCGACGGCGCCCACATCGCCATCCAGCCGACGATGAGCACGAGGCCGGGCAGCATGATCGGCAGGATGAGCACGGCGGCGAGGAGCCGGCGCAGCGGCACGTCGGTGCGGGACAGCAGCACCGCCGCGCCCACCCCCAGCAGCACGGACGAGACCGTGGTGAGGGCGGCGAAGGCGGCGCTGTTGCCGACCGCGGTCCACCAGGCCGGGTCGGTCAGCAGGTCGCGGAAGTTCCCGAGCGTGAGCCCGCCGCCGGAGCGGTAGAGCGGCGTCGACCAGAGCGAGGCCAGCAGGATCGGCACCACGGGGCCGACGACGACGAGCAGGGTCAGGGCCCAGATCAGGTAGTGGCTGGCGGTCGTCGGCACGGACGGGCGCCACGGCCCGCGGGCCGGCGCCGGGGCCGCCGTCCCCGGCCGGGGGCCGGCTGTGAGGGTCACCGGCCGAAAGCCTTGTTGAAGCGGGCGACGATCTGGTCACGCTGGTCGGCGAGCTGCTTGTCGTACGTGCCGATGATCAGGTTGTCCTCGCCGACGATGGCCTTGACCTGGGGCAGGCCGAAGTCGCACTTCACGCCGTCGCGGTAGGGGGTGAAGCCGCCCTGGCAGGCGACCTCCTGCCCCGCGACCGACAGCAGCCAGTTGACGAAGACCTTGGCCGCGTTGGGGTGCTTCGCCTTGGCGGTCACGCCGACGCCGCGTGGCAGCAGCGGCGTGCCGTCCTTGAGGTAGCTGTAGTTGACCACCTTGGCGACGTCGTCGGTGATGAACGCGCGGACGGTGCCGGAGACGAAGAACTCGGCGGCGTACTGGCCCTGGGCGAGCTTGGTCACCAGGGGGCCGTTGCTGGACTCGACCGCGGCGTGGGGGCCGATCTTCTCCAGCGTGGCCCAGCCGGCCTCGCCGTACTTGCCGAGGTAGGCGCTGGTGGCTCCGTACTGGATGACGTTGCTGATGTCGGTGGTGGCGATCTTCTTGTTCAGCTTCTGGGCCATCGCGGCCAGCTCCACCATCGTCTTGGGCTGCTGGGCCTCGGGCAGCACCGCCTTGTTGAACACCGCGACGACCGGGTCCACGGACATGGAGTAGACGCCCGGGCCGAGGACGGCGTGCTCGGGCAGGTTCGGCGTGTTCGGGTCCTTGTAGTCCATGACGTTGCCGTTCGCGATGAACGACAGCCAGCCGACCGCGTCGCTGCTCATGACCACGTCGGCCGAGGCCGCCCCTGAGGCGGCCTCGGTCTCGTAGCGCTGGAACATCTCCTGGTTGCCGAGCGTGAGGCTGCGCGCCTTGATGCCGGGGAACGCCTTCTCGAACGCCTTCACCAGCGGCGCCATCTGCTGGTCCTCGGCGTTGGTGTAGAGCAGGACCTCGCCCTCGCTCTGCGCCGCCTTGAGGGTGGCGTCGTCCACGGGGGTGACCGTGGAGGCCTTGCCGACGTCCGCCGTGGCGGTGGGCTTCGCGGCGGGGGCGTCACCGGCCGGAGCGCCGCACGCCGAGGTGAGGGCGGCGGCGAGCGCGAGGGGCAGGAATGCGGTCCTTCTCATGATGTTCCTCGGGTTCTTCGACGGCGGCGACGGCGCCGGGACCTGACGCGGAGGACCGTGCGGGCGGCGGGATCACGGTCGACTCACTGTGACACCCGCCATCTTGTGAATGCTATGGCAAAACTGTCAATAGTTGCAGACGGCTTTTGCCATGGGATCTTTGGGGGCCGGAATGCGGGCATGACGGCACGGCCGAGCGGCATGACGGCACGACCGCTCGGCACGACAGCCGGCGCGGCCGCTCGGCGCGGTCACGCGACGTGGGTCAGGTCAGCCGGCCGCCTGGGCCGCGGCCCGGCCGGCCACGCGGCCGGAGAAGAGGCAGCCGCCGAGGAACGTGCCCTCCAGGGCGTTGTAGCCCATCATCCCGCCACCGCCGAACCCGTTGACCTCCCCTGCGGCGTACAGGCCGGGCAGCGGGCTGCCGTCGGCGCGCAGGCAGCGGCCGTCGAGGTCGGACTCCAGCCCGCCGAGCGTCTTGCGCGACAGGATGTGCAGCCGTACGGCGATCAGCGGCCCCGCCTTCGGGTCGAGCAGCTTGTGCGGGGCGGCCACCCGGCTCAGCCGGTCGCCGCGGTAGTTGCGCGCTCCCCTGATCGCGGTGATCTGCGCGTCCTTGGTGAACGCGTGGTCGATCTCGCGGTCGCGCGCCTCGATGAGAGAGCGCAGCGCCGGCTCGGTGAGCTCGGGGGCGTCCGGGTCGGCCAGCTTGTTCATGCCCGCGACCAGTTCGGCGAGGCTGCCGGCGACGACGAAGTCGGCGCCGTGCCGCTTGAACGCCTCCACCGGGCCCGGCGCCCCGCTCTTGACCCGCGACAGGACGAGCTTGACGTCCTTGCCGGTCAGGTCGGGATTCTGCTCCGATCCCGAGAGCGCGAACTCCTTCTCGATGATCTTCTGGGTGAGCACGAACCACGAGTAGTCGTAGCCGGTCCCCCGCAGGTGCCGCAGGGTGCTCAGGGTGTCGAAGCCGGGGAAGCAGGGTGCGGGCAGCCGTTCGCCGGTGGCGTCGAGCCAGAGCGAGGAGGGTCCTGGCAGGATGCGGATGCCGTGGTTGTCCCAGATGGGGTCCCAGTTGCGCAGTCCTTCGACGTAGTGCCACATCCGGTCCGGGTTGATCACCCGGGCGCCGGCCGCCTCGGCGATGCCGAGCATGCGGCCGTCCACGTACGCGGGCACGCCGGAGACCATCGTCCTGGGCGGCTCCCCCAGCCGGGCCGGCCACGCCTTGCGGACCAGGTCGTGGTTGCCGCCGATGCCGCCGCTGGTGACGATCACGGCCTGGGCACGCAGCTCGAAGTCGCCGACCGCGACGCGCGAGGTCGGGCGGCCCCGCTCCGCGTCGTCCGGCTCCAGCACCTGACCGCGTACGCCCGTGGCCGCGCCGCCCTCGACGATGAGGTCGTCCACACGGTGGCGGAAGGCGAAGCGGATCCGCCCCTCCTCGGCGTGGGCGCGTACGCGGCGCTCGAACGGCGCGACCACGCCGGGACCCGTCCCCCACGTGATGTGGAAGCGCGGGACCGAGTTGCCGTGGCCCTCGGCCCGGCCGTCGCCGCGCTCGGCCCAGCCGACCAGCGGGAAGATCCGGTGCCCCATCCCGCGCAGCCAGGCCCGCTTCTCCCCCGCCGCGAAGTCGAGGTACGCCTCCGCCCACGCCCTGGGCCAGCGGTCCTCCTCGCGGTCGAACTGCGCGCTGCCGAGCCAGTCCTGCCAGGCCAGCTCGCGCGAGTCCCTGATGCCCATCCGGCGCTGCTCGGGGCTGTCCACGAGGAACAGCCCGCCCAGGCTCCAGAACGCCTGGCCGCCCAGCGACCGTTCGCCCTCCTGCTCGACCAGCACGACCGAGCGGCCGGCGTCGGCCGCCTCGGCGGCGGCCACCAGGCCGGCCAGGCCCGCCCCGACGACGACGATGTCCGCGTCAGCCACGGCTCGCTCCGGCGGTGATCGGGGCGCCCGCCGGGACGGGCAGGGCGGCCAGGGGGACGTGGTGCTGGCCCGCGTGCATGTCGCGGTCGCGCAGCGAGCCCTGGGAGACAGGCCGGGGGAAGGAGATCTTGACGACGTTGAGCGACGGGATGCGGAACATCCGGACCGTGGCGGCGTCGACGCGGTAGAGGCGGGCGATGACGTGTTCGTCGATGAACGTCTCGTCCGCCACGACGCGGTAGCCGTCCGCGTCCCGCATGAACAGCTCCATCGTCACCCAGAAGGGCCCGGCGTTCTTGGACCGGACCTCAAGCGCGAGGTCGCCGACGGTGACCGGCGGCGTTCCGGGGGGTGTGTCAGTCATGGTGGTCTCCGTTTACTTCGTGCGGCCGATGCCGTGTTCCATCCGGAACATAGCGGTGGGCGTGACGCTGTCGACGACGTGGTTGAGCACGAACTCGTACGCGGGGCCCCGCTCGACCTCCGCCGGCGAGGACGCGAAGGCGAGGCTGGGCAGGTAGTTCATGCGCGGCACCGGCATGTGCAGCATCAGCGGGTTCGCGACCTTGGCCACCGCCGTCGCCGTGGCCTGGTCGGGGGCGGTGACGAGGAGCATCACGGCCACCTCGCGCGGCGGGCCGGTCTCGAACTCCAGGTCGTCCAGCACCGCGTTGTGGCCGTAGAGGCGCAGGTCGAAGGCGTAGTCGTCGTCCGCGAGCCCGAGCGTCTGGCGCACCCGCCGCCGCAGGTGCGTGCGCAGCAGGTCCGCCCAGGTCTCCAGGTCGCCGAGGATGAGCGGGTCGCGGATCGCACTGAACGAGATCGTCTCGTAGCCGGTGATCCTGGCGCCCTCCAGCTTGACGGTGTGCTGGTCGGCGGTGTGGAAGCGCGAGCCCTCGACCCGCACGGTGCGCTCGTCCACGGCGACGTAGGTGGCCTCGCGCACGTCGAGGGTCCCGGCGGGCTCGCGCATCTCGAACGGGTCCACGGTCTCGTACAGCATGTGGGCGGCGACCGTGTACGGCGTGCACGCGTTGCCCGGGTCGAGCGGCTCGATGGTGAACCCGTCCGCGTCGATCGTGGTGTGCACCCCGCCCGCGCGCGGGTCGATGGTGCACTGCCCGCCACACTCGACGATCTTGGCCGCGTGCCAGCTCGGCCCGGCCGGCATGCTCTTCATCAGCGGGTACGCCGCCGCCACCGCCGTGTCGGTGGCCCGCCCGGCGAGCACGACCTGGGCGCCCGCCTCCAGCGCCTCGACGATCGGCTCGTGGCCCATCATGCCGACGATGTGGGTGCAGCCCTCCAGCGTCTCGGCCCGGATCTCGCCCATGGGCGGCAGCGGATGGATCCGCCCGGCGTCGAGGTGTTCCTTGAGGCCGGCGGCGTCCTGCTCGCTGTAGATCCGCGCGACCTTGAGGTCGAGGCCCTCCTCCGCCATGATCTCGGCCACCATGCCGGCCACCCAGTCGACGCCGCTGTCGGTGCCGCTGGTGCCGCAGGAGCCGATGATCAGCGGCGCGTCCGCGCGGGCCGCCGCCTTGAGCAGGCTGCGCAGGTCGCGGGCCACCGCCTGCGCGGCGGTCTTCGCCGTTCCCGAGCCGAGATAGTACGGGCCCGAGTCGGTGGACCCGCCGTCCACGGTGATCACGTCGACGCCGAGCGCCAGGCCGCGCTCGATCGTGGCCTCGTCCCAGCCGGCGCCGAGCATGCCGACGGGCGTCATGATCCGGACGGAATCGGGTCTGTTGTCCATGCATCGCTTCTTTCTCGGGCGGATTTCTCGGGCGGATTTCTAGGGCGGATTTCTAGGGCGGGGGTCGGATCAGGCGAACCCGCGCGTCATGAGCGGATCAGGCGAACGCTCCTCGGCGGTGGGTGGCGACGCCGCGACCGTATATTTGCTATAGCATCATCGTCAATAGTTGCTTATTTTTCTGCCATTGCGCACGGTATGCTACGGCCGTGGCCATCGAATCCCTCGGAACACTCAGCAGCGACACCCTCGCCGACCGGGCCTATCAGTCGGTACGCGCGGCCATCGTCACGGGCGAGCTCAGGCCGGGCCAGAAGGTGACGGAGCGCGGGCTGGCCGAGCGGCTCGCGGTGAGTCCGACGCCGGTGCGCGAAGCGATCAGGCGGCTGGAGCAGGACGGCCTGCTCGAACGCACGGGCCCGCGCACGGTGAAGGTCTCCACCATCGGCGACATCGCGCTGCAGGAGCTCGCCGAGGTGGAGGTCGCGCTACGCGGGATGGTGGCCAGGTTCGCGGCCCGGCACGTGACGGCCGAGCAGCTCGACCACCTCGACGCCATCCTCGACGAGGCCGACGACCTGCTCATCCTCATCAAGCAGCGCCATCGCGACGGCGACCCCATGGCCAGGCACGTCACCCAGTTGCTCGACACGATGCAGCGCTTCAACGACGCGGTCAGCGCCTGCGCCGACAACCCGGTCCTGGTGCGCCTGCTCGACCAGACCCGGGTGTTCTCCCGTTCCGAGAGCCGGGCCAGGCGGCTGGAGCGCGTCGCGGAAGACCCGAACTTCGGCCTCGACCGCTACGCCAGCCATCGCGCGCTGGTGCGCGCGCTGCGGGCGGGCGACTCGGCGGCGGCCGAGGCCATCGTGATCGAGGACGCCCGCGGCGGCCTGAGCGCCCTGCTCTCGGGCGAAGCCGACCCGTCCCCGCCCCCGTCCCCGCTCCCGTCCATGCCCCCGACCTCGGAGACGTGACCGGGCGTGACCATCCGCGCCCCTGATCCTGGGGTCGCCCTAGGCTCCCGGCACCGCGATCAGGCCGTCTCGGGGTCGTCAGGCTCCCGGGACGGCGAGCAGGGCGCCGATCGCCGCGCTGAGCAGCAGGGTCGCGCCCATGACCGGACCGGCCGAACGGCTGCTGGGCGCGTCGGTGGTGCGCAGGCGCCGGGCCACCACGGCGAGCGCGGCCAGCTGGACGAGTCCGACGGCCGCCACGCCGAGGTCGTTCAGCAGCAGCGCCAGGGGGAGGAAGTGCACCGCCACGACGAGCGCGACCCACCAGGCCATCCACCGGGACGCCCCGCGCCTCGACAGCAGCAGGCAGCCGACTCCGGCGGCGACGACCTCGGCCACGGTCAGGACGCCGAACCAGGCGTACTTCCCCTCCAGCGCGGTCGGCTGGTCCCAGTTCGTGGCGGTCAGGATCCCGAACGCCACGGCGATCCCGATGCCCAGGACCGACCCGGCCCCGAGCCAGACCCGCCAGCGCTGGTCGGGGCTCTCCTGCGACCAGCCGAACCAGACGAAGGCCATCAGTCCGAACCACGCGGTCGTGAAGAACTGGTCGCGGAGGAACTCGGTCAGCATCGGCACTCATTCCTGTGGCGATCAGCGGTCGGAGCAGGACGAAGATCTACATGTCAGCACATGTCGCACTCCGAACGTTTTCGACACTGCTGGGCGAAACCGAAGTGTTATCCGATGCCCCAAACCCGGGCGTTTCCTGCCCTTCGCTGAGGGCAGTCGAGGCGCATGGCTACCCTTCTTTGGATCATCGCCGTCATCCTCGTCATCGCCGGCATCTACGTGCTGCTGGCCCGCCGCGACATCCTGTGGGGCATCGTCCTCATTGTGGTCGGGCTGCTCGTCGGACCTGGCGGTGTGAGCATCTTCAACGTCTGAGCCGCCGTGGGACGCGGGCGACCGCGCTCGCGCCCCACGGCCTCAGCGCGTGACACATCCGGCGGGGCAAGCGCTCCGGCGTCCTCCAACGCGACCTCCGCACCGACGCATTCCGGTACGAGGGTCTTCCGGGTTCACGGGGTGCCCGCCGGGCGGGGGCGCCGCATGCGCAGCCGTACCTGGGAGGAGCCGCTCTTCTGGGTGATGACGAGGTCGTCGCACAGGCGGCGCATGACCCACAGGCCGTAACCGCGAGGCCCGGCCTTCGGCGGCTCGTCCAGGCCGGCGCCAGGGCCGAGCCGGCCCGCCAGGTCGATGACCTCGACGGTGAGGAAGCCGTCGTCGGCCCAGATCCGCACCCAGCCCCGGCCGCCGGCGTGGTCCAGCACGTTGGTGACCGCCTCGTTGGCCGCCAGCGCCAGATCTCCCGCGCGCTGCGGACTCAGCCCGGCCTGCTCCGCGTGGCGGGACACCAGCTCCCGCAGTCCCGCGAGGTCGCTGCTGATCGGCCAGGTCGCGCTGTCGCCGGCGACGCTGTCGGGCAGAGGCGTGAACATCGGCCCCTCCTGCCCGCAATCACGCACCGTGGTCCCATGATGGCAGCACAACCTGCGCGTCCGCAGGCCAAAGCGGACAAAAGTCCGCTTCGACGGCGCCCGGACCCGATGAGACCGGCCGGCGAGTCAGGCCGTCGCGTCAGGCCGCGGGGGCGGGGAGACGGGCGGTGCGGGTGAAGAACTCCTGGATCTGGTGCACGACGGCGGTGAAGTCGTCGAAGCCGGTCGGCTTGGTGACGAAGGCGTTGGCGTGCAGCCGGTAGGTGCCGACGATGTCCTCGTCCTGGGAGGAGGTGCTGAAGACCACGACCGGGATGGTGCGCAGTTCGAGATCGGACTTGATCTGCTCCAGGACCGCGCGGCCGTCGTACTTCGGCAGGTTGAGGTCAAGGATCACCAGGTCGGGACGGGTGGCCTCGGCGTGCGCGCCGCGGCGGAACAGGATGTCGAGGGCCTGCTCCCCGTCCCACGCCAGGAGCAGGTTGGGGCGGGCCCGCCGCGTCTCCGCCTGCTCTTCGAACGCCTCCTGGATCAGGACCTGATCGGCCGGATCGTCCTCGACGACGAGGATGGTGCGCAACTCCGCGGCGTTCATGAGGTGAGCTCTCTCTCAGGACTGCCGGCTGTGGGGGTGTCGTGCTCGGTGAACAGTGCGATCAGTCCTTCGATGTGACGGTCGGCGTCGGCGGGATGGCGGAAGGGCCGGCTGGCGTCGACGCTGTAGTGTGTACGCCTGCCCAGACGCGTGCGGGTTATGTAACCGGCGTTCTCCAGGTCGGTGACGATGGCCTGGACGGCGCGCTCGGTGATGCCGGTGACGGCCGCGATCTCGCGGAGCCGCGCGTTCGGATGCCGGGTGACCTCGATGAGGACCCGGGCGTGGTTGGTCAGGAACGTCCACGGCTTGCCCGTCTGCGGCTGACCCGCATGTTCCACTGCTGACCTCCTTGTCGGCGATGTCGGCGAGAACGTAGGACCGGTCGATAGCTGAAGCCATATTACCGAAATCTCATTCATGAAACAGCCATCGTGGTCATCGGCGTCGAGACCGCGGGGGCGGAAAGCGCCACCGGTCATCCGCGAATCCGTCCGGCCACACGTACGATGACGTCGTGATGATGCCCGCCGGCGAGACCCCCGCCCCCGCGTCCGTGTGCCTGACGTCGTCCACGGCCGGCGACATCGTCGTGATCACCGTGGACGGAGTGCTGGACGCCACCACCCGCCAGCAGTTCGCCGACCACCTCGCCCAGGCCGGCACCTCCATCATCCTCGACCTCGCCGGCGCCACCTTCATGGACAGCCGCGCCCTCGGCCTGATCATCCACCACTGGCAGGCCAGCCAGGCCGCCGACGGCAAATTCGCCCTCGTCGGCGTCGACTACCGCCGCGCCAAAATCATGTGGATCACCGGCCTGGCCAAGGTCCTGCCCCTCTACGACGACCTCGACGAAGCACTCGCCGCCCTCACCTGAGCTGCCCTCGCCTGAGCGAGCGGCATCCGCCCTGGAGCGCGCCCACCCCCCGCGGCCTCGGCGAAGGCCCTCATGTGACACTGTTGCCGCGAAGCGCGACAATTGACCGCCCCGGAGGCGGTGTTGGGGGTGAGAGTGTGCCGCTTCGATGCGCGATCACCGCGGATCTTTCCCTGCTGCGGTCGCGGCTGCACGCCTTCGCCCTCAGTTCCGGATTCTCGGGCGAACGTGCGAACGATCTGATCATCGCGATCAACGAGGCGGCCGCGAACATCCTGGAACACGGTACCGGCGCCGGCGTCCTCACCGCCCGCAGGGACGCGCACGGCATCTGGGTCGAGATCGTCGAGCCGGGCGGCACGCTGACCGCCGATCACCTGCCGCCGTCCGATCCGCCGGCGAGCGCCGTGCGCGGGTTCGGGCTGTGGATCATCCGGCGGCTCTGCGACGTGGTCACCGTCGACCATCCGGACGGGCATCCGCGCCTGCGGGTGCACATGAGCGACACGTCGTGACCACCGGCCCGTCCCCCACGCCCGGCCTGCTGAGCTGGGATAAAAGGCGGGCGGCTGGACAGGACAAGGCTATGACCACGTTCGCTCTGGTCGTCATCGACATGCTGAATCCGTACGACCACCAGGACGCCGAGCCGCTCGCCGAGAAGGCGGCGGCGATCGTCGGGCCGCTGGCGGAGCTCGTCGCGTCCGCAGACGAGCACGACGACGTCGAGCTGGTGTACGTCAACGACAACTACGGCGACTTCGCCGCTGATCGGCGCGAGATCGAGGAGCGGGCGCTCAAGGGCCGGCGGCCGGACCTGGTGCGGCCGGTGCTGCCGCCGCCCGGGTGCGCGTTCCTGCCCAAGGTGCGGCACAGCGTCTTCTTCGGCACATCACTTGAGTATCTGTTGTCCCGGATACGGGTGCGCACGGTCGTGCTGGCCGGGCAGGTGACCGAGCAGTGCGTGCTCTACAGCGCGCTGGACGCGTACGTGCGCGACTACGACCTCACAGTGCCGACCGACTGCGTGGCGGCCATCCACGACGACCTGGGCGAGGCGGCGCTGCGCATGATGGAGCGCAACATGTCGGCGCGCCTCACCACCTCGCGCGCGTGCTTCTCCGGCTGAGCCGCCGAACGGAAGCTCCGCATTCGGTAAGGATCATGCCTGCGGCCCGCGTTCCTGGCGTGGCCGTCCTTTGTCCGGGTAGCCGCCGCGTACCCGGACAAGGAGTACAGAAATGACCAGAACAGCCCCGGAGACGAGGGCCGAGACGGACGTCATCGACCTGCTGCAGGCCCAGCACGGCATGATCAGGGACCTGTTCGACGAGGTCGAGCAGGCGTCCGCGAAGCAGCGCGGCGAGGCGTTCACCCGCCTGGTACGGCTGCTGGCCGTGCACGAGACGGCCGAGGAGGAGATCGTCCACCCCTTCGCCCGGCACGCCATCGACGGCGGCGACGGCGTGGTCAACGACCGTCTCGCCGAGGAGAACGAGGCCAAGCGGCTGCTGTCGCGCATGGACGAGGCCGGGCCAGACGCCCCCGACTTCATGCCGAACCTGCTCATGCTGCGCGCCGCCGTCGAGGCCCACGCCCGCAGCGAGGAGCGTTACGAGTTCGCCCAACTCCGCGCCCACACCAGTGAGGCGCAGCGGCGCGCCATGGCCATGGGTGTCAAGGCCGCCGAGGCGATGGCGCCAACCCACCCCCATCCCGGAACGGAGTCGGCCACCAAGAACCTGCTGGTCGGCACGCCGATCGCAATGATGGATCGGGTCCGCGACACCATCCGTAAGGCCATGGGCAAGAAGCCCTGAGCATGTGTACGCCCCGGCGACGTCGGCGTCCGAGCATCATGTCTACAACCGTATACTCTGGCGTAAGTCTACGAACGTAGACATGAACGTCACGACACGAGGAACGACATGAATCCGCAACTGACGGGCAGACGTGCGCTGGTCACCGGGGCCAGTTCCGGCCTCGGTGAGGCCATCGCCACGGCCCTGGCCGCCGAGGGGGCCGAGGTCGTCGTGCACGGCCGCGACCGGGCCCGTACCGAGTCCGTCGCCGGCGCCATCGAGGCGGCCGGCGGCGGCGCCGTCGTCGCCGTCGGCGACCTGGCCACCGACGCGGGAGCCGACGCCGTGGCCGGGGCCGCGCTGGCGGCTGGGCCGATCGACATCCTGGTCAACAACGCCGGCGCCTACCCGCACCGCTCGTGGCGGGACGCCACGGCCGACGACTGGCGCCAGGCGTACGAGGTCAACGTCATCTCCGGGATCCGCATGATCCAGCGGGTGGTCCCCGGGATGCGGGAGCGCGGCTGGGGCCGGGTCATCCAGATCGGCGGCGGGCTCGCCCTGCAGCCGGGCGCCGAACTGCCGCACTACAGCGCCACGCTGGCGGCCCGGCACAACCTCGCGGTGTCGCTGGCCCGCGAGCTGAAGGGCACCGGCGTCACGTCCAACACCGTCTCCCCCGGCGCCATCCTGGTCGACGGCGTCCGGCGCTTCATCACGGGCCTCGCGGCCGGGCGCGGCTGGGGCGGGACGTGGCCGGAGATCGAACGCCACGCGATCGAGGAGCTGGCGCCGAACGACGTCGCCCGGCTGGGCCGTCCCGAGGAGATCGCCGCCGCGGTGCTCTACCTCAGCGGCCCGCTCGCCGACTACGTCACCGGCACCACCCTGCGCGTGGACGGCGGCACCATCCGCGGCGTGCACTGATCACCCGCCGCGCCGGCGACGAGGGTGAACGCCGCGCCCCCGCCCGCACCGTTCACCGCAGGAGGTGGATTCCCATCTGAAACCCACTCGGTACACTCGCGGTGGACGGCGAGGAGGCGAGCGGTGGCACGAGAGGTGCGCGAGCTGGACGCCGGCTGCGCCATCGCGCAGGCCGCGGCGGTGGTCGGCGAGTGGTGGAGCCTGCTCATCGTGCGGGAGGTCAGCCGGGGCCGGCACCGCTTCGACGACCTCCAGGCCGAGCTGGCCATCTCGCGGCGCGTGCTGGCCGAGCGACTCAAGCACCTGCTCGATCACGCCGTGCTGGAGCGCCGCGCGTACCAACGGCGGCCGGTCCGGTACGAGTACCACCTGACCGACGCCGGCCGGGCGCTGGCCCCCGTGCTGATCGGGCTCCAGGACTGGGCCGACCGCTTCGTCCTCGGCGACGGCACCCTCACCGCCGGCGCCTCCCCCACCGGCCCCGAGGCCGCCCGGCTGCGCGCGCTGACCGGGACCTCCGTACCGCATCCCCTCAGCCTGCCCGCGACCGGCGGGGGCGAGCGGGACGTCGTGGCCGCCGACGCGCCCGCCACCGTGATCTTCACCTACCCGGCCACCGGCGCTCCCGGCCGCCCGCCGGAGGACTGGACGCGGATCCCGGGAGCGGCCGGCTGCACCCTGGAGAACCGCCTGTTCCGCGCCTCTGCCGCCGCCTTCGCGCGGGCCGGCGTGGCCCTGCGCGGGGTGAGCACGCAGAGCCCCGACGAGCAGCAGGCGTTCGCCGACGCCGAGGACATTCCGTTCCCGCTGCTGTCGGACGTGGATCTCGCCCTGTGCGCGGCCCTGCGGCTGCCCACGTTCCGCGCCGGGCAGACCCTGCGGCTCAAGCGGGCCGTCGTCGTCGCCGACGCCCACCGGACGATCCACCACGTCATCTACCCGATCGCCGACATCCCCTCGGCGGTCGACGAGGCCCTGCGGCTCGGCGCCGCGCTGGCGGATGCGGGCAGCAGCGCGCCGGCCAGCCGCCGCCAGTAGGGCATCGCCGACTCCCCCGGCCGCACCCCGATCACCTGTACGGTGACGTGGTCGGCGCCCGCGTCGAGATGGCCGTGCAGCTTGCCCGCGATCGTGTCCAGGTCGCCCCAGAAGACGAAGTCGTCCACCAGCCGGTCGCCGCCACCGCCGGAGAGCTCCTCCTCCGAATACCCCAGCCGCCGGAACTTGGCCAGGTTGTACGGCGTGGACAGGTAGGGACGCAGGTGCTCGCGCGCGACCGCCCGGGCCTCGGCCGGGTCGCTCTCGAACAGCACGGGGTGCTCGACCGCGAGGAAGGGCTCGGTGCCGAGGATGCGCCGCGCCTGCTCGGTGTGCGCCACGTTGACGTGATAGGTCTGCGCGCCGGCGGCCCGGTCGCGGGCCAGCTCCAGCATCTTGGGCCCGTACGCGGCCAGGATGCGCCGCATCGGCCCCCGCGGTGCCGGGCCGACCGGCTCCAGCGTGTCCATCTCGTCCAGGTAGGCGGCCATGGCCGCGAGCGGCGTGGTGCCCGGCCGCGGCTCGCCGCCGAAGCCGAGTCCGAGCACGTGCCGGTCCGGGTAGGCGTCGGCGAGCAGCGCCGCGGCCCCGTACGTCCACCGCGCCCCGCGCGACCAGATGCGCGCGACGCCGTTGACCACGCGCAGCCGACGGGTCGACGCGAGCAGGTAGCCGGCGTGCGTCAGCGCCTCGCGGCCGAGCAGCTCGGGCACCCACACCGCCGGCCAGCCCAGTTCCTCCAGCTCCTGGACCGACTCGCGCACCAGCGCCGCCGGCTGGTGCTCGAAATCAAAGGTGTAGATCCCGAACGTCCCGAGATCCATGCCGTGCATGCCGCTCATCGTGCCTCTCCCCGTTGACCACTTCGCATCAACATATCGCATTATCTCGATGCTAGTGTGCGGGCGGCGCGCTGAGGCACCGGTGGATCAGAGCTCGGACGCGCCCCACGAGGTGACCTTGACCGCGTCCCCGACGGCGATGGCGCCGGTCGCGACCACGGAGAACTTGGCGCCGAAGGCCACCCCGCCCTGGGCGGCCCTGCGGTAGCCGGCCAGGGTGCGCAGCGGCTCGTGACCCGCCTTCGTCCCGCTGCCCTGGTCGATCGTGGTGACGACACAGCGGATGGCGATCTTCGCGTAGCCGAGCTCGGCCGCGCCGATCGTGACGGTGTAGGCGCGGTCCTCGGTGTGCGGCTCGTCCCAGCCGTCCACGACGATGTTGGGACGGAACCGGTTGACGGGCAGCGGGCCCTCGCCGCGCGCGGCGAGCCTGTGGTTGAGCTGGTCGAGGCTGGCGCACGAGACGACGAGCACGGCGCCGCTGTCGGCGAACCCCGCCGTGCCGGACGTCCTGCCGCCGGTCACCCGGTCGTGCTCGGGCGGCACCCGGACGAGCCTGCTCGGCTGCCCGAGCACGTGCGAGAGCCAGCGCCCGGCCGCCGGCCCCTGGTCGATGCCCAGATACGGGTTCCCGAACAGCTCCACGCGCTCCCGAGTGCCGCTCACGTCCACGTCGAGGTCCAGATCCTCGATGCCGGGAGCCCGCAGGCGCAGCCGCGCGCCGCCGTCGCCGACCTCGGGGCGGATCAGCGCCATCCGCGGATCGCGGCGCTGGCTCATGAATCCGCCCTCCTCGTTGACGACCATGAAGCTGCGGTCGTACGCGAGGCCGGCGGGTGTGAGCGTCACCTCTTCCGCCGCCACTCCGGCGCATCCTTTGATCGGGTAGTACGTCAGTGCGGTGACGCGTGCTGCCATGCGCTGTTCCTCCGTGGCGAGTCCCGCGCTCGTCCGGTCCCGCCGGGCCGAGGGGGCTCTTTTTCACTTCTGTCCGAGTTCCAGAATGAAACCTACTCGGCCGGGGAACAGCCCGCCAACCGGGAACGAGCCGCATGACGGTGATGCGTGATGCTTGATGCGTGATGCTGGGCCAGACCGGCTCAGCTCGGGGTGCCGGTGGCGGCCTCGGCGGCCTCGGCCAGCTCGGCGTCCCGTTCGCCCTGGCCGGCGTGGGCGTCCAGCTGGGCCTGGTTGCTCTCGGCGCGCGCCAGGTCGCGGTGGCCGGTGGCGAGGATGGCGATGCCGACGAGGATCGCGCAGGCGCCGATGACGAACGGCACGTGCACGTTGTAGTGCTCGGCGAGCTGCCCGGCCGCGAACGGCGCCAGGCCGCCGCCGATGAAGCGCACGAACCCGTACGCCGCCGAGGCCACCGGCCGTTCCACCGGCGCGACCATCATCACGGCCTGGGTGGTCAGCGTGTTGTTCACGCCGATGAAGACGCCGGCCACGATCACGGCGGTGATCAGCACCGGCCGGTTGTCGACGAAGGCGGCGATGACGAAGATGACCACCGCGAACAGGGCGAGATTGCCGTAGAGCGTGCGGGCCAGGCCCAGCCGGCGCTGCAGCCAGGGCGCGCCGGCCACCGAGAAGATCGCCACCATCAGGCCCCAGCCGGTGAAGACGAGGCCGAGCTGGATGGCGTCCAGCTCCATGGGGAAGGGCGCGTAGCCGAGCACCGTGAAGAAGCCCCAGTTGTAGCAGAGGGCCGTCAGGCTCATGATCAGCAGGCCGCGATGGCGCAGGGCCTTGAGCGGGTCGAGCAGGGAGGTTCTGCGCGCGGGTTTCGGCTGCGGGCGTACCAGCAGGACGGTGGCGAGCAGGGCGACGGTCATCAGCACGGCTACGCCGTAGAAGGGGCCGCGCCAGCTGATGTGGCCCAGCGCGCCGCCGAGCAGCGGGCCGATGGCGATGCCCAGGCCGAGCGCGGCCTCGTACAGGATGATCGCGCCGCTGAAGCCGCCGCTGGCGGCGGCCACGATGACGGCCAGGGACGTCGCCACGAACAGGGCGTTGCCCAGCCCCCAGCCCGCGCGGAAGCCGATGATGCCGCCGACGCTGCCGGAGGTGCCGGCCAGCGCGCTGAACACGACGATCAGCACGAGCCCGGCGATCAGCGTCCACTTGGCGCCGATGCGGCTGGACACCCAGCCGGTGATCAGCATCGCGACGGCCATGACGACCAGGTAACTCGTGAACAGCAGCGTCACCTGGCTGGGCGAGGCGTGCAGGTCGGCGGAGATCGCGGGCAGGATCGGGTCGACGAGGCCGATCCCCATGAAGGAGATCACGCACGCGAACGCGACCGCCCAGACGGCCTTGGGCTGACGGAACGGGCTCGGGGCAGGGCTGATGGGGCTGGGGGCGGGGCTGGTCATTCACTCACCTCGGGGGAGGGGACAGCGGGGTCGGCGGGGCCGAAGGCTCGCGCGGTCAGCCGTTCGAGGGCAGGCAGCGCGGCGGCGATGGCGGCGCGGTCTTCCTGGGGCAGCTCCGCCAGCAGCTCGGCCAGCCGCTTGGCCTGGACCGCGCGGCGGCGGGCCAGCTCGGCGCGGCCGTGCCGGGTGATGGCGACCACGACGACACGCCGGTCGGAGGGGTCGGGCTGCCGCTCGGCCAGCGCCTCCCGTTCGAGCCGGGAGACGAGCTGGGTCATCGCGGGCTGCGTGACGCCCTCCATGACGGCCAGGTCGGTGAGCCGGCGTGGGCCCAGGCGTTCCAGGTTGGCCAGCGTGGACAGCGCCGTGATCGACAGGTCCCTGGGGACGTCGAGCAGGCGCATCATCGTCCTGATCCGGGCCAGCCCGACCGCCAGCTCCAGCTCGTCCACGGGCTGAGCAGGGGGATCGACATCCATAAGCAACTTATATCACTGGCTTATGTATGCCTTTACCCCGGGTTGCCCCGCGACCGAGCCCGGGGTGGGCTCAGGCGGCAAGGTGTTCGACGCCGGCGCACCACACGCGCAGGACGTGCTCGGTCGCGGTGATGCCGGCCAGCGGGTCGCCATCGATGAGGACGAGGTCGGCCCGGCGGCCGGGCTCGACGCTCCCCCGGTCGCCGAGGGAGAAGTGCCGCGCGGGCAGGGACGTCGCCGCGCGCAGCGCCTCGGCGGGGCCCAGCCCGGCCTCGACCAGCAGCCGCAGCCCCTGGTGCAGGCTCGCGCCGTGCTCGACCTGGAAGGGGACGCCGGGCTCGTCGTTGGCGTCGGTCCCGGCCAGAACGGGCACACCGGCCGCGTGCAGAGCCGCCACGGTCGCCGTGCTACCGGCGAAGCCGCCGGGGGCGCCGGAGGCGCGCTGGGCACCGCCAGCACCGTGAGCACCGTGAGCACCGTGAGCACCGTGAGCACCGTGAGCACCGTGAGCACCGTCAGCGCCTTGGGCGCCGAAGAAGCGGGCGAGGCCCTGCATCATGACCAGGGTCGGGACGGCCACGCGTCCCTCGGCGCGCATGCGGGTCACGTCGGCGGGGTCGGCAGCCGCGCCGCGCGGGCAGTGGGTGATGACGTCGGCGCCGGAGTCGACGGCCATCGTGTACGCCCCGGCGGAGGCGGCGTGCGCGACCACCCGCCGGCCGCGCGCGTGGGCGGCGTCCACGATCGCCTTGGCCACGCCGGCCTCCAGGCCGCCCCCGCCGGGCGCCTCCATGATGATCTTGACGTAGTCCGCGCCCTCCGCGATCCGGGCTGCGACCCAGCCCTCCGCCTCGCGGGCGTCCGTGACGACGGCCTCGGGCTCCTTCACCAGCAGGCGGGCGTGCGGTCCCTCGGGCCCGATGGCAGGCAGTCCGGCGCTGCGCAGGTCGGCGGTGCCCGGGGCGCCACGCAGCGAGGCGGACAGCTCCGGCGGCCAGGAGGCCATGTCCAGGCCGGTGGTCACCCCATGGCGGGCCAGCGCGTCCCGGGCGCGGGCGCTGCGGACGTGGACGTGGCCGTCGATCAGTCCGGGAAGCAGGACGGCCCCACGGGCGTCGATCCGCTCGCCCCGCGCCGCCCCGGAGGCGATGAGCCCGTTCTCGACGACGACGGTGGCCGGTTCCGTCAGCCGCCACCCGTCGAAGACCCGCGCGTTGACCAGGGCGAATGCGTTCACGATGGAGCCCTCCTCCATTTAAGGGACAGAATTGTCCTCTAATGAGGTGAGGCTAGTCCCCGGGGAGCTGGCATGTCCAATGCGGGCCGCGCGCCCGGGTCGGCTATAACCGGAGGCGTGCTCCCGCATCCCGCCGACGCCACCGACCCTCCGCCCCACCCCGCCGACGCCACCGACCCTCCGCCCCACCCCGCCGACGCCACCGGCCCTCCGCCCCACCCCGCCGACGCCACCGGCCCTCCGCCCCACCCCGCCGACGAACCGGCTCCCGGCTCCGGCGCCGGACCGGCGGGCAGGCCCACCCGGCGGCGGGGTGAGGCGCTGACCAGGGCGATCTACCGGGCCGCGTTCGAGGAGCTGGCCCGGCACGGATACGACGCGCTCGCCTTCGACAAGCTCGCCCCCCGCGCGGAGACCGGCAAGTCGGTCCTCTACCGCCGCTGGTCGAGCCCCGCCGAGCTGCTGCTGGACGCGATGAAGGATCCGGTCGAGGGGTTCGCCGACGCCCCCGTTCCCGACACGGGCACCCTGCGCGGCGACCTGCTCGCCCTGCTACGTGGGCTGGCCCGCGTGCTCGACGAGCCACGCGGCCGGGCCATCATCCCGCTGCTGACCGACCGGGGCCGCCCGCCGGAGCTGCACGACGCCGTCCGTTCCCTGGTCATCGTCCGCCACCAGGACATCGTCATCGGACGCCTGCGCGCCGCCGCCGAACGCGGTGAGGCGGATCCGGCGGCGGTGACGCCGCTGGTCGCGTCCGTCGGGCCGCGCATGATCCTGGGCGAGACGATGCACAAAGGGCACGTGAGCGAGGAGGACGTCGTCGCCGTCGTCGACGACGTCCTCCTGCCCCTCACTGCGCCCCGCCATCCGCGCGGCCCGAACCCCTGACCGCGCCCCGCCACCCGCGCGGCCCGAACCCCGGAGACCTGGTCAGGCCACCCGCGCAGGCCGAACCCCGGAGGCCGGGTCAGGCCGAGCCGCCGCCCAGGCTGATCTCGTTGCCATCGGGGTCCCGGTAGATCACCTTGGTCGCGCCCCCTTCGAACGTCTCCCGCTCCGCGGGCTCGATCCCCCGCCCCGCGACCTCGGCGACCTCCTTGTCCAGGTCGCCGACGTACAGCAGCACCAGGGCGTTCCCCGCCCGTCGCGGATCCTGGACGATGTAGACGTAACGGTGCTCGGCCGTCTCCCACACCGCCTCGATGTCGTTGGGCAGGAACGACGGCGGCCGGCCGAAGAACTGCTCGTACCAGGGCGCCGCCGCCGCGTAGTCGGTGACGGGAATGCCGGCGAAGAGATCCACTGTCAGGTCCTCATCCGTGTGCTGGGCCGATGTGTCACCCGTACCGACCTTCGCGGCGACGAAAACTCATCGCGACCAGGACCAGGCGACGGGCAGGGAGTGCACGCCGAAGATGAGCATCTCGTCCCGCAGCGGCACCTGCCCGGCGGGCACGGCCAGGCGCAGGCCGGGCAGGCGGGTGATCAGCTCGCGCAGGCCGATCCGCAGCTCGACCCGGGCCAGCTGCTGGCCCAGGCACTGGTGGATGCCGTGGCCGAAGGCAAGGTGCGAGGCGCGCGGGCGGAGCACGTCGAACCGGTCGGGTTCGGCCCAGTGCCGCTCGTCGCGGTTGACCTCCGGCGTGGCGATCACGACCGTGGCGCCGGCGGGG
Source organism: Nonomuraea sp. NPDC048892 (assembly GCF_040649735.1). Classification (NCBI taxonomy): domain Bacteria; kingdom Bacillati; phylum Actinomycetota; class Actinomycetes; order Streptosporangiales; family Streptosporangiaceae; genus Nonomuraea; species Nonomuraea sp. NPDC048892. The sequence goes on along the minus strand of NZ_JBEZFZ010000002.1, from coordinate 783,352 downwards.
AGGTCCACGCCGCCCACCGTGACCGGCTCGGTGGTGACCCGGCTGACACCGAGCTGGATGATCGACAGGTAACGCAGCAGCTCCTCAACCGCGTCGTCGATCAGTCCCGGGTCGTCACGCAGGGCGCCGAGCTGGCCGGGGTGCTGGAGCAGCGCGAAGGCGCCCAGGCCGAGCATGTTCGCGGTGGTCTCGTGGCCGGCGCCGAGCAGCACGGTGGCGATGTCGACGAGCTGGGCGTCGGTCAGCGGCGGGTCGGCGTCGTGGATGAGGCCGGACAGCAGGTCGTCGGTGCGACGGGCGCGCTTGTCCGCGACGAGCCGGCGCATGAACGCGTGCAGCGCGGCGCCGGCCTCGGCCCGTGCCTCGGGCGGGGCGGCGGAGTTGAGCGAGACGGCGGTGCGTTCCTGGAACTCGGCCCGGTCGGCGTAGTCCACGCCGAGCAGCTCGCAGATGACCAGCGAGGGCAGCGGCAGGGCGAACGCGGGGACGAGGTCGGCCTCGGTCCCGGCCGCCCGCATCGCCTCGATGTGCTCGACGGCGATCTCCCTGACCCGCGCCTCCAGGGCCCGCATGCGCCGCACCGTGAACTGGCCGGTCAGCAGCCGCCGGATCCGGGTGTGCTCGGGCGGGTCCATGAACACGAAGAGCCCGTCCGCGCGGCTCTCGACAGCGGGCGCCTGAGGCGCCTTACCAGCCGCCAGAGCGGCCACCTCGTCCGGCCGCAGCGACATGGCCTCGCGGTGGCGCAGCTTGTCGGCGCTGAAGCGCGCGTCCGCCAGGACCGTACGGGCCTCCTCGAAGCCGGTCACCAGCCAGGCCGCCGCGCCGTTCGCCAGCGGCAGCGGCTGGACGGCGCCCCGCCCGCGCCGTTCGCGCAGCCCCGACGGCGGATCGAACGGGCAGCCGGCCCGCTCGACCAGGTTCGCGGGCAGGATCCTGCGCGCCGCCGTGGGATTGGCGGTGCGGGGCTCCTCGGTCAGGCTGTTGTCGGTCATCGGCACGTCCTGTTCCCGGGCGGGCCGCTTCCCGGCCCGCCCGTCCGGCGAAGGCGCAATCGTACCGAAACTACATGGCGCGCATCATTGCATAACGTGCATATTTTGCGCGTGGTTCAGGGGGTCCGCTGCGGGCCCGTCCCGCGGTGCTGGAGCAGCATGAGCGCGATGTCGTCTGCGCGGTGCCTGGTGTGGGGCGCGTGGTCGAGCAGGGCGTCGGTGAGGTGTTCGAGGGGTTCGTCGCAGGCGCGGGTGAGGTGCGCGGCGAGCCCGCCGATGGCCTCGTCGAGGTCGGTCCCCGGCGCCTCGACCAGGCCGTCGGTGTAGAGGGCCAGGACGGCGCCGGGCGGGAACGGCGTCTGCACGGTGGGATAGTCGGCGTCGGGATCGATGCCGAGCAGCACGCCGGGCGGCACGTCGATGACCTCGGCGGGCATGCTCGGCGGGCGCAGCAGCGGCGGCAGGTGCCCGGCGTTGGCCGCGCAGAGCGTGCGCAGCCGCAGGTTGACGTAGACGAGCAGGCAGCTGGTGAACAGGTCGGCGCGCAGGTCGATGAGCAGGCGGTTGGTGTGCATGAGCACGTCGCCGGGGCCGGCGCCGGTGGCGGCGTAGGCGTGGATGGCCGTGCGGACCTGGCCCATGAGCGCGGCGGCGGTCATGTTGTGTCCCTGGACGTCCGCGATGACCGCGGCGGCGGTGGTGTCGTCGAGCCGGATGAGGTCGTAGAAGTCGCCGCCGACGCCGACGCCCCGCGTGGCGGGCACGTAGCGGGCGGCCACCTCCAGCCCGGCGATCTCGGGCAGGCTGCCGGGCAGCAGGGAGGTCTGCAGGGTGTGGGAGAGCCGGTCCTTGGTGTCGTAGACGAGGGCCCGGTCGAGCGCCGGCCCCATCATGCCGGCCAGGGCGGTGAGCGTGGCGCGCTGCTCGGGGGTGAAGGGATGGGGATGGTCGAAGGCGAGCACGCAGCAGCCGAAGATGTCGTCGGAGACGGACAGCGGCAGGAACGCCCAGGCTTCCATCGGATCGTCGCGCCCCAGCTCGGGATAGAGCTCCCCCAGCTCGCTCCAGCCGCCCGCGAACAGCGGCTCGCCGCTGCGCAGGACCTGCGCCACTGGTGTGGGCGAGTGCAGGGGCAGCCCGTCGAACTGGTGGAGCACGCCGGCCGGATATCCGTGGGAGCCGACGATCCGCATCCGGCCGCCCTCGGCGATCACGATCGCCATGGCCGTGGCCCGGAACACCGGCATGACGTGGTCGGCGATCAGGTCGACGGCTTCGCGTACGTTCAGGGCCCGGGTCAGGCCCGCCACCATGTGCAGGAAGTTGTAGTAGACGTCCACCCGGTGCATCCCCGCCGCGCCGGCGGAGGGATCGCGCGGGTAGGCGTTGGCCGGGTCGTCCTGCGCGGCCGGGGTGATGCGCAGGCTGATGCCCGACGGGTCGGGATAGAGCCAGAACCGCAGCTCACGGCCGTCGGGATGACGGGCGGTGCACCACGTGAGCTCCTGGCTGACCACCGCGGCCCGGCAGCGGTCCTCGAAGACGGGGTCCTTCAGCCACGCCGCCACCTCCCACAGCGGTTTCCCGCGCAGTTCGGCCAGGTCGGTGCCGAGCAGGGCGGCCGCGGTCGCGTCGGCGAAGGTGATGACGCCGTCCAGGTTGAGCGCGACGCAGGCGCCGCGCAGCCGGTCGAGATAGCCGGCCATGGCGGCGTGCGGCTCCGGCATCAGGGCCCGCCCCTGCGGCAGGACGCGCGGCTCCCCGGCGGGCTCCAGCGCATGCCCGCTGTCGGCCGCCTGCGCGAGCAGGGTGGCCATGTTGTGGGCGGCGGCCTCGACGGCCTCCCGCTCGGCGGCGGCGAGCTCGGCCGGCCGCGAGGCCGGCCAGAGCAGGACCAGCGCCCCCCACAACCGCGGCCCGTCGCACAGGGGAACGGCGACGCACGCGAACCGGTACGGCAGCGCCAGGGCCGACCCGGGGAACCTGGCCGCCATCTCCTGGCGGTCGGGCACCCAGATCAGCCGGCGCCTCCGGACCGCCGCGGCCACCGGCGCGCTCGCGTTCGTCCTGATCCTGGTCCACGGCTTGACGATCTGGCCGGGCAGGCCGATCTCGGCCTCCATCAGCAGGACCCGCTCCCCGTTGTCCATCACATCGCCGGGCACGCCGCCGGGCACGTCCCCGGGCACGTCGCCGGGCGGGGAGAGCAGGTAGATCGCGCCGATGTGCGCCATCGTGTCACGGACAACCCGGGCCAAGGCCTCGTCCAGCCCCGCCGTGTACGGCCGGATCCGCTCATCAGCGCGGCTCCGCACGCGCTACCTCGTTCCGTCCTGCGCTGTCGTCGATGCCGTACCCGTTGGAGCTGTCATGGGTTCAATCGTAGGGAGCGGTGTCCGGGACGAGACCCACCGTTGCCACATCTTGGCGACGGACTTGCAGGAATATGGCCCTTTGTCACCAATCCGGCGTAGGGCCCTTGGGGCGCGGATCCGGGGGTGCGGTGGAGCGGCGGGTGACGAGGGTAGGGGTGACCGAGAAGCGCACCGCGGCGGTGCGCCCGCCGATGCGTTCGAGCAGCAGCCGGCCCGCCGTCCGCCCCATCAGCGCGCCGTCCTGGTCGACGCTGGTCAGCGCGATGTGCGCGAGCCCGGTCACGCGGGCGTTGTCGTAGCCGGCCACGGAGATGTCGCCGGGGACGGTCAGGCCGGCCTCGTGGACGGCCGCGAGGGCGCCGAAGGCGGCCTGGTCGGAGCCGGCGAAGATGGCGGTGGGGCGCGGGTCGCGCGACAGCAGCTCGCGGGTGCCCTCGTAGCCGCCCTCCTCGGTGTAGGAGGTGCTGGCCACGGCGATGTGCTCGGCCAGGCCGTGCTCGGTCATCACCCGTTCGTAGGTGGCCGCCCTGATGGTCTGCAGCAGGGCGGTCGAGCGGCTCCTGAGGGAGTCGGTGATGTGCGCGACGCGCCGGTGGCCCAGCCCGATGAGGTGCTCGACCGCCAGTTCGGCCCCCACCTCGTCGTCGTCGAGGACGCAGTCGTAGCGGGAGGAGCGGTCGTGGCGGCCGAGCACGACGAGCGGGGTGTCGTCGGCCAGCTGTTCCAGCTGCGCCCTGGCGCAGGCGGGGGCGACCCAGAAGACGCCGTCCACCTGCCGGTCCACCAGCGCGTCGCTCGCGCGCCGCTCCGCGGCGGGGTCGCGGCCGCCGCTCTGCACCATGATGGCCTGGTATCCGCTGGCGGAGATCTCCTCCGTCAGTCCGTCGATGATGTCGGCGAAGAACGGGTTCCTGATGTGCGGCAGCAGCACGCCGATGGTGAAGGTGCGCCCGCGCATGGCGCGGGCCGCGTTGTGCGGGCGGTAGCCGAGATCGTCGATGGCGGCCCGCACCTTGGCGCGCATCGCCTCGCTGACACCGCTGGCGTTGCGCAGCACCTTCGACACCGCCGTGGTGGACACCTGGGCGTGCCTGGCCACGTCGGTGATCGTCACCCTGCGCTGCCGGTCCCGTGTGACCATGTGCCGCCTCTCGCTCGACCAGACGCCGCTCGATTGTACGAGCCCCGCACCACCTCCACCTGGGATGGGTAACGTTACCCATCCGGCCTCGCCAAACCTTCAACATGCCCGCGATGACAAGGATGTCGATCGGGGACCGTTCCCCATCCGAGTCTTGACGACCCGCCACGTAACGCTTACGTTAACTCCCATCGGGGGACGTTTAAAACGTTTCAACGAACCCGGAGGGGCGTTGTGAAGACCTCGCACCGCATGGCGGGAGCGGCCCTGGCCGTTCTCACGATGACGGCCCTGACCTCGTGCGGCTCCGGCTCGAGCGGCGGTTCAGGACCGGCCGAAGACGGCTCGGTCACGCTGAAGTTCCTCGTCGACAACAGCCTCGGGACCACCGCCACCGCCAAGGCGCTCACGGACGCCTTCATGCGGGCCAACCCCAAGATCAAGATCGAGACGGAGACGCGGCCGGGAGGCAGCGAGGGCGACAACATCGTCAAGACCCGCCTCTCCACGGGCGACATGTCGGATGTGTTCTGGTACAACTCGGGCTCGCTGCTCCAGGCGCTCAACCCCGCGCAGACCATGGTCGACCTCACCGGCGACCCGGTGCTGGCCGGCGTGCGGAAGGACTACCTGCCGGTGGTGAGCCAGGAGGGCAAGGCGTACGGCGTCCCGGCCGGCACGCTGACCGGCGGCGGCATCCTGTACAACCGCAAGATCTACGAACGGCTCAAGCTGGAGGTCCCCACGACCTGGGCCGACTTCATGGCCAACAACGAGAAGATCAAGGCGGCCGGGATCACCCCGGTGATCGGCACGTTCAAGGACACCTGGACCTCGCAGCTGTTCGTGCTCGGCGACTTCTTCAACGTGCAGGCGGCGGTGCCGGGCTTCGCCCGCGACTACACCGCCAACAAGGTCAAGTTCGCCGGCACGCCGGCCGCGCGAGCCGGGTTCGAGCACCTGGCCGAGGTGCACGCCAAGGGCTACCTGAACGAGGGCTTCGGCTCGGCGACCAACGACCAGGGCGTCAAGATGCTGGCCGAGGGCAAGGGCGCGCACTACGCGATGCTCAGCTCCGCCCTGCCGCCGGTGATCGCCACGCTGCCGCAGGCGGCCACGGACGTCGGCTTCTTCGGCATCCCGGGCACCGACGCGGCCCGCAACGGCGCCACGGTCTGGGAGCCGGCCGCCGTCTACATCGCCAGGACCAGCGAGAACGTGGAGGCGGCCAAGAAGTTCCTGGCCTTCGTCGCCTCGCCGCCGGCCGCCGAGGCGGTCACCGCGGCCGTCCCGCCGACCGGGCCGTACCGGATCACGGGCGCCGAGCTGCCCGATGACGCCATCCAAGCCGCCAAGGACCTGCAGACCTACGTCGACCAGGGCGCCACGGCGCCGGCGCTGGAGTTCGTCTCGCCGGTCAAGGGCCCGTCACTGGAGCAGATCACCGTCGCGGTCGGCTCCGGGCTGACGCCGCCCGCCGAGGGGGCCGCCCAGTACGACAAGGACGTGGAGAAGCAGGCCAAGCAGCTGGGTCTCGCGGGGTGGTGACCAGCCAGCACGCCGGGCCCCGTACGGGGTCCGGCCCGGCCAGGGCCCCCGGCCGCGCCTCGCGCCGCCGCGACGCGGCCTACCCGTACGCGCTGTACCTGCCCGCCGCCGTCGTCTTCGGGGTCGTCTTCCTGGTGCCGACGGCCATGGCCTTCTACTTCGCGCTCACCCGGTGGACGTTGTTCGACAGCACGTTCGTCGGCCTGGACAACTTCCGCGACTTCCTGGCCGAGCAGAACCTCAGCATCGGCTTCGGCAACACGCTGTTCTACGCGGTGCTCACCAGCGGGCTGAAGGTCGTCCTCGGGCTGCTGCTGGGCGTGCTGCTCACCTCGCGGCTGCGGCTGCGCGGCTTCCTGCGCTCGGTGGTGTTCTTCCCGACGCTGGTCTCCACGGTCGCCGTGGGCATCACCTTCAGCATGCTGCTCAAGCCGGACACGGGCCTGGTGAACGAGGCCCTGGCCGTGGTGGGCGTGGACGGGCGCGACTGGCTCGGCGACGCCGCCACGGCGCTGCTGTCGGTGGCGCTGGTGGACGTGTGGAAGGGCGTGGGCCTGGCCACCGTCATCTACATCGCCGGCATCATGTCGATCCCGGCCGAGTACTACCAGGCCGTGGCGGTGGACGGGGGCGGCGCCTGGCACCGCTTCCGGCACATCACGCTGCCGCTGAGCCGGCCGGCCACGTACTCGGTGATCATCCTGTCGTTCATCGGCGGGCTGCGCTCGTTCGACCTCATCTGGACGATGACCCGCGGCGGGCCCGGCTTCACCAGCGACACCATCGCCTCGATCATCTACAAGCAGTACCAGGCCGGCTTCTTCGGCCTGTCCACCGCGGGCAACGTGCTGCTCTTCCTCGTCGTCACGGTCATCGCCGTGCCGCTCAACCATTTCCTCGGCAAGAGGCAGGTGGCCGCATGAGGGCGCTTCGCCGGCTGGGCGCGGAGACGCTCACGCTGGTCCTGGCCACGGTGATCTTCCTGGTCCCGTTCGCGTTCATGCTGCTGACCGCGGTCAAGGACCAGACGCAGGCCACCGACCTCGACTTCGCCTGGCCGACGAGCTGGCCGATCGTCGAGAACTTCGTCGCCGTGGTGGAGGCGCGCGACTACGTGCTGCTGCGCGCCTACGTCAACAGCACCGTGATCACCGTCGCCTCCGTGGCGCTGCTGGTCGTCTTCGCCTCGATGGCCGCGTTCGTGCTGCAGCGCCGTCCGGGCCGGGTGTCCAGGGTGGCCGGCTTCTTCGTGCTGTCGGGGCTGATCATCCCGCCGGCGGTCGTGCCGACCATCTGGCTGCTGCAGGCGCTCGGTCTGTTCAAGACGCTGCCGGGGATGATCCTGGCCGAGGTGGCCTTCCACCTGTCGTTCGCGATGCTGCTGTTCCGGGCGTTCATCGCGGCGATCCCGCGCGAGCTGGACGAGGCCGCCCAGATCGACGGCTGCGGCGGCCTGCGGCTGTTCTTCCGCGTCGTCTTCCCGCTGCTGCGGCCGGTCACCATCACCGTCGTCCTGGTCAGCTCGGTGAACATCTTCAACGACTTCGTCAACCCGCTCTATCTGCTGCCAGGCGACGAGAACGCCACCGTGCAGGTCACGCTCTACAACTTCCAGAGCCAGTACAACACCCAGTGGAACCTTTTGTTCATGGACATCGTGCTCATCACGATCCCGCCGCTGCTGCTGTTCGTCTTCTTCAACCGCAAGATCGTCGCCGGTATGACCGCCGGCGCCGTCAAGGGCTAAGGAGCGCCTTGCCACACGTCAGCACACCCACGTTCGAACACCACGACGACCTTCTCGGCATCGGCGAACCCGCGCCCCGCCTGTCCTGGACCGTGACCACCGAGCTGCCCGGGTGGCGGCAGGCGGCGTACGAGATCGAGCTGAGCGACGGCACCGCCACCGGCCGGGTCGAGTCGCAGGACTCGGTGCTCGTGCCCTGGCCGGGCGCGCCGCTGAGGTCGCGCGAGCGGCGCGGCGCGCGGGTGCGCGTCCACGGCGCCGACGGCTCGGCCGGCGCGTGGAGCGACTGGTCCTACGCGGAGGCCGGGCTGCTGGATCCGGCCGACTGGCGGGCGCGCGCCGCCGCGCCGCCCCTTGAGCTGCTGGGCGAGCCCGACGGGCCCGCGCCGCTGCTGCGCCGCGGCTTCGCCGTCCGCGGCCCGGTCGAGCGGGCCCGCCTGTACGTCACCGCGCACGGCACGTACGAGATCGAGCTCAACGGCCGCGTGGTCGGCGACGACGTGCTCGCCCCCGGCTGGAGCACTTACGGCCACCGGCTGCTCTACCGCACCCACGACGTGACCGGCCTGCTGCGCGAGGGCGGCAACGCCCTCGGCGCCACCCTGGCCGACGGCTGGTACCGGGGCCGCCTCGGCTTCAACGGCGGCAGGAGCGGCGTGTACGGCGACCGCACCGCGCTGATCGCGCAACTGGAGATCACCTACGCCGACGGCACCACGGACGTGGTGGCCACCGACGGCTCCTGGCGCTGCGCGGCCGGTCCCGTCACGGCCGCGAGCCTGTACGACGGCGAGCACCACGACGCCCGCCTGCTCCCGGCCGGCTGGTCGGAGCCCGGCTTCGACGACTCCTCCTGGCTGCCCGCCGACGTGCTCCCCCACGACGCCGCCCGGCTCGTCGCCCCCACCGGCCCGCCCATCCGCAGGACCGAGACGCTGCGCCCGGCCGCGATCCTGACCGGCCCGTCCGGGGAGACCATCCTCGACTTCGGCCAGAACCTCGCCGGCCGCCTGCGCGTGCGCGTCCAGGGCCCCGCCGGGCACACGATCACCCTGCGCCACGCCGAGGTCCTGGAGGACGGCGCGCTCGCGGTGCGGCCGCTGCGCGGCGCCGCCGCGCTCGACCGCTACACGCTGCGCGGCGACGGCCCTGAGACGTACGAGCCGCGCTTCACCACGCACGGCTTCCGCTACGCCCAGATCGACGACTGGCCGGGCGAGCTGGACCCCGGCGACGTCGAGGCGGTCGTCTGCCACACCGACATGCGCGCCATCGGCGACTTCGCGTGCTCCGACCCGCTGCTCAACCGGCTGCACGACAACGTGCGGTGGAGCATGCGCGGCAACTACGTCGGCCTGCCCACCGACTGCCCGCAGCGCGACGAGCGGCTCGGCTGGACCGGCGACATCCAGGTCTTCGCCCCTGCCGCCGCGTTCCTCTACGCCTGCGCGGGGCCGCTGACGTCGTGGCTCGCCGACCTGGCGGCCGACCAGTCGGAAGCGGGCACCGTGCCGCACTACGTGCCGTGGGTGGAGCTGAAGCCCGGCCTCACGCCCGCCGCCGCCTGGGGCGACGCGGCCGTGCTCGTCCCATGGGTGCTCTACGAGCGCACCGGCGACCTGGGCGTGCTGGCCGCCCAGTACGCGAGCATGACCGCGTGGGTGGACCAGATCGCCTCGCTCACCCACGACCATCTGTGGGACGAGGGCTTCCAGTTCGGCGACTGGCTCGACCCCGCCGCTCCCCCGGACCACCCCGGCCGGGCCCGTACCGACCACGCGCTCGTCGCCACCGCCTGCCACGCCTGGACGGCCCGCGTCCTCGCCCGCGCGGCGGAGCTGCTCGGCCACGCCGGCGACGCCGCCCGCTACACCGCCCTCGCCGACGAGGTGCGGGCGGCCTTCCGCCGCGAGTTCGTCACCCCGTCGGGCCGGCTGGCCTGCGACACCCAGACCGCCTACGCCCTCGCCCTGCACCTGGACCTGCTCGACGGGCCCGGGCAGCGCGAACGGGCCGGGCGGCGGCTGGTCGAGCTGGTCGCCGCCGACGGCCACCGCATCGGCACCGGCTTCGTCGGCACCCCGCTCGTCTGCGACGCCCTGTGCTCCGTCGGCGCCTACGACACGGCCTACGCCCTGCTGACGCAGCGCGAGTGCCCGTCGTGGCTGTATCCGGTGACCATGGGCGCCACCACCGTCTGGGAACGCTGGGACAGCATGCTTCCCGACGGCCGCGTCAACCCGGGCGAGATGACCTCCTTCAACCACTACGCCCTGGGCGCGGTGGCCGATTTCCTGCACCGCACGGTGGCCGGCCTGGCCCCGGCCGAGCCCGGCTACCGGCGCCTGCGCGTCGCGCCGCGTCCCGGGGGCGGGCTGACGCACGCCTCGGCCCGGCTCGACACGCCGTACGGGCCGGCCGCGGTCTCCTGGACCTTGGACGGCGGCACGCTGACAGTCACGGCCACCGTGCCGCCGGGCACGTCGGCGCTGGTGGAGCTGCCGGGGGCGGAACCGCGGGAGGTGGGGGCGGGCACCCACACGTTCGTGGGCTGACGGCCCGGCGTCAGGCGCGGTGGTACTGGGCGGGGGCGGCGACCTCGCCGCCGAGCTCCCCGGCGGCGCGGCGGGCCCAGTACGGGTCGCGCAGGAGCTCGCGGCCGAGCAGCACCGCGTCCGCCCGGCCCGAGGCGACGATCTCCTCGGCCTGGGCGGGCTCGGTGATCAGCCCGACCGCCGCCACGGGCATGCCGACCTCGTCGCGGACCCGCTGGGCGAAGGGCACCTGGTAGCCGGGGCCGGTCACCACCTTGGCGCCGGGGGCGTTGCCGCCGCTGGAGACGTCCAGCAGGTCGACGCCGCGGGCGTGAAGGTGCTTGGCGAAGCGTACGGTGTCGTCGGCCGTCCAGCCGTCGCGCCCGTCCTCGGGGTTCTCGGTGAGCCAGTCGGTGGCGGAGACGCGGAAGACGACGGGCAGGTCCTCGGGCCACACCGCGCGGACGGCGTCCACGACCTCCAGGGCGAGGCGGATCCGGTTCTCGAACGAGCCGCCGTACCCGTCGGTGCGGTGGTTGCTGTGCGGGGAGAGGAACTCGTGGATGAGGTAGCCGTGGGCGCCGTGGATCTCGGCGACCTCGAACCCGGCCGCGAGCGCCCGCCGGGCGGCCTCGGCGAACTGCCCGACGACCGCGCCGATGCCGTCCGCGGTGAGTTCGCGCGGCGTCGCCGACTCCGGGCCGAAGGGGACGGCGCTGGGGCCGATCGGGGTCCAGGCGTGCGGCTCGCCGGGCTTGAGCGGGCGGCCCTGGTCGACCCAGGTGCGTTCGGTGGACGCCTTGCGCCCGGCGTGGGCGAGCTGGATGGCCGGGACCGAGCCCTGCGTCTTCAGGAACGCGGTGATGCGGCGGAAGGCGTCCACCTGAAAATCGTTCCAGATGCCGAGGTCGTAGGGTGAGATGCGGCCTTCAGGGCTGACGGCGGTGGCCTCGGTCATGACCAGCCCGGTGCCGCCGGAGGCGCGGGCGCCCAGGTGGACGAGGTGCCAGTCGGTGGGCGCGCCGGCCGTCTCCCCCTCGGGCGCGGCACTGTACTGGCACATCGGGGCCATCCAGATCCGGTTGGGGATGGTCAGCGCCCTGAGGTCGTAAGGGGTGAACAGGGAGGCCACGGAGATGCTCCTCGTCTGAAGCCAGTTGTCATTTACTTGCACACGCCTTCTATTTATATCTGCGACTAGCCGCGCACGCAATTTCCCTCGCTCGTGGCCGGAAAAGCGCGAGTCGCTATCTTGGCCCTGTGATCCGCGCTGTGGTGCTCGATGTCGACGACACGCTCTGCCTCACCGAGGCCGCCTGCTTCGAACTGGAGAACGACGTGCTCGCCCGCCTCGGCCGGGAGCCGATGTCCCGGGACGCCCACGTGGCCACGTGGGGGCAGCCTCTGCTCCAGGCGATGCCGCAGCGCTCGCCCGGCCTCGACCTCGACGCCTTCGCCGCCGTCTATCCGCAGGTGCTCAGGCAGTACGTGGCGGCCGGCCGGCTGGACGTCGTCGCGCCGGAGAACCTCAGGGCCCTCGACGAGCTCGCCGCCGCCGGCCGCGCCCTCATGCTGCTGACCTCGCGCACCGAGGCGGAGATGGAGCACCTGATGGCGCCCGGCCACGCGCTGGCCGGGCGGATCGCCGCCGTCTACCACGCCGGCAACGTGCGCTTCGGCAAGCCCGACGCCCGCGCCTTCGACGAACTGCTGGCCGCCACCGGCCTGGACCCCCGGCAGTGCCTGTACGTGGGCGACTCCCCCGGCGACGCCCAGGCCGCCAACGGCGCGGGCCTGCGCTTCGCCGCCTGCATGCAGAGCGGCCTGCGCCGGCGCGCGGACTTCGGCCCGCACCGCGTGGACGCCTTCATCGACGCCTTCCCCGAGGTGGTGAACGCGGTCGCCCTCCTGGAAGACGGCTGCGATCATCGTACGGATGGAGGAGAACTGCGTCTTCTGCGAGATCACCGCTGACCGCGCTCCCGCCTACCGGGTGCTGGAGGACGAGCACGCGGTGGCGTTCCTGACCATCGCCCCCGCCGCCCCCGGCCACACGCTGGTCGTACCGCGCGAGCACGCCCGGGACCTGTGGGACCTGCCGGAGGCCGCCTTCACCGAGGTGGCCCGGCTGGCGCATCGCGTGAGCGCCCTGCTGCGGGTGGCGCTGGCCCCGGACGGGATGTCCGTCACGCACGCCACCGGGCAGGCGGCGGGGCAGGAGGTCTTCCACTTCCACGCCCACGTCGTCCCGCGATGGCACGGCGACGACGCCCGGGTGATGTGGAACTGCCGCCGCGCTTCGCCGCGAGAGCTGCGGGAGGTGCTGGAACGGGTCGGCGCGGCGCGGGGCCGCTAGCGCTCGGGGCGCTCCGGGTTGCACTGTGCAACTTTTGCATATTGCTATGAACGAGGCTCATCTCTCCCGCGTATCTCTTGGTGACCAGCGCCGCAGGACGGCCCCATCCCCGACTCCCGGAAGAGGTGGCGGTGCATGCGAATCCGCCGAAGCCGTCGCGTAACCATCGTCTGTGGTCTCGGCCTGCTCTGCTCGACGAGCGCCTGCGCCACCTACACGCCGACGCCCGTCTCGGACGTGGCCGCCATCAGCACCGCCACCGCCGGCATCACCGCGGAGCCTGACGACCCGGCCTCCTCCCCCGCCGAGAACGCCGAGAACGCCGAGGAGGAGAAGCAGGCCGCGACCCGGCAGACGGAATGGGGTCCCCTGTCGGAGGCCGACCAGGAGCTCGTCCGCAAGGTGCGGCTGGCCAGCCTGTGGGAGATGCCCATCGCGCAGGACGCGGTGCAGCGGGCCAGTATCACCAAGGTCCGCGAGGCGAGCAAGACGATCGCGTCCCAGCACCACACCCTCGACCGCCAGGTACGGGAGGTGGCCGCGAAGCTGGAGATCAAGCTGCCGGTGAAGCCCACGACGCAGCAGCAGTCCTGGATGTCCGACATTTCCAGCAAGTCGGGGGCGCAGTACGACGCCACGTACGTAAAATGGCTGCGTCTGGCCCACGGCCAGATCTTCGGCCTGATCGGCGCGGTCCGCGGCAGCACCCAGAACACGCTGATCCGCCGCTTCGCCGAGCAGTGCAACAGCGCGGTGCTCAACCACCAGCGCCTGCTGGAGAGCACCGGCCTGACCACCCCGGCGAGCTTCCCCTCCCCGCCCGCCACCTGACGCGGCTACCGCTGCAGCCGCACCTCGGCGTCGGCGGGATTCTCGCAGGAACGGGACTGCGCGTCGGCGCAGACGTATTCCCCCGACGACAACATCAGCACGATGCCCATCATGAAGACGGCACAGGTCAGCAGCATCAGCATGAGCCACACCTGGAGAGCGCCGTCCCGCCCGTGAGGCCCCCGCCTGCGCGCGGAGGATCCGGACAGCAACGCGTCGAGTTCGGGATCCTCCCTCGACAGGCGCGCGTCCATCTCCTCGAGTGCGCGGCTTTCCTCTCCGGAAAGGCCCATGTCTCACATCCCTCGGCGGCCGGTGACTGACCATTCTCAACCGCACTCAGCATGACGCATGAAACGAACCTTGCACACTGCAATAAAGCTGTGATCCTCGGCGCGGGTCAGGCGTGCTCCCAGACGTACTCGGCGACCTGGGCATGGGTGGCGTACCAGACGCCGTCGTGCGCGGAGATGTGCTCGACCAGCTCGCTCAGCGCGGCCATCCGGGAGCGGTGACCGATGACGTGCGGGTGCATGGTGAGCTGGAACAGGCCGCCCTCTTCGAAGGCGGCGTCGAACTCGTCGCGCCAGATCCCGGCCAGCTGCCGCGGCGGCGTGTGCGGCCGGCTCCCCGCTTGGCGGTCCATCGTCAGGTACGGCGCGTCGTCCCTGATCCACTCGACCGGGATCTCCACCACGCCGGTCGGCTCACCCTCGGCCAGCAGCTCGTACGGCTCGTCGTCGGCCATGAGCGAGGAGTCGTAGCGCAGGCCCAGCTCGCGGGTGATGGCGAGGGTGTGGTCGGAGAAGTCCCACGACGGGGTGCGCAGGCCCACGGGGCGGGTGCCGGAGAGCCGTTCCAGGGTGTCGGCGGCGCGCAAGGCCAGCTCGCGCTCGTCGGCCGGGGTGAGCAGCAGGTTGCGTTCGTGGATCCAGCCGTGCAGGGCGACCTCGTGGCCGGCGGCGACGTAGTCGCGCACCTCGCCGGGGTGCAGCAGTGCCGAGACGGCCGGCACGAAGAACGAGGCGGGGATGCGGTGGCGTTCCAGCAGGCGCAGGATGCGCGGGGCGGCGGCGCGGGAGCCGTACTCGCCCTGGGAGAGCCGGCCCGGCCGGGTCTCGCCGTCGCGCAGGGGGAGCGTCTCATGGTCGGAGCCGAAGGAGAGGGCCACGGCGACGCGGGCGCCGCCGGGCCAGGTGCGGGGGCTCAGGCTCCGGCCGGCACACACGCGCTCGACGTGGCCGCGCCAGGTGGGCTCGTCCCACTGCCAGGGCTGCTGTCCGGTCATGACGGGGTCTCCGTTCGTGGAGGGCTCAGGCACGTTCGAGCGTCGTGAGCTGGAGGGTGACGTCGTCGGGGCCGACGATGACGATATCCCCATAAATCCGGCGAACTTCACCAAAGGGGACGGGGTGCTGCATCCGTGCGGGATCCACCTGGCACGCCCTTCTCCTGCCGATCACCCCCGTCACGCTTTTCCGGAATTCAGGTCGGCGTTGTGCCGCGTGCCGGCCCTCGGCCACCGGTAAAAGCGAATTGTCGCCGCCGACTTTCCAGCGGCGGACAGTAGCGCGCCCTTCTAGCAGGGAACAACGAGCTGGTCAAGCCAGGCCGGGCACCACCTCCCGCCATGAAGGGCGCCATTTCGCGTGGCATTCTTTCCACGCGACCTCACGACGGAAATGGCGGCTCCAGTCCCCCGAATTGCGGAAAGCCCTCTCCTGATCGCGAATTCGCCTCGAACTACAATCGCTGGCGTGAGAAGGAACCTGCCCCGCCGGTGGGCGTGCCTCGTCCTGGGCGGGGCGCTGCTGATGCCGTACATGATGGTCGGGGTGCTGCTCTCGGGCCTGGTGCACGGCCGGCCGGCCGACGTGCTGCTGCCCCTTGAGGTGGGCGTGTTCGTCGCGATGCTGCCCGTGGTGGCCGTGACCGGGCTGTTCCTGCCGGTGCGGGCGCTGGAGCTCAACGCGGCGCAGGGCCTGCTCGGGGCGCGGGTGGAGACGCCGCCGCGGCAGGCGGGCAGGTCCTGGCAGGAACGGCGGCGCACCGCCGCCTGGTTCACGCTGCACCTGGGCGTCGGGGGCGTGGTCAGCGGCTGCACGCTGGCGATCGTGCCGTTCACGATGTTCACGCTCGTGCTGCCGTTCACCGGGGGAACGAGGATGCTCGGCATGGACGTCGGCCCCGGCTGGCCCGCCGTGGGCTGGACGCTGGCCGGGCTGGCGCTGCTGGCGGCGCTGGTCGTCCTCGCGGCGGGCGCGGGTGAGCTGCTGGCCAGGCTGGCGCCCGTACTGCTCGGCCCCACCCCCGCCGAACGGCTGGCCGCCGCCGAGGAGCGGGCCAGGACGCTGGCCGAGCGCAACCGGCTGGCCCGCGAGCTGCACGACTCGGTGGGGCACGCGCTCAGCGTCGTCACCTTGCAGGCCGCCGCCGCGGGAAAGGTGCTCGACCGCGACCCCGGCACGGCCAGGACCGCGCTGGCCGCGATCGAGCACTCGGCCCGCGCCGCCCTGGAGGACTTGGACCACGTCCTCGGCGTCCTGCGTCACGAGGCGCTGGGCGAGGGCGCGCTTGACGGGGAGGCGGGCCGGCGCGGGCCGCAGGCGACGCTGGCCGATCTCGGCGCGCTCGTGGACGCCTCGGGGGCCGAGGTGCGCCAGGACGTGGGCGATCTGTCGGGAGTGCCGGCCATGGTGTCGCGGGAGGCGTACCGGATCCTGCAAGAAGCCCTGACCAACGCGATCAGGCACGGCCACGGCCCCGTGCGCCTGACCGCCGCCGTCGAGGACGGCGAGCTGTGCCTGGAGGTCGCCAACGACGGCCGCCGCGCCGGCACGTCCCTGACCGGAGGCAGAGGCGTGGCGGGCATGCGCGAGCGAGTACGGCTGCTGCGCGGCGACCTCCAGGCGGGCCCCACGGAAGGCGGATGGCAGGTCACCGCCCGCCTCCCGCTACGGTCGAGCGCATGACACTCAGAGTCGTGATCGCCGACGACGAGGCCCTCATCCGGGCCGGTCTGCGCGTCATCCTCGACGCCGAGCCGGACCTCACCGTGGTCGGCGAGGCCGCCGACGGCGCCGCGGTGGTGCCCGTGGTCCGCCGCGAGCGGCCCGACGTCGTCCTCATGGACGTGCGCATGCCCGCCCTCGACGGCATCCGCGCCACCGAACGGCTGATGGCGCTCGACGAGCCGCCCAAGGTGCTGGTGGTGACCACGTTCGAGAACGACGATCACGTCTACGACGCGCTGCTGGCCGGCGCCAGCGGCTTCCTGCTCAAACGCACGCGACCGGACGACCTGGTCCAGGCCGTACGACTGGTCGCGTCGGGCGAGTCGCTGCTGTTCCCCGCCGCGATCAGGCGGCTGGCGGGCCACCGCGCCCCGAGCCGATCCCCCGGCCGCGTGCCCGGCATCGACCGGCTGACCGGCCGCGAGGGCGACGTGCTGCGCCTGATGGCCAAGGGCCTGTCCAATCACGAGATCGCGACGGACCTGGTCGTCAGCCAGGAGACGGTCAAGACGCACGTGGGCAACGTGCTGGCCAAACTGGGCGCCCGCGACCGCACGCAGGCCGTGATCGCCGCCTACGAGTCGGGCTTCGTCTCCCCGTCCGAGCAGGGGTGACGCGTCCGGTCAGGGACGGATGCCGCCGCGCCGCATGAGCTCGGCGACGGGCAGGACGGTCGCCTCCGCCGCGCTCAGCCCGGTGGCGGCCAGCGCCCGGTCCACCAGGTTCAGGCCCACCGCATATCCCGACATGTCGGGAATGCCGCGCGGTTCCTGCCCGAAGCGCCGCATGGCGCTGTCACCCAGCACGTACGCCGACGTGTGCTGCATCCCGGCCAGATCGAAGTCCGCCATGATCAGCTCGTACGCCCGGTCGAACTCCTCCCCCGTCACCATCGACGACCACGGCCCCATCGCCTCGGCCCCCGACAGTTCCCTGACGAACGCCTCGGCCAGCCCCTCGGCCACCACGTGCTCGCCGACGGTCACCGTGGCCGGGTTCCACTCGACGTTCGTGTAGCGCACGTTGTGGTGGAACTCGTGCACCGCCAGGTGGCAGATCCGCCCGAGCACCTCCTCCGACGGCCAGGCCAGCAGGTAGAGCCAGCCGGGCGCGCCACCCATGCCGTAGTAGCCGCCGGCCGTCGTCATCAGGTGCTCGTTGTCCGGGTTGCCCATCATGAACATGATCTGCAGCGAGTCGGCCTGCTTGGCCGCGTGCAGCCGCTCGGAGGCCCGTTCCAGCTCCCGGCGCACCTGCCCGAGCACGTCGGTCTCGATCATGCGCCGGACGGCGGGCAGGTAGCGCGGGTCGTCGGTGTCGACCAGGAAGCCGCCACCCTGCTGGTGGATGTCGACGATGTCGCCGGGCATCGGGATCACCTCGCGGATGGGCGCCAGCACCTCCCGCAGCAGGCCGGGCCGCCGCTCCAGCGGCTGCTCCAGCAGCTCGGCCATCGCCGTCAGCGTGTCGTGAACGATGAATTCCATGCCGGCGACGCTAAAGCCTCACGTTACGTGAGACTCAAACCCATTAACCGAGCCGTCACAGCGGCGCCTCGTCCCCCGGATCCTCCCCGGGCGAACGGCCAGGCGTGCTCGGCCCGCTCTGGCTCGGCGAGGGCGACTGCGACGGCGAGGGCTGCGGCATCGGCGTCTCCGGCGTCGGCGGCGGCGTCGGCACGAACACCGTGGGCGGCAACTGCCTCGGCTGCGGCTCGCTGTCGCGCCGCCCGAACAGCATCACCAGCAGGATGGCCGTCACCAGCAGGAGCAGCAGCACCAGGGTCAGCGCCGCCAGCAGCACCCGCTTGCGCGTCTCGGTCAGCGGCCGCGGCGGGCGCCCGGGACCGGGCAGCGCGGGCGCGCGGTCGGTCAGCCAGTACGGGACGAAGTCGGGCCCATGGGCCGCCCCGATGAACGTCCCGCCCACCATGACCGGCTCAAGGAACCACTCGGCCCCCGGCTGCCCCGGCGCGTAAGGCACCGCCACCCACGGCGCCCGCCCGCCCTCATAGGCCAGCACCTCCGGCGCGCCGTCCAGCACCGCGCCCCGCGAGCGCCCAGGACGCCCCAGCCGGCCGCGCAGCCCGGAACGCTCCCGCCCGCCGGCCTCCCTGATCGCGGTGACGAACCGGTCGCGCGCCGCGGCGTCGTACGCGGCCCCCCTGGTCAGCACGGCCAGCGACACGGCACGCCCGTCGGGCGACTGCGCCAGGTAGACGAACCCGGCGGGAGCCGCGTGCAGGCGCGCCTGCACCACGTAGGGACCGAGCCCGGGCGGATCACCGTACTGCAGGGGACTTGCCACGTTTGCCATGAAAGCACAGACGTGGCGTCGTGCACGTTTGCGGCGCGTTTGGTGGAATGGCGTCATGAGCGTCGCCGAAGAGTTGCCAGGCGGAAACGACGCGGCACTGCTGCGTCAGAGTCTCGACGAGGTCCGGCGTGTCATCGTCGGACAGGACCACATGGTCGAAAGACTCGTCGTGGCCCTGCTCGCGCGCGGGCACTGCCTGCTCGAAGGGGTGCCGGGCGTCGCCAAGACGCTCGCCGCCTCCACCCTGGCCACCGTCGTGGGCGGCACGTTCGCCCGGATCCAGTTCACCCCCGACCTCGTGCCGAGCGACATCGTCGGCACCCGCGTCTTCCACCCCTCCAACGAGAAGTTCGATGTCGAGCTCGGCCCCGTGTTCGTCAACTTCCTGCTGGCCGACGAGATCAACCGCGCCCCCGCCAAGGTCCAGTCGGCGCTGCTGGAGGTGATGGCCGAGCGCCAGGTCACCCTGGCCGGCGTCACCCACCCGCTGCCCAGGCCGTTCATCGTGCTGGCCACCCAGAACCCGATCGAGTCCGAGGGCGTCTACCCCCTGCCCGAGGTGCAGCGCGACCGGTTCCTGTTCCGGGTGCGGGTGCCGCATCCCAGCGCCCACGAGGAGCTGGAGATCCTGCACCGCATGAGCGTCACCCCGCCGGTCCCCGAGCGGGTGCTCGACCCCGCCCGGCTGCTGGCGCTGCAGCAGGCGGCCGAGCAGGTCTCGGTGCACCAGCTCGTCGCCGACTACGTCGTGCGGCTGGTCATGTCCACCCGGGCCCCCGCCGAGTACGGGCTGGCCGACCTCACCGAGACCATCGAGATCGGCGTCAGCCCCCGCGCCACCCTGGGCCTGGTCTCGGCCGGGCGGGCCCTGGCCCTGCTGCGCGGCCGCGACTACCTGCTGCCCGACGACGTACGCGACGTCGCCGTGGACGTCATGTCCCACCGGCTCATGCTCACCTTCGACGCCCTGGCCGACGGCGTCGACCCCGAGCAGGTCGTCAAGCAGATCCTGCACGCCGTACCCCCGCCCCTCGTCGTCTGGAACCAGAACCGTTGACCACCACCGCTGAGCAAGCCCTGCGGCGGCTCGAACTGACCGTCACCCGCCGCCTCGACGGGCTGCTGCACGGCGCCCACCAGGGGCTGCTGCCCGGCACCGGCAGCGAGGCCGGCGACAGCCGCGTCTACGTGCCCGGCGAGGACGACGTGCGCCGCATGGACTGGGCGGTCACCGCCCGCACCACCATCCCCCACGTGCGCGACCTCATCGCCGACCGCGAGCTGGAGACCTGGGCGCTGGCCGACCTGTCCCCCAGCATGGACTTCGGCACCGCCGACAGCGACAAGCGCGACCTGGTCGTGGCCGCCGTCGGCGCGCTCGGGTTCCTGTCCAGCCGGATGGGCGACCGCTTCGGCGCGCTCGTCCTGCACGACGAGTACGTGCACCGCATGCCCGCCCGCACCGGCCGCCCCGCCCTGTACGGGCTGCTGCACTCCCTCATGGACGCCCCCAGAGGCCGGATCGTCGAGGACCCGCCCGACCTGGCCGAGGGCATCGAGGTGCTGTCGGCCACCCGCAGGCGGCGCGGCATGCGGGTGATCGTCTCCGACTTCCTCGACGCGCAGCCCGACCTCGACCCCGACGCCGAACGGCCGTGGGAGCGCCCCATCAGACGGCTCGCGGCCCGCCACCAGGTGCTGGCGGTCGAGATCATCGACCCGCGCGAGCTGGAGCTGCCCGACGTCGGCCGGGTCGCGTTCGCCGACCCCGAGACCGGGAAAGTACGCGAAGTGCACCTCTCGCCAAAAATCCGGCACGCGTACGCGGAGGCGGCCGCCCTCCAGCGCGAGGGCACCCGCCTGGCCCTGCGCCGCGCCGGCATCGCCCACCTCGTCCTGCGCACCGACCGCGACTGGGTGTTCGACGTCGCGCAGTTCGTGCTCCGCCAGCGGCGCACGAGCCACCTAGCCCACCGGAGGCCCTCCGCATGACATTCCTCGCCGCGGGCTGGCTGTGGCTGTTCGTCCTGGTGCTGCTGCTGGCGGCCGGCTACGTCCTGTCGATGTTCGCCCGCCGCCGCTACACCGTGCGCTTCACCAACCTGGCCCTGCTCGACCTCGTCGCCCCCGCGGGCCCCGGCTGGCGCCGCCACGTCGCCCCCGGCCTGTTCCTGCTCATGATGTCGCTGCTCGTCGTCGGCGCCGCCAAGCCCGCCGACGAGGTACGCGTCCCCCGCGACCGCGCCACCATCATGATCGCCCTCGACGTGTCCCTGTCCATGGACGCCGACGACGTCCAGCCCGACCGCATCAGCGCCGCCAAGGCCGCCGCCCAGGCGTTCGCCAAGGAGCTGCCCGACCGCTTCAACGTGGGCGTCGTCTCCTTCGCCCGCTCGGCCAACGTCGTCATCTCCCCCACCACCGACCACCAGGCCGTGGTGACCGCCATCGGCAACCTCACCACCCGCCCCGGCACCGCGATCGGCGAGGCCGTCTTCAACGCGCTCGACTCGCTGCGCTCCTTCGACCAGCAGGCCGCCACCGACCCGCCGCCGGCCGCCATCGTGCTGCTGTCCGACGGCGACAACACCTCGGGGCGGTCGGTCAACGAGGCCATCGAGGCCGCCCAGCAGGCCCGCGTACCGGTCTCCACGATCGCGTACGGCACCCAGGAGGGCACCGTCTCCATCGACGGCAGGCCCGTGAACGTCCCGGTCAACAAGCAGACCCTGCAGTCACTGTCCGACGGCACCAGCGGCCGCGCCTACACCGCCGAGTCCGGCAGCGAGCTGCGCGAGGTCTACGAGCAGATCGGCACCTCGCTCGGCTACAAGCTGGTCAACCAGGAGATCACGCAGTGGTTCATCGTGGCCGCGATCCTGGCCGGAGTGCTGGTGGCGGGCGCCGCGGTCCTGTTCGGTTCACGGATCCCGTAACGTTTGGCGACGTGGCGCACTACTTCTCCGAGGAGCCGGGAGCGGCGAGCAGGCCGGGGCGGGTCGATCTCGTCCTGCCCGACCTGCATCTGCGGCTGGAGACCGACAGCGGCGTGTTCTCGCCGGAACGGGTCGACGTCGGCACCCGCGCGCTGCTGGAGAGCGTGCCGCCGCCGCCCCAGGAGGGCGACCTGCTCGACCTGGGCTGCGGCTACGGGCCGATCGCGCTCACCATGGCCTCCCGGGCGCCGGAGGCGAGCGTGTGGGCCGTGGACGTGAACCGGCGTAGCCTGGAGCTGACCGAGCGGAACGCCAAGGCCGCCGGCCTTTACAAAGTAAGATCGATGCACGCCGACGACATGCCGGACGACGTGCGGTTCCGGGCCATCTGGTCCAACCCCGCGATCCGCATCGGCAAGCCGGCCCTGCACGAGATGCTCACCAGGTGGCTGACCCGGCTGACGCCCGACGGCGTGGCCTACCTGGTCGTCCAGAAACACCTCGGCTCCGACTCCCTGCAGCGCTGGCTCGGCGAGCAGGGGTGGCAGGCCTCACGCGAGGCCAGCCGGGCCGCCTACCGGATACTGAAGGTGACCCGTTGAGAAGGCAACTGCGCCCCACCGACGTCAAGCGGCTCAACCGCACCTGGCGCAGGAACACCGGCAACCGCCTCGGCCTCATCGTCGAGTCGGTCACCGGCCCGTTCAACGTCGGCTCGATCTTCCGCAGCGCCGCCGCGTTCGGCGTGAACGAGATCTGGCTGGCGGGCAACGCCACCCCGCCCACCAACCCCAAGGCGGGCAAGACCGCGCTCGGCACCGAGCGCCTGGTCACCTGGCACGAGGCGGTGCCGGCCACCGAGGCGGTCAAGGCCGCCAGGGAAGAGGGCTACACCGTGCTGGCCATCGAGCTGACCGCGGAGGCGAGGCCACTGCACCGGGCCGACCTCGACCGCGACGTGTGCCTGGTGGTCGGCAGCGAGGACCACGGCTGCTCCCCCGCCCTGCTCGACGCCGTCGACGGCGCCTGCTACATCCCGCAGGTCGGCCGGGTGGGGTCGTTCAACGTGGCGGTGGCAGCGGCCATCGCGCTGGCCGAGGCGCGCCGCCAGGAGTGGCAGAATCTCCCCGATTCGTAACCTCACCGTTCATCAGGGAAGGGCATACTTCCAGTCGTGCTGAGCCGCCGATTCGCCTTCCTCGACCATCCAGGGCCGCTGGCCTTCGCCCACCGCGGCGGAGCGGCGGAAGGCGCGGAGAACTCCGCCGCCGCCTTCGAGCGGGCGGTCGCGCTCGGTTACACCCATCTGGAGACCGACGCGCACGCCACCGCCGACGGCGTGCTCGTGGCCTTCCACGACCACACGCTCGACCGCGTGACCGACGGGCGTGGCCGCATCTCCGAGCTGCCCTACCAGGCGGTCAGGAGAGCCCGCATCGGCGGGGTGCACGAGATCCCGCTGCTGGAGGACCTGCTCGGCACCTGGCCGGAGATCCGGTTCAACATCGACGTCAAGGAGGCGGCCGCCATCGCCCCGCTGGCCGAGGCGATCAGGCGGACCAACGCCTACGACCGGATCTGCCTGACCTCGTTCTCCGACGAGCGCCTCGCGCTGGCCAGGGCGGCGCTGGGCAGGGAGGTGTGCTCGGCGCTCGGCCCGCGCGGCGTGGCCGCTCTGCGGGCCGCCGCCGCCACCTCCGGCTACGGCCGCCTGCTGGCCCGCCTGTCGCGCGCCGGAGTGCCGTGCGCGCAGGTGCCGGTGGGCTTCCGCGGGCTACGGGTCACCACCCGGCGCCTGATCAGCACGGCGCACGCCATCGGCATGCAGGTGCACGTGTGGACCGTCAACGACCCCGCCCGCATGGAGCACCTGCTCGACCTGGGCGTGGACGGCATCATGACCGACAACGTCACCGGCCTGCGCGGGGTGCTCGAACGGCGCGGCCAGTGGCATCCCGGCAGCATGGCCGCCTGAGAGAGTCCCCTTCCCCCGGCCCCCGGCCGCCCGCATAGGAGCCACACGACATCATGCCCGTACCCGCACCCCCCGCGGACCTCGACGACTCCCCGGCGGCCCGCCGGCGTGAGCAGCGCGGCTGGTACCTCTACGACTGGGCCAACTCCGCCTTCTACACCACGATCATCTCGGTCTTCCTCGGCCCCTACCTGATCCCGGTCGCCAAGACCGCCGCCTGCGCCAAGGACTTCCCCGGCGTGGCCGCCGCGACCTGCGTCGACACCTTCGACCAGCTCGTGGCGGACAATCCGGGCCTGGGGTACGTCGACGTGCTGGGCGCCGACATCCGGCCGGCCGCGTACTTCGGGCTGATCACCACGGTCGCGGTGTTCCTGCAGATCGTGTTCCTGCCCATCGTGGGCGCGCTGGCCGACCACACCGGCCGCAAGCGGGAGATGCTCGGCGTCTTCGCCTACCTCGGCGCGCTGGCCGCGATGTCGCTGTTCTTCGTCGAGGGCGACCGCTACCTGCTGGGCGGGGTGCTGTTCATCCTGGCCAACGTGGCCTACGGCGCCTCTGTCGTCGTCTACGACTCGTTCCTGCCGCAGATCTCCACCCCGGAGGAGCGGGACAGGGTGTCGTCGCGGGGCTGGGCGATCGGCTATCTGGGCGGCGGCCTGCTGCTGGCGCTCAACCTGGTGCTCTTCCTGCAGCACGAGAGCCTCGGCCTGACCCAGGGCATGGCGGTGCGGATCTGCATGATGTCGGCGGGCCTGTGGTGGGCCACGTTCACGATCTTCCCGCTGCTGCGGCTGCGCAACCGGCCGGTGCCCGCGCACGAGAGCACGCCGCTGCGCTCGGTCGGCGGCAGCTTCCGCCAGCTCGGCCGTACGCTGTCGGAGCTGCGCCGCTATCCGCTGACGCTGCTGTTCCTGGTCGCGTACCTGGTCTACAACGACGGCGTGCAGACGGTCATCGGCAACAGCGCCGCCTTCGCCTCCGAGGCGCTCAAACTGGACCAGACGGTGCAGATCACGGCGATCCTCATGGTGCAGTTCGTGGCGTTCTTCGGGGCGCTGCTGCTCGGGTGGTTGGCGCGCGGCATCGGGACGAAGCGCACCGTTCTGGCCAGCCTGGTGGTGTGGACGGCGATCGTGGCGATGGCCATGTTCGTGGCCGAGGGGCAGGCGCTGCAGTTCTACCTGATGGCGTTCGCGATCGCGATCGTGCTGGGGGGCACGCAGGCGCTGTCGCGCTCGCTGTTCTCGCAGGTGATCCCCAAGGGGCGGGAGGCCGAATACTTCAGTCTGCTGCAGATCAGTGACAAGGGGTCGGCGTTCATCGGCTCGCTCACGATCACGATCACGCTGCAGCTCACGAACAGTTACCGGATCGCCATCCTGTCGATGGTCATCTTCTTCGTGCTCGGGTTCGTGCTGCTGGCCATGACGAACCTGCCGAAGGCCATCCGGGCGGCGGGCAACGAGGTGCCGGGGCGGGTCTGACCTGGTGTCCCGGGCCGGCTGAGCCGCGTCCCGAGCGCCCGGCCGGCCTCAGCCGGGCGGGCACTTGTCGGCCTGGGCACTGTCGGCCTGGGCACTGTCGACCTGGGCTGTCGACCTGGGCTGTCGACCTGGGCTGTCGACCTGGGCTGTCGACCTGGGCTGTCGACCTGGGCTCAGTCGGTGGCTTCGCCGGCCTCGGCGGCTTCGGCGGTTTTTGCGGTTTTTGTGGTTTCGGCGACTCCCGCGGACAGGAGCATCGTTCCCGGCCCTTGAGCCGCCCCCGGGCCGCGGACGGCCGTCACCGTGTCCGCCGTGGCCGCGCCCCCGCAGTGCGGGCACGTGACGACGGGCGTGAACTGCTCGCCGCAGTCGTGCACCAGCAGCGCGGGCGGCCCGCCGGGCGGGGTGGCCCACCGGTCGCCCCAGGCCATCAGCGTCATCAGCGCGGGCACGATGTCACGCCCGGCCCGCGACAGCACGTACTCGTGGCGCGGCGGGCGCTCCTGGTAGCGCCGCTTCTCCACCACCCCCGACGTCACCAGGTGCTCCAGGCGGCGGGTCAGCAGGTTGCGCGAGATCCCCAGGTCCTCCGCCAGGTCGTCGAACCGGCACAGGCCGAGGAACAGGTCACGCAGGATCAGCGGCGTCCACGGCTCGCCGACGACGCCGACGGCCTGGGCGATGGAGCAGTGCATCTCACCGAACCTGTTCATGACCCCAGGATAGTGGGTTGATAAAGTGAACCCATGACAGTTCACATTCAGGACTCACCGGCGCTGGCGTACCGGCGGGCCGGCGAGGAGCACGACCTCGACGCCCTGACGGCCACGCTCGCCGCCGACGTCGCCTTCCACTCCCCGCTCAGCGGCCGGGCCGCGTTCCGGGGCAGGGAGCAGGTGAACCGGCTGTTCTCCGTCGTCCTGGACACCGTCTCCGACCTCCGCTACCAGAGCGACATAGGCGACGAGCACACGCGGGCGGTGACGGCCACCGCGCGGGTCGGGCGCATGACGATGCACGAGACGGCCGTCCTGCGGTTCGACGAGGAGGGGCTGATCGAGGAGCTCACCATGTGGATCAGGCCGCTGCCCGCGCTCACCGCGATGATGGCCGCACTCGGCCCCGGCCTGGCCAGGGCGTCCGGCCGGCCCGGCCTGGCGCTGCTGGTCGGGGCCGCGGTCAAGCCGCTGGCCGCGATCACCCGCCTCGGCGACAGGACCCTCGTCCCACTGCTGACCCCACCTCGACAGGAACGGCCCTCCCACCTCGACAGGAACAGCTCTCCAGAACGAGAGCACCGCTCTTGACAGCGACGTTCCCTTGACGAGAGCATTGCTCTCATAGCAGAGCGACGCACCTTCAAGGGAGCACCGATGACCACCCCTCGGCTGACCGCCGCCGCCTACGCCTCCAGTGGGCTGCTCTTCCTCCTCTATCCGGCGATCCGCCCCTCGACCGACGACGCCGCCGCCATGGCCTCCACCGCGTGGGTGACCGGGCATGCGGCCGCGATGATCGGGTTCATCCTGCTCGGCCTGGGCGTGCTCGGGCTGCACCAGGTGCTCGGCGACCGGCTCTCGCTGCGGGCCGCCGTGGTGACGTGGATCGGGGCGGGCCTGACGCTGCCGTACTACGGGGCCGAGGACTTCGGGCTGAACGTCATCGCCCAGCGCTCCCTGCGCGACGGCGCGCCGGCGCTGATGGAACTGGCCGAGGAGTTCCGGTACGGGCCCGTCGCGGTCACCATGTTCGCCGTCGGGCTGGTGCTGCTCGGCGTCGGGACCGTCATGGCGGCGGTCTCGATCTGGCGCTCGGGTACGCTGCTGCGGTGGAGCGGCGTGCCGCTGGCGGCGGGGTTCGCGCTGTTCATCCCGCAGTTCTTCGGGCCTTACCCACTGCGGGTCGTCCACGGCGCGCTCATCCTGGTGGGCGGGGTGTGGTTGGCGGCGGTGCTGTGGCGGTCGGGCTCGCTCGCGGGACGTCAGCGCGCCGGCGTCACCCGGACGTGAAGCACGCCGTCCGGCCGGGGGTGGGCGGTCATGCCGGCGCGGGCGAGCGCGGAGACACGGGCCCTCGTGCGGACCGGCCCGGCCGCGTACGCGTCGGCGCAGGTCACGACGCAGACACCGTCGTCCCCGCCGGCGACGGTGACGTCGTACGGCCCTCCCGCCGCCCGGTCGTTCCGCCTTCCCGCCGCCCGGTCGTGGCGCTCGCCCGCCAGCCGTACGCGGGCTCGTAGCGCATCGGGGTGCCCAGGTGGCACGCCTGGAAGTGCGGCGCCTCCAGATGGGCGACCTCGTCGGCGGCATCACCGCCGGCCGCGTAACGATCACCTGGGTAGCGCTCGGTCGCGTCACGGCCGGCCGCGTAATCGTCGGGCGCAAGGCGATCGACCGCCGGGCGATCGGCCCCACCCGACCAAGCACGGCACATCAGGTCACCTCGCCACCGTCCTCGTCTTCACCCTCGTCTGCGGTCCGGCCCGCTGCCCCATTCGGCCGAACCGAAACCTCAGCCGGGACCCAGGCAGGACTGTGAGCCCGGAGCCGGGAGCGAAACGTCAGCCCAGGACCCCCGAGCGGGACCGGGAAGGGAACGTCAGCCCAGTCCCCAGAAGCTGAAAAATCAGAAAATCCGTGCCCAGGTCCGGATTTGTCACCTTCGGGAAGGACTGGCACGGCTCTCCCCGGTCAGCGGGTGAGTGAAGAGGTCCAGCAGAGGGCTTCGTCTCGCGACACAGTCGAGGCGCGCCCCTGGACGGACCCCTTCGGGCCGGGCGGCACGCCGTACAGGCAGGGACACGACACACCATGGCCGTCCAACCCCCCGCGCTTGAGTGCATGACCGCAGAAGAACTCCTCGACGAGCTGAACCGGCCGGACGTCGGCGCCCGGCGCCGCGCCCAGGTCCGCGAACGGCTGGTGGAGATGCACCAGTGGCTGGTCACCGAGGTCACCCGCCGCTACTCCGCCCGCGGCGAGCCGGTCGACGACCTGCGCCAGGCCGCCTACCTCGGCCTGGTCAAGGCCATCAACGGCTTCGACACGAGCCTCGGCCACGAGTTCCGCGGGTACGCGGCGATCACCGTGTCGGGCGAGGTCAAGCGGCACTTCAGAGACCGTACGTGGGCCATTCGGGTGCCGCGTCTGTTCCAGGAGCGCCGCGCCGAGCTCAAGCGAGCCACCGCCGACCTGACCCAGGAGTTGGGCCGCACACCGACCACGGCCGACCTGGCCACCAGAATGGAGCTGTCGCAGGAGGAGGTGCTGCGCAGCATGGACGCCTCGGCCGCGTACAGCACCCTGTCCCTGGACGCGCCGGTCGGCGACGACTCCGGCGGCGGCCGGGCCTGCCTGGGCGACCTCATCCCCGACCGCGACACCACGCTGGACACCGTGATCGACGCGGCGGCCGTCCGGCCGCTCGTCGCGGCCCTGCCCGACCGCGAACGCCACATCCTGCTGCTGCGCTTCTACGGCAACCTGACCCAGGCCGAGATCGCCGAGGAGTTCGGCATCTCCCAGATGCACGTCTCCCGCATCCTGCGCGGCGTGCTGACCGGGCTGCGCGAGTCGCTCAACACCGCCGACACCCGCCCGTCCCCCACCTCCTTCACCGCCGCCTGACCACACCGCCGCCACACGCACCGCCACCTGACCACGTAGCCGCCCCGCCGCCCGACCGCTCCGCCGCCACAACACCGCCGCCCGACCACATCGCCGCGTTACCGCATCGCCGCGTTACCGCATCGCCGCCCGAACGCTTCGCCCGCCGGGCGGGACGATGATCGCCCTCCTGTGATACCTTGGCCACCGCCGTGAGCCAGTGCGAACCGAGGAGGTGAGTCCCATCAACGCTGTGACATGCCGGGCCTCCCTCTCTCCCACGGCCTAGGGAGAGCCCGCGGGCATCCCGAAAGGCTTTCCACGTTCATGCGCATCATCTCCGAGACGTCGTCCGACGGCGTCCGCGAACAACTCTTCACCCTCGGCGACGTCCCCGGCGTGCTCTGGACGCCGGAAGACGCCACAGGCACCCGTCCGGTCATCGTGATGGGCCACGGCGGCGGCCAGCACAAGAAAACCCCCGGCGTCCTGACCCGCGCGCACCGCTTCGTCCGCGAGCGCGGCTTCGCGGTGGTCGCGGCCGACGTGCCCGGCCACGGCGACCGGCCGGTTGACCCGGAACTCGACCGCATCAATACCGAGAACCAGGCACGGGTGGCGGCCGGCGAGGACCTGGCCGCGCTGATCGCCGAGTTCCAGGCCCTCGTAGCCCGGCAGACCGTACCGGAATGGCAGGCCATGCTGGACGCGGTCCAGCACCTGGACCACGTCGGCCCCGGCCCGGCCGGCTACTGGGGCGTCTCACTCGGCTGCGGCCTCGGCGTCCCGTTCGTCGCAGCCGAACCCCGCATCCGCGCCGCAGTACTCGGACTCGGCGGAGCCGCTGCCACGGCCGAACTCGCGGCCCAGATCACCGTACCCGTGGAGTTCCTGGTGCAGTGGGACGACGAACGAGTACCACGGTCCCAGAGCCTGGCCCTGTTCGACGCTCTGGGCTCAGCCGAGAAGACCCTGCACGCCAACCCGGGCAAGCACGCGGACATCCTGCCGGCGTACGAACTGGACAGCACGCTGAGCTTCTTCACCCGCCACCTGACCTAACCGCCAGCCGAGACCTTGCCCGAGCGGTCCTCGCTCCGCTCGGGCAGTCCCGCCTCCGCGCAAAAGGTCATCACAATAGGGCGCTTCGCGCACGGAGCTCAGCCGCTACTCCCAGTCGAGCCAAGCCTCGACCCCGGGCACGTCCCACGAAATGTCTCGGCGTTCCATGACGATGTGCTGTGGTCGCGCAAGGGAGGGACGGTGACCGTTGATGGCCGTCCCTCCTGCACAGATCCGGGCGCGCGTAGCCGCAGACCGCAAGACCGTCACGCCACCCCGGCGAAGATCCACTTCGTGTTCCAGGCTTCCAGCATCCACGGAAGCACACGGCGCGCGGGCCGGAATCCGGCTGGAAGGCGCGCTGGTCCTCACCGATGTGGCGTTGCAGACCGATGGTCAGCCCGGCCGCGTCGAACACCTGGTGCACAGCGTCGGTGACGTGCTCGGCGTCGTCGGCGCTCAGCCGCACCGAGCCGAGCTGGTCGGCGAGCAGGCCGATGTGGGTGGCGAAGTGCCGGCAGGCCTTGGCCAACGCGGTTACCGGGTCGGCTCCGTCATCTGGCTGAACACGCGGATCGAGCCCAGGACATTCCTATGCTGCGGACGTTCGTGGATGACAGCCAAGGGGATCTTGATTCCCGCGGATTGATCAAAATGGCGTCATCGGCTACTTCGACAAGCGGCACCCGTACGACGTCACCCTGTGGCCCGTCGACCAGGGCCACACAACCGATGGCGCAGGGCATAGTCCCAGTCGCCGTGGAAGGCATGCCGGGTCGGGGCAGGGCAGCCATCTCCACGTCATTCTCTGCGGACCGCGGTCGGGTAGCCGCCGGAGTCTCACCCGCGGTCCGGTTCGTGTGGTGGTCGCTGCGATGGTGGCCGACGCTACCCCTATGCCCTTATGAATGCCTCAAGCCGAGGACTCGGAATCAGGTGTAGCCGAGTTGTTCCGGCAACAGGGGCAGTCGCTTCGACATCCGCAGGCTGTCTCGCCCGGCTTGGCGACCGGGACGACGAGCATGGGCTCAGCTCCTCGAACCGGTCGTACATAAGGCTGTCCCGAGGACGGGTCGTGTCCGATTCCCTTCAAGATGTGTCCGGTGCCCTTGGGAAAGCAGAACATCTCGTGGGGTCCGGCGCGATACCAGTCCTTGCCTTCTGGGGGCTGTGTGGCGAAGACATCATCGAAGTCCGCACCGGCCTCTCCCATCAGCATGTAGGAGATCCCGATACGGTCGATCGTTGGGGTCTTGCCCTGCATGACCTCCTGGACGAACTGCATCCAGGTCGGGTCAAGGCACATGGGGCCGGGAGCCGGTTGACCGGGGGGAGTCGGCACGCAGATCCAGTCGGGCGACCCTTCCCTGAGGACTGTCTTCATGTCGGAATCCAGAACCGTGGCCGTCTCCGCGATGAAGCGCGGGGCGGCACTGAGCGCGTCCCGGATCTTCTCTTCCTTCGTAGGCTCTCCGCGTTCTGACACGATCATTCCCTCGCAGAGCGTATGCGGTTCGAACTCAAAGGCAAGTCCGTCTTCGCTTTGGTCGAAGCTTCACATCGGCATGTCCCGACACGGACGGTATGTTCCCCGACACGGACCGTATATTCACGGTGTAAATTCCACGCGTTGTGCGATGCCTTGCTGGCGCGACTGGGCGTCGCCATTGCCGGGGTCAGGCGGTCTGTTCGCCGCCGGCGACGGCATACGTTGAGTCATGGCTTGTTGTGGCCTGTGAGGAGGTCAGGTCGATCCCTTGCCTGTCCCCGGGCCGAATCGGTGCCGGTACTCCAACGGAGTGAGCCCGATCTTGCGACGTATCAGTGCGCGCAAGTTGGCAGCGGTGCCCAGCCCGCTGTGCCGCGCGACCGTCTCGAAGCGCGACTCGCCCCGCTCGATCAGCCGGCATGCCAGGGCGAGTCGTTCCCCTGTGAGCCACGCCAGCGGTGTGGTGCCCATCTGCGCGTGGAAACGGCGATGCAGGGTGGCCGGACTGACCGAGGCGCGCGCTGCGAGGTCGGACACCGTGAGCGGGGCGTCCAGATGCTCCTGTGCCCAGGCGAGGACAGGCGCCAAGGACTCGTCCGGCACCGCGGGCACGGGCCGCTCCACGAACTGCCGTTGCCCGCCGTCGCGGTGGGCGGCGAAGACCAGCCGTCGGCTCACTGAATTGGCGACTTCCGCGCCGTGATCGCCGCGGACGATGTGCAGGCCGAGGTCGAGCGCGGCTGCGCTTCCCGCGGCCGTGAGAATGTCGCCGTCGTCCACGAACAACACGTCTGTTTCGAGCCGGACGGAAGGGAAGCGGGCTCGGAAGGAATCCGCCCACTGCCAGTGCGCGGTGGCCCGGCGCCCGTCGAGGACCCCGGCCTCGGCCAAAGTGAAAGCACCGCTGCAGAAGCCGACCAGGCGGGCGCCGCGCGCGTGCGCCCGCCGGATGGCATCGAGCACGGCGGTTCTGCGGGGCACCTCGACGTCGGGACGGTTCGGGACGATCAACGTATCTGCCGACTCAGCCGCTTCCAGGCCGGTGACGCCCGTGAGGGTGAAGAACCCGTCCCTCATCAGGGTGCGCGGCTCGGGGGAACACAGGCGAAAGTCGTAGAGATCGCGTCCGAGCTCGGGCCTGCGCAGGCCGAAGATCTCGGTCGCGCAGCCCAGCTCGAAGGGGTTGGAGTTCTCGTCCACGATCACGACGACCCGGTGCGGGCCGGCAGCGTGCGAGGATCCTTGCGTCATGTGCTATTCCTAGCACTCACACTGAGTACGCCCCATGCGCCAGGATTTACGCATGAGTATCGAACCCGTCGCCCTCAGTAAGGCCCTCGCCTCCTTCGACGCCCTGTGGAGCCCTCGCATAGTCACGCGCGTCAACGACTACGACGTACGCATCGCCAAGGTCGAGGGCGAGCACATCTGGCACGTCCATGACGACACTGACGAGTTCTTCCTGGTTCTCGATGGGGAGTTGCACATCGCCTTGCGTGAGCCCAGTGGGGAGCGTGTGGTCCGGCTCCCTGCGGGCGCGGTGTTCACCGTCCCCCGTGGCACGGAGCACAAGCCGTCCGCGCCCACCGGCGCCGCGATTCTCATGTTCGAGCCCACTGGGACACCGACAGTCGGTGACCGTCATGCCGAGATCCCTGACCACATCGACGCGACGACAGGGCACGCGCTCGGGTTCCTTGTCAACGGCCGAAAGGCTCCGCGTGATTGCTCAACCTGAATTCGCCGGTCAGACCGTCCATCGCGGGGCGTACTCCAGGTGGATCTCCTGCCCGCTGCCTGGCTTCAGATGCGGCCAATAGAACAGCCGGCAGACGTGATAGTTGCAGCCGCCCGAGAGGTACAGCAAGGTCGCGGCGGCGGGCGGCCCTTCCTTCGCCACGGCGAAGAAGTGGCGGGCCGGCTGCCGGAACGCCGCCGTGCTGCCGGTCAGAAACAGCGTCTCGGCGTGCACGCGCTGGTGGAGCGTGACCTTGTTCTCCTGGTAGTTCAGGGCCCGGTAGTCGATCTCCTCGTCGGCGGGTAGGTCGTTGTCCGGCATGCTCGCCGTCCGTATTTCGCACGAAGGGTTTCCAGCGGTGATCCGCTTTCGTACCTGTTTCCAGCGGGAGGGCGGGAACTGCAGCGAGTGGTGGACGAGCACTAGATCAAGCGGCCGGTCCGGGCACCTCTCCTCCTTGTCCCAGTCGAGGTTGACCCCAGGGGCGGACGGCGTGGCGCGCATCGGCAGGTAGACCAAAGAGCGCGGCGATCGGGCCGCGAGCAGCACGTCATCGGCCGAACACCGACATCGCGATCACGCTGTGACCAGGGCACCCGGCACGAAGCCCAAACAGGTGGTTCTGTAGGCGAGTTGCGGCAGCGTTTGTGGGTCAGCTGTCCCGTGACAGCGGAGGCGCTGAGCGCTGGGGTGTGTTGATGAGAAATGACAGCGCTCGATGGTTGCGGTGAGAGTATCGGGGGGGCTGCAGCCCGTAAGGGAGCCGTCGTGTGCCTCGGAGCTGGTGGTCTATGACGGCCCTGAGGAAGTGGCCCGGCATGAGCGGCTGCCGGCCAAGGCCGGCATGCGGCAGCCGAGGGGCGGGATCGGGTTGCGGTGGCGGCCGCCGGGCCGGGAGAGTGCCACGATGACGGAGATTCTTCTCTTGCCCGGTGGTGGGCGGAGGTCCACGGACTGGCGGCTCGCCGCGCCGTTGCTGGAGGCGGCGGGGCTGCGCACGGTGGCGGTCGATTTGCCGGATCTGGGCTCGTGGTCTTGGGCTGGAGCCGTCGAGTCCGTAGGTGAGGCGATCAACGACCACGACTTGGAGCATCCCGCCGTGGTCGGGCACTCGCTGGGCGGCATCGTCGCGGCCCTGTGGGCCTCAGAGCACCCCGAGTGCCCGCTCGCGGTCAATCTGGACGGGCACACCAATCCCACCGGGCCTTTCGACGGAGTCGACCCGGTCGGCGCCGAGCACACAATGCGCGCGTTCCTCGCCGAACAGACGGCGGGCGATCCGGAGATGACTCACTTCATCGCGCAGATGGACGCGCTCGACCTCATCGCCGTCTACCGGGCGGCCCGCTGTCCCCTCCTCGTCGTCTCCTCCAGCGGCTCGGACCTGAGTGCGATGTTGCCCCCGGCCGTCTCGCTGGCCTTCGACGCCTACGTCCGCGGCTTCGCTCGCGAACTGAAGACGGCCGCCGCGCAGACTCCGCTGCTCTCCCTCGCCGACCTGGCCACCGGCCACGACATGCACCTGGAGGCCCCGCACGAAGTGGCGCGCCTCATCCTCGGCCATCTGAGCTCCGGCCTCCATCCGAGCCCGTGATCCCCAGCTCCCTCCCACCGCGACTGAAGACCATTCAGCGCCCGCTTCCGCGTGATCATGACGGAGCGCTCGGTGATGCGGCCGCACCGGTTCCGTGCGGCTCCCCGTACCCGAGCGTGACGGAACGGGGACGGTCGTGGCCGGAGCGGCGGGCGGGGTGGGGTCGGGCGCGTGAGATGCTGCTTTCGTGACCAGGACTGAGCATGCCGAGCCGGCTCCGCGCCGCCGGCGGGGCCGTCCGGGCTACGACCAGCAGGCGATCCTGCGTGCCGCGGTCGAGCTGTTCAACCGCCGCGGCTACGACGCCACCAGCATGGGCGACCTGGCCAAGGAGCTGGGGCTGACCAAGGCCGCCATCTACCACCACGTCACGAGCAAGGAGCAACTGCTCGCCCAGGCGCTGGACGACGCACTCGACGAGCTGACCGCCGTCGTCACCGAGGCGTCGCGGAAGCAGGCCGGGGTCAGCGCGTACCAGCGGCTGCGCGAAGTGCTGCGGCGCAGCGTGGAGGTGCTGGTGGCGCATCAACCGTCCGTCACGCTGCTGCTGCGGGTGCGCGGCAACAGCGAGATCGAGCTGGCGGCTTTGGAACGGCGGCGCTGGCTGGACGACCGGCTGGCCGCGCTCGTGGCCGACGCCGTCGCCGAGGGCGCGCTGCGTGACAGCGTGCCGCCTGGGCTGGTGAGCCGGCTGCTGTTCGGCATGGTCAACTCGCTGGTCGAGTGGTATCGGCCGGATGGCGCGTACGATCTGGCGCTGGTCGCCGACGCGATCACCGCCATCGCCTTCGACGGCCTGGCCAAACACGAGATTTGAGCCGGTGTCGCGGCCGGATACCCGCCGAACCGGTCAAAGCGGTCGCTGATGCGGTAGTGCGGCTCCTGAACCGGTCAAGGGTGCTCGTCTGTACGGCTCCCCTACTGGTCAGCGGCCCTCGTCGGTACGGCTTCTGCGTTGGCGGCGGTCCAGGAACGCGGTCATGCGGGCCTCTTTGTCTTCTGTCTCGAACAGCACGGCCTGTGCCACGTCGTCCACGAACGGGTGCGCGTCCCTGGGCGCGTGGAAGACGGACTTCATCAGCCTGGTCGCCAGCGGCGCCTGGGCGGTGATGCGGTCGGCGAGCCGGTGGCCGGCGGTGAGCAGGTCCTCGGGTTCGACGATCTCGTTGAGCAGCCGTACGGCGTGCGCCTCGGCGGCCGTCAGCACGCGGCCCGCGAGCAGGATCTCCTTGGCCAGCGGCTCCCCCACGAGCGCGGCCAGCCGCCACGCCGCACCGGCCGCGGCGATGATGCCGAGGCCCGTCTCCGGGTTGCCGATCTTGGTACGCGGCGTGCCGATGCGGAAGTCGCAGGCGTAGGCGAGCTCGGCGCCGCCGCCCAGGGCGTACCCGTCGAGCAGGCCGATGACCGGCATCGGCAGCCGGTGCACCCGTTCGAAGATCTTGGAGTTGATGCCGCGCAGCGCGTCGTCGCGGCCGCGCTCGCGGAGCTGGGCGATGTCCGCGCCGGCCGCGAACGTGCCGCCCTCGCCGATGATCAGAACGACTTTCGGGTCGTCCTCGACGGCGGCGCACGCCTCGTGCAGCGCGGCGACGAGCTCGCGGTCGATGGCGTTGCGCACCTCGGGCCGGTTGAGCCGCCACACGACCCGGTCCTCGCCCTCCTCGACGAGCAGGCCTGACGACGGGACGGCGGAGTGTTCGGGCACGTGGCGGCTCCTGTGGTCGGTCGCGGGCGGGTCGGGGCCAGTCGGCGTTCGGTAATGGCGGTCGGTGTCCGGATCGGTGAGCGGTGCGGGGGTCAGGCGTCGTAGTCGACGGTCACGTTCTCCCCCACCGGGTACGTCTGGCAGGTCAGGACGAATCCGGCGGCCACCTCGGACGGTTCGAGCGCGTAGTTGCGCCGCATGTCCACCTCTCCGGAACGCACCACCGCGCGACACGTCCCGCACACCCCGCCCTTGCAGGCGAACGGCAGGTCGGCGCGGGTGGCCTGGGCGGCGTCGAGGATCGGCGTGTCTCGGGAGACGGTCGAGGTGGTCCGCAGCCCGTCCAGTACGGTCGTCAGCTCCGTGGTCGCCCCGGCCGGGATCCCGCCGCCGGTCCGTCTCGGCGGAGGCGGCGGCGCGTCGGCGTAGAAGAGCTCGACGTGGACGCGTTCCGCGGGCACGCCCAGCTCGGCGAGCACCGCGCGGGCCTCCTCGATCATGCGCAGCGGCCCGCACAGCCAGACGTGGTCGAACACCTCGACCGGCACGAGCGCGGTGAGCAGGCGGCGCAGCCGGTCGCCGTCGAGCCGGCCGGACAGCAGCTCGACGTCGCGCGGCTCGCGCGAGAGTGTGTGCACGACCTGGAGCCGGGGGCCGTAGCGGTTCTTCAGGTCGCCGAGTTCCTCGGCGAACATCACGGTACGGCTCGTACGGTTGCCGTACAGGAGCGAGACCTGCGCGGCGGGGTGGGTGAGGACGGTCGCGGCGACCGACAGCATGGGGGTGATGCCGGAGCCGGCGGCGACGCACAGGTGCCGCTCGCCTGTGCCGGGGTCGGCCCGCCAGGAGCCGGTGGGCGGCTGGACGTCGATCCGGGTGCCCGGCCGCACCTCGTGGACGAGCCAGGAGGAGAACAGCCCGCCGGGGATTTCGCGGACGCCGATGCGCGGTGCGGCGCCGGCGGGGGCGCAGATCGAGTAGGAGCGGCGGTGTTCCTGTCCGTCGATCACGCGGCGCAGGGTGAGGGACTGGCCGGCGCTGAAGGCGTACGCGTCGCGCAGCTCGCCGGGGACGTCGAACGTGATCGCGGCGGCGTCCTCGCACAGGCGGTCCACCGCCGACACGGCCAGCGGGTGGAAGACGGCGGCCCGGGAACGGGCCGGGCCTGGCGCGAGCGTGGTCATGCTCAGATCTCCTTGACGTGCTCGAACGGTTCGAGGCAGCCGGTGCAGCGGTAGAGGGCCTTGCAGGCGGTGGCGCCGAACTCGGAGGTGAGCCGGGTGGCCGCCGAGCCGCAGCGCGGGCAGGGCGGCGCGGTGCGCGGCGGGCCGAGGGTGAGCGCGACCGGTCCCGCGCTCCGCCTGGGGGCGGGGCCGGGCGCC
Organism: Nonomuraea sp. NPDC048892; assembly: GCF_040649735.1. Lineage (NCBI taxonomy): Bacteria > Bacillati > Actinomycetota > Actinomycetes > Streptosporangiales > Streptosporangiaceae > Nonomuraea > Nonomuraea sp. NPDC048892. The sequence continues at coordinate 745,519 of NZ_JBEZFZ010000002.1, read as the reverse complement.
GACATGCCGGCCTCGTGCAGGGCGGCGCGGCCGCGTTCGGAGATCCAGTCGCTGGACCACGGCGGGTCGAGCACGATCCGCACCTCGACCCGGCCGAACCCGGCGTCGTTGAGCCGGTGGACGAGGTCGTCGCGCATGGTCGCCATGGCGGGGCAGCCGGTGTAGGTCGGCGTGATCGAGGCCACGACGACCTCCGCGCCGGCCTCGTCCCGTACCAGCTCGACGCCGCGCAGGACGCCGAGGTCGGCGAGGGTGAGCATGGGCATCTCGGGATCGCGCACCTGCCCGGCCACCTCCCTGGCGACCTGAACGGCGCTTCGGACGGCGTCCCGGCCGACCGGACTGGCGGGGCCGTGGGTGGTGTTCACCAGCGTCCGCTCGGGTGGGCGCGGGCGACCACCTGCATCTCGGCGAGCAGCCGGCTCAGGGCCTCGGTGTGCAGGCCGTCGCGGCCCGTCCGCCCGCCGACGCCGGCCAGCGGGGCCCGTTCCGGACGGGGGACGCCGCTCGTGGCGAGTACCTGGCCGAGAACGGCGTCCACCTCGCCGGGCAGGGACGAGGTGTCGGCGGCGACCCCGGCGTGGGCCAGGGAGCGTTCGAGGGGATGTGTCCCGGTCAGCTCGGCCAGCAGCGGCCACAGCTCGTCCAGGGCCGTCAGGAGCCTGCGGTGGGACTCCTCGGTGCCGAGGGCGAGCGTGAGGAACCAGCGCCCGGCCCAGTCGCGGTGGTAGGCGACCTCCTTGACGCCCTTCGCCGCCACGGCGGCCAGCACGTGGTCCCGGCTGGCGCGCAGCCGTTCGAGCAGCGCGAGCCGGGCCGCCGAGAACAGCAGCAGGCGGACGACGACGTGCGCGAAATCGCCGTTGTCCACCTCGGCCAGGCGGACGTTGCGGAAGTCCCGGTCGTCGCGGAAGAAGGCCAGCGCGTCCTCCGGCGGCACCGGCGAGCCCTCGGGCAGGACCGGCACGACACCGGGATCGGCGGCGGCAGCCCGCGCCAGCAGCAGGCGCGCCTGCCCGAGGAGGTCGAGCGCCATGTTCGCCAGCGCGATGTCCTCCTCCAGGTCGGGGGCGCGGCTGCACCACTCGGACAGGCGCTGCGACATGATCAGGGCGTCGTCGCCGAGCATGAGGCAGTACGCGGCCAGGTCGGCGGGGTCCACGCCGTCGGGCGTGGTGGTGTCGACGCCGGCCAGCGGGTCCTCGAAGTCGGTGCCGAAAGCCCACTGGGACGAGTCGCCGCCGAGCAGTCCGTCGAAGACGCTGCCGTGCTCGTCACTCAAGGGTCCGTCGTTCACAGGTCCGCCCGGCACAGGTCGGACGCCCCTGGGTTCGCCGGTCCCAGATTCGCCGGTCACAGGTTCGCCGGTCACAGATTTGTCGCTCATGATGGGTGGTTCCGATCGTGAAGGCTCACATGTGCGGGACGTCGCCGGGAATGTCATAGAACGTCGGATGCCGGTACACCTTGTCGCCGTTCGGCGCGAACAGCGGGTCCTTCTCGTCCGGGCTGGACGCGGCGATGGCGTCCGCCCGTACGACCCAGATGCTGACCCCCTCGTTCCGCCGCGTGTAGACGTCCCGGGCGTGCCGCAGCGCCATCGCGTCGTCCGGCGCGTGCAGCGACCCCACGTGCACGTGGTTGAGGCCGCGCTTGCCCCGGACGAACACCTCGTACAGCGGCCACTCCCGCCGATCGCCGCTCATCGGACCCCCTCCACAAGAGCCGCGCGCTCGGCGAATGCGGTGGCGGCCTCGCGGGCCCAGGCCCCGTCCTCGTGCGCGGCCCGGCGGTGGGCCATCCGCTGCGCGTTGCACGGCCCGTCCCCGCGCAGGATCGCGGCGAACTCCTCCCAGTCGGGCTCGCCGAAGTCGTAGTGGCCGCGTTCCTGGTTCCAGCGCAGATCGGGGTCGGGCAGCGTGACGCCGAGCGCCTCGGCCTGCGGGACGGTCATGTCCACGAACTTCTGCCGCAGCTCGTCGTTGGAGTTGCGCTTGATGCCCCACGCCATCGACCGTGCGCTGTTGGGCGACTGCGCGTCCGGCGGGCCGAACATCATCAGCACCGGCCACCAGAACCGGTCGACCGACTCCTGCACCATGGCGCGCTGGGCGTCGGTGCCGTGCATCATCGTCATCAGCAGCTCGTAGCCCTGCCGCTGGTGGAAGGACTCCTCCTTGCAGATGCGGATCATGGCGCGCCCGTACGGGCCGTAGGAGGTACGGCAGAGCGGCACCTGGTTGCAGATGGCGGCCCCGTCCACCAGCCAGCCGATGGTGCCGACGTCGGCGTACGACAGCGCCGGATAGTTGAAGATCGAGGAGTACTTCTGCCGGCCGGACAGCAGCAGATCGGTCAGCTCGGCGCGGGAGACGCCCAGGGTCTCGCACGCGGAGTAAAGATAGAGCCCGTGCCCCGCCTCGTCCTGCACCTTGGCCAGCAGAATCGCCTTGCGGCGCAGCGACGGCGCGCGGCTGATCCAGTTGCCCTCGGGCTGCATGCCGATGATCTCGGAGTGGGCGTGCTGGGCGATCTGGCGGATGAGGGTCCTGCGGTAGGCGTCCGGCATCCAGTCCCGGGGCTCGATGCGGTCGTGGCGGGCGATGGTCGCGTCGAAACCGGCCTGCAGCCGGGCCTCCAGGGCCGGGTCCGCTGGGGTGGTCGTCATGTTTCCTCCGAGACCCTCCGGCTCATTTACTTATCGCTCGGTCAGTAATAAGGTCGCACAGGGAGGGGTGCCCGCGCAACAGGTCACGCCCGGGGAGAGGAGACAGTGTGAGCACGCTGCTGGAGAGCTATGCCGCCGGACGGTGGTTCCGCCCGGCCGACGACGGGGAGCCGCTGCTCGACGCCGCCACGGGCGAGGAGGTCGCGCGCATCTCCAGCCGGGGGCTGGACGTCGCGGCGATGGTCCGCCACGCCCGCGAGACCGGCGGGCCCGCGCTGCGAGCCCTGACCTTCCACGAGCGGGCCGCGCTGCTCAAGGCGCTGGCCAAGCACCTGCTGGAGCAGAAGGACGAGCTGTACGCCCTGTCGCTGCGCACCGGCGCCACCACCCGCGACACCGCGATCGACGTCGACGGCGGCATCGGCACCCTGTTCAGCTACGCGAGCAAGGGCGTGCGCGAGCTGCCGAACGACACGGTCTACCTCGACGGCGGCCTGGAGCGGCTGGGCAAGGGCGGCACGTTCGTCGGCCAGCACCTCTACGCCTCCAGGCCGGGCGTGGCCGTGCAGATCAACGCGTTCAACTTCCCCGTCTGGGGCATGCTGGAGAAGCTGGCCCCCGCCTTCCTGGCCGGGCTGCCCTCGATCGTCAAGCCGGCCAGCCAGACCGCCTATCTCACCGAGCGCGCCGTCCGGCTGATCGTGGCGTCGGGGATCCTGCCCGAAGGCACGCTCCAGCTCGTCGCGGGCAGCGCGGGCGGCCTGCTCGACGAGCTGACCGTGCAGGACTCCGTGGCCTTCACCGGCTCGGCCCACACCGCCGGCATCCTGCGCCGCCATCCGAACGTGCTGGACGGCGGCGTCGTCCTCGGCGTCGAGGCCGACTCGCTCAACTGCTCGATCCTCGGCCCCGACGTGCGCCCTGACGATCCCGAGTTCGACCTGTTCGTCAAGGGCGTCGTCACCGAGATGACGGTCAAGGCGGGGCAGAAGTGCACCGCCATCCGCCGCGTGCTCGTACCGTCCGCGCTGACGGGCGAGGTGGTGGAGGCGCTGGCCGCGCGCCTGGCGAAGGTGAGCGTGGGAGACCCGCGCAACCCCGACGTGCGCATGGGCGCGCTGGCCGGCCTCGGCCAGCGCGAGGAGGTGCGCAAGGCCGTCGAGGCGCTGCGGGCGAGCTCCGACGTGGTGGTCGGCGACCCCGCCGGCGCTCCCCTGCTGGACGGGGACGCGACCAGGGGCGCGTTCATGACCCCGCTGGTGCTGCGGGCGCGGCCCGGCGCCACCGAGCCGCACGACGTCGAGCCGTTCGGCCCGGTCAGCACCGTGCTCTCCTACAACGGCCTGGACGAGGCGGTCGCGCTGGCCGCGCGGGGCCGGGGCAGCCTGGTCGCCTCCGTGGTCACCCACGACCCCGAGGTCGCCAGGAGCGTCGTGCTCGGGCTCGCGCCGTGGCACGGGCGGGTGCTCGTCCTCGACCGGGACGACGCCAAGGAGTCCACCGGGCACGGCTCTCCCCTGCCCGTCCTCGTCCACGGCGGTCCCGGGCGGGCCGGCGGCGGCGAGGAACTGGGCGGAATCCGCGGGGTGCTGCACCACATGCAGCGCACCGCCGTACAGGCCTCGCCCGACCTGCTCACCGCGGTCACCGGACGCTGGACGACCGGCGCCGCCCGCGCCGACTCCGGCGTGCACCCCTTCCGCAAGTCGCTGGCCGAGCTGCGGATCGGCGACACGATCGCCTCGGCGCCGCGCACGGTCTCGCTGGCCGACATCGAGCACTTCGCCGAGTTCACCGGCGACACCTTCTACGCCCACACCGACGCCGCGGCGGCCGCGCGCAACCCGCTGTTCGGCGGCATCGTCGCGCACGGCTACCTGGTCGTCTCGCTGGCCGCCGGGCTCTTCGTGGACCCGGCGCCCGGGCCCGTGCTGGCGAACTTCGGCGTGGACGCGCTGCGCTTCCTCACCCCCGTCAAGGCGGGCGACGCCATCGCGGTGACGCTGACGGTCAAGCAGATCACGCCGCGCACCGGGGCCGACTACGGCGAGGTCCGCTGGGACGCCGTGGTGAGCAACCAGGAGGGCCAGGCGGTCGCCACATACGACGTCCTCACCCTGGTGGCCAAGACCTGGGAGGAGGACACGCGGTGAACGGGCCCGCGCCACCCGCCGAGCGCGAGAGCCCCGGCGAGGGCTGGCCGGGACGTTCCGCGGCGCCGCTGGACGAGGTGGACCGGGCGATCATCGCCGAACTGCTGCGTGACGGCCGCATGTCGGTGCGGACGCTGGCCGAGCACGTCCACATCTCCCGGGCCAGCGCGTACGCGCGCCTGACCAGGCTCATCGACGACGGCGTGATCACCGGCTTCACGGCCGAGATCGCGCCGGCGAAGGCGGGCCTGGGCACCAGCGCGTACGTCTCGGTGACCATCGAGCAGAACTCCTGGCGGGGGGTTTCGGCGGCGCTGCGTGAGATCGCGTACGTGGAGCACTTCGCCATGGTCGGCGGCGACTACGACATCCTGGTGCTGGTCAGGACGCCGGACAACGCGGCGTTGCGGCACATGGTGCTGGAACGCATCCAGGACATCCCGGGCGTGCGGGCGACGCGGACGTGGCTCGTGTTCGACGAGGCCCGGGGGCGGGGCGCGGAATGGGGCAAGGGCCGGGGGTGAGCTTGGGGCGCTCGCCGGGGGCCGGCGGGGGCGTTGCGGGGCATGCCCCGAGCGGCCTGGTGCGAACTCCGGCAAAACGTCCGGCGTTCCCCCGACCAACCCGCTAGTGGATCGACATTTGGCCTCATAAATGCCCTCTTGAGGCCATTTGTCGCCTATTGCGCCTGATGTCTTGAACAGATGGTGCGTGACGCGGACGCTTCTCTTGTCAAACGTCCAGCGAAAGCGAGCGTCGCCATGTCCCGTCATCAGGTGGCCGACGGTCTTCTCCCCGAGCCCGTCCCCGTACGCTTCGTCGCCGAGGATGGCTCCGCCGCCGGCCCTCCCACCGGCGACCAGGCAGGCGACCAGGGCGGCCATCGGGCCGAACACCGAGCCGGCTACCGGGCGCCCGCGGACGACCTGCTCGTGGACGCCTACCGCCGCATGGTCCTGGGCCGTCGCTTCGACCGCCAGGCGACCGCGCTGACCAAGCAGGGCCGGCTCGCCGTCTACCCGTCCAGCAGGGGGCAGGAGGCCTGCCAGATCGCCGGCGTGCTCGCCCTGCGCGCGGACGACTGGCTGTTCCCCACCTACCGCGACTGCGTGGCGCTGGTCGCGCGCGGCCTCGACCCCGTCGAGGTGCTCACGCTGCTGCGCGGCGACTGGCACTGCGGCTACGACCCCGCGGCCGTACGCGTCGCACCCCAGTGCACGCCGCTGGCCACCCAGACGATCCACGCGGTCGGCATGGCGGAGGCGCTGCGGCGCAGGGGCGAGGACGCGGTCGCCATGGCCTTCATCGGCGACGGCGGCACCAGCGAGGGCGACTTCCACGAGGCGCTCAACTACGCGGCCGTCCTGCGCTCCCCCGTCGTGTTCTTCGTGCAGAACAACAAGTACGCCATCTCGGTGCCGCTGGCCCGGCAGAGCGCCGCTCCCGCGCTCGCGTACAAGGGCGTCGGGTACGGGGTCCGCTCCGAGCAGGTGGACGGCAACGACCTCGTCGCGGTCCTGTCCGTGCTGACCGAGGCGGTCCGGCATGCGCGCGAGGGCGGCGGGCCGTTCCTGGTCGAGGCGCACACGTACCGGATCGAGTCCCACACGAACGCCGACGACGCCACCCGCTACCGCGACGCCGAGGAGGTCGCGCGGTGGGAGGCGGCCGATCCCCTCGCCCGGCTGGAGACGTACCTGCGCGGCCGGGGGCTGCTCGACGCGGCCGGCGTCGAGGCGGCGCACGAGGCCGCCGAGGAGTACGCGGCCCGTGTCCGCGACCGGATGAACGCGGAGCCGGAGACGGACCCGTTCGAGCTGTTCGACCACGTCTTCGCCGCCCCGACGCCGCAGCTGCGCGAGCAGCGCGCGCTGCTCGCGGCCGAGCTGAGCGCCCCGGAGGAGTGACATGACCGCCATGTCCGATGCAGTGTCCGGTGCAGTGTCCGGTGCAGTGTCCGGTGCAGTGTCCGGTGCAGTGTCCGGTGCAGTGTCCGGTGCAGTGTCCGTATCGGTGCCCGAGCCCGCACCGGGCCCGCAGCCGGCGCGATCGACGCCCACGCCATCGACGCCTACGCAGAAGCCGAAGCCGGAACCGTCGATGCGTACCTCCGCGTCCACGTCGATGTCGATGGGGCAGGCGTTGAACGCCGCCCTGCGGGACGCGATGCGCGAGGACGAGCGGGTGCTGGTCTTCGGCGAGGACGTCGGCCCGCTGGGCGGGGTCTTCCGCGTCACCGACGGCCTGACCAGGGAGTTCGGCGAGGAACGGTGCTTCGACACCCCGCTCGCCGAGTCCGGGATCGTGGGGCTGGCCGTGGGCATGGCGATGGGCGGGTTCCGTCCCGTGGTCGAGATGCAGTTCGACGCCTTCGCCTATCCGGCCTTCGAGCAGATCGTCTCGCACGTGGCCAAGACCCGTAACCGCACCCGGGGCCTGCTGTCACTGCCCATGGTGATCCGCATCCCGTTCGCGGGCGGCATCGGCGGGGTCGAGCACCACTGCGACTCCAGCGAGGCGTACTACGCCCACACCCCCGGGCTGAAGGTCGTCACGCCCGCCACGGTCGAGGACGCGTACTGGCTGCTCCGCGACGCCATCGCCGACCCCGACCCGGTGATCTTCATGGAGCCGAAGCGGCTGTACTGGTCCAAATCCAGCTTCACACCCGGTGAGCGGCGCGCGCCGGGGTTCGGGCGGGCGGTCGTGCGGCGCGCGGGCAGCGACGCCACGCTCGTCGCCTACGGCCCCGGCGTGCCGGTGGCACTGCAGGCCGCCGAGGCGGCGGCCGCGGAAGGCCGGTCCCTGGAGGTGGTGGATCTGCGGACGATCGTCCCGTTCGACGACGAGAGCGTCATGGCGTCCGTACGCAGGACCGGGCGGTGCGTGGTGATCCAGGAGGCGCAGGGGTTCGCCGGGGTGGGCGCCGAGATCGCGGCCCGCGTCCAGGAGCGCTGCTTCCACTCCCTGGCCGCGCCGGTGCTGCGGGTCACCGGTTTCGACATCCCGTACCCGCCGCCGAAACTTGAGCACTCGCACCTGCCGGACGTCGATCGCGTCCTGGACACGGTGGACCGGCTGCAGTTCGACGACCGGCCGGACGTGCTGCACCTTCGACGCGAAGAGGCGGCGTCATGACGGCGACGGCCGCGCGGCAGGTGTTCCGCCTGCCGGACCTCGGCGAGGGGCTGACCGAGGCCGAGATCCTCGAGTGGAAGGTCTCCGTCGGGGACACGGTCGAGGTCGACCAGATCGTGGTGGAGGTCGAGACCGCGAAGGCCGCGGTGGACGTGCCGGTCCCGTACGCGGGCACCGTCCTGGCCCTGCACGCCGCCCCCGGCACCGTCCTGTCGGTGGGCCTCCCCCTGATCGAGATCGGCCCACCCACAGCCACCACCGACCAGCCTGAGCCGGGCGCCGGGGCGGCGGCGCAGTACCGGGAGGAGGAACGGGCAGGCTCCGGCAACGTCCTGATCGGCTACGGCACCGGCCACACCCCAGGCACCCGACGCCGCCGCCGCACCCCCCACCCGACAAACACCCATGCGATGACCGGCCACCCCACAAACGACGACCACCCCACGACCGGCAGCCGCCGAGCCAAGCACCCCGCAAGCCCGCACACCGCCGCCGACCGCCCTGTGGGCGACCGTCCCATCAGTGACCGGCCCGGGGGCGACCATCGCGCCGACCTTCGTGGTGCGGCTGAGTCGGTGGCGTTCGCGGCCGAGTCCCAGGCGCCACGGGTGATCTCGCCGCTGGTCCGCCGGATGGCCCGCGACCACGGCGTCGACCTGGCCGACATCACCCCCACCGGCCCGCACGCCGTGATCCTGCGACGCGACATCGAACAAGCCATCGCCGAGCAGACCGTCGGCGAGCAGGCCATTTCATCGCGAACCGTTCCCTCGCAACCCTCCCCCGCGCATGTCATCTCCGCGCGGACGACCCCGCAGGCCCCCGTCCCCACCGCCACCGCCACCGCCACCGCCACCGCCACCGCCGACGATGTCCCGGGCTCCCGGACAAGGGGGCTGGTGGACGAGCGAATCCCATTGCGTGGCCTGCGGCGGGCCGTGGCCGAGAAGCTGAGTCGCAGCCGGGCCGAGATCCCCGACGCCACGACCTGGGTGGACGTGGACGCCACCGACCTACTGGCGGCCAGGGACGCCCTCAAGCGGTCCCGTCCCGACCTCGGCATCGGCCTGCTGGCCCTGCTGGCCCGCATCTGCGTGGACGGTCTGCGCCGCTTCCCCGAGCTGAACTCCTCCGTGGACACCGACCGGTCCGAGATCGTCCGGTACGGTCACGTCAACCTGGGCTTCGCCGCCCAGACCGACCGCGGCCTCGTCGTGCCGGTGATCCGCGACGCCCACCTGATGACGACCGCCGAGCTCGCCGCCGAACTGACCAGGCTGACGGCCCTGGCCCGTGCGGGCAGGCTGTCTCCGCAGGCGCTGACCGGCGGCACGTTCACGCTCAACAACTACGGCGTCTTCGGCGTGGACGGCTCCACCCCGATCATCAACCACCCCGAGGCGGCCCTGCTGGGCGTGGGCCGCATCATCGACCGCCCCTGGGTGACCGGTGGAGTCGTCACCGCCCGCAAGATCACCCAGCTCTCCTTCACCTTCGACCACCGGGTCTGCGACGGCGGCACCGCCGGCGGCTTCCTCCGCCACGTGGCCGACTGCGTGGAGAACCCGGCAATCCTCCTGGCCGACGTCTGACCCGCACCAGTCGCCCGCCCTGTGTCGGCGTGAGCCCTGCCCGGGCGCCCACCCCGGGCGGGCACCCGACCCGGGCAGGCATCCAACCTGGGGCAGGCGTCCGACCGGTGCAAGCGTCCAACCCACGTGCGGCCTCTGGTCCACACCGGCCTCTGACCCCCACGGGTTGCTGACCCGCACGGGCGTCTCGCCCGCACCGGCATCCGGCCCACACGAGCACCCAGCCACGCGAACCCACGACCGTGCCAACGCCCGGCCTGCGCGGGCGTCTGACCTGCACAGGTCGCCCGACCGCGTCGGCATCTGGCCTGCGGGCCGAGGGGCAGCGAGTTGGCAAAGGTTTTCGAGGACTTCGTTTGCCCGACCCGGACCGGGTAGTCGGAGGGCATGACTGTCACCAGGTTCCAAGATCTGCCCTTGGCCGACCGTGACCGTGAGTGGGACGGTGACGCGGCTGAGAAGCGGGTGCGTGACTGGGCGGATGCCGAGGACGAGCCGGACGCCGCGTACCGGGACGCCCACGTCTGGTACGACGGCGACAAGCCCGAGAACTTCGGCAGTTACAAGCTGCTGATCGCCGACGTCATCGGCGGTCGGCTGAAGGCTGTACCACGTGCCGTGATGGCCGCGGGCAACATCATGCAGGGCGCCCGTGGCGGCATCGATCTGCCCGCCGACGAAGTAGACCGGGTCAAAAGCCATTTGGCGCGCTACTACCAGAAAATGGGCGACAGCCCGCCTTGGGCCCGCTGATCGCGGGAAAAGCCGCGGACCGGACACGAAACCCCAGCGTGCGGGCTTGATCGACGATCATGTGAAGAACCGAGGCGCCAACCGCGATTGGATCACCCCGCAGGTGGGAATCCCATCACGGTACCAAGCGTTAGACACCGTGGGAGACAGACCCCCCACGCAAGGGGGCCCTGTAGGAGGCATTTAGACATGGGCGAGCGCGCACTTCGTGGCACCCGGCTCGGGGCAACCAGCTACGAGAACGACCGTAACACGGATCTGGCCCCGCGCCAGGAGGTGTCCTACACCTGTCCGAAGGGCCATCATTTCGAGGTTCCGCTTGCCGCAGAGGCCGAGATTCCCGCGACTTGGGAATGCCGCATGTGCGGCGCGACCGCGGTCCGCGTGGACGGCGAGCAGCCGGAGTCCAAGAAGACCAAGCCCCCGCGGACACACTGGGACATGCTCCTGGAGCGGCGGTCCATCGAAGATCTTGAAGAGGTGCTCAACGAGCGGCTTGCTGTGCTGCGGGCTCAGCGTCGCAAGAGCGCCTGACCTACTCTCACGGTGAAACCCCCGGGCCGGCCGCCCGGGGGTTTTGTCTTGCCTGGAAAACCCACCCGTGCCCCTGAGTCCTCCCTATCGGAGAAGAGGGCGTGACGGGAGGTCACCGGGGTTCCGCGGCGAGGCAACTGCCGGTCTCGTGCACCTGCTCCCCTGCCGGGGGCACGATGGTGACGTCACTTCCCCAGCCAGTGAAGTCGATCTCGGTCACGGAGGTCTTGGGCATGCCCTTCCCGGCCGCGGGCATGGCCGCCTCAAGGCGGAGCCGGCGGGGAAGCCCGTCCGGCCCGACCCACAACCGCCATGAGACCTCCACCGAGCGGAACCGCTCGCGCAGCACCGCGAGGGTGACGGGGTCATCGCCCGGGCCCTGCCCGCCGAACTCGCTCTGCGGGGCGCTCCCGGCGTGCAGGACGGTGGCGACCCCGTCGATGACCTCTTCGGGAGAGGAAGCGGGTGCCGTGAGCTTCCGCAGCACCTCGGGCGACAGGATCGCCCGCAGGTCGAGTGATCCGACGGCGCGCGCTGCCGCTCCGCATCCGCTCCCGTTGTGGTGCAGCCAGGTCTTGCCGGCCGGAACGTCCTTCCGGCCGGCCCGATGCTCGTAGGTGCCGGAGCCGCCGATCGAGATCGCCCTGGTCGTCATCGACGACAGATCGTCCGGTACGAGGCCCTTCAGCTCTTCGGGGACGTTGGTCCGGTGGAAGGTCGTGGTCAGGTCGGAGGCATCCACGCCGAGCCGCATGACCCCGGTGGTCCGGCTCTCGCTGTATTCGCCGATGTCGACCGGCACGATGAGGTCGTCCTCAGCCCGAGGTGTGGGCATCGCCTGGCCGTAGTCCAGCCAGACCCGCTTGGCGATCCGCACTCCCGCCGAGTCTTCCGCCAGCCGGGCCACCGCCTCGGCGGATGGCGGAGCCGCCTGTCCCCCACACCCGGCCGTCAGGCTGATCACGAGCACGATCGATAAGAAACCCCGTGAACGCACCCGATGATCATAAGGGTCCCACAGGCCCTCAGGACGCGGAGTCGCGGTCCTCGCGGATCACCTCGCCGTGCACCACCCGGCCGCCCTGCGGCGCGCCCGCCTGCGCGTCTCTGTCGGCGTACGGGCCCGCGTCCTGGCCGGGGAAGCCGGTGGACGGCGGGAAGAGTCCCGCGTACGGCGAGGAGGCGGCCATCTTCTTGATCCGGCGCTCGAAGAAGTACGCGCCCAGGCGGCGCATCATCGGCCGGGTGAACGGGATCAGGCACAGGAAGCCGAACACGTCGAGGAAGAAGCCCGGGGTCAGCAGCAGGGTGCCGCCCACCAGGATGATGCCGCCGTCGGCCAGCTCGCGGTCGGGCATGCGGCCGGACTTGATCGCGTCCTGCAGCACCCGCCAGGCCCGGCGTCCCTCGCGGCGGACCAGCCAGGCGCCCAGGAGGCTGTCGGCGATGAGCAGGGCGATGGTGGCGGGCCCGCCGATCACCGACCCGATCTGGATCAGCAGCCAGATCTCCAGGATCGGGACGACCAGGAAGGCCAGGAAGAGCAGCAGCCGCATCGTTTCCTCGATTCCGCACATCGCGCGCGCGCCTTACAGCAGTGACAACGCCCGGAACCCGCCGAGCGTTCCGGCATGGCCCACGAATCAGGGACATCCCGGACCCAGTCCAGGGTTTCCAGTCCCGGGTTTCCGGTCTCGGGTTCCAGTCCGGGCTCCGGTCCCGGGCCGCGCCCGCAGTCGGCCGCTGTGGTCCAGCGTCGCCGTCGATCAGGCCGTCAGGATCTGGGGTTGCCCTTGAGGCGTTTGGGGAGCCCCGTGACGCCCCACAGCCCGATCCGCCACAGCGCCTCGGACATGACCTTGCCGTTCATCTTGCTCTTGCCCACCGTCCGCTCCACGAACGTGATGGGCACCTCCACCACCCGCAGCCCGTGCCGGGACGTGCGCAGGGTCAGGTCGACCTGGAAGCAGTAGCCCTGCGACTCCACCCCGGACAGCCCCACCTTCTCCAGCGTGGCGGCGCGGTAGGCGCGGAAGCCGGCGGTCGCGTCGCGTACGGGCAGGCCGAGCATGACGCGGGTGTAGATGTTGGCCCCTTTGGACAGCAGCTCGCGCCGCTGCGGCCAGTTGACCACCTTGCCGCCGGGCACGTAGCGCGAGCCGATGGCCAGGTCGGCGCCGTCGGCCAGCGCCTCCAGCAGTTTGGGCAGCTCCTCGGGCTGGTGGGAGCCGTCGGCGTCCATCTCGACCAGGACGTCGTAGCCCTCCTGCAAGCCCCAGCGGAACCCGGCGATGTAGGCGGCTCCGAGGCCCTGCTTGCCCGGCCGGTGCAGGACGTGCACCTGGTCGTCGGCGTCGGCGAGCTCGTCGGCGACCTCGCCGGTGCCGTCGGGGCTGTTGTCGTCGGCCACGAGCACGTGGGCCTCGGGGACGGCGGCGCGCACCCGTTCGACGATCGCCGGCAGGTTGTCGCGCTCGTTGTAGGTGGGCACGACGACGAGCACCCGGCCGAGAGTCTCCATCATCCGTCGTTCCTCATCCGATCGCCTCGCCGCCTGCCTCGCCACACGGCGACTCCGGCCGCCGCCGCTCCCATCACCATCAGTGCCCATTCGGGCAGGACGCCCACCTTGGTGGCGATCGTTTCCTGCGTGCGGACGGGCACCTTGACCACGTTCATGTCAGGGACAAGTTCGCGAGTCTGCCAGGAGACCTTACCGTCAGGTGTCACGTATGCCGAGATTCCCGTGGTGGCGGCGGTCACGACGGCCCGGTTGTGCTCGACGGCGCGCAGTTGCGACATGGCGAGCTGCTGCGGCGGCAGGTTGGACTCGGCGTAGCTGGCGTTGTTGGTCTGCACGACGATCGGGGTGCCGCCGGCGCGGACGGTCTCGCGCACGGTGTCGTCGTAGGCGACCTCGTAGCAGTTGACCGCGCCGATCGTGACTGGCCCCATCTTCAGGTCGCCCGGTTTGTCGCCGGGGACCGACTGCCTGCCGACCAGGCTCGCCCGATCCCACAGCGCCAGCACGAGGTCCTTGAACGGCGTGTATTCGCCGAACGGCACCAGATTCTGCTTGTCGTAGTAGGCACCGGCCCCGGTCACCGGGTCCCAGACCAGGCTGCGGGTGGCGCGTTCGTCGCTGCCGATCGCGACGACGGCCCCGACGAGTGTGGGCACGCCGACGTCGGAGACGGCGTCCTGGATGATCTGGCGGGCGTATTCGTCGCGGTAGGGGTCGATGTCGGTGGAGTTTTCCGGCAGGACGACGATGTCGGGCTTGAGGAGTTTGCCGTCGCGTACGGCCTGGGCCAGCCGCTTGGTCTCGGTGGCGTGGTTGCGCAGCACGACGGCGGGCTCGTCGCCGAGCGCGTACATGCCCCGGCCCGGGACGTTGCCCTGCACGATGCCGACGTTGACGCTGCGGCCCTCGTCACCCGGCCTGGGCAGCGCGAACGTCAGAGCGGGAACGAGCAGTGCCAGCGCGACCGGAACGGCCCTGCCGAGCACGGCGGCCGACGAGCCGGCCAGGCGGGTCAGCACGGCCGGCGGGGCGGCGCGGCGGCTCAGCACGGCCTGCGCCAGCAGGCCGGCGCTCAGCGCGACGGCGAACGACACCAGCGGCACGCCGCCCAGCGCGGCATACGGCGTGTACGGGGTCTCGCCCTGGCTGAAGGCCACCCGGGCCCAGGGGAACCCGCCGATGGGCACCAGGCTGCGGGCCCACTCCATGAGCACCCACAGGCCGGCGAACCACAGCGGCCAGCCCCGCAGCCGGAACACGGGCGCGGCCAGCGCGGCCATGGCGGCGTAGAAGAAGCACTCGGTGGCGACCAGCATGAACCACACGTCGTCGCCGATGGTGCGCACCCAGGCGAGGGCGGGCAGCAGGAACACGGCGGCGGCCAGGTAGCCGAGCCAGGCCGCCCGCCTGGCGCGGGTGCCGTACAGGGAGCCGATGACGAGGGCGATGCCCAGGGGAGCACACGGCCACCAGCCGAGCGGCGGGAAGGCCGCGAAGAGGGCCAGGCCGCCGGCGACGGCCGCGGCGATCCGGCCCGGCAGCACCCATCGCGCGCCCGGCCGCGCCGCCCCATCGGAGGCGTGCCCGGCCGCGGGCGGTGGGCTCGTTGTCTCCTGAACCACTCCGGGGTCTCCTCGCCATGTCACGAAGCCTGTTCACAGAGCCCGCTCACGAGCCCTGCTCACGAAGCTCGCTCACAATGCCTGCTGGCGAAAACGCTACCGTCCCGCGGCCGCGCTCAGGTCCGGCGCGCCACGGGTGATCGGATTATCGGCTCAGGGCGGAAGCGGAGCGGCGGGGTGATCCCGTGGCTGAACGGGATCACCCGGCGCGATGTCGGTCCGGCGCACGAGAACGGGAAGAGGGCCCGGGAACCCTTCGGACCGGACCCGTCTCGTCGGCGGCGAGCTCGGAATTCCGTTGTCTACTGGGCTCCCGGACCCGTCCCGGGTCCAACCCCCCGCCCGGTTGGGGTGCCCCGACTCGACGGACCGACGGCCCTGCACCTGGCTGTGTGGACGAAGTCACACTCCGTCACGGACGCAGGATCCGGCGATGTCAGAGACGGCCAACCGGCCAAGTCCCGTGCTGGACTGCGCAGCAAACTACCGACTCCACCTCAGATGTCAACCGTGTCCCGATCAGCAGAAACATCAAGTTTTCGCAGGTAGGACATGTTTGGCCGGTGGCTGTAAAGCCGGTCAAAGCCCATTAGCGGGCACCGGCGAGCGGCTTGGCAAGTCCCGCAGCGCGGGCGACAGCGGCCGCTCGTGGACGACCCCGAGCCGCTGTGTCGCACGCGTGAGAGCAACATACAGGTCGCTGGGACCGCGTGGCGACTGGGCGGCGATGAGGTCGGGCTCGGCCACGATGACGGAGTCGAACTCCAGCCCCTTGGCGTCGGTCACGCCCATGACCGCGACGGGCGCGTCCAGGGCCTCGGCGCCCTTGGCCCGGGCGGCGCCCGGCGAGACGACGACGGTGCCGGGCACGGCCGCGGCGATCCGCTCGCCGAGGGTGGTCAGCAGCGCGTCGGGCACGACCACGGCGACCTTGCCGCCCTCGTCCGTCTCCGCCTTGACCAGGGCGGGCAGCGCGGAGAGCGGCGCGGCCCACGGCCGCGCGTCCACCTCGCGCACGGAGTCGGGGGCGCGCAGGGCGGGGTCGATGGTGGCCAGGACGCGGGCGGCCACGGCCATCAGCTCGACCGGGGTGCGGTAGTTGACGCTCAGCCGCTCCTGGCGCCAGCGCCCGGCCACGTACGGGTCGAGCACCTCCTCCCACGAACGGGCCCCGGCGGCCGAGCCGGTCTGGGCGATGTCGCCGACGATCGTCATCGACCGGGTCGGGCAGCGCCGCATGACGGCCCGCCACGCCATCGGCGACAGCTCCTGCGCCTCGTCCACGATCACGTGGCCGTAGGCCCAGGTGCGGTCGGCGGCGGCGCGTTCGGCGGTGGTGAGGTAGGGGCCGTCGCCGCGCTGGCGCTCGGCCAGCCGTTCGGCCTCCACGACGTCGGACAGGCCCGTCAGCTCCAGAACCTCGCGGGCGTAGGCGATCTCGGCCTCGCGCTCGCTCTGCTCGGCCTGGCGGGCGGCGGCCAGCTCCTCCTCCGCCTGCATCGCGCTGGCGCGCAGCACGTGCTCGTCGATCTCGCCGAGCAGTTCGGCGGCCTCGTCGAGCAGGGGGACGTCGGACTCGGTCCACTCCCCCGCGCGGGCGCCGTCGCGGCGCAGGAGGCGGCGCTCCTCGGGGGTCAGGGCGGAGCCGGCGGCGCCGAGGCGTTCGGGGGAGCCGTACAGGCCGAGCAGGAGGCGCTGCGGCGTCAGGTACGGCCAGAGCCGGTTGAGCGCGGACTTGATCACCGGCTCGGTGCGCAGCTCCTCGCGCAGGTCGGCGAGCTCCTCCTCGTCGATGAGCCCCTTGCCGATCTTGCGGGCCTGCTGCCTGGCCAGGGCGTTGAGCAGCGAGCGGACGAAGACGGCGCGGGCCTGGTTGTGCGGGCGGCGCGAGCGGGTGGCCTTGTTCCTGGCCGCCTCCAGCATGGGGCGGTCGATGGTGAGCGTGATCCGGCCGAGCGTCACCTCGATGGGCTGGCGGGGGATCTTCTGCCGGTCGCGCACGGCCTTGGCGATCACGTCGGCCATCCGCGGGTCGCCCTTGAGCGCGGCCACCTCGGGCCGTTCCCTGGCGGTGGCCGTGACGCCGGGGTAGAGCTCGCCGACGGTGGACAGCAGCACGTCGGTCTCGCCGAGGGAGGGCAGGACCTGCTCGATGTAGCGCAGGAAGGTGAGGTTGGGCCCGAGGATGAGCACGCCGCGGCGTTCGAGCCGCTGGCGGTGGGTGTAGAGCAGGTAGGCGGCCCGGTGCAGGGCCACGACGGTCTTGCCGGTGCCGGGTCCGCCCTGGACCACGAGCACGCCGTTGAGGTCGCTGCGGATGACGCGGTCCTGCTCGGACTGGATGGTGGCGACGATGTCGCGCATGCGGCCGGTGCGCCGCTCGTCGAGCGCGGCCAGCAGCGCGGCCTCACCGTTGAGCGTGGCGCGGTCGTCGTCGGTGAGCGAGTCGAGGTCGAGCAGGTCGTCGTCCACGCCGACGACGTCGCGGCCCTTGGTCTGCAGGTGGCGGCGCCTGGTCACGCCCATGGGCGCCGACGGGGTGGCGCGGTAGAACGGCTGCGCCACGGGGGCCCGCCAGTCGATGAGCAGGCGGTGCTGCTCGTCGTCGGTCAGGCCGAGCTTGCCGATGTAGAGCCGGCCCTCGTCGGTGTGATCGAGCCGGCCGAAGACCAGGCCGCGCTCGACGGCCCAGAGCCGGGCGAGGCGGGTGGCGTGCATCTCGGCGAACGCGTCGCGCTCGGACATGTTCTGCATCGTGCCGACGGCGCCGGCGGCGAGCACCTCTTTGAGCTGCCGCTGGGTTCGCTCACGCAGGGTGTCGAGGCGGTCGTACAGGGTGGTGACGTACGTCTGCTCCCTGGCGAGCTCCGTTTGACGAGTTGCCGCCTGACCGTTAATGTGGTTAATGGGACACTCCGGGCCATTCTGCTTGTTGTTACGACAAACGACGACATTAGCATGCCTGTCGAGGCACTCTCATCACTTTCCCCCTTCCCCGGGCTTTCCCTGGCCCCGGTCACGTCTTGGTCGCGCCCCTTGACCTGCGGCCACAGCTCTTTTTATCGTCACATTTAGTTAGGAAAGTTTCCTAACGACGAAGAAGGAGACATGCCGTGAGCGGCCCGGTCCCGGGGACTCCCAGTCTGCTACGCGCCATCAATGATCGCGCCGCCCTGCGCGCCCTCATCGAGCGGGGCCCCCTGACCCGTCCCGAGATCGGCGCGCTGACGGGGCTGTCCAAGCCCACCGCCTCCCAACTCCTGCTCCGGCTCCAGCGGGCGGGGCTCGTCGTGCTGGACGGGGTCAGGGAGGGGCTGCCCGGCCGTACGGCCGAGGTCTACCGGATCAACCCCGCGGCGGCGTACGTGGGCGCCCTCGACGTCACCCCCGGGCGGATCGAAGCCAGGGTGGCCGACCTGACCGGCACGGTGGTCGGCGAGCACGTGCTGCCGACCCCCGGCCGCCCGCGTGGCGACCTGGTCGAGCGGCTGTCGGCCGCGCTGCGCGGCACCGATCCGCCCGGCCCCCTGAGCCGCGTCGTGATCGGCGTGCAGGCCGCCGTCGACCCCTCCACCGGCCGACTCGGGTACGCCGCCGCGAAGGACGTGCCGGGCTGGCAACTGCCCGGCCTGGTGCCCGCCCTCAGCTCCGGCCTCGGCGTGCCCGTGGCCGTGGAGAACAACGTCAACCTGGTCGCGGCGGCAGAGCGCGCGCACGGCGCGGCCCGCGGGCACCGCGACTTCGTGCTGCTGTGGGCCGACAGCGGCATCGGCTGCGCCATCGTGCTGGACGGGCGGATGCACAGGGGCGCCACGGGCGGGGCGGGCGAGGTGGGCTACATGCCGATCCCCGGCGCGCCGACGGCGCGCGAGTCCGGCCGCTACGCCAACCACGGTTTCCAGGCGCTGAGCGGCGGTGCCGCCGTGCTGAAACTGCTGCGCTCGTACGGCGTGCGCGGCGGCGGCTTCCGCCAGGCCGTCGCCAACGCCGTACGGGCGGCGGCCGGCACCGGGCAGCAGGCCGACGACGCCAGGGCCGGGCTGCGCGACGTCGCCGCCCGCCTGGCCGTGGGCCTGGCGGCGATCACCTCGGTCGTCGACCCCGAGCTGATCGTGCTGACCGGCGGCGTCGTGCTGCCGGGCGGCGAGACGCTGCGCGAGCTGGTCGAGCACGAGCTGCACGCGCTCACCATCCCCAGGCCCCCGGTCCGCCTGTCGAGCGTCGAGGGCAACCCGGTGCTGGCCGGAGCCCTGGAGCTGGCTCTGGCCGCCGTACGCGACGAGGTGTTCGGCGTAGCCGGGGTGGGGGGCTGAGCGGTCGCCGCTCAGGCCTGGCCGTCGGGGGCGGGTCCGGGGTCGCCGGCGACGGCGGGGGCGCGGTGCTCGTACGGGGTGCTCAGCACGACCGTGGTGCGGGTCGAGACGTTGGCCGAGGCGCGGATCTGCTGCAGCAGGTCCTCCAGCGCCACCGGCGAGGCCACCCGCACCTTGAGGATGTAGCTCTCGTCGCCGGCCACGCTGTGACACGCCTCGATGGCCGCCAGGTGGGCCAGCCGCTCGGGGGCGTCGTCGGGCGCGGACGGGTCGATCGGCTTGATCGACACGAAGGCGGTCAGCGGCAGGCCGACCGCGTCGTGGTCGACGATCGCGGCGTATCCGCGGACCACGCCCCGCTTCTCCAGCCGGCGTACGCGCTGGTGAACCGCTGAGACCGAGAGCCCGGTCTCCCTGGCCAGGTCGGTGAAGCTCATGCGGCCGTCGCGGGCCAGCAGCGTGACGATCCGGCGGTCGATCTCCTCCATCGGTCAAAGGTAGCCGGTCATGGTCACGACATGGTCCCGACGGGACTGACTCCTCTGCGCATCGCGTGCTCGACGAGCGTGATGAGCACCTCCCTGCCCGAGTCCTTGCGGCGCGCGTCGCAGCGCACGATGGGGATGTCCGGCTCCAGGCCGATCGCCGAGCGCACCTCGCCGACCGTGAAGGGGCTGGTGCCGTCGAAGCAGTTGAGCGCCACGATGAACGGCTGCCCGCGCTTCTCGAAGTAGTCGACCGCCGGGAAGCAGTCGTCGAGGCGCCGGGTGTCGGCCAGCACGACGGCGCCCAGCGCCCCCATGGCCAGCTCGTCCCACACGAACCAGAACCGCTCCTGGCCCGGGGTGCCGAACAGGTAGAGCATGTAGTCGTTGGGCATCGTGATGCGGCCGAAGTCCATGGCCACGGTGGTGGTGAGCTTGCGTTCGACGCCTGATAAGTCGTCGATGTGCGTGCCGACCTGGGTCAGGGCCTCCTCTGTTCGCAGAGGCCGTGTTTCGGACACGGCGCCGACCATCGTGGTCTTGCCCGCGCCGAAGCCGCCCGCGATCAGAATCTTGATCGCTGTCGGCAGCCGCCAACGGTCTGTGCGACCGACTTCCATCCAGCACCGCCCGTACCTATCCCGCGCATGCGCAACCCCGCCCCTGAGGTGCCGTGGTCAGTGGTACCTGTCAAGGCGCTTTGAAAAGGCTGATCCACATGCCTGGCATCGGAGACACCCTAGCAACGCCACATTTTCCACTCAAGCCGCAATCTTTTACAAGAAACAAAATGTCACGGTTTGTCGTCCAGCGCCCCGTTATTCGCGGCCTTAACAAGGTTAGAGTCAAGTTTGTCTGTCATGGATTCAGACGAGGCCGTTACGGCACCCGCCGAAAGCCCGAAACACCGGTGAAACCCGCGCTGAATCCGATCTGTCTGCGCAGGTAGGAGGCGGTCTTCGGGCTGTTCAGGCGGAGCCGTTCGATGAGTTCGCACGCCTCGCCCGCCAGCTCCGTCATCGCGTCCGTCACCTCCGTACGCTCCACGCCCAGCGCCAGCACGTTGAGATCGCCCCAGCTCATGTCCCTGCGGTAGGAGACGACGTCGCCGAGCAGGTGCAGGTAGCGCTGCACCTGCCTGCTCGCGGTGCGCAGGTCGTCCAGGTGCGCCTTCGACCAGTCGTCGGCCGCGTAGATCCAGTGCGACAGGTCCACGAAGCAGGAGCCCCGGCAGTCGGCGTTGTCGACGTAGCGGGCGAGCGTCGGGACGGCGCGCCGCTCCCGCCACTCCCAGGCCGTGGTCATCGCCACCAGCATGTCGGCGAGCTGGTCGCGCCAGATCCGCTGCAGCCGCTCGAACCCTCCTGCGGTGGTCATCTCGTCGCGCAGGTCGGCCAGGAAACGCGTGAGGGCCGTGCGCGGCACGGCCCCCTCGGCGACGGACAGGCATTCTCGCGTCATGCGATCGACCTGCGCGCGGGTGGTGGCGGTGTACTCGACGTGCCGGTCCACGGCCAGCACCCACAGGGCCGCCCGGTTGACCACCCGCAACCGGCCCGCGCCGGCCCAGGGCGAGCTGAACGCGTGAGCCAGGGTCAGGCCGTGGAAGAACTCCGTGCCGAAGACGGCCTGCGGGAACAGCCCGGTGTACATCTGCGCGCATCGCTGCAGGTCCCTGCCGCATTCGGCGGCCGTCGCACATGTCTTTCCGAGCTCGAACGCCTCGTCCAGCTCGTCGGGCATCCTAAGGCCGCTCGATCGGCTCGCGGATCATGGGCGAAGACCCCCAACATCCGGATATACACCTGTCGAAGAATTCTTTCATGATCATGCGGTTCCGATCAAGGCATCGGCCGGGTGGCCGATCCGGATCCGCGATGTCACCTCCCTCTCCGTAACTCTCCCATCACCGGACGGGGCCGGATCCCGGACCAGTTTGGGGCCGGTCCGAGGCCGGGTTGGGACCGGCGCGGGCCGTTCCCGAGCCAGTCGCCGAGCCAGTCCCGGCCTGTCCCGACCTGTCCCGACCCGTCTTCGGGCCGGATTTGGGCCGGATTTGGGCTGGTATTGGGCCGGCCCCGGGCCAGGTCAGGTCGTCAGCTTCGCCGCCAGCGCCACCCTGGAGCTGATCCCGAGCTTGGTGTAGATCTTGCCGATGTGGTATTCGACGGTCTTGACGCTGATGAGCAGCTCTCTGGCGATCTGCCGGTTCGTCAGGCCGCCGGCCACCAGCGTGGCGGTGCTCAGCTCCTGCGGGGTGAGGCCGAGACGGGCCGTGGCGGGCGGCTCCATCCCGCACGCCTCCAGCTCCTTGCCACACCGCTCCGCCAGGGGACGGGCACCCAGCCGCTCGAAGATCGCCCGCGCCGCCGACAGGCGTTCGGCCGCCACCTTGCGCCGGCCCGTCCTGCGCAGCAGCCTGCCCAGGTCGAGCAGCACCCGTGCTTCCTCCAGCGGGCTCACTCCCGCTTCGACCAGCGCGAGCGCCCGCACGAACGCCTCCTCGGCCTGGGTCGGCGCATTCCGTCCGGCCAGCAACAACCCACCGAGCCGGGCCCGCTCAGCCTTACGCCTGGCCTCACCCCGCCACACCTCTCGGCTGCCCCACCCCACCTCTTCGCCATCGCGCCGTCCCTCTTGGCTGCTCTGCCGCGCCGGGTCGCCGTTGTACAGCGGCTCTTCGTTGCCCCGCTGCGTCCTGTCGCCGCGCCCGTGCGTCCCGTCGCCGTCGTACGGTGTCCCTTCGCTGTCGAACGCGGCCAGCGCCCGCTCCGCCTCCTCCAGCCGCCCGTCCGCGACCAGCGCCTCGATCTGGGCGGGCCGCGGGTCCGGCACGAACACGTCCAGCCCTCCGCCCCACCCCCAATCGCCTCCACCTGCGCCACCGCCCCCGGCTCCCGACGCCCCGGACGCTTCAAGTACCACCGACAAGCCGGGCACCCCCGACACGCCGGAAGCACGCGATGCCTCGGGCATCCCGGACGTCTCGGATGTGGCAGAAGTGCCGGATACGCCTGAGGGCGGCGGCGGAAGGGGGCGCGCCAGCGGAAGGTGTGGCGCCGACAGAACGGGTGGTACGGGTAGCGCTTCGCCGGGGGTCAGGAGCGCCATGGCCAGGCCGGCCTGCCGTTCCCCCATCGTGTGTCCCATCTGTCGGGCTGTGGCCGCGGCCTCCGTGGCGTGGGTCAGCGCCCGTACGTGCTCGCCCATGGCCGCCAGCGATGCCACGCAGGCCACCTCCAGGGACGGCAGCAGCCACCGCTGCCCGAGCGCCACCGCCTGCGCGAAGGCGTACTCCGCATGGGCCGCCGCCTTGTCCCACCGCGCGCAGGCGTGCTCGGCGACGGCCAGCAGCGCGGTGGCCAGCAACCGGTGATGCGCCGGCCCGGCGGCCCCGGCCGCGCGTCCGAGCACCGCGCGCGCCTGCCCTGGCTCATCGCGGGCCAGCAGCGTCACGGCCGCCGCGAGGCTGCCAGGCGGCGCGCCGGCGCAGGGCACCCCTGCCAGAGCCAGCACGTCGTACGGCCTGGCGGCCGAGCCCTGGATGGGCTGCTCGATCGCCACACGGGCCCAGTCCGCCGCAACCACGCGGTCCCCCGTGACCAGACCCAGCCAGGCCAGCTGCTCCGCCACGTCGGCCGCGAAACCCGGTTCCGCGTGCCGCCACGCCTCGGCCAGCAGCTCGGACGCCTCGTCGAAGCGCCCGGCGGCCAGCGCGAGCCGTCCCAGCACGTACCGGCGTACCGGGCGCGGGTCGGCATTGCGCACGGCGGCGAGCTCAGCCGCCCGGAGCACGTCGCCCCCGATGAGGACGTGTTCCAGCACGGCCGTACGCAACTCGTCGCGGCGCGCGGCCGACTCGGTGAGCCCAGCGGCCAGGTCGAGGTGGGCGGCGGCCTCGTGCCACAGCCCGTGCTGCGCCGCCTTGGCCGCGTACCCGGACAATTCCTCGGCCAGCGCCTCGTCCGGCCCGCACGCCGCGACGGCACGATGCCGCAGGACCGCACCGCTGTCCTCGATCACCCGCGAGGCGGCCAAGTGCAACCGCGCCCGCGAGCCAGCGCCGATCCCGTCGTACGCCGCCGCCCGCGCCAACGGCTCGGCGAAGCCGACCATGCGGCCGGGCAGTTCCCGCAACACCCCCGCCCCCACTGCTTCTTCCAGCGCGTCAAGCGCCCAGCCTCCCCCGAGAACGTCAGGCCGCGCACCGACCGCCAAGAGATCAGGCGACCCGCCGACCGCCAAGCCGTCAAACCGCGCACCCACCCCCAAACCGGCAAGCGGCACTCCCACCTTCAAGCCGTCAAACCTCCCGCCGACTACCAAGGGACCAGACGGCTCACCGACCGCCAAGCCGTCAAACCGAGCGCTCACACCCAGGTCGGCAAGCCGCGCGCCTACCCCCAGGTTGGCAAGCGGCTCGCCTACCTTCAGGCCGGCAAGCTGCTTGCCGACTTCCAAGGTGTCGAGCGGCTGGCCGGCCTTCAAGGCGTCAAGCCGCTTGCCGACCTCCGTGGCGACCGTGGCCGCCAGGTGCAGCGGGCATTCCTCGCCCAGCACCGCGCACGCCGCCACCAGCCGCCTGGTCGCGGGCGCGCAGGAGCGCAGCCGCCGGGCGAAGATCCGCCGGTACGTCTCCGGCGCCGGCAACCGCGCCCACGGATCGCGGAGCACCGCCGGTGGCACGATCTCCAGCAGGGCACGGGCATGCAGCGGATTGCCACGGGTGTGCTCCCACAACCGCACCACCGCCGCCTCCCCCAGCCCACCACCCCCGCCCGCCTGAGCTTCACGCGCCATGACGTCCACGTCCGCCCGGCACACCCCCAGCCCCGCATCCGTCCGCGCAGGCGTAACCGGCTCCACGTGACAGGCCACCGACGCGGGCCCGGCACCCAACAGAGCAGGCGCGCCCCCCACGGGCCCCGCAACCGGAACGAACCTCCCATTTGGCGCGGGACCATCGGCCGGTGCAGGTGGGGCGGTCGACACGGCAGGCGCGAGCGTGGCCGCCGATACGGCCAACGCCGGCCCACCGGCCGACACAGACCCGGTGGCCGGTCCGGACCCGATGGCCGGTGTAGCCGGTGCCGCCGGTGCGAGCTCGGCGGCCGGGACTGCCAGGGCGGCCATTTCGGCCAGGTCGGTGGCGTTCAGGCCGCTGAGCGTCAGCCGTGCCGTGTCATCGCCTGTGAGCAGCCGCCGCAGCCCCTCGGGCAGCCAGGTGCCATCCAGGTCCCGGCAGGCCACCAGGACGAGCACTCGCCCGGCCCGCACCCGCCGCAGGGCGTACCCCAGCGCCTGCAACGAGGGCTGGTCGGCCCACTGTGCATCATCGACGAACAGGACCGGGAGCCCCCGCTCCGCCAGCCGCCCGACGAGGTCGCACACCACCTGTCCAGCGGCACACGGATCGGCCTCGGCAGCACACGAAGCCGCCCCGACGCCACACAGACACACCCCCGCGTCGAGTGGACCTCTTCCGGCCGCGCACACGCCGGCCCCGCCCGCCCCCGGCTCTGTCAGGGTGTCCCCGGGACGGGTGCCGGTCTCCCCCGCCGATCCCCGGCACCCGGACGGTGCCGCCCTCCCCGCGGAGCCCCGTCCCTCGACCGGTGCCGCCCTCCCAGAGCAGCCCCGACCCCCGACCGGTGCAGCTTCCCCCGCTGATCCCCGGCCCTCAACCGGAGCCACCGCCGGTATCCCGGCGCCCAGTCGTGCCGCCTCGGTAACGAGTTGGCGGATGAGCCCCAGCGGGAGCCCCCGCTCCCCCTCTTCCCCGCTGACGGCCAGTACCCGCGCGCCCGTCTCCCCGTCGAGTGCGTGGTGGATGAGTGCGGTCTTGCCGATCCCCTCCGGTCCTTCGACCAGCACTCTTCTGACGGCCCCGGCGCCGGCCGCGCGTAGTTCCGCACGCAGGAGGGCGAGTTCCTCCGCTCTGCCGACGAACATGCGCGCTCCCTCCCTCCGCCCTCGCAAACCCCAGAGCCGGTGGCGACACCCTCTGATACACCCCGGGCACGGAACGTTCAGGGCAGGCTCAGGCGGCCCCCAGATGGTGGTGGCGTCCTCAGGACGGGCTCACGCAGTTCTCAAGCGGCGGTGAGCGGCTGCCTGAGCGTAAATTCAAGGGGCGGCTACCTCAGCGTGCGGCCCCAGGCGGCGGTGGCGTCGTCGTGGCGCTTGCCCCACACCGGCCCCCGCCGCACCTCCAGCTCCCGCACGGCGTCGATCACGGCCACGGGCCCGCGGCCCTCCAGCGTGTCCAGGACGGCCTGCCAGCTCCAGCCGTACCAGTCGGCCAGCCGCGCCACCCCATCCGTGAACACGCCGGCCCCGCGCACCCCGTCCGCCTCGCCGGTGATCGCCTCGCGCGCGGCCTCCGGACGGGCGGCCGCGACCCAGAAGCCGCCGGGAACGTTCCGCAGGCGCCGCACCAGCTCCACCGGGTACGGCCGCCCGCCGGGCAGCCGTTCGAGCCGGTCGTCGCTCACCACCCGCACCCCGCCGCCCACCAGGGACAGCACGACCGGCGAGTCCCCCAGGACGAGGTACTCCACCCGCCCTGAGCCCAGTGACCGCACCATGGCCACCGTCGCCGAGGGCGAGTCCGGGTTGCCCAGGTCACACCTGCCCCCGTGCGCCGATCGGGTCGCCTCAATGGCCGCTTCCAGGAGGCCCGCCAGCGAGGTGCCGTCGGCAGCCAGCCCGCCGGCCAGGGCGCCGCCGAGTCGGCCCACCAGCCAGGCCACGTCGTGCGCGCACCCGCTGTCGACCCCGGCCGCCGCCGTCGCCCCGTCCAGGACCACGATCCACGAGGGCCCGGCGATCACCAGGTCCTCGTTGGGCCGCTCGGAGCCGGGTCTGGTGGCGTACGTGATCTCCGCGAACATGACAGCGACTGTGCCACAGAGACCGCATCCCTCATCGCAAGGCCACCCTGCCAAAGCGCGCCGCCTATCGTGGGAGGGTGACGACCCTGCAGCGTGCCCTCACCGACCCGCCCCTGCCCCACCTGCCCGGCGCGGCCGAGGAACTGCTGCGCGAGCTGGACGCCCCACCCCGCCTGGCCGCCCACCTGCGTGCCGTCCACGACGCGGCCCTCGACCTGCTCGGCTGGCTGCGCGACCGCCATCCCACCGTCCCCGTGGACCACGAGGCCGTCCGGTACGGCGCCGCCACCCACGATGTCGGCAAGTGCCTGCACCCGGCCGAGCTGTCAGGGCCGGGGTCGGCGCACGAGGAGGCGGGGCACAAGCTCCTGCTCGCCCGGGGCGTGCCTGAGCGGCTGGCCCGCTTCGCCCGTACGCACGGCTCGTGGACGGGGGCGGGCACCACGTTCGAGGACCACCTGGTCAGCCTGGCCGACAAGGTGTGGAAGGCCAAGCGGGTGCCCGAGCTGGAGCAGCTCGTGGTCGACCGGCTGGCCGGTGCGGCGCCGGGCTGGCAGGTCTTCATGGAGCTGGACGACCTGCTCACCGCCGTCGCCGGCCGGGCCGACGACCGGCTGGCGTTCCAGAACGCCTATCCGGCCGTCACCCTCCCGCGCTGACCGTCCGGAACGGGGCCCGCGCCTGAACGGGCACGGCCCCGGGCACGAGTCCCCGGACCGGCACAGGCCGGGCGGAGGCCGTGCCGGGCGGAGGTGCCAGGGTCAGACGATCACGAGGTCGCGCGGCGTGTTGTTCAGCCGCTCGCCCCCGCTCTCCGTGCACACCACGATGTCCTCGATCCGCGCCCCATGCCGCCCCGCCAGGTAGATCCCCGGCTCCACCGAGAACGCGAACCCGGCCTCCATCGGCTCGTCGTTCCCGGCCACGATGTACGGCTCCTCGTGCGTCTCGATGCCGATCCCGTGCCCGGTCCTGTGAATGAAGTGCTCCCCGTAGCCGGCCTCGGCGATGACATCACGCGCGGCCGCGTCGATCGACTCGCACGACACCCCTGGCCGCACCGCCTCGCAGGCGGCCTCCTGCGCCCGGCGCAGCACCTCGTAGTAGGCGGCGAAGTCGGCCGGCGGCTCGCCCACGCTGTAGGTGCGGGTGGAGTCGGAGCAGTAGCCGTTGTGCAGCTGCCCGCCGATGTCGACCACGACGGGCTCGCCCGCCTGGATGACCCGGTCGGACACGTCGTGGTGCGGGCTGGCGCCGTTGGGGCCGGAGGCGACGATCACGAAGTCGACGGTCGCGTGGCCCGAGGCGAGGATGGCCTCGGCGATGTCGCGGCCCACCTCGCGCTCGGTGCGGCCGGCCCGCAGCAGGCCGGGCACGAGCCGGTGCACGCTGTCGATGGCCTCGCCGGCCTCGCGCAGCGCGGCCACCTCGCCGGGCGACTTGCGCATCCGCAGCTCCCGCAGCACGCTTCCGGCCAGCACCTGCTCGGCCCCTGGCAGCACCTCGCGGAAGCGCAGCGACGACATGGCCCACATGCGGTCGGCCAGACCCACCTTGGCGACCCCGCCGAGCCGCGCCGCGGCCAGCGCGTAGGGGTCCTCGGTCTCGTCCCACGCCACGAACTCCACACCGAGCCGCGCGGCGGGCGACGCCTGCGCGGCCGGCAGCTCAAGCCGGGGCACCATCATGTACGGCTCCGCCACGGCGGGCACCACGAGGCACGTCAGCCGCTCAAGGGGCTTGGCGTCGTAGCCGCTCACATAACGCAGGTCGGGGCCCGGCGTCAGGAGCAGGGCGTCGAGACCGGCCTTGGCGGTGGCCTCCTGGACGGCGGCGAGACGGGACACGGGATACAGGTCTGAGGACGTCACAGGCTCAATCTACTCGTGATCGCGGCTCCTAAAATCCGCGAAAAGGTCTCGCCACGCGGCCGGACATCGACACACACGGTTGCGAGTCGATCACGTAGTGTGGGGCCAATTGTCCAGTTCCCCTGCGTTCGAGAGTGAGATCATGGTCGACGTCACAGGCGCGGCCGAGCTGCTCGGGCACGAGGCCGAGA
The DNA here is from genome assembly GCF_040649735.1 of Nonomuraea sp. NPDC048892. Lineage (NCBI taxonomy): Bacteria > Bacillati > Actinomycetota > Actinomycetes > Streptosporangiales > Streptosporangiaceae > Nonomuraea > Nonomuraea sp. NPDC048892. The sequence goes on along the minus strand of NZ_JBEZFZ010000002.1, from coordinate 716,782 downwards.
TGCTCGCCGTCCGGCTGGGCCACGCCCAGCGGCTCGGCAACATGGGCTGGGCGGAGTGGCATCTGCACACCGGCGAGACGATCTGGTCCGACCAGGTGTACGTGATCTTCGGCCGCGACCCGGGCGACGGCCCCATCCCCCTGCCCGACCTGCCCGAGCACGTCGAGCCCTCCGACGTGGCCACGCTCGACCGGCTGCTGTGGTCGGTCGTGCAGGGCGTGGAGCCGGTGCAGGCCGAGTTCCGCATCCGCCGCGGCGGGGGCTCGGCCGACCTGCGCGACCTGCGGGTGGTGCTCGAACCGCTGGCCGGGCCCGGCGGCACGATCGGCATGCACGGCGTCATCCAGGACATCACCGGCCGCCGCCGCGCCGAGCGCATGGTGTCGGAGTCGCGCCGCCAGCTCCTGGAGGCGCGCGAACGGGCCGCGGAGGAGCGCCACGTGATGCTCGCGCTGCGCGAGGCGATCCTGCCCGAGCCGGTCGGCTGCCTGGACCTGCCGCAGACGAGGATCGCGGTCCGGTACGTGCCCGCCGAGAAGACCGCCAACCTGGGCGGCGACTGGTTCGAGGCGGCCCCGGCGCCCGACGGCCGCGTGCTGCTGGCGATCGGCGACGCCTCGGGGCACGGCCTGCCCGCGATCTCGCGCATGGCCCACCTCCGCCACGCCCTGGTCGGCCTGGCGATGACCGGGCAGGGCGCCAACCGGCTGCTGGCCTGGCTGAACGACCTCGTCATGCACCAGCTGAAAGACACCACCGCCACCGCGATCATCGGCCATCTCGACCCCGAGACCCGGGTGTTCGCCTGGGGCCAGGCGGGCAACCTGGCGCCCATCCTCGTCCGCGACGGGGAGGCCACCCAGCTCGCGCAGCCCAGGGGCGTGCTGCTCGGCGCGGCGTCAGGCAGCCCGTACGAGCTGGCCACCACCCGGCTGCTGCCCGGCGACCAGCTGCTGCTGTTCACCGACGGGCTGGTCGAGCGGCGTACGCGCGACATCGACGTCGGCCTCGACCTGGTACTGGCCGCCGCGCGCCGGGTGCGCGGGCACGATCTGGACGCGAGCCTCGACCGCCTGCTCGCCGACATCGGCGGCCCCAACCCGGAGGACGACGCGTGTCTGCTGGCGGTGGGCATACTGTCCTAGTGCTGATGCTTCTGGACACCCCGTCGCTCTACTTCCGCGCCTTCTTCGGCATACCGGAGTCGATCAAGGCCCCGGACGGCTCGCCCGTCAACGCGGTGCGCGGCCTCATCGACATGATCGCCACCCTGGTACGCCAGCACTCCCCCACCGAGCTGGCCGCCACCATGGACGCCGACTGGCGGCCGGCGTTCCGGGTCGCGGCGATCCCGACGTACAAGGCGCACCGCGTCGCCGGCACCGGCCAAGGGGGCGACCAGGAGGAGGTGCCCGAGGCGCTCGTGCCGCAGATCGCGGTCATCCAGGAGGTGCTCGACGCCCTCGGCGTGGCCCGGCTGGAGTCGCCCGGCTACGAGGCCGACGACGTCATCGGCACGCTCACCCACCAGGCGCCCGGCGCGGTCGACATCGTCACCGGCGACCGCGACCTGTTCCAGCTCGTCGACGACTCCCGGCCGGTCCGCGTCCTCTACACCGCCCGCGGAGTGCGCAACCTGCAGATCGTGGACGAGGCGTTCGTCACCGGCAAATACGGCATCCCCGGCCGTTCCTACGCCGACTTCGCCACCCTGCGCGGCGACCCCAGCGACGGCCTGCCCGGCGTGGCGGGCGTCGGCGAGAAGACCGCCGCCGCCCTGATCACCCGGTTCGGCTCGCTCGCGGCGCTGCTCGAGGCCCTCGACGCGGGCGTCACCGACGGTTTCCCGGCCGGCAGCCGCACCAAGCTGAGCGCCGCCCGCGACTACCTGAGCGCCGCCCCAGCCGTGGTGAAGGTGGCTCCCGACGCGCCGCTGCCGGACGCCGATCTGACCCTGCCGGCCAAGCCGCGCGACCCGGAGGCGCTGGTCGCCCTGGCCGATCGCTACGGCCTGGACGGCCCGCTCAACCGCCTCCTGGACGTCCTCGCCCGCTGACGTCCAACCCTGGGTCAGCCGGCCAGGTAGGCGCGGACGGCCTCCTGCGCGGCGTCGCGCAGGCGGGCGTGCACGAGCGCGTTCTCCTCCCGGTCCGTACGCACCTCGACCACCCTGGGCCCATCGCCCCGCATCGCCTTGGGCAGATCACTGAGGTCACCCACCAGCGTGTACGGAGTGCCCGTCGCGGCAGCCACGTACCCCAGGTCCACCCCGTGCGGCGTGCCGAACACCCGCTCGAACGGGTCACGCACCGCGGCCTGGGGCAGCAGCGAGAAGATGCCGCCCCCGTCGTTGTTGACCACGACGAGACACAGGTCGGGCCGGGGCTCACGGGGCCCGAGCACGAGCCCGTTCTGGTCGTGCAAGAAGGACAGGTCGCCGATCAGCGCGTAGGAGGGGCCGTTGTGCGCCAGCGCCGCCCCCATGGCGGTGGACACCAGGCCGTCGATGCCGGAGGCGCCCCTGTTGGCCATCAGCCGGATGCCGCGCCTGGGCCGCATCGCCTGATCGAGGTCGCGGATCGGCATGGAGGAGCCGCAGAACAGCAGCGCCCCGTTCGGCAGCGCGTCGACCAGGTCTCTGGCCAGGCGCGGCTCGCTGGTGCCCGACAGGTCGAGCACCTCGTCCATGGCCGCCCTGACCGCCAGGTCGGCCTGCCGCCAGGCGTGCAGCCAGGTGTCGTCACCCGAGGCGACCGGGATCTCCACCGCCTGCGCCACCTGCGTGGCCGAACGCGTCGGGTCGGGCCAGCGGTCGAGATCGGGCGCCACCACGATGTGCTCGTCCGCGCGCTTCAGCCACGACAGCAGCGGCCGGGACAGCCCGGGACGGCCCAGCGTGACGACCACGTCGGGCCTGTGCGCGTCGGCGAACTCGGGCGTGCTGAGCAGGTAGTGGTAGGTCGAGATGGCGTGGTCGCCGTAGCGGCCGCCGCCGTTGGGCTCCGACAGCACCGGCCAGCCGGCCATGCCCGCCGCCGCGACGTAGCGGCGCACGTTGGCGGCGCCGTCGCCGACCACGAGCACGCCGCGCCTGGTGGGCGGGATGTGCAGGGCTATGGGCGGCGGCGCGACCCTGGCACGCACCCAGGGGCCGTTGGCGCCGCCGTCGAGCGGCTCTGACCAGGTGGTGTCGCCGTCGGGGATCAGCGGCTCCCTGAAGGCCAGGTTGAGGTGGACCGGGCCGGGGTTGCCCGCGCCTGCGGCGCGCTGGTAGGCGCGGCAGGCCAGCGAGCGCCAGTAGGCGACCTGGCCGGGGCGGTCTTCCGGCACGCCGACCTCGGCGAACCAGCGGGTGGCGCCGCCGTACAGCTTGATCTGGTCGATCGTCTGGTTGGCGCCGGTGCCGCGCAGCTCGGGCGGGCGGTCGGCGGTCAGGACCAGCAGCGGCACGCCCGACTCGCCCGCCTCGATGACGGCGGGGTGGAAGTTGGCGGCGGCGGTGCCGGAGGAGCAGATCAGCGCCACGGGACGCTCGGAGCGCCGGGCCAGCCCCAGGGCCAGGAACGACGCCGAGCGCTCGTCGATCCGTACGTGCAGCCGCACCCGGGACTCGGCGTGCAGCGCCAGCGCCAGCGGGGCGGAGCGCGAGCCGGGCGCCAGCACCACGTCGGTCAGGCCGCAGCGCACCAGCTCATCGACCAGCACGGTGGCCAGCGCGGTAGCGGGGTTCAACGTGACGCCTCCTGCATCCGGCCAAGCCACTGGGGAGATTCAATCTCAAAAGCCGACAAAAGGCCATAATCTACGCTGGGTCGCCGTACCGCCAGCCTGCCGTCCACCGGAACCAGCGAATCGTCCACGACGTCGCCCGACAGCAGCGCCATGGTGCCGAGCCCGCACGCGTACGGGAGCGACGGCAGCGCCGCGGCCAGCGCCAGCCCCGCCGCCAGGCCCACGGACGTCTCCACGGCGCTGGAGACCACCGCGGGCAGCCCGCACGCCTCCACCACCCGCAGCGCCGCGCGCACCCCGCCCAGCGGCTGCACCTTCACCACCGCGATGTCGGCCGCCTCCGCCGCCCTGACCCGCAGCGGGTCCTCGGCCCTGCGGATCGACTCGTCGGCCGCGATCGGCACGTCGCACGCCCGCCGCACCGCCGCCAGCTCCTCCAGCGTGGCGCACGGCTGCTCGGCGTATTCGAGGTCGAAACGGTCGAGCCGCTTGAGCCGGCGGACGGCCTCATCGACCTCCCAGGCGCCGTTGACGTCGACCCGCAGCCGCCCCGACGGCCCGAGCGCGTCGCGCACGGCCTCGACCCTGGCCACGTCGTCGTCGAACGTCTGCCCCGGCTCGGCCACCTTGACCTTCGCCGTGGCGCACCCCGAGCGCCGCACGATGTCATGGGCCCGCTCGGGATCGACCGCGGGCACGGTCGCGTTGACCGGGACGCTGTCGCGCACCGGCTCCGGCCAGCCCTCGAACGCCGCCTCGCGGGCACACGCCAGCCAGCGTGCGCACTCGCGCGGGCCGTATTCGGGGAACGGGGAGAACTCCCCCCACCCCGCCGGGCCGTGCAGCAGCACCCCTTCCCTGACGGTCTGCCCACGGAACCGCGTCCGCATCGGGATCCGGAAGACCACGGGAGAACGCGTCACGACCCTCCCTGCGCCACTGTCCGACCTGTCACCATTAACCTTACGAGCATGTGGAGGAACCCGTCGCATCCGGACCGCCCGCTGCATGCCATTGTGCAGCCTGCCGGGACCGCCCTCTTCACGGCGATCCGCGACGCCCTCTCCGGCGACGGCCCGGCCGTCCTCCCGCTCTCCCCCGGCCACCACGAGCCCGCCCTGGACGCGCTGCGCCCCACCCACGTGAACGGCGTCCCCAGACCCGGCGGGGCCGGCGTGCCGGGCGACGTGGCGATCGTGATCGCCACCAGCGGCACTACCGGCCCGCCCAAGGGCGTGATGCTCTCCGCCGAGGCGCTGCGCGCGTGCGCGGCCGCCTCGATCCGCCGCGTGGGCGCCGCGAAGGGCGACCGCTGGCTGTGCTGCCTGCCCGTCTCCCACGTCTCGGGGCTGCAGGTCCTGGTCCGCGCCCTGCTCTCGGAGAGCGAGCCGATCATCCACCCGGCCTTCGACCCGCACGCGGTGCTGGACTCCGGCGCCCACCACGTCTCCCTCGTGCCCACCCAGTTGCACCGGCTGGTCGAGATGGGGGCGGATCTGTCGGTGTTCAGGACCATCGTGCTGGGCGGGGCGGCGCCTGGGCCCGGCCTGGTCGAGCGGGCCACCGCCCTCGGCGCGAGGGTCGTGACGACGTACGGGTCGAGCGAGACGAGCGGCGGCTGCGTGTACGACGGCCGGCCCCTTGACAATGTAGATCTCAAAATCGGCGCGGATGGGCTGATCAGGATCTCCGGCCCGGTGCTCTTCTCCGGCTACCGCTTCGCCGAGCCACCCGCCCCGCTGGACGGCGGCTGGTTCGTCACCTCCGACCTCGGCGAGCTGAACGACGGCCGCCTGCGCGTGCTCGGCCGGGCCGACGACGTCATCAACACCGGCGGCGAGAAGGTGGTGGCCGGCGTCGTGACCGCCGTCCTGCGCGCCCATCCCGACGTCGCCGACGCCGCCGTGATCGGCCTGCCCGACGCTGAGTGGGGCGAGCGCGTCACCGCCGTCGTGGTCCCCGCCGACCCCGACACACCCGTCACACTTCAGCAATTGCGGGCATTCTGCCGCGATAGGCTCGCCCCCTACGCCGCCCCGCGCGACCTGCGGCTCGTCGAGCGACTCCCGCTGCTCCCGAACGGCAAGACCGATTTGATGCGGCTTAGGGCAGGAACCTGACGAGTGGCCGATGCGTCATAGTGGGGAGAAGGAGGGAGCCTTCATGGACCAGACCCGCAAGCTGTGGGCATCCGCGGCCGTCGTCGGCGTCATCGTCGCCGGAGGCGCCTCAGTCGCGGCGGCCGCCTCGGCGGGAAAGCTCGACCAGGTCGCGAGGGAGACCCGAGCCGTGGTGGAGAAGGCGCCGTCCGGCGAGCCCCAAGAGCTGCCCCAGGTGCTGGACGCGACTCCGGCCCCCGCGACCACCGACGGTTTCATCGTCTCCAGGGAGATCAACCCGGATCCGGAGAAGGTCCTCGAATACTGGACCGACCAGCGCATGGAGGACGCCGAGCCCATGCCGATGCCTGAGGTGCAGCCGGGCGGTCACGGGTCGACGGAATAAACACGACCCCTGGGGCGGTTCGTCATGTGGGCGATCCGCCCCTTTTTCGCCCCGCTTAGGGCGCACGGGAACAAATGACGGCGTTTGGCGTTATTGATACTGGTGCGCCGTGCGGATGCGAAGCCGCCCCACCACAACCTGCCTGATCGCTTCCACTCCGTACGGAGGAGGTGTCCTCATGCCCAGAACCGCCGTGGCGACCCCACCCGCTGCTCTCGATCAGCTGATTGAACGAGGGCGAGCCCAGGGTCACCTTTCTCTGGCGGAGCTGCGTGACGCGTTCGCGATGGCCGGCATCAGCCCCTCTGAAGGTCGCACGATCCTGCGCGAGCTTTCGGAGGCCGGCGTGAGCCTGGCCGCCGAGAACGAGCCGTCTCTCAGCACGACCGCCCCCAAGAAGAACGCCCAGAAGAAGACCACTTCCGCCGGGAAGACCGCGCGGGCAAAGAGTACCCGCAGCAAGGGCTCCGAGGCAAAAACCACCCCGGTGAACGGCGCGGTGAACGGCGCGGCGAACGGCAATGGGAACGGCACCGGCAACGGCGCGCGAGCCGCCACGGCCGATGCGGCGAAGGCGGTGACGGCGCCGGAGTCCAAGCCCGAGCACGAGGAGGACGTCCCGGACGACCTCGTCGCGAACGCGGAGGAAGCCGAAATCGACAACGAGCCGATCGACCTGGACGACACGCAGTCCGTCATGGGCGACTCGGTGCACACCTACCTCAAGTCCATCGGCCGCCGCACCCTGCTCACCGCCGCCCAGGAGGTCGAGCTGGCCAGGCGGATCGAGGCGGGCCTGTACGCCGAGTACAAGCTGGAGACCCAGCCCGACCTGTCGCCCGCCGCCCGGGCGGACCTCCACCTGGTCGTGGAGGACGGCCGGCAGGCCAAGGACCACATGCTGGAGGCCAACCTGCGGCTGGTGGTCTCCGTCGCCAAGAAGTACACCGACCGCGGCATGTCCCTGCTGGACGTCGTCCAGGAGGGCAACCTGGGCCTGATCAGGGCCGTGGAGAAGTTCGACTACACCAAGGGCTTCAAGTTCTCCACGTACGCCATGTGGTGGATCCGCCAGGCCATCCAGCGCGGCTTCGCCGACTCGGCCAGGACGATCCGGCTGCCCGTGCACGTGCTGGAGATGCTGTCAAAGCTGTCGCGCGTCGAGCGTGACATGCACCAGCGCCTGGGCCGCGAGCCCACGCCCGAGGAGCTGGCCGTCGAGCTGGACAAGACGCCGGACCAGATCGAGGAGCTGCTGCGCACGAGCCGTCAGCCGATCTCGCTGAACGCGACGATCGGCGAGGACGGGGAGACCACGATCGGCGACCTCATCGAGGACGTCGACTCCCCCGAGGCGTCGGAGATCGTCGACCGCCAGCTGCTGGGCGACCAGCTGCGGGGCGTGCTCGACAACCTCTCGCCGCGGGAGTCGAAGATCATGGCGCTGCGTTTCGGCCTGGTGGACGGCAAGCCGCACACCCTGGACGAGATCGGCAAGTACCTGGGGCTGACCAGGGAGCGCATCAGGCAGCTGGAGAAGGAGTCTCTGTCCAAGCTGCGCCACCCGAGCAACACGCGCCCGCTGCTCGACTGGGCCAGCTGAACGAGAGCCCCGGCACCCTCACACGGCGCCGGGGCTCATTCGCTCGCGTATCCAGCCCGCGTATCCAGCCCGCGTATCCAGACAGTCTGGCCGGACCGGACAGCCGCGAGCGTGACCTTCTCAGGTCAGGCGGTCGCGGGCACCGGCCTGGGCACGCGGGGGATCCCCCACAGCCGGTTGTCCTCGCGCAGGGTGCGCAGCCGCTCGACCTCGGCCGTCCACATGGCGCCGGCCGGCGTGGCCTTGGCCTTGCGGCGGGCGATCCGGTCGTCGTAGGCCTTCACTCCGAACGTGGCCCGCTGCCCGGCCTCGGCGGCGCGCAGCGCCTCGGTGAGCGCCGCGTCGAAGGCCTTCCCGGCCGCCAGCAGCTCGATCTCGTCGGCTCCCGCCGCCTGCAGCTCGCGCAGCACCTGCTCGGCCTGCCTGGCCTTCTCGATGAACTCGGGGAAGCTCTTGGAGATCTCCAGGTCCGCGTGGTAGCGGACCTCTGCCTCCCGGCTCACCCGCGGACGGAAAAACGCCATCGGCCCTGCCCCTTAAAGCTGTCGGTACTGGTGCAACGCCCAAGGGTACGCCGTCGCGCGACACGGGCGGAAATCGCCCTGGCGCGACCGCCTTTACATAGTAAGATGATCTCCATGCCCGCCAAGAGACCACCGGTGCCCCTCTCCCGCGAGCGCATCATCGAGGCCGCACTCCACATCGCCGACAGCCAGGGCCTGCGCCGCCTCACCATGCGCCGCCTGGGCGACGCCCTGGAGGTGGAGGCCATGGCCATCTACCACCACCTGCCACGCGGCAAGGAGGCGCTGATGGACGCCCTGGCGGAACACGTCACCACCGTCCACGTCGAGCGGGGCCCCACCTGGCAGGAGACCGCCAGGGCGTGGTGCCGGGCGGGCAGGGAGCTGCTGCGCGAGCATCCTGGCGTGCTGGCCCTGGCCCTGACCAAGCCGCCCAAGGGGGCGACCGCCATCGCCATCAGGGAGCAGACCGAGCAGCTCGCCGAGGGCGGTCTCGGCGACGCCCCGGAGGCCGTGCGGTCGCTGCGGGCGTTCGTGTTCGGCAGCGTGGCCGTGGAGGTGCAGCAGTCCGGATGGGCCGACCCGGAGGTTGATGAATGGGTCAGGAGGGACGAAAGAGCCGATATCGACTTCGAGCGCGGGCTCGACGCTCTGCTCAAGGGATTGCAAACGTGATGCGCGTGTCACGCTTGGCCCGTTATCCTGCATAAGGCACGCTGTGTCGAAGGTCACACGACCCGGGGATCCTCCTGTAACAGTCCGAACGGACTATGTCGGAACACGTGACACACATCGCACACTTGCCAGAACGAACACAACAACCCGAGCCGGCTCCCGACCCTCCAGCACGGGAGCGACCCACGAGATATCGGAGGCACGCCGATGTGCCCGCACGACCCGGCCTGTCCGGATGCCGAGGCGCCTGACCGCGAGGCGGCACGCACCCTGGCCTGCCACCCCGAACAGGGGTGGAGCCTGCTCTGCAACGGCGTCGTCCTGTTCGAGGACACCGGGGAGCTGCTTCCCAGCGGCACCGCCATCGCCCCGCACCGGCCCGCCGTCGGCGCCGCCTGACGCTTCCCTGCGAGGTCCGCGCCCGCGTCCGGCCTGACGCCTCAGGCAGGGTCCACACGCACGCCTCCAGCGAGTCCCACGCCTACGCGTCGCCTCCGCGTCCCGCGAGATCCACGCCTACGCGTAGCGGACGATCCACTCCGCGACGACCTCGCCCACCCGGGCGGGGTCACGTTTCAGCTCATGGCCCTCCCCCGGCAGCACCACCAGGCGCGCGGCGTCCCCGGCGTCGGGAACGCCGAACGGGTCGCGTTCCCCGTTCACCACCAGCACGTCCACGCCGGCGCCGCGCAGCTCATCGGCCCTCGACCGCTCAGGCCGCCCCGGCGGGTGCAGCGGGAAGGCCAGCGCCACCACCGCGGCGGCTCCGACGGCCTTGGCCGTCCGGCAGGCCACACGGGCCCCGTTGCTCCGCCCGCCCTGCACGACCGGCAGCCCCGGCCGGGCCGCCCGCAACTCGCCCAGGACGATCTCCCACGCCTCGTCCTGCCGCGCCGCCGAACCTGGCGCCCGCGCCCCCGCCACCCGGAACGCCTGCGTCACCCTGGCCACGCTCACCCCGGCCGCCACGGCGGCGTCGCGCACGGCCAGCAGGTCGGGGGCCTCCACTCCCCCGCCCGATCCGTGGGTCAGCACCAGCAGCAGCCGCGCGTCCGCGACCTCGTCCACCTCGACCAGCGCCGGCCCTCTCGGGGTCATCACCTGCATGGCAGCACGGTACCTGGGGAGGATCGCGCACTAGACCTCAGGGCTGATGACGGCGCGGCGCGCGGCGGGAGATGATGCTGTCCATGTCAGACAAACGCCTCAGGGACGACCTGCGGGCCACGCTGGAGGCGCGCCGCGAGCTCGGCGCCGACTACGAGCCGGCGCTCGTCGACTCGTTCATGGAGCGCCTCGACGCCACGATCGCCGCGCGGGTCCGGGCCGAGCTCGACCACCACGGCGCCACGCCGCGCAAGAAGGCGGGTCAGACGACGCCGCTGGTCCCGATCGCGCTGGGCTCACTGGGCATCGGGGTTCCGCTCACGGCCATCGCGGGCACCACGGGAGGCGCGTTCGGGCTGCTGGTCGCGTGGCTGGCGATCGTGCTGGTCAACGTGGCGGCAGCGGCGGCCGTCATGCGCCGCCCCTGACCTGCGGGCAGGCGGCGCGGGGTCAGGCGCCGCGCTGGTAGCGCAGGCGGACCTCGGCCGCCAGCGTCTCGTCCTCGTGTTCGAGCCCGTACGTCCACACCCGGCCCGCGTCGTCGTCGCGCCCGCGCAGCGGCAGGGTGCGGGCGAGCAGCTCGATGGCCAGCGCGCCGGTACGCGGGTCGGCGCCGCCCTCGACGCTCTCGGCGAACTCGGCGCAGGCCAGCTCCAGATGCGCGATGCCGAGCTGGACCCGCAGGCCGGGCACCTCGTCGGCGGGGGCGAACTCCAGCGCCTCCAGCAGCACCTCGGCCGCCGGGCCCGGCTCCCCGTGCTCCAGCATCAGCTCGGCCAGCCGCTGCGCCGCGTGCGCGCCCATCTTGTCGTCACCGGATTCGACGCCCGCGCGCACGGCTGCGCGCAGCTCGTCTCCGGCCTCCTCCAGGTTGCCCGCCTCGACCGCCAGCCGGGCCAGCGCGAGGTGGGCCAGCGGCACGTACGCGGCCGTGCCGACGCCGAGGACGGCCTGCCAGGCGGCCCTGGCCTGGTCGGCCCGGCCCTCCCGCTCGAAGCCCTGGGCCAGGTGACAGGCCGCCTGGGCGGCGTATTCGGGGTGCCCGGTGGCCAGGGCGGTCCTGGCGGCGGCCCTGGCCCGCTCGACGTCGCCGCGCTGCTCCAGCACCACGGCGAGGCCCACGGCGGCCTGCGCCCTGTCGGGCTCGCCCGGGTCGGCGGCGAGCCGGCTCAGGATGTCGGCCGCGGCGTCGAGGTCACCCTCCTCGGCCAGGCGGCGGGCGGTGTCGAGGGGCGGTGTCTCCAGCTCTGAGGACGTCAAGAGAGCTCCTTGGGGCGACGGTCGCACCGAAGCCTAACGACTTCTGACGATCATGTCTGCTCACTTGACGCGGAAGGACTGGCACCGGGGTGACAGTCCTCCCACCTCGCTCGGCTCAGTCCTCGTACGCCTCCAGCGGGGGGCAGGAGCACACCAGGTTGCGGTCGCCGTAGGCCTGGTCGATGCGGCGCACCGGCACCCAGTACTTGCCGTCGCGCAGCGACGCCAGCGGGTAGGCGGCCTCGCCGCGCCCGTACGGGTGCGTCCACTCGTCGGCGCTGACGGACTCGGCCGTGTGGGGCGCGTTCCGCAGCGGGTTGTCGGTCCTGTCGTAGTCGCCGGAGGCGATCTTGGCGATCTCGGCCCTGATGGCGGCCATGGCGTCGGCGAACCGGTCGAGCTCGGCGAGGTCCTCGCTCTCGGTCGGCTCGATCATGAGGGTCCCTGCGACGGGGAACGACATGGTCGGGGCGTGGAAGCCGTAGTCGATGAGCCGCTTGGCCACGTCGTCTACGGTGACGCCGGTCTCCTTGGTGATCTGGCGCAGGTCGATGATGCACTCGTGGGCGACCAGGCCGCCGCGGCCGGTGTAGAGGACCGGGTAGTGCGGGGCCAGCCGCCTGGCCAGGTAGTTCGCCGACAGGATGGCCTGCTCGGTGGCGGCGGTGAGTCCGTCGGCGCCCATCATCCTGACGTACGCCCACGAGATCGGCAGGATGCCGGCCGACCCGTACGGGGCCGCCGAGACGGGACCGACCGCGCTGCCGTCGTGCAGCGGGTGGCCCGGCAGGTAGGAGGCCAGGTGGGCGCGGACCGCGACCGGGCCGACGCCGGGGCCGCCGCCGCCGTGCGGGATGCAGAAGGTCTTGTGCAGGTTGAGGTGGGACACGTCGGCCCCGAACTCGCCCGGCTTGGCCAGGCCGACCAGGGCGTTGAGGTTGGCGCCGTCCACGTACACCTGGCCGCCGGCCTCGTGCACCTTGGCGCAGACCTCGGTGATGCTCTCCTCGTACACGCCGTGCGTGGACGGGTACGTCACCATGATCGCGGCCAGCGCGTCCCGATGCTTGTCGATCTTGGCGTCGAGGTCGGCCAGGTCGATGTTGCCGTCGTCGTCGCAGGCCACGACGACGACCCGCATGCCGGCCATGACGGCGCTGGCGGCGTTGGTGCCGTGGGCCGAGGACGGGATGAGGCAGACGTCGCGCTCGCCCTGGCCCTGGTCGCGGTGGTAGGCGCGGATGGCCAGCAGCCCGGCGAACTCGCCCTGCGAGCCGGCGTTCGGCTGGAGGGAGACGGCGTCGTAGCCGGTCACCTCGGCCAGCCAGCCCTCCAGCGTGCCGATGAGCTCGCGGTAGCCCTCGGTCTGCCCGGCGGGCGCGTACGGGTGGATCGCGGCGAACTCGGGCCAGGTGATCGGCTCCATCTCGGTGGTCGCGTTCAGCTTCATCGTGCAGGAGCCGAGCGGGATCATGGAGCGGTCGAGAGCGATGTCCTTGTCCTGCAGTTTGCGCAGGTAACGCAGCATCGCGGTCTCGGAGTGGTGGGCGTGGAAGACCGGGTGGGTCAGGTACGCGCTCTCGCGCAGGAGCTCGGCGGGCAGCGCGTCGGGGGTGTGCTCGGGCTCGGCCCCGCCGTCCGGGGAGATCCCGAAGGCGGCCCGCACCGCGGCCACCTCGGCGGCGCCGGTCTTCTCGTCGCAGGCGACGGAGACGTGGTCGTCGTCCACCTGCCAGAGGTTGACGCCCCGCTCGGCGGCGGCGGCCACGACCTCGGCGGCCCGGCCGGGCACGCGGGCGAGCACGGTGTCGAAGAACTCCTGGTGCACGATCTCCACGCCGCCCTCGCGCAGCCCGGCGGCCAGCGCGCCGGCGTGGCGGTGGACGCGGTGGGCGATGCGGCGCAGGCCCTCGGGGCCGTGGTAGACGGCGTACATGCCGGCGATGACGGCCAGCAGGACCTGGGCGGTGCAGATGTTGCTGGTGGCCTTCTCGCGGCGGATGTGCTGCTCGCGGGTCTGCAGGGCCAGGCGGTAGGCGGGGTCGCCGTCGGCGTCCACCGACACGCCCACCAGGCGGCCGGGGAGCTGGCGCTGCAGCCCCTCGCGTACGGACATGTAGGCGGCGTGCGGCCCGCCGAACCCGAACGGCACGCCGAAGCGCTGTGAGGAGCCGATGGCGATGTCGGCGCCCAGCTCGCCGGGGGCGGCGATGAGCGTCAGGGCCAGCAGGTCGGCGGCGGCCACGACCAGCGCGCCGGCCTCGTGGGCGGCGGCGGCCACGGCGCGGAAGTCGCGCAGCCGGCCCGAGGCGCCGGGGTACTGCACGAGCACGCCGAAGCATTCGGGCAGCTCGCCGTCGAGCGGGTGCTCCACCAGCGTGATGCCGAGCGGCTCGGCCCTGGTGGCGAGCACAGCCTTGGTCTGGGGCAGCGCGTCGGCGTCCACCACGAACACGGAGCTCTTCGACTTGCCCGCCCGGCGGGCCAGCGTCATGGCCTCGGCGGCGGCGGTGGCCTCGTCCAGCAGGGACGCGCCGGAGACGGGCAGGCCGGTGAGGTCGGAGACGACGGTCTGGAAGTTCAGCAGCGCCTCCAGGCGCCCCTGCGAGATCTCCGGCTGGTACGGCGTGTAGGCGGTGTACCAGCCCGGGTTCTCCAGCAGGTTGCGGCGGATGACGGCGGGCGTGACGGTGTCGTAGTAGCCCAGGCCGATCATCGAGGTGAGCACGCGGTTGCGCCCGGCCAGGGCGCGCAGCTCGGCAACGGCCTCGGCCTCGCCGATCGCGGCGGGCAGCTTGAGGCGGTCCTTGACCCTGATGGACTCGGGCACGGCCACCGCCACCAGATCCGCCACGGACTCGAAGCCCACGGCTTCGAGCATGCGCTGCTGCTCGGACTCCGACGGGCCGATGTGCCTGGACGAGAACGGCGGAGCTGACAGATCGGTCATGGGTGTGCCTCCCGAGGCTGTGGAGACCGGCGCCAGGGCGCGGGCGAGTGCCGGATCTCCCCCTCTGTCAGCGCGGCCGCACGACGTACGTGCTACCGCGACCTGAGAGCTTCACCCCCGGTGGGGCTTGCACCGTCGGTGAGGCGCCCCTGGCGGGAGCGCCTGCTTTCCAGAGTCGCCTCGCCCGAGCGGTACAGGATGCCTGAGAGATTCCGGGGAGGGTTGCTCCTTCGGCGCCCCGGCGCCGCGATGGGCCCGGGGACTCTCCCGCACGGGGTCGTCAGCCTTGCTGTCCTAGATTACACCGCTACGCCCCATTAGCCGGTCATCGGACCGTCGCGTGCGTGTTCCCTGGGGATTCAGCGCTCCCAGGCGCCCTCTCGGGAGGTGGCCGCGGGGCCCCGCATTCCCAGGGGCCTGCGCGTCATACCGGGGATCGGAGTCCCCTCTTCCGGCATCCCGGCCCTCGTGGAGCCGGGTGCCCTCAGCCGGTGCGGCGGGCGCGTCGCCTGCGGGCCAGCTCGTCAGCGGGATGGTCGGCCGGGACGGTGTCCTCGACCGCCGCGCGTTCCCCCGGCAGCTCCGCGAGGGAGCCCTCGACCTCACGCCAGACCCGGCCGAGCGCGATGCCGAACACGCCCTGGCCGCCCTGGAGCAGGTCGATCACCTCGTCGGCCGAGGTGCACTCGTAGACGCTGACGCCGTCGCTCATGAGCGTGATCTGCGCGAGGTCACCGACCCCGCGGTCACGCAGGTGCTGCACGGCCGTACGGATCTGCTGCAGCGACACTCCGGTGTCGAGCAGCCGCTTGACGACCTTGAGCACCAGGATGTCGCGGAAGCTGTAGAGCCGCTGCGATCCCGAGCCCTGCGCGGCTCTTATCGTGGGCTCCACCAGACCGGTGCGTGCCCAGTAGTCGAGCTGCCTGTAGGTGATGCCGGCCGCCGCACAGGCCGTCGGCCCGCGGTATCCGATGTCACCCGGCAGCGTCCTGGGTTGCTGGTCGAAGAGCAGACCCTGCTCTCCGGCACGCTGCCGCGCGCTCTCGCGCCGTACCGGATCTTCCTGGCCGGCCGTCTTTCCCTCGCCGCTGCTGACCGCCACGCGGACCTCCGGCTTTCTCTCATCCCGTGGCCTGATCTGGGGGTTCGTAAAAGGCGACCACGGGTTTCACTTGCACCGTAGGACCGTGACCATGCGCAGTCAACGATCCGGCTCGGCGCGTCGTGAAGCGTAAATGCACTGAAATACCTACCCCGCCCTGCCGAAGTCTTCGGGAGTGATCGTGTCAAGGAACTCCCTGAACTTCTCCACCTCGTCCTCCTGGTCGTCCGGGATGATGACCCCGGCTTCCTGGACGACCTCCTCGCTGGCGAAGATGCGGGCCCCGGTGCGCAGCGCGAGCGCGATCGAGTCGGACGGCCGCGCGCTCACCTCCACGCCGTTGGAGAAGACCAGGTCGGCGAAGAAGATGCCGTCACGCAGGGCGACGATGTTGACCGCGCGCAGCCCGACGCCGAGCGCGCTCAGCACGTCTCTGAACAGGTCATGGGTGAGGGGCCGCGGCGGCGGCTCCTCCGCCTGGGCCAGCGCGATGGCGGTGGCCTCGGTCATGCCTATCCATATCGGAAGGAACCGCTCCCCGTGTGCCTCCTTGAGCAAGACGATCGGCTGATTAGTGGGCATTTCAACTCGTACGCCCACGACCTCCATCTGCAACACGGGCTGCTCCGTATTCCTGACCGGTCACCCGGCACAGCTCTTCGGTCATCACTTCTGCTGACATGGCTTCTTCAATTCAACGTAACACCCGGCAGGCCTCGAATGTGCCCGGGCCTGGCAGCTCGCGACGCTCTCAACGCCCCAGGACCGAGCGGACGCCCGTGCGTACAAGGGATGCGTGCAGGTCGAGCAGCAGGGCGGTCAATTCCCTGGCCACCTCGTCGGCCTCGCCGATGGCGCCGGGGGCGCGCCGCTTGAGTATCGGGGCGACGGTCTGCTCGACGAGCCCGGCCTCGCGCTCGGCCGCGGCCCTGACCGCCCGCAGGTGGCGGGCGTGCAGGCCGAAGCGGGACAGGGCGCCCACGGCGCGGGCCACCTTGAGCGCCTCCTCGTCGTAGCGCCTGGCCACGGGCACGAGCAGGCCGTAGTCCTCCAGCTCGGCGAGCGTCTCCTCGTCGATCTCGGCGGCCTCGAGCAGCTCGGCCCGGTCGAGCCTGACCTCCTGCGCCTGCCGGACCTCGCGTGGCCGGCCGAAGCTCTCGGCCATCCGGTCCTTGATCACCCGCAGCGGGAGGTAGTGGTCGCGCTGCTCGGTGAGGATGAAGCGCAGCTGCTCCACGTGGAGGTGGGTGAACTTGCGGTAGCCGGAGGGGCTGCGCTCCGGCTCGATCAGCCCCTCGCCCTCCAGGAACCTGATCTTGGAGATCGTGACATCGGGGAACTCGCCCTGCAGGAGCGCGAGCACCTCCCCGATGCTCATGTGCGACCGTGCCGCCTGAGAACTCACGCGACCGCCTCCCGTGGCCGCGGGCGTGCGGAGGCCGTGTCCATGGGTCTCTCGCTCCGCCCGCTCATACCCCGGGGTTGCCTCGCATCAGGAAGACGAGGCGGAACTTGCCGATCTGCACCTCGTCTCCGGAGTGCAGGGGGACCTCCTCGATGCGCTCCCTGTTGACGTAGGTGCCGTTGAGGCTGCCCACGTCGCGCACGGAGAACTGGCCGCCGCGGTGGCGGTAGAACTCGACGTGGCGGCGGGAGACGGTGATGTCGTCGAGGAAGATGTCGCTCTCCGGATGACGCCCCGTGGTAGTCAGCTCCTTGTCCAGCCGGAAGCGGCTGCCCTGGTTGGGGCCCCTGGTGACGGTGAGCAACGCCGTGCCGGGCGGCAGCTGCTCGACCAGCGCTCGCTCGGCCAGGAGCATGTCGCCTGTCTCAGCCTCGTACGCCTCTATTCCCGCGACGGAGATCGTCGACGTGGTGTCCCCGGAGACCTCGGGCCTGGTCAGCGGTGACCCACAGCGGGAACAGAAACGGGCATCCTCGGGGTTGGCGTGCCCGCACTGCGTGCAGTAGACGCTCGGCATCGATCGGCTCGGCCTCCTACCGCGAAGACGCGGCGACGGTGCTCTGGGGCGCGCCTCGCTTCGCTATTTCAAGTTTGCGAATGCCGCAACTTACGCTGATCAGCGGCAAAGGTCAAGGCGGGGCGCTGCACGTTGGTTCGGACGCAGACAAAGTTACCGCCGCCCCCGCCCCGTGGTCCATGCCGCCGCGCGTTTCTACATTACGATCTTGCGGCACTCTCCGCGCACATCATCGGTAAAGCCTTTCCGATCACGTTCCGTGACCGGGCCGGCCCGCCGCCTGCTCCACGATGCGCGCCCAGCGTTCGAGCAGCGCCTGGGCGCCGTCCACGTCGCCGGCCTCGGCCCACAGGTCGGTGACGGGCTCGGCGGCGGCGGGCAGCACCAGCACCCAGCTCCCGTCGTCGTGCGCGACGCGCACGCCGTCGGTGGTGTCGACGCGGTGGCCGTCGGGCTCGGCCTCGGCCGCCTCCATGACCGAGCGCATCACGGCGCCCTTGGCCGCCCACGGCGTGGGGACCGTCCGGCGCAGCAGCTTCACCTCCGGGATCCGCGCGTCGATCTGGCTGAGCGACAGGCGGGTGCGGGCCACCAGCCCGAGCAGGCGCATGAACGCGGCCAGCCCGTCGATGGCCGGGCTGAACTCGGGCACCACGAAGCCGCCGCGCCCGTCGGCGGCGAAGATCATGTCGGGGCCGGCGGCGGCGGAGGTCAGGGCGTCGAGCGCGGTGGAGGTCCACTGCACCTGGACGCCGTGGAAGCGGCAGACCTGCTCGGCGACCCTGGTCGTGGTGACCGGCAGCGCCACCTGGCCGCCCCTGCGCTCGGCCGCCACCAGGTCGAGCACGACGAGCAGGGCGCGTTCCTCGTCGATGAGCTGGCCCTGCTCGTCCACCAGGGCGATGCGCTCGCCGACCGGGTCGAAGCGCACGCCGAACGCCGCCCGCGAGGAGCCGACCAGCTCGGACAGGCGCTGCAGGTCGCGGCGGCGCCCGGCCAGCGTCTCGGTGGGCGAGACGTCGTCCAGGCGGGCGTTGACGGTGAGCACCTCGACGCCCACCCGGCCGAGCAGCGTCGGCAGCACCAGCGAGGAGGTGCCGCCCGCGCAGTCCACGACCACCTTCATGTCCTTGACGCCGGCCACGCCGACGTGGCGCAGCAGCTCGTGGGTGTAGTCCTCGACGGCCCTGGCCGGATAGGTGAGCTCGGCGATCTCGCCGGGGAAGGCGCGGCGGAACTCCTGGCGGGAGAAGACCCGCTCCAGCTTGCGCTGGGCCGCCGGGGGCAGGTCGGCGCCGCGGCCGTCCATGATGACGATGTCCACGCTCTGCGGGTCGCCCGGGGTGGTGCGCAGCGCGATGCCGCCGGCGGCCGACTCGCGGGCGGTGTGGAAGCGGGCCACGGGCAGCGGGGCCGCCTCCAGGTCGAGGACGTTGATGGCCCCGGCGGTGAGGGCGCCGATGACGGCGCGCTTGAGCGCCCTGGCGGCCAGCGAGCAGTCGCGGGAGGTGACGACGTGCTCGCCCTTCTTCAGCGTGGTGGCGTACGCGCTGGCCAGGCGGACGCACAGCTCGGCGGTGATCTCGACGTTGACCAGGCCGCTGACGCCCCTGGGGCCGAAGAGGTTCCGCTGGCCGCGCGACTCCCAGATGACGCTAGTGTTGACGACCGCGCCGGCCTCGATGGTCTTGAACGGGTACACCTTGACGCCGCTGGAGACGTACGCCTCGGCCTCGATGACGCATTCGTCGCCGATGACCGCGTTCTCCTCGATGCGGGCGCCGGCCATCACGTCGGTGCTCTTGCCGATGACGCAGCCGCGCAGGTGGGCGCCGGGGCCGAGGTAGACGTTGTCGTGGACGACCGCGCGGTGCAGGAAGGCGCCCTCGCGGACGACGGCGTTGTTGCCGAGCACGGTGTATTCGCGCAGTTCCGCGCCCGCCTCGACCTTGGCGTACGAGCCGATCAGGAGGGGCCCCTTGAGCACGGCGTCGGGGTCGACCGAGGCCGAGTCGGCCACCCAGACGCCCGGGGACAGCTCGAACCCGGCGATGTCCAGCCTGACTCTGCCCGACAGGGCGTCCGCCTGGGCCTTGAGGTAGCTCTCGTGGGTGCCGACGTCCTCCCAGTAGCCGTCGGCCACGTAGCCGTAGATGGGGGCGCCGCGCTCCAGCAGGGCGGGGAAGACGTCCGAGGACCAGTCGACGGGCTCGCCTGACGCGACGGCGTCGAGGACCTCGGGCTCCATGACGTAGATGCCGGTGTTGACGGTGTCGGAGAAGACCTGGCCCCAGGTGGGCTTCTCCAGGAAGCGCTGGACGCGGCCCTCCTCGTCCACGATGATGATGCCGAATTCGAGGGGGTTCGGAACCCGTTTCAGGCCGATCGTCACTAATGCCTGATTTTCCCGATGGAATCGCACCATGTCTGATAAATCAATATCAGTCAGGGCGTCGCCGGAGATCACCAGGAATCGATCGTCGCGCAGGCGGTCGGCGGCGTTCTTGACGCTGCCGGCGGTGCCGAGAGGAAGGTCCTCGGTGGCGTACTGGAGGCTCATGCCGAGCTCGTCGCCGTCGCCGAAGTAGTTGCGCACGAGGGCGGCCAGGAACTGCAGCGTGACGACCGTCTCGGTGACGCCGTGCCGTTTGAGCAGGCGCAGCACGTGTTCCATGATCGGGCGGTTGGCCACGGGGAGCAGGGGTTTGGGCTGGTTGGCGGTCATCGGACGCAGCCGAGTGCCCTCCCCGCCCGCCATGACGACCGCCCTCACCCGATCACCCCTTCTTGGCCGCGCTTACCAGCCGCCGCACCTGTATCCCGTACAGCACCCCCGCCCACCAGTACAGGCCCGTGCCCCAGAGCGCGAAGGCCCACCCGACAATTCGGGCTATATCGGCATACCACCCAGTGTGGGAGGCGAGGAAGAGCAGAGGGAAGGCGTACATGAGGTTGAACATGGCCGCCTTGCCCAGGAAATGCACTTGAAGTGCCTTGTATCCATGTTTGCGAAGTACAGGAAAGAAACTCGCGACGAAGAGTTCGCGCGCGAGGATGACGATCACCAGCCACCACGGGATCACCTCGCGCAGCAGCAGGGCGAGGATGGTGGCGAAGACGTAGAGCTTGTCCGCGGCCGGGTCGATGATCCGGCCGAGCCTGCTGATCTGGTTGAACGCGCGGGCGATCTTTCCGTCGAGCCAGTCGGTGAACCCGGCCACCGCGAGGATCCCGATGGCCCATCCGTCCGCCTTGGGCCCGAGAACCAGCCAGAGGAACACGGGGACGCCCAGGAGGCGCAGGAAGCTCAGCAGGTTAGGAACCGTCCAGATCCGGTCCTCGGCGGAAGTTTCGCTCACGCAGGAGACCCTACTGCGTGGAACTCCAACACAGCGGCCCCGCTCACACCCACTCTCCCCACCCTGCCCGGGCCCTGGCCACACGGCCGAACCGGTTCCGGGGAGGGCCAGGTCGCCGGGCGCGGCCAGTCGATCGGGCCCGGCCGAACGGTCAGCCAGGTCCCGGACGTCCAGGCACAGCCGGACGATCAGGTGCGGCCGGACGGTCAAGCGCCATCAAATCGTCAGGCGGCCGGACAACGCCGGGCGGTCAAGCGCCACCGGGCGGTCGGGTGCGTCAACGGGTGGTCAGGTGCGGAGGAAGGCGTGGGTGCGGCCGACGATCTCGAAGCCGAGGCTGGTGTAGAAGTGGCGGGGCCAGTCGTCGGCGTCGGCCAGCAGGAAGATCAGCTCGGCTTCGGCCACCTCGGCGAGCAACGCGTTCATCAGGATCCGCGCGTAGCCCTGGCCGCGGTGCGGCTCGGCGGTGAAGACGCTCTCGATCTGGGCGACGCCGCCGTGGACGTACAGGTCGGCCCTGGTGGCGATCTCGCCGCCGGGGGCACGCACGCCACGGAAGCCGACCGTGGCGGCACCCGGCAGCCGCGCCTCCGCCCGCCGGGCGAGCGCGTCGATCGTCTCGTCGGACGCCTCGGGCAGCGACTCCCGCCAGTCGCGCCGCAACACCGCCACCACCTCCTCCAGCCCGAGCACCTCAACCGGCGGAGGCCCGACTGGGGACATTGCCTGGGATGCGGCCTGGGATGCGGCCTGGGGCGCCGTTGGGGGCGGGGTGGTGGGGGTCGGGCAGTGGAAGGTCATGACCAGGTTGGTCTCGTGGGTCCAGCCGGCGGCGGTGAAGGCGGGGGCGCAGGATGTGCCGAGCCGGTCGTCGTCGACGCACACCAGCCGGTGCCCGCGCGTCGCGAGCGCCTCGTCGGCCGCGGCCATCAGCAGTTCGGCGGCCCGTTCCAGGTCCTCGCCGGGGGCCTCGCGGATGATGAGTTTGTTGTCGTCGTACGAGCCTGGGTAACGATCGTCGAGGACCGCGAACCCGCCCGGCACCGGCCGCACCACCGGCGCCCTGCGCCGGGCGAAGGCGTGCAGGAAGGCGACGGCGCGTGCCAGGTCGGCGGCCGCGCTCCCGCGATCGAGGGCGGGGCCTATGGCGAGCTCATCCATGCGCCCGCCGCACCGCCTCCAGGAACTCCTCGATCAGGCCGGAGTCCTTCACGCCCGGCGCGCTCTCCACGCCGCTGGACACGTCGACCCCCCAGGGCCGTGCGGCCTCGATCGCCTCGGCCACGTTGGCCGGGCCGAGGCCTCCCGCCAGCATCCACTGCCCGGAGGGACGACCGCGCACCGCCGCCCAGTCCCACGGCAGGCCGGAGCCCGCCTGGGGGGCGTCGACGATGAGCAGGTCTTCGTCGTAGGCGCCACAGCGCAGGTCGGCCTGGGCGTCCACGGCCCTGATCAGGCGGGCGCCGAGGTCCTTCAGCGCGGTGAAGTCGCCGTGAGGGTGGTCGCCGTGCAACTGGACGGCCCGCACGCCGGAGGTCAGCGCCGCGGCCCTGACCGTCTCGGGGTCCTCGCCGCGGAACACGCCCACGGTGAGCACATGGCCGGGGACGAGCGCGGCCAGCTCCGCCGCGCGCTCGGGCGAGACGCGGCGGGAGCTGCGGGTCATGACGAACCCGATGGCGTCGGCGCCGGCCCGCACGGCGGTGGCCACGTGTTCCGGCTCGCTCAGTCCGCAGATCTTCACATACACGTCTCCGACTTTAGCGGCGGCGGGCCGCCCCCGGAGACCACTCCCCGGGTGGTACGCCAGCGCAAGGACCACCCCGCGCCCTGGCCGCAGCCGGGTGAAGTCCGCCGCCAGGAGGGCCCGACGGACGGGCGGTCAGCCGGTGGGGCCGCCGCGGGGCTGGCGTACGGGGCGGAAGGCGGCGTCCACCAGGCCGGTGCGGTGGGCGACGACGGCGGCCTGGATCCGGTTGCGCAGGCCCAGTTTGTCCATGGCGGCGGCGATGTGGGTCTTGACCGTGGTGACGCCGACATGCAGCTCCTCGGCGATCTCGGCGTTGGACAGGCCGGTGCCGACCAGGGCGAGGACCTCCAGCTCGCGCTCGGTCAGCCCGGGCGGCGCGGAGGGGGCGGCGGCCTGCTCCTCGGCGGCCAGGAAGCGCTCGACGACCCGGCGCAGTACGGACGGGGCGAGCAGCTGCTCACCGGCCGCCGCCCGGCGCACGGCGTCCACCATGCGCTCGGGGTCGTCGTCCTTGACCAGGAAGCCGACCGCGCCGGCGCGCAGGGCCGCGTAGACGTTGCCGTCCTCGGCGAACGTGGTCAGCACCACGACCCTGGTGCCGGGCCGGGCCGCGAGCACCCGCCTGATGGCTTCGAGCCCGTCCACCCTGGGCATGCGCAGGTCCATCAGGATGACGTCGGGCAGGTGGCGCTCGGACAGGCGGACGGCCTCGGCGCCGTCCTCGGCCTCGGCCACCACCTCCATGTCCCCCGTGGCCTGCAGCAGCATGCGCACGCCCGCGCGGACGAGCGCCTGGTCGTCGGCCACCAGCACGCGGATCACGCCGCGTTCCCCTGCGACAGGCGGGTGGGCAGGTGGGCGGCCAGCAGCCAGCCGCCCTCGCCGTCGGGGCCGGCGCTGAGGGTGCCGCCGACGGTGCGCACCCGCTCGCGCATGCCGGCCAGGCCGCGCCCGGAGGAGGGCAGCCGCTCGATGGCGGTCGGCGGGCGGCCGTTGCGGATCTCCACGTCCAGCCCTTCTTCCGCGGGGGACACGGTTACGCGGACCCGGGTGCCGGGGCCTGCGTGTTTGAGCACGTTGGTCAGTCCTTCCTGAACGATGCGGGCCGCTGAGGTGCGGGCGATGAGCGGGGCCTGGTCGGTCGCCGGGTCGAGGTCGAGGTCCACGAGCAGGCCCGCGGCGGCCATGCGTTCTGCGGACTCGCGTACGACGTCGGCGGGGTTGGCCAGCAGATCGGGCTGCCGGTCGGGGTCGCGCAGCAGGTCGAGCAGGTCGCGCAGGTCCTGCAGCACCTGGTGGCCGGTCTCGCGGATGTCGTTGAGCGCGTCGGCGACGGGGCCGTCGGGCGCGGTGTAGCGGGCGGCGCTGGCTCGCAGCACCATCGCGCCGACGTGGTGGGCGACGATGTCGTGCACGTCGCGGGCGATGCGCTCGCGTTCGGCGAGCTGGTCGGCGCGCACCTGCGCGACCGCGGCGCGGGCGGCCTCCTCGGCGCGCAGCCGTTCGGAGGCGACGGCGGCGCGGCGCATGCCCAGGTAGCGGCCGATCGCGATGGGCGTGGCGACGAGCGTCAGCAGGATGCCGACGCGGAAGCCGGTGATCTCTGTGTCGTCGCCGACGACGGCGATGGAGCTGAGCAGGCAGCCGGTCAGGTACGCGGCCAGCGTCCAGGCCCACGACACCACGCGCATGGCGAACACCCCGATGGCGATGAGGGTGAGGATCAGGCACGTGCCGACCGCCTCGTTGAGGTAGATGTCGGCCGAGACGAGCAGGATGCCCTGGAGAGTGAAGACCAGGCCGGGCCACCTTCTGGCGATGCCCAGCGACAGCCCGCCCACCACGGCCAGCAGCCCCACCACCCAGACGGGCTGGGTGCCGGAGTGCCAGCTGGTCCAGGTGCTCAGCACGGTGATCGCGACTCCGCCCGCGGCCAGCAGCGCGTCAGGGGTGACGTCTCTCTCGTCGAGGCGCTCGGCCGAGCTGCGCAGATACGCTCCGAGTACGGCGGGGAAGACGGGCAGCAGCACGGAGTACATCCACATGTTGCCGGTGAGGGCGATGCCGGGGTCGGCGATGTTGAAGGCGGTCGCGAAGATCGTGGCGATCACGGCCAGGGCGGTGGAGCGCACCGGCGCGCTGTATCCCGCCACTCCCAGCGCCACGCAGACGAGGATCTGCGCCGTGTTGGAGGTGAAGGAGCCGAGCTGGTCGGTGACGGCCAGGACGACGGCCAGATAGAGGGAGACGGCCACGGGCCGGCGGCGGACGAGGCCCATGGGCAGGCCGACGAGCAGCGCCATGAGGAGGTTCGTCTCCACGGGCAGATGTTCGCTGTCGCCCGCGTTCGCCGTGGTCAGCAGATCGAGACCCACTCCAGAGGCCGCGAGCAGGACATCAAGCGGCACACCGCGCCAACGCATGGAACACACCGTATAGGCCCCGTGTGAGCTGCTGATCCACCGCGCGGAGGACATCGCCTCCTCCAAGTGGCCGCAGCTCCGCCCGGAGGGGGGAGCGTTCATGCCCTCCGGTAGCCTAGGTTCGGGTCATGTCCAACGACACCGCACTCTTCCTCGGCCAGTTTCTGCGCTCCCCCGGAACCGTCGGCGCGCTCGCGCCCAGTTCGCGGTGGCTGGCGTCGGCCGTCTGCGCGCCGATCCCCGAGCGTGGCGAGCCGATCGTGGTGGAACTCGGGCCGGGCACGGGCTCGTTCACGGTGGAGATCCAGCAGCGGCTGGGCGGGCGGGGCCACCATCTGGCCGTGGAGCTGAACGAGGCGATGGCTACCTTGCTGGCCGAGCGCTTCCCCACGGTGGACGTGGTCAACGACAGCGCCTCCCGGCTGTGTGAGCTGCTCGGCGAGCGCGGGCTGCGCCGGGCCGACGTGGTGGTGAGCGGGTTGCCGTGGGCGGCCTTTCCCCAGCAGGTGCAGCATGAGTTGCTGAGTGCGGTGACGGATGCGATGAACCCTGGGGCGGCTTTCACCACGTTCTCCTACATTCACGCCATTCCGTTGAGTTCGGCGCGGCGGTTCCGCGCGCTGCTGGCGGAGCGGTTCGAGGAGGTCGTGCAGGGGCGTACGGTGTGGCGCAACACCCCGCCGGCCTTCGTCTTCCACGCCCGCCGCCCCCGCTGACGGGCGACGCGCGGGTGTTCGGCGGGAAGGCACGGGGTGGCCGGCCGCCCGATCGGCGCCTGGATCGGACGGGCCGCGTCTCTTGACCGGGGAGCTCCTGCTCAACCCCTCGTGACGCGGACGCTCGGACCGCCCCGCGGCTCTGCACCGGCTCTCAGGCCGGGTCACCCGCCCTGTCGCGGCGGGCGTACGTGCTCCTGGCCTCCTCCCCCGTAGTCCCGCGGACCACCGGCGATCGCACCAGCCGCCGGCGGGCGCCGGCTCCCTCCGCCCGGGCTGCGTTCTCGGCCTCGGCGGACGGGGCCGCGGCCTCCCGATGCCGGAGCCTCGGCAGGTCCACCCCCCTGTGGTCCTCCATGGGCTCCCGCTACCCGGGGCTCGGGCAAGCACACCAGGCTCAGCCGAACGCGGGCGGCCGCTTCTCGCGCAGCGCGCGCACTCCCTCGGCCGCGTCGGGGCCGGTGAAGCCGAGGAACTCCATCGCGAGAGACGCGTCGAAGGAGGGCCCGGCCAGGCGCAGCCAGTTGTTGAGCGAGTATTTGGTGAGCCTGATCGCCTCGGGTGACCCGGCGGCGAGCCTGACGGCGATCTCCATCGCCTTGTCGTGCACCTCGTCGTCGTCCACGCAGAGGCTGACCAGGCCCATCCGCTCGGCCTCCGCGCCCGTCATGGGCTCGCACAGCAGCAGGTGGTATTTCGCCTTGGCCAGCCCGCACAGCAGCGGCCAGACGATCGCGGCGTGGTCGCCGGCCGCGACGCCGAGCCTGGTGTGGCCGTCGATGATCCGCGCGGTACGGCCGGCGACGGAGATGTCGGCCAGCAGCGCGACCGCGAGCCCGGCGCCCACGGCGGGGCCCTGGATGGCGGAGACGATCGGTTTGGAGCAGTTGAGCACGTTGTAGACGATGTCGCGGGCCTCGGCGAACACGCGCAGCCTGGTGGCGTGGTCGCGCATCATGTCCTCGATCATGGACAGGTCGCCGCCGGCCGAGAACGCCCGGCCCTCTCCCCTGATCAGGACGGCCCTGACGGAGTCGTCGCGGTCGGCGTCGCGCCAGACCTCGCCCAGCTCGCGGTGGGCGGTGGCGTCGACGGCGTTGAGCTTGCCCGGCTCGCTGATGGTGATCCGCAGGACGCCCTCGGCGGGGGTGTCGAGCAGCAGCTTGTCGTAGGCGTCCTTCACGGCCGCTCCCCCGTCGTCGCCGTCATGATCGCTCCCCCGTTCGCGATGGCCGGTATGGACTCAGAACGACGCGCGCAGCCGTTCTGCCACGTAGTCGCCGGCCTCGACGGCCTGGTCGAACAGGCCGGGCAGGACGAAGAAGCCGTGCACCATGCCGTCGTATCTGCGCAGGCCGACCGGCACGCCGGCCTCGGCCAGCCGGGCGGCGTAGCTCTCGCCCTCGTCTCTGAGCACGTCGTACTCGGCGGTCACGACGGTGGCGGGGGCCAGCCCGGCGACGTCGGGCAGGCGCAGCGGCGACAGGCGGGGGTCGGCCGGGTCGGCGCCGGCGGCGTACTGCTCGACGAACCAGGCCATGTCGGCGGCGTCGAGACCGAGGCCCTTGGCGTTCTCGGTGTAGCTGGGGGTGTCCATGGCGACGTCGAGCACCGGGTAGACGAGCACCTGGTGGGCCAGGGTGAGGCCGGCGTCGCGGGCCTGCCAGGCGGCGACGGCGGCCAGGTTGCCGCCGGCGCTGTCGCCGATCACGGCGACGCTGCCGTTGCTCTGGTAGAAGGCGGGCCTGGCGAAGATGTCGCGCACCACGGTCCACGCGTCGTCGGCGGCAGCGGGGAACGGATCTTCCGGAGCCAGCCGGTAGTCGACCGACACGACCACGGCGCCGGTGCCGATGGCCAGGCCGCGGCCGGTCGCGTCGTTGCGCTTGACACTGCCGAAGACCCAGCCGCCGCCGTGGAAGTAGACCACGACGGGCAGCGGGCCGTCGCCCGGGTCGGCGCGGTAGATGCGGATGGGCACGTCGCCGACCCGCTCGTCGCGGACGAACGGCAGCTTCGTCAGCGGCCCTCGATGGGGCGCCAGGAGGTCCTGCTCGCGCATTTCGCGGATCTCGGCGGGGCTGAGCGAGGACAGGCCGGCATCGGCGACCGACGAGTTCTGGGCGACGAAGTCCCGCGCCTGGGGGTGCAGCGGCATGATCGCAGCCTACCGGGCCGCCTCCATGAACGCATCGAAGAGCCGATTGTCCTCACCCCGCTCGGGATGCCACTGCACCCCCACGCCGAAGCGGTGTCCCTGCAGTTCCACGCCCTCCACGATCTGGTCCTCGGCCCAGGCCACGGCCAGCAGGCCGGTGCCGAGGCGGCGTACGGACTGGTGGTGCGGCACGCTCACCTCGATCCGGTCGCCGACGGCCTTGCCGAGCTTGCTGGAGACGCTGACCTGGATCGTGTGGACGGCGCCGGGGACGGCGTGGCGGTCGCTGTCGAGCACCTCGGGCAGCCAGGGGATCAGCGTGCCGCCCTGGGCGACGTTGAGCACGTGCATGCCCCTGGAGATGGCCAGGATGGGCACGTCGGCGCGGACGGCGGCCCTGGCGACGGCCAGTTCGAACCGGTCGCGGTGGCTCTGCGGCTCGGCGACGTGCTCGTCCTGCTCGCCGTTGTAGGTGTCGGCGCCGAGCTCGACGCCGCCGGCCAGGACGATGCCCCGCAGGCCGCGTACGTAGTCGTCCACGGCGTGCGGGCCGAGCGGCGGCAGCACCACGGGCGCGCCTCCCGCCCGGATGACCGCCTTGGCGTAGGAGGGTGGGGACACCACGGCCTCGCGCACCCAGTCACCCCAGCGTGCGGCTTCGAAGTAGGCGGTGATACCGATGAGCGGACGGGACATGCGATCTCCAGGGTGCAGGGTGGAGTTCGGGCGGCTGTCAGCCGGTTCGAGATGACGACCCCTTGCCCCATCATGGCGCACTCCCTTTCCGACATGTCACCCCTCCCCGAGATCCCTGCCTGCCACTTGCCTCCGGCGGCCTCCGGACGACGGTCCGCGGCGGCCCGGGCGGGCGTCATTCCCTCGGCTTCGCGGAAATCCCCGGGAACGGCCTTTCCGGCGCCATGAAAGGCGAATATTAATTTCTTTCACCTTAGCCATCCGAAAATCACACACAGCTGGACGCGGATAATCACGAAACCACTACAGGTAGTTCCGCTTCGCACCGTATCGGGGGAAACGGTTGTGACGGGTCATCGGTGGTGTAACACTCGAATTCGAGCGCACGGATGTGCCGGGGCCTGTCCCGCGCTCGTGACCCGGAACCGTCAGGGAGGTGAACGACGAAGACCGGAACGCGTTTCCGGTCAAGGGGTGGGGTTGGATATATGTCGTTGAATCCGCGCCTGGTAAAAGAGAGTTTCTCCGTCATCGAGCCGGTGGCCGACAAGGCCACGGCCTACTTCTACGGCCGGTTGTTCGCCGAGAACCCGCACCTGCGCGGGATGTTCCCGCCCGCCATGGACGTGCAGCGGGACCGGCTGTTCAGCTCGTTGATCCGGATCGTCTGGAGCCTGGACAGTCCGGACGGGCTGGCGGGCTTCCTCGGGCAACTCGGGAGGGACCATCGCAAGTACGGCGTCATCGCCGAGCACTACACGGCCGTGGGCAACGCCCTGCTGGCCACGATCAGGCGCTTCGCCGCCGACGTGTGGAACCACGAGATCGAGGCGGCCTGGGTGTCGGCGTACTCGGCGGCGGCCAACCTGATGATCGGGGCGGCCGAGTCGGACGCCGGGGTCTCCCCGGCCTGGTGGCTGGCCGAGGTCGTCGGGCACGAGCGGCGGCACCGGGACATCGCGGTGCTCACGCTGCTGCCGACGCAGCGGCTGCCGTACACGCCGGGCCAGTACGTGAGCGTGCAGACCGCGCGCTGGCCGCGCGTGTGGCGGACGTTCTCGATCGCGAACGCGCCGCGCCCGGACAACACGATCACCCTGCACGTCCGCTCCGTGCCCGGCGGCTGGGTCTCGACCGCGCTGATCAGGCACACCAAGGTCGGCGACACGCTGATGCTGGGCCCGCCCATGGGCACGATGACGCCGCGCGAGAACAGCGTGCGCGACGTGCTGTGCGTGGCCGGCGGCACCGGGCTGGCGCCACTGAAGGCGATCGTGGAGTCGATCATCTCCTCGGGACGCCGTCCCGCCATCCACCTGATGTACGGGGCCCGCAGCGCCGACGAGCTGTACGACCTGCCCGACCTGATCAGGCTGGAGTCGTCGTTCCCGTGGCTGCGGGTGCTGCCGGTGGTGTCGGGCCAGCCCGGCTACGAGGGCATGCGCGGCCATCTGCCGGAGGTGACGCAGCGCCTGCGCTCCTGGACCGACCACGACGTGTACGTGTGCGGCCCGGCCGCCATGGTCAACGAGACCGTGCGCCGTCTCCAGGGGGACGGCGTGCCCCTGGTCCGCATCCACCGGGACGTCGCCCACGCCGAACGATGAGCCCTCCGGGGCCGGAAGTGTCCCATTTCTTGATCGGGAGGTTGACAGCAGGGGGTCGGGCGGTGCCATCTGGATGGGACACGCCAAGTGGAGGTGGACTGTGCCAGCCCCCGCCCGGCGCCGAGGAATCGGCGGACTCGTCCCCGTCATCGAAGTGGCCGTCCTCATCGCGGCCCTGCTCGCCGTTCCCGTTCCCGTTCGCGCCGACGACGGGGTTGGCGTGCCGCTGACCGAGCTCGGCGCCGACACCGCCGATGACACTGCCGACGACAGGGGCGGCGACGACAGGGCCCAGCGCGGCACGCAGGCAGGGTCCGACACCTTCCAGTGGGGCTCGACCATCGTGGCGGCGCAGCAGTCGGGCCGCTTCCACGACGCGGGCGCGTCGGGGATCGCCTTCGCGACCTCCGCCGACAACGGCGCCACCTGGGCGAAGGGGCTGTTACCCGGCCTGACGACGCCGGGCGGCGGGCCGTACGCGCGGGTCAGCGACCCGTCGGTGGCCTTCGACGCCCGGCACGGCGTGTGGCTGATCGCCTCGCTGGCGCTGTCGGACGCGGGCGGGCTCACCGGGGCGGCGGTGCTGACCAGCCGCTCGGCCGACGGGGTGACCTGGGACAGACCGGTGACGACCGCCGTGGCGGGCGGAGGCGACCTGGACAAGCCGTGGATCGTCTGCGACAACGGCGCGCAAAGCCCGTTCCGCGGCCGCTGCCACGTCCTGTACGACGACCACGCCGACGGCAACGCGATCCACCTGGCCCGTTCCTCCGACGGCGGCCTGACCTGGGAGGTCACGGGCACGTCCGCCACGGGGATCGGCGGGCAGCCGGTGGTGCGGCCGAACGGGGCCGTGGTGGTCCCGTACCTGGGCAACGACGGCCGGATCCGCTCGGTCCGCTCCCGCGACGGCGGGGCGAGCTGGGAGGAGAGCGTGCTGGTCGCGGAGACGCAGCGGCACGCGGTGGCGGGCGGGTTACGGGCGGCGCCGCTGCCGTCGGCGGAGACCGACGCGAGCGGCGCCGTGTACGTCGCCTGGCACGACTGCCGCTTCCAGACCGACTGCGGCGGCAACGACATCGTGCTCAGCCGCTCGGCCACGGGCGCCTCGTGGAGCGAGGCCGCCCGGGTCACCTCCGACGGGGGCGACCACTTCATCCCCGGCCTGGGCGTGGACCGCGAGAGCGCGGGCGACCAGGCCAGGCTCGCGCTCGTGTACTACCGCTATCCCGAGGCCCTCTGCACGCCCGCGACCTGCCGCCTCACGGTCGCCTACACCTCCTCATCCAACGGCGGGGCGAGCTGGTCGCCGCCGCTGGAGCTGGCCGGGCCGATGTCGCCCGGCTGGCTGGCCGCCACCGCGGACGGCCGGATGGCGGGCGACTACCTCTCGGTCTCGATCGTCCCCGGCGGCAGTGCCTTCCCGGCGTTCGCCGTGGCGGCGGCGCCGGCGGGCGGCGTGCTCGACGTCCGCACGCACACCGTCACGGGCGGCCTGCCGATCATGAGCGGCGAGCCGCCGACGGTGGCCAGGGCGGCGGCCATCGCCTCGGGCGACCCCCACCCGGCCCTCCCCCCGACGGCCCGCTGACCCGGGCGCCGGGGCCCCTGCGCTCCCCGCGACAGCCCGCTGACCCGGGCGCGGGGCCCTGCGCTCCCCGCGACTGCCCGCTCGCCCGGCCGTCCCGACGCGACCGGGTCAGGCCCGGCCGCCGAAGGCCGCGGCCGTCTCCTCGTCGGCGGGCCAGAACGTCTCGATGGCCAGCTCGGACACCGTCACGTCCAGCGGCGTCCCGAACGTGGCGATCGTGGTGAACATCGACAGCACCCGGTCACCGGCCGCGATCCGCAGCGGCAGCAGGATGTCGCCCGGCCCCGGCACGTGCGCCACGTTGAGGTCGACGCCCGGATAGGTGTAGGCCGCCAGCTCGTCGTGCAGCTCGGCCAGCCGGCCGTGCCCGGACGCCTCGGCCTGCCTGCGGAGCTGGTGCAGCAGGTGGGCGCGTACCTCGGCCAGGTTGAGCAGCCGCCCGCCCATCGCGTCGGGGTGCAGCGACAGCCGCATCACGTTGATCGGCTCCGTCAGCAGCTCGGCCGGCACGCCCTCCATGAACAGGCCCGCCGCCGAGTTGGCCGCCACCAGGTTCCACATGGCGTCCACCACGACCGCCGGGTAGGGCTCGTGCCCGGCCAGGATCCGGTCCAGTGCCCGCTGGACGACCTCCATCTCGGGCGCGCGTACTTCCCGTTCCGGATAGACGGGGGCGAACCCGGCCGCCACCAGCAGCCTGTTGCGGTGCCGCAGCGGCACCGCCAGCTCCTCGGCCAGCTTCATCACCATCTCGCGGCTCGGGCGGGCGCGCCCGGTCTCCAGGAAGCTGACATGGCGGGCGGACACGTCCGCCTCGATCGCCAGGTCCAACTGACTGACCCTCCGTCGCTGCCGCCAGGCGCGCAGCAACTCTCCGAAGGACTCCTCATGTACGGCGACCGCTCCCATGCCCCACAAGGTATCGGGCGCAGGGAAGGGTCTCGATTACCCGGGAGGTAATGCGGGCTCGGCCGGCCGCCCTTCTGCGGGGAATCTCCCAGTCCTCGGTAACTGTCGGTGCCGCGTGGCACGATGGGCCGCAAGCGAACATTGGAGCAATGTCATGAGCGACGCAGTGCTCGCGATCGGCACCCGCAAGGGCCTGTTCCTCGCCCGCTCGGCGGGCGGCGGCCCCTTCGAGGTCGAGCCGATCCAGTTCTCCACGATCGCGGTGACCTCCGTGGCCGTCGACACCCGCGGCGCCACTCCCCGCCTGCTGGCCGGGATCGAATACGGCCACTTCGGCCCGTCGGTGATGTACTCCGACGATCTCGGCAAGAGCTGGCAGGAGGCGGAGCAGCCGCCCATCGCCTTCCCGGAGAAGACCGGGGCCACGCTGAGCCGGGTCTGGCAGCTGCTGCCCTCCCCGTCCGAGCCGGGCGTGGTGTGGGCGGGCGTCGAGCCGGCCGCGCTGTTCCGCTCGGAAGACGGCGGCGTGACCTACCGCCTGGTCGAGGGGCTGTGGGACCATCCGCACCGTGAGCAGTGGCAGCCGGGCGGCGGCGGGCTGTGCCTGCACACGATCGTCGGCCATCCTACCGACCCGGAGATCATGGCCGTCGCCGTCTCGGCCGCCGGCTTCTACCGCACCTCTGACGGGGGCGCGTCGTGGGAGGCGGCCAACAAGAACATCCGGGCGCCGTTCCTGCCGGAGGGGCAGCAGTTCCCCGAGTTCGGGCAGTGCGTGCACAAGGTGTCGATGCATCCGTCCCGGCCCGAGCGGCTCTACCTGCAGCACCACTTCGGCGTCTACCGCAGCGACGACTTCGGCGGGAGCTGGCGCGACATCGGCTCGTCGCTGCCGTCCGACTTCGGCTTCCCGATCGTGGCGCATCCGTCGCGGCCCGACACGGTCTACGTGCTGCCGCTGACGGCCGACGTCGACCGCACGCCCGTCGACCACCGCTACCGCGTCTACCGCAGCGACGACGCGGGCGGGAGCTGGCGGCCGTGCTCGCAGGGGCTGCCCGAGGGGCCGGTCTACGCGACCGTGCTGCGTGACGCGATGACCGCATCGGAGGCGGGGCTGTTCTTCGGCACCCGCGACGGCGAGGTGCACTGCTCGCGCGACGACGGCGAGACCTGGTCGACGGTCGCCCGGCACCTGCCCGACGTGCTCACCGTGCGCGCGGCGGTGCTCTAGTTGATCGCGAAACCGGTGATGATGGTCGTCTTCGTGCTGCCCAGCTCGCTGCGCAGGTGGGTGAGCGGGCGGACGGAGGTCAAGGTCTTCGCCGTGGGCGCCGACCGCCACTCCCCGCCCACCCTGGGCTCGGCCCTCGACACGCTGCGGCGTACGCATCCGATGCTGGAGGAGCGGCTGCGCGACGACTACGGCCGCATCCGCCGGCACATCAGCATGATCGTGTGCGGCGAGAACGCCCGGGGGCTCGGCGGGCTCGACTGCGCCCTGCCCCCGGGGGCCGAGGTCTACGTGCTCCCGGCGCTCGCCTGAGCCGCCGGGCCACGGCTCAACGGCTCAGGGGCTTCAGGGGCAGACGCGGCCGTTGGCCTCGAACGCCGCGTGGGTGAGCGGCATGAGCTCGGCCCAGAGCGCCTCCATCTTCTCCGCGACCATCTCGATCTCCCGCTGCGGGAACGAGGGGAAGGTGGAGTCGTCCCGCTTGACGCGCAGCGACAGGAAGTTCATCAGCGCGCGGGCGTTGCAGGTGGCGTACATCGAGGAGTAGAGGCCGACGGGGAGCACCGTGCGGGCCACCTCGCGGGCCACCCCCGCCTCGATCATCTCCAGGTAGGCGCGGTAGGACTGCCGGTAGCTCTCCCGCGTCGTCTCGGCGACCAGCTCCTGCTGCTCAGGCGTGCCGTCACGGAACACGTATTTGCCCGGCTTGCCCTCCTGGACCAGCTTGCGGTCGGGGCCGGGCACGTAGAAGACCGGTTCGAGCTGCCGGTAGCGGCCCGACTCCTCGTTGTAGGAGAACGTGCGGTGCCGCATGAACTCGCGGAACACGAAGATCGGCGCGCTGACGTAGAACGTCATGGACGAGTGCTCGAAGGGTGTGCCGTGCCTGTCGCGCATCAGGAAGTTGATCAGGCCCTTGGAGCGCTGGGGGTCCGCCTCGATCTCGGCCAGCGAGCTCTCGCCCTTGGTGGAGACCCGCGCCGCCCACAACACGTCGGCGTCGGACGCGGCCGACTTCACCAGCTCCACGTCCACGTCGCTGCGGAACTTGACCTCTGCCTGCGGCTCCATTGCGCCCATCCGCGCCCCCGTTCTGCTTGACGATGTGCCGGCTCAAGCAAACCAGGTCACGGCCCCGGACGCGAGTCGGCGCCCGCCGCCCCCTCGCATGGTACGGCGGGCGCCGCCCCGGGCTCCGGCCAGGCCCGCCGGCCTGGCCGGGCCCGGCTCAGCAGCGGACGGCGGGACGGTCGCGGGTCACCAGATCGGTGGTCGCGTCGGTGCCGTCGAGCCAGGCGAGCCTGGTGCCCGTCCCGGCGGCGAAGTAGTCCTGCGCCCCGGCGTTGCAGGACACGCGCCGTGGCGTGCCGCCGGTGAGCGGGAGTTGGAGCACCTTGGGCAGGGTGGCGTTCTCCAGCGTGTCGCCGTCCGGCCAGACGCCGATCGAGATCGTGCTGTCGCCGGCGTCGAACCAGTTGAGGCTGGGCGCGGCCGGCCCGTCGGGCACGACGGCGGCGGTGCCGGTGCCGTCGTGGGCGGCCCGCATGACGGCGAAGCGCCCGTCGCGGTCGGTGTCGGCGGTCCAGACGACGTGGCGGTCCAGCAGGATCGGCATCACGCTGAACGACGGGCCGCCGGTGCCGGGCACCTCGGGGACGACGACCTGCGTGCCGGTGGCCAGGTCGTAGATCGCGGGCGTGCTGTGGAAGGCGCCGCCTTCGACCCATTCGCGCGTGTACGCGACCTTGCCGCCCCTGATCGAGGGCGTGTACCCGGAGACGCCCGCCTCGGCGGTGATCCGCACGGGGGCGGCCGTGCCGCGTTTGGCCCAGACCTCGACCTCTCCGTTCGCCGGGTCGAAGGCCTCCCAGGCGATGACGTCACCGGCGACCGCCAGCCCGTTCACCACGTCCGTCGTCTCCTGCACGACGCGCGCGGGCGCGCTGCCGTCGATCGGGCGGGCGCTGATCCGGAAGCTGGTCTGGGTGTCGTCGAAGGAGGCCCAGACGACCTGGGCGCCGTCGGTCTTGGGGAAGTAGTTCCACCGGTCGTCGGCGTGCAGGACCACCGGTTTGCCGCCGCGCAGGCGGCCGGTGAGTATCCGGCTGGGCGCGGTGGCGTCGGGTGAGGAGTTGGAGATCACGTAGCCGTCGCCGGCCACGTCGGGGATGGCGTTGAGGTCGGTGACGCCGTCGATGAGCACCCGGCTGTCGGTACGCAGGTGACGTTCCCAGCCGGGCTTGATGCCGTGCCGGTCGAAGGCGCGGGCGACGGTGAGCCGGTCGCGGGCCGGCCAGCCGAGCGCGCGTGCGGCCGACTCGACGGCGCGCCGGCCGTCCACGAAGTCGTCCAGCGGCGTCATGTACTCGGTCAGCGCCTTGTAGGCGAGCCTGTCGGCCCTGGGCCCGCCGAGCTGCTCCCTGACGTCCCAGAGGGCGCCGGAGAAGATGGTGGAGTTGAGGTGCACCCCGCCGTTGTCGAGCGCGACGGTGAGGCCCAGGTAGTCCTCGGCGGCCACGCGGGCGTCGTCGAGGTCGCGGCCCGCGCACTCGGCGGGCGGCAGGTTCTTGCACAGCCCCTCGCCGAGCAGGCTCGCGTCGGGGTCGCTCATCGGGATGCCGAGCGCGTCCACCTGGACGGCGTTGCCGAAGTAGTCGGCCAGGCCCTCGTTGATCGCGCCCGACTGACCCAGGTAGACCAGGTCGGCGCTGTGGGTGATGACGCCGTGGGTCATCTCGTGGCCGACCACGTCGAGGCTGGCGGCGAAGGAGTGGTAGTCGGTCCCGCCGCCGCCGTAGACCATCTTGGTGCCGTCCCAGAAGGCGTTGGTGAACGGCTGCCCGCCGATGGTGACGTTGACGACGGAGAACATGGTGCCGCCCTGGCCGTCGAGGCCGTCGCGGCCCAGCCCGCGGTAGAACTCGTACACCAGGCCCGCGCCGTGGTGGGCGTCCACGGCGCCCGTGTCGGTGTGCTCGGGTCCGAAGGCGGGGGCCGGCGACTGGGCGAGTTCGGTGCCGGGCGGGATGCCCGGGTTGAGGAAGTCCAGGACGTCGGCGCCGGCGGCGTCGTAGGTGAGGATCTCGCCGGTGGTGCCGTTCCACATCGGGCGGGCGCGGTCGCGCAGTTCGTACTTGCCGTCGGCGCGTTCGTAGGCGTTCAGGGTGACGTCGCGGCCGTGGGCGGTGCGCCCGGTGCCCTGGACCGGGCCCTCCATCCTGAGGCGGTCCACGGTGAACAGGGGGCGGCCCGAGTGGGCGTCCACGTACGCGTCGAGCAGCAGCGGCCGGCTCGCCGGCCCGGTGCTCCCGCGCGTCGAGGTCAGGACCACGTGCCAGGCGAGCACGCCCGTGCCGCGCGGCAGCACGACGAGCTCGCGGGCCGTGGCCGCCGGTCGCTCGCGGGCGGTGTAGCCGCGCGGCCGCAGGCCGGCGGCGATCTTCTCGGCGGTCTCCTCGGTCACCGTCGGGGTGGTGTCCACGGTGAGCTCGGTGAGGAAGCGCCCGCCCGCGCCGACGATCTCGCGCTGGGCACCGTCCTTACGGAGGTGGACGAGGTAATGGGCGCCGAAGACCGGCAGGCCGCGGTGGCGCTGGGCGAACCTGACCGTTTCGTCCGGGCCGTCCACGACGGTGCGGATCGGCTGGAGGTCGGCGGGGTCGAGGTGGTAGCGGGGGTCGGTCAGGTGCGCCTTGGCGGCGGCGACGGGGTCGGCCGCCCGCGCGGGCTCGGCCAGGCCGCTCACCTCGGCGGGCGCTTGGGTGCCCGTCCGGTGCTCGACCTCGGGCGGTGGGTCTTCGGCCGAAGCCACTCCTGGTACGGAGAGCGTCAGGCATAAGGCTGCGACGAGGGTGATGGGGCGCCAGGACACGACACCTCCAGGTGGTGTTGTAGGGACACAGGCGCCCTCGATCATGACTGTGTCATTGACTAATAGACAAATCACGATTTGATTTCATCTATTGGGAAATATGCATTTCTTGATGTCGAAATGCCGGCCGCCGCACGTTCCGCGGCCCACGGCACCGGCCCTCGTGCACTGTGGGCGCAGGAGGGCGGGCTTCCCGAGCGGTGCCGGGAACGGGGTCACAAGCGGTAGATGCGCCGGGCGTTGCCTGAGCCGATCATGTGGGCGACCCGGGCCGCGTCGGCCGTGCTCCACTCCCCCGAGGCGAGCCGGGTGGCGAGCGCCGCCGCCAGAGCGCGCCGGAAGGACAGGGCGCCGAGGTAGCCGCTCTCGGCCAGGCCGTGGCAGCCGGAGCTGAACAGCTGCTTGTGGAACGGCGCCAGCTCCAGCAGCTCGTCCATGACCCGGGCACCGGCGCCGAGGTGCGGCAGGGCGAGGCCGGCGTCCACGTACACGTGGGGGAACGCCCCGGCCAGATGGGCGGCCTGGCGGTGGAACGGGTAGGGGTGCAGCAGGATCATCGGCACCCCGAGCGGCTGCAGCGCGGCGGCGAACCGGCCGAGCCCGGCGGGGTCGGCCCGGCGATCGGCCCAAAGATTGACCCCATGATCGGCCCAGTGATCGGGCCGGTGATCGGGCCGGTGATCGGGCCGGTGATCGGGCCGGTGATCGGCGTGCAGGGTGCCGGGGGCGCCGTAGCCGGTGTGGAACTGCACGGGCAGGCCGCGTTCCCTGGCCACGTCGATCCCGCTCCAGAGCAGGTAGCCGAGCAGGACGGGGTCCGTCAGCGGCTCCTTGGGGTCGGCCAGGCGCCGGTTGGCCGCGGCGATGACCGCTCCCCTGGCGGGCCTGGCCGGGTCGAGGTCGAGGCCGCACAGGGGGCCGATGACGGTCTTGACGCCGACCGCCCTGGCGGCCCGGCCGGCCAGCTCCTCGCCCAGGGAGTCGAGGTAGTCGACGGCGATCTGCGCCGTCGCGGCGACGTCGCGTTCGATCTCCTCGATCCGGACGAGCTCGTCGGCGGCGGCCCCGCCGTGGCGGCCCATCTCGGCGGCGCTCAGCAGGTCGGCGTCCTCGCGGCCCGAGTCCACCAGGAACGCCACCACGCCGGCCCCGGCGAGCAGCCGCCGGTTGACCTCGCCCGCGCCCAGCTCGGCCCGGCGGGCCAGGTAGACGGCGGGCGGGGCGTGCGGCTCCAGGTCGAGCAGCGGCGCGCACCAGCGGCGCACGGCCGCGCCCGAGGCGGTGTCGAAGTGGGTGGTGCCGGGCGGCGCGGGCACACCGCCCGCGCTGATGAGCAGCTCGAACCCGGCCCGGCTCAGGTCGTCGCGGCGCACCCCGTGACAGTGGTGGTCGACGAGCGGGGCGAGCAGCGCGTCACGCACCGTGCCGGGCAGGTCTACGGGGAGCATGCGGAGACTCTAGGGGAGCTCCGCACGCTCCCGGGCACGTTTTACCTACCTGCGGGACAGTTACCCCTATCTGCGGGCCAGACGCAGCACGTTCGCGATGATCTTCGCGCCGGCGGAGCCCTCCTGGGTGAGGATCGATTCGGGGTGGAACTGCACGGCGAAGCGCCGCCGCGCGGGGTCCTCGATCGCCATCACGTTGCCGTCGGGCGTGAGCGCGGTCGGGGTGAAGCCGACCACGCCGGGGCGCTTGGCGTGCAGCGAGTGGTAGCGGGCGGCGGTGAACTCCTCGGGCAGCCCGTCGAGCAGCGCGCTGCCGCCCAGCCTGGTGACCTGCCCGCGCTTGCCGTGCTCGGGGTAGTCGAGCAGCTCCAGGGTGCCGCCGGCCTGCTCGACCATGGCCTGAAGGCCGAGGCAGACGCCGAAGACGGGCAGGTCGCGGGCGTAGACCTGGTCGAGCAGGGCCGACATGCCGAAGTCGGTGGGCCAGCCGGGGCCGGGCGAGAGCACCACCAGGTCGGGCGCGATGTCGTCGATCATGTGGACGGGGAAGCCGTGGCGCAGCGTCACCACGTCCGCGCCCTCCTGGCGGAAGTAGTCGGCCAGGGTGTTGACGAAGGAGTCCTCGTGGTCGACGAGCAGCACCTTCATGCCCAGGCCCGGCTGCTCCCTGGGCTCGGCCACCGGCGCCGCGCCGGGCTGGTTGACCGCGGCCAGGGCGCCGAGCAGGGCGCTGGCCTTGAGCTCGGTCTCGCGCTCCTCCGCCTCGGGGTCGGAGTCGAACAGCAACGTGGCCCCGGCCCTGACGGCCGCCACGCCGTGCTTGATCTGCGCGGTGCGCAGGGTGAGGCCGGTGTTCATGGAGCCGTCGAAGCCGATGAAGCCGATGGCGCCGCCGTACCAGCGGCGGGTGGTGGCCTCGTGGTCCTCGATGAACTGCATGGCCCACGTCTTGGGCGCGCCGGTGACCGTGACGGCCCACATGTGGGTGAGGAAGGCGTCGAGGGCGTCGAACTCGGGGCGCAGCCGGCCCTCGATGTGGTCGACGGTGTGGATGAGGCGGGAGTAGAGCTCGATCTGGCGGCGGCCGATGACCTTGACCGTGCCGGGGACGCAGATGCGCGACTTGTCGTTGCGGTCGACGTCGGTGCACATGGTCAGCTCCGACTCCTCCTTCACGCTGGACAGCAGCGTGCGGATGGCCTCGGCGTCCTCGACGGGGTTGCTGCCGCGGGCGATGGTGCCGGAGATCGGGCAGGTCTCGACCCGGTCGCCGCTGACCCGGACGTACATCTCGGGCGAGGCGCCGACCAGGTGCTCGCCCTCACCGAGGCTGATGATGAACTCGTACGGGGCGGGGTTGCTGGTGCGCAGGCCGCGGTAGAAGCCGGAGGGGTCGGTGCAGGTGGCGTGGAAGACCTGGCCGGGCACGACCTCGAACAGGTCGCCGCGCTTGAACTTCTCCTTGGCGGCGGCCACGACCTCGGCGTATTCGCCCTTCGGCGGGTTGGGCGGCACCTCGGCGGGCGTGACGGGCGGGGCGGTGTCGCCGGTGCGCTCCAGGCCGCGGGTGCTGGTGCCGTCGACGGTGAACTCGTAGCGGTGCTCGACGCTGGTCTCGCGCTGCCGGTCGATCACGACGAGGCGGTCGGGCAGGTGCAGCACGAGGTCGCGCTGGTCGTCGGGGCGGACGAGCTCCTGCCTGATGGGCTCGAACTGGAAGGCCAGGTCGTAACCGAAGGCGCCGTAGAGGCCGAGGTGCGGGTCGTCGCCCTTGAAGGCGGCGATGACCTCGCGGATGGCGGTGAAGACGGTGGGCCGGCGGCTGCGCATCTCCTCCGGCAGCAGGTCCTCGGACTCGGCCACGTAGACCTCGACGCGGTCGGCCGTCGGCTCGGTGACCGGCTTGCCCGCGGCCAGCAGGCAGGAGGCGACGGCGGGCAGCACGACCCGGCCGCGCTCGTTGAGCGCGGTGGCCGAGATCGTCCGGCCCTTGGCCACCAGCTCCAGGCACGGGTCGACGTAGCCGAAGGCCCATCGGCTGTAGCGGCCCGGGTAGTCCATGCCCGAGGAGAAGGCACCCCCGCGCCGTTCTGAGAGGGCTGTCACGATCTCTTCGAGGGCGGCCTCGTCCACCTGGCGTGTCTCGCGCTCGACACCGATGCCCCCGGCGGTGGTATATCCGCTCGTATCCACTTGCTGCCCCTTTACCACGTCAATGATCGAGCCCCGGGGGCGGACACGAGAAAGGCCGCCAACCGGGGCGGCCGTCCGTTGAGGAATGCGAAACACGCGCCGCCTAGGAGCGGCGCCACCACTGGAGCTGAGCGTGATTTCG
This sequence comes from Nonomuraea sp. NPDC048892, assembly GCF_040649735.1. Lineage (NCBI taxonomy): Bacteria > Bacillati > Actinomycetota > Actinomycetes > Streptosporangiales > Streptosporangiaceae > Nonomuraea > Nonomuraea sp. NPDC048892. Next base: position 675,242 of record NZ_JBEZFZ010000002.1, on the reverse strand, counting down.
CATGCTGCCAAGGGTAACCGCCCGACCATGATCGCGCAACGCGACCCGCGAAGCCGCTCCGGCTCATTAGACTGCTCGCAAACCGTCTCCAGGCCCGGCGCACGACACGATGGTGACCCGCGACGCATGAAGAGCACACACTCCGGCCCGGCGGGCGCCTCGCGCCCGGCCGGCCGGCCGCGCAGCCAGGAGGCCGACGTGGCCATCCTGTCGGCCGCGCTCGACCTGCTGATCGAGCAGGGCGCCCAGCAGACCAGCATCGAGCAGGTGGCCAGGCGGGCGGGGGTGACGCGGGCGACGGTCTACCGCAGGTTCGCCGGCAAGACGGAGCTGCTGGTACGGACGCTGGAGTGGGCCAACCACGACGACGACCCGGACTTCACCGGCTGGCGTGACCTTGAGCACATGTTCGGCGACTGGGCCGCCCACCTCGCACAGCCGCGCAACCGGCTGCTGCTGCGCCGCCTCTACGGCAGCCGCGACGACCACCCCGAGCTGATGACGGCCTACCGGCTGGTCAACGGCGGGCGGCGGGAGGCGCTGGTGCGGGCGGCGCTGACCGGGGCGCGCGAGGCGGGACGCCTGCCCGCGGAGGTGGACGTGGACGTGGTGCGGGAGCAGCTGAACGCGGCGGTGCTGTATCACGTGGGCACCCGCCCCGACGACCAGGAGCCGGGCCGGATCCTGGCCTACTTCATGGCGATCATGAAACAGTTCGGCCTCAGGCCCTGACCGCACTCGCGGGGACCGGCGCGTAATCCCTGGTCAGGGCCGTGCGGAAGCTGACGGCACGCGAGCTGACCAGATTACATTTCAGTCAGCAAAATAACGTTTCACGTCACCTCTTGCTTTCCGAACACGATCTCTTCACCCTTCTCGACAGAGGCGTGAAGATCACCTCTCGCCTTTTGTCATGAAGGAGAGACAGTGCACCACACCCCCCGTTGGCGGACGGTCCTGGTCGGGATCGTCACCGCCGCTGGTCTCTTAGCCCCGCAGGCCGCGGCGCACGCCGCGCCTGACCCGGGAAAGATCGACACGGCCGTCCAGGCCGAGCTCGCGCAGAACGACAAGGCCACCTTCTGGGTCCGGATGAAGGGGAGCGCCGATCTGAGCGGCGCCCGCCGGGCCGTCACGAAGGAGGCCAAGGCCGAGCTGGTCTTCGACGTCAAGAGCGCCCGCGCGAAGTCCTCGCAGAAGGAGCTGCGCGAGCTGCTCGACTCGCACCACGCCGAGTACACCCCCTTCTGGATCGTCAACGCCGTCAAAGTGACCGCGAGCGAGAAGCTCGCCGCCGAGATCGCGAGCCTGCCCGAGGTCGACCGCATCGACCCGATCCGCACGGTCTCCCTGCCCAAGCCGATCACCGGCAAGGCCGAGCCCCAGGTACGCGCCTCCACCGCGTCGAAGGGCGTGCAGGCGGTCGAGTGGAACATCGACCGCGTGAACGCGCCCCGCGTCTGGGACGAGCTGGGCAACCGCGGTGAGGGCATCGTCGTCGCCCACATCGACTCCGGCGCCCAGTTCGACCACCCCGAGCTGGCCGAGAGCTACCGGGGCAGGAACCAGGACGGCACCTACACCCACGACTACAACTGGTTCGACCCGGCCCGGGTCTGCCCGAGCACGGCGCCGTGCGACAACAACGGCCACGGCACGCACACCATGGGCACGATGGTCGGCAAGAACGGCATCGGTGTGGCCCCCGGCGCGAAGTGGATCGCCGCGAAGGGCTGCGAACTCAACACCTGCTCCGACGCCTCCCTGCTGGCGGCCGGCCAGTGGATGGTGCGGCCCACCGACCTCAACGGCCAGAACCCGCGCCCTGACCTGGCGCCGGACATCGTCAACAACTCCTGGGGCGGCGACGGCTTCGACCCGTTCTACAAGGAAGTCGTGGACTCCTGGCTGGCGGCCGGCATCTTCCCGGCCTTCTCCAACGGCAACGAGGGCCCGTCCTGCCGCAGCAGCGGCTCGCCCGGCCAGTACGTGACCGCGTACAGCGCCGGCGGCTTCGACATCGACGACAACCTGTACGCCAGAAGCAGCAAGGGCGAGGGCGAGAACGGCGAGATCAAGCCGAACATCGCCGCCCCCGGCGTCAACGTGCGCTCCTCGACGCCCGGCAACGAGTACGCCAGCTTCACCGGCACCTCGATGGCCTCACCGCACGTGGCGGCCACGGTGGCGCTGATCTGGTCGGCGGCCCCGGGCCTGACGGGCAACATCCCGGCCACGCGGGCGCTGCTGGACGGCTCGGCCACGGACGTCTCCGACACCAGCTGCGGCGGCACCGCGACCGACAACAACGTCTGGGGCGAGGGCAGGCTCGACACCTACGCCGCCGTGAAGGCCGCGCCCGAGGAGGGGCTGGGCAGCCTGTCCGGCACGGTCACCGCGGGCGGAACGCCCGTGCCCGGCGTCACGCTGAACCTCACCGGCCCGCTGGCCCGCACGGTGAGCACGGGCGCGGACGGCACGTACACCATCCCCCGCCTGCTGCCCGGCGACTACCGGCTGAGCGCGGAGAAGTTCGGCTACGGGAGCGCCGAGGTGGACGTCACGATCGTGGCCGAGCAGGCCGCGACCGCCGACGTGACCATGTCCGTGCTGCCGGCGGGCAACGTGTCCGGCACGGTGACCACGGCCGGCGCCCCCGAGGCCGGCGCGACGGTGGCCGCCACGGGCACGCCGGAGCGCGCGGTGACCGACGCGGAAGGGCGCTACCGCCTGACGCTGCCGCAGGGCTCGTACGAGCTGGTCGTCACGCCCGCCTCCCGCTGCTCCAGCGGCGCGACCGCGTCGGTCACGGTGGACGGCGACGTGGTCAAGGACATCGAGCTGCCGCTGCGCGGCGACAACTTCGGCTACACCTGCGCGAGCGGCGCGCAGCCGTACGTCGCGGGCACGGAGAAGCTGGCGCTGACCGGCGACGACGTCGCCCAGCAGGTGACGCTGCCGTTCCAGGTGCCGTTCTACGGGACGGGCCAGGGCAGCGCGTCGATCAGCTCGAACGGTTTCGTCACGTTCGGGACCGGCGGGACCACCTCCGCCAGCAACAGCCAGCTCCCGACGACGAACGCGCCGAACAACGGGATCTACCCGTTCTGGGATGACTTCGTGGTGGACGACCAGGGCGGCGTCTACACGGCGGTGACGGGCACGGCGCCGCGCCGCACGTTCGTGATCGAGTGGCGCAACGTCGCCTTCTTCGGCGCGCTCACGACGCGGGTGTCGTTCTCGGCGCTGCTCGGTGAGGACGGCTCCGTCGCGTTCCGGTACAAGGACATCGACACCGGGCGCGACCAGGGCGGCTCCGGCACGATCGGCATCGAGAACGCGGCCGGCACCGACGGCCTGATGTACTCCTTCAACGAGGCCGTCCTGTCGACCGGGCAGGGCCTGACGTTCACCGCGAGCAGGCACGGCCTGGTCACGGGCACGGTCACCGACGCCAACGACGGCGACCCGATCTCCGGGGCGACGGTGAAGGTGGGCGACGTGGCCGAGTTCACGACCGGCGCGGACGGCACGTTCAGCGGGCAGGTGCTGGCCGGCGACTACGAGGTCGTGGTGTCCAAGGAGCACTACGGCACCTTCACCCAGTCCGTCACGATCGCGCCGACGGCCGTCACCCGGATCGACACGGCGCTGGTCACCGGGCAGGTGAGCGCGTCGGTGGCGGAGCTGACCGTGGTGATGCCGGCCGGGGCGAGCCGGACGCGGTCGCTGGAGCTGACGAACCTGGGCTCGCCGACGCCGTACACGGTGACGGGCGAGTCCTGGTTCACGGTGACGCCGGCGGCCGGTGAGCTGGCCAAGGGCAAGAAGGTGAGCCTGAAGGTGACGGTGTCGAGCGCCGGTGTGACGCCGGGCACGTTCCGCGAGGGCAAGCTGCTCATCAAGTCCACCAGCGGGCGGCAGCCCACGATCGAGGTCAAGGTCACGGTCGTGGTGCCGAAGCACCAGGTGGCCATCGACACCGGCGCCACGCGGAACTTCGTGGACGCGGCCGGTGACACCTGGACGCCGGACCGGAAGTACACCCAGGGCGGCTACGGCTACCTGACCAACCAGAACCGTACGGCGAGCACGTCCAGGACCATCGCCGGCACGCCCGACCAGGCACTCTTTAGGACGGCCAGGGAGTCGATGCTCGAATACCGCTTCGACAGCGTCCCGGCCGGGACGTACACCGTCGAGCTGGACTTCGCCGACGTGAAGAACACGCAGATGGGCAGGCGGGTCTTCGACGTGCTGGTCGAGGGGCAGCTGGCGATCCCGGCGCTGGACCTGGCGCTGGAGGCGGGCACGTACACGGCGGTGAGCAGGCAGTACACGGTCAGGGTGACCGACGGCCAGCTCAACGTGCGCTTCGCGACCCGGCAGGGCGCGACGATCGTGAACGGGCTGCGCATCTCGGAGCGTCCTGACCGGACCGCCCCGTAGGCACGCTGGAACACGGATTGACCGACCGGGCCTGTTCCGCCGTACGGCGGGGCGGGCCCGCGGCCTGCCGGGGCTCATAAGCGGCCTCGCTCTATACGCGAGCCTCGCCGCATTCGGGGGCCCCCGGTATACCGCTCGCCCGGCGGCATATGTTACTGGTTGGTACATGAGACGCGTGCGAATCCAGCGCGATCTTCCCGTGCCGATGCCCGACGGCGTGACGCTGCTGGCCGACCACTACATTCCCCCTGGAGGCGGGCGGGCTCCCGTCGTCCTCATGCGCTCGCCGTACGGCCGCCGCGGTCTGTTCGGCCTCTACTACGGGCGCGGCTTCGCCCGGCAGGGTTTCCACGTCGTCATCCAGAGCTGCAGGGGCGGCTTCGGGTCCGGCGGCTCACTCGACCCCCTCGGCGACGAGCACGACGACGGGCTGGCCACCGTGGCCTGGCTGCGCGAGCAGTCCTGGTACGGCGGCTCGTTCGCCATGTTCGGCCCGTCCTACCTGGGCTACACGCAGTGGGCCATCGCGCCCTACGCCGGGCCCGAGCTCAAGGCGATGGCCGTGCAGATCACCGCCTCCCAGTTCAGGGACGCGGCGTACGTGGGCGGGGCCTTCGCGCTGGAGTCGGCGCTGAGCTGGACCACGCTCACCGACGCCATGTCCCGCCGCTTCGGCGGCACCGCGGCGCTGACCGCGCCCCGGCTCACCCGCAGGGCGGTCCTGTCGGGGCGGCCCGTGGCGGAGCTGGACCTGGTCTCGGCGGGGCGGACGCTGCCGTTCTTCCAGGACCTGCTCGCCCACCACGCCGACCCGGCCGTCCCCTACTGGGACAAACGCGACTTCTCCCCGAAGGTGGGCGAGGTGGAGGCCGCCGTCAACATGCTCGGCGGCTGGTACGACGTGTTCCTGCCGTGGCAGCTGAAGGACTACGCGGCGCTGCGCGCGGCGGGCCGGCGGCCGTACCTGACGATCGGCCCCTGGTACCACATCGACAGCCGGCACGGCCGGCCCACCATGGCCGAGGCGTCGGCCTGGTTCCGCGCGCACCTGCTCGGCGACCGGTCTCAGCTGCGCGCCGATCCGGTACGCCTGTACGTGACGGGCGCCGGGGAGTGGCGCGACTACCCCGACTGGCCGGTGCCCGGGATGCTGGAGCAGCGCTGGCACCTGCGGCCCGAATTCGGGCTCGGGCCCGAGGCGCCGGCCCGGTCGGAGCCCGACCGCTTCCGCTACCACCCGTCACACCCGACGCCGGTGATCGGCGGGCCGGTGCTGCTGGGCGACTCCAGGCCGCGTGACCAGCGGCGGCTGGAGCGGCGCCGCGACGTGCTGGTCTACAGCTCGGACCGGCTGGCGGCGGACACCGAGATGATCGGGCCGGTGCGTGCCGAGCTGTTCGTGCGGTCCAGCACGCCGTACGTGGACGTGGTGGTGCGGGTGTGCGACGTGCGTCCGGACGGACGGTCGTACAACGTGTGCGAGGGCGTGCGGCGGCTGGGACCCGGTGATGGCGAGCCCCGAGACGGTGCGCCCCGGGATGGTGGGCGCGGCTATCGTGGGGACGTGCGCCGGGTTGACGTTGACATGTGGCCGATCGCGCACCGGTTCCGGCGCGGCCACCGGATCAGGGTGCACGTCGCGGCGGGAGCGTACCCGACGATCGCCCGCAATCCCGGCACCGGCGATCCGCTCGGCGCGAACGGGGCGATGGTGCCCGCCGACGTCGAGGTGTTCCACTCCCCCGACCGGCCCTCCGCCGTGGTGCTGCCGCTGTGCGCGCCTCAAGGCTGATGTCGCTGGTCCTGCTGCTGCAGGGCCGGGGCGGGATGACGGCGGCGGAGCTGGCCAGAGAGCTGGAGGTCTCCGAGCGCACGGTCCACCGCGACGTACTGGCGCTGTCGGAGGCGGGTGTGCCGGTCTACGCAGACCGAGGGCGCGGCGGCGGCTACCGGCTGCTGGACGGCTACCGCACCCGGCTGACCGGGCTCGACCGGGCCGAGGCTGAGGCGCTGTTCCTGTCGGGGGTGCCCAGCGCGCTGCGCGAGATGGGGCTGCAGGAGGTGGCGGCCACGGCCAGGCTGAAGGCCGCCGCCGCGCTCTCCCCCGCGCTGCGTGACGCGCCCGCGACCGCGGCCCAGCGCTTCCACTTGGACGCGCCCGGCTGGTTCGCCGGCTCCGATCCGCCCCCGGCCGCCCTGGCGCCGCTGGCCAGGGCGGTGTGGAGCGACCGGCGGGTCTCGGCGCTCTACCGGGAGCGGCCGCGCGTGCTCGAACCGTACGGGCTGGTGCTCAAGGCGGGGGTCTGGTACCTGGCCGCCCGGCTCAAGGCGCGGACGCTGATCTTCCGGGTGCACCGGTTCGGCGAGATCACGGTGCTGGACGAGACGTTCGACCGCGATCCCGACTTCGACCTGGCCGCGTTCTGGGCCGAGCAGGCGGCCGAATTCGGCCGGTCGCTGCTGCGCGAGGTGATCACGCTGCGGCTCAGCGAGCGGGGAGTGCGGATGTTGCGCCACGTCGCCGACCCCGCCGCGCTGGAGGACGCGCTGGCCTCGCTGGAGCCCGACGGGACCGTGCGGCTGGGGGTGGAGTCGCTGCCGGTGGCGTTCTCGCAGGTGCTGCGGTTCGGGCCGGAGGCGGAGGTGCTCGGTCCGCCGCGGCTGCGGGCGATGCTGGCCGAGGCCGCCGCCCGCATGGCCGAGCTCTACCGATAAGCCTTCCAGGCGTCGCCGTCCGCCTCCTTGCCCGCACCTTCCTGACCCGCACCTTCCTGACCCGCACCTTCCTGACCCGCACCTTCCTGGCCCGCGCCGTTCTGGTCCGCGCCGTTCTGGTCCGCAGCGGGCTCCTTCGCCTGCGCCTCCCGTACCTCCGTGATGTAGCTCCAGACGCGCGGCCGGCTGCCGTCCACGTCCGTCAGCTCGTACGCGACGGCCAGGTCCTCGCTGCTGACCGACCGGCCCGACCAGTGCAGCCGGTCCGGGTCCTGGGCGACGGCGGCCACGCCCCTGCCGACGTAGGCGGGGGTTTCGGAGACCATCCAGGCGCTGTCCACCTTCGCCTCGCGCCAGTTGTCCTCGGTGACCCCGAAGCCTTCCAGCATGGCCTCGGACCGCAGGAAGCCCGGCGTCACGGCCAGCGCCGTGCCCCCGTACGGGCGCAGCTCGTTCGACCAGGCGAAGGCCATCCGGTTCACCGACATCTTGGCCAGGTCGTAGTAGACGTTCTCGCGGTAGCGGGTCTCGTTGAACGCCCAGGTGCCGTCGGTGACCTCCACGACCAGGCCGCCCGGCTCCTTGATCACCAGCGGCAGCAGGTGCCTGGCGCTGATGATGTGGGTGTCGATGGCCAGCCTGAGCAGCCGCAGGCCGTTGTCCAGGTCGTGCTTCCAGACCGGGGTGTCCCACTCCCAGAGGCCGTCGCCGCCCCACACGTCGTTGATCAGCACGTCGAGCCGTCCTTGCTCCCGCTCGACGCGCGCGGCCAGATCCTGGGCTTGGGCCGGGTCCAGGAAGTCGCAGCGTACGGGGATGCCGGTGCCTCCCGCCGCCGTGACCAGCTCGGCCGTCTCCTCGATGGTCTCCGGCCGGTTCATCTCCGAGCGCTGCTCGCGCGTGCTCCTGCCCGCGCAGTACACCGTCGCGCCGGCCGCCCCCAGGGCCACCGCGATGCCTCGTCCCGTTCCGCGGGTCGCGCCCGCCACCAAAGCGATCATGTACACGATCGTGCCGTGAAAAGCCGACATCTCATGTCATGTTTTCCGGCACGACCCTGTGATAAGCAAGGAGTTACCATGAACGGCGAATTCGAGCTCCGCGGGGTCAACCACGTCGCGCTGGTCTGCTCGGACATGAAGCGGACCGTCGACTTCTACTCCGGCGTGCTGGGCATGCCGCTGATCAAGACCATCGAGCTGCCCATGGGCTGGGGGCAGCACTTCTTCTTCGACTGCGGGGGCGGCAACGCGCTGGCCTTCTTCTGGTTCCCCGACGCGCCCGACGGCGTGCCGGGCGTGTCCGCGCCGAAGAACCTGCCCGATCGCGGCGAGCTGCTGTCGGCCGTGGGCTCGATGAACCACATCGCCTTCGACGTGCCGCCTGAGCGGATCGAGGAGTACCGCGACCGGCTCGTCGCCAAGGGCATCGACGTCGGCGTGCTGCTCAACCACGACGACAGCGAGTTCGGCGTGGCGCCTGAGATGCACGACGGTGTCTTCGTCCGGTCGATCTACTTCAAGGATCCGGACGGGGTGCTGGTCGAGTTCGCCGCCTGGACGCGTAAGGTCGGCGAGCCGGGCGACGTCAGGCACGAGCCCAGGACCGCCGCCGACCGGACGGTGTGACCGTTCGGTGTGACCGTTCGCCGCAGGGCGGACCGTCCGACCGTTCGCCGCACACCGGCGACCACTCGTCGACAGGGACTGACGATCGCGGCGCGATCGTGCCTAAGGTTTCAGCGGTGTGGCCGCGTGCCCGGATCTTGACGGTCAAGATTTGATCCCGGCATTTAGGCCAAACCGTAATACGGCAGACATTGGGTTTAATACCGCCGTAAAGTTACTCTCCCTCCATTGACGAGTTGTCAAGAGCCGGTCATCAACGGCTCCTGATCCATTCATCGGAGGGTCGATGACTACCGGGGAACCCGGGCAGCCACGCACAGACCGCAGCCCATGGAACTGGCTGCTGGTCCTGCCTATCGTGCTGCCGCTGCTGACGTTCCTGTTCAACGCCGACGAGCCCCGCCTGTTCGGCTTCCCGCTCTTCTACTGGCTGCAGATCGCCTTCATCGTGGTGGGCGTCGTGTCCACGACCATCGTCTACCGGATGACCAAATGAGCGCGCACACGACCGAGCTGGTCGTCTTCATCGTGCTGTTCCTCATCGTCAGCGGCATGGGCTTCGTGGCCGCGCGCTGGCGCCGGCCGAGCGACCTGGCCAGCCTGAACGAGTGGGGCCTGGGCGGTCGCAGCTTCGGCTCCTGGATCACCTGGTTCCTCATCGGCGGCGACCTCTACACCGCCTACACGTTCGTGGCGGTGCCCGCGCTGGTGTTCAGCGCCGGCGCACTCGGCTTCTACGCGCTGCCGTACACCGTGGTGGTCTATCCGCTGGTGTTCCTGGTGCTGGCGCGGATGTGGTCGGTCTCGCATGTGCACGGCTTCGTCACGCCGGCCGACTTCGTCCGGGCCCGGTTCGGGTCGCCGACGCTGGCCCTGGCCGTCGCGATCACCGGCCTGGTGGCCACGATGCCGTACATCGCGCTGCAGCTCGTCGGCATCGAGGCGGTGCTCAAGGCGATGGGCATCACCGGGCACCTGCCGATCATCATCGCGTTCGCGATCCTGGCCGCGTACACCTACCAGTCCGGCCTGCGCGCGCCCGCGCTCATCGCGTTCGTCAAGGACGCGCTGATCTACATCGTGATCCTGGCGGCGGTCATCTACATCCCGGCGCGGCTGGGCGGCTGGGACTCGATCTTCGACGCGGCCAAGGCCAAGTTCGCCGCCTCGCCGGCGCCCGGTGACGGCATCACACTGAACGCCGCCAACCAGCTCCAGTACATCACCCTGGCCTTCGGCTCGGCGCTGGCGCTGTTCCTCTACCCGCACAGCCTCACCGGCGTGCTCGCCTCCAAGAACCGCAACGTGATCAAGCGGAACATGTCGGCGCTGCCCGCCTACAGCCTCGTGCTGGGCCTGATCGCGCTGCTCGGCTTCATGGCCATCGCGGCCGGCGTCAAGCCCATCACCGCCGACGGCAAGGCCGACACGAACACGATCGTGCCGGTGCTGTTCGACCAGATGTTCCCCGACTGGTTCACCGGCGTGGCCTACGCCGCCATCGGCATCGGCGCGCTCGTCCCCGCGGCGATCATGTCGATCGCGGCGGCGAACCTGTTCACCCGCAACATCTACCGCGAGTACATCAACAAGAACGCCACCGACGCGCAGGAGGCCAACGTCTCCAAGATCGCGTCGCTGCTGGTCAAGGTGGGCGCGGTGCTGTGCATCCTGCTGCTCGACCCGCAGTTCTCGATCGACCTGCAGCTCATCGGCGGCGTGGTCATCCTGCAGACGCTGCCGTCGGTGGCGCTGGGCCTGTACACGCGCTGGTTCCACAAGGGCGGCCTGATCGCGGGCTGGGCGGCCGGCCTGGCGGCGGGCATGTGGATGCTCTACCTCATCCCCAACCCGGCCAACGGCAAGCAGCACTTCGGCGGCTCGGCGTTCGGGCTGTCGAACCTGGGCTTCGACACCAAGATGACGATCTACGCCGGGTTCCTGGCGCTGGGCGTCAACCTCCTGGTGGCGGCGCTGGGGACGCTGATCTTCCGGGCGGCCAAGGTCGCGGACGGCAAGGACGCGACCGCGCAGGACGACTACTTCGCCGACGAGGGCGACCCCAAGGTCAAGGACCTGGACCTGACCGGCTCCCACTGACCTCTCCGCACCGCGCACGGCCCGCTCTTCCCGCACGGGGAGCGGGCCGTGTGCCTGTTCACGTGGCCGGGTAGCCGGGGTTGGCCACCTCCAGTTTCGCGCGTACCGCCTGCTCCAGGACGGACAGGAGGGCGGAGTCGTCGGGGACGCGGCCCTCGCGGACGGCCGCGGCCAGCTCGGCGTCGTCCGCCATGCCCAGCGCGGCCAGGCTCGCGGCGTGCCGCTCGGCCTGGGCGGGGCCGAGCTCGATCTCCCGCTCGACCATGCCGAGCACGTTGATCGCCACGCGGGTGTGGTAGCGGGTCCTGCCGTCCACGGCCGGCAGCACGTCGGTCTCCAGGAAGTCGCGTACGGCGGCCACCAGCTCGGCCGCGCCGGGCACGTCGTGCGGTTCTGTACGGGTCACACCGTCCTCCTTAGCAGAGTAGGAGCCTGCTCCCAAGACCGATTCGTCCCGTAGGCGGAGGATTCGGCGGGGATCGCGGGCGAAGGTGAATCCATGCGCCTCGAAGCCCTCGTGACCGCCTTCATGACAGCCTCCATGACAGCGCTCGTGTCCACGGGCCTGGTGGTGTCGCCGCCGCTCCCGGCCACCGCCGTCACCACTCCTCGAACCTCCGCGTCCATACCCCTGCACGAATGCGCCGGAGCCGCTGTGCGGTGTGACGGGACGGTCGCCGTGCCGCTGGACTGGGGGAATCCGGCGTCCGAGCGCATCGAGGTGGCGTTCGCCTGGGTCCCGGCCGCGAAGGAGGCCACCGGGACGATTCTCGCCAATCCCGGCGGCCCGCTTCCCGCGCTGCCCGACGTGCCGCGGCTGACACGGACGCTCGGACCCGTGCTGGACCGCATGAACCTGCTGGTCGTCGATCCTCGGGGCCTGGGCGAGTCGTCCCCGTTGTTGTGCCCGGGGCTGAAGCTGACCGAGCCGGAGAGCGTCGCGGCCTGCGCGGCGCATCTGGGACCGCGGATCCGCTTCTTCACCGCCGATCAGGCCGTTCAGGACATGGACGCGGTACGCCGCGCGCTCGGCGCCGGCCCGGTGACCTTCTACGGCACCTCCTACGGCACCGCCTACGCCCAGGCGTACGCCGCCCGGCGTCCCGAGGGCCTGGCGGCGGCGTTCCTGGACAGCGCGACGATCACCGGTCCCGACGGCCACGTCCTGTGGCCGACGCGGTTCCTGCCCGAGCGGCTGGGCTTCGTCTGCGGACGCTCGCGCGCCTGCCGTGAGCTGCCCGGCGACCCCGAGCGCACGTACGCCCGGCTGGTGACGCATCTGCGCGCACACCTCGATCCCGAGGTGCCGCCGCCCGCGCTGATGAGCATGGGGCGAATGACGGAGCCGGTCTTCGGCCGGGAGGTGAACGCCGCCGCGACGGCGTACCTGTCCGGTGACCCCGCGCCGCTGCGACGGCTGGCGAGTGTGCTGAACGGCGTCCCGAGCCAGCCCATCGAGGGCGCCGAGTGGGCCGGGTACCTGGCCTATCGGTGCGGCGACGGGTCCTTCCCCTTCAATCGGGACGCCGGTCCGGCCGAGCGGCAGGCCCAGCTGGAGCGGTACTTCGCGCGGGAGCGGCCGCTGGCGCCGTTCACGCTCGCCGATCTCGGGCTCGACGCGCGCTCCGGGCTGGAGTTCTGCGTGAACTGGCCGACCCCGCGCCCCGCACCCGTGCTGCCGCCGCACGCGGACCTGCCCGCCGTACCGGTGCTGGTCGCCGGCGGGGACTTCGACACGCACACGCCCGCAGAAGTGGCTCGCGCGATGCGCGTCTTCCCGGGGGCGACGTTCGTCCGGGTGCCGTTCGGCACGCACAGCCTCGCCTGGGGGCCGGGTGCGGCCGGGGAGTGCGTGCTGGCGATGCTGCGCTCGTTCGTGCTCGATCACCGGGTGCCGCGGCCGCGGTGCAACGCGGAGAACTACCGGGCCTCGGGAGCGTTCCCCCGCTCGCTCGGCGAACTCGCGCCGCTCCCCGCGCCCGGGCTGGACGTGGAACGGCGGCGGGTGCTGGCCGCCGGGTACGCCACCGCCGCCGACGCCGTCGCCCGCCGCAACCCGTACAACCTGGTGCACGGACGCCTCACCGAGCAGGCCGGGCTGCGCGCCGGAAAGGTGACTTTCGGATCCGGCCTCATTGAGCTGGACGAGGCCGCCTTCGTGCCCGGGGTGACGGTGACCGGCCGCGTCACGCTCCGGCCTGAGGGAAAGGCGACGGCCTCACTCACCGTCTCGCCCGGTACCTCGGACGGTGGGGCGGAGGGGCGGGTGCATCGGGTCGAGCTGGTGTGGGAGGCGTTCACCGCTCGGGAGCGGCCCGCGTTGTCCGGGTCCTTCGACGGGACGCCGGTCAAGGTCCCTGAGCCGGCCTGACCACGCACGGCGAGCCACGGCTTCCGCACATGCCCCCGGCGAGCCGCGCCGTCCCGACATGTCCCCCGGCAAGCGGGGGACATGTCGCCTTTATCATCGTCCGATCATGTAGCGGCTAATCTGCGCACATGCACACACAGTCCTCCCTCGAACCGGCTCCCGTGCTGGGCCCCAAGCTCATCCGGGCCGAGATCTTCGTCGTGATGTCGGTCTCGCTGGGCGCCAGCGCCGTGGTGGCGCTCGTGCGGCTGATCGGGGCGCTCACGGCACCGAGGGAGCTCAAGGGGCAGCACGCCGTGCTGGTCGGGTCGATGGCGCCCGGCCGGCCGTGGCTGGACCTCACGTTGCAGCTGGTCCAGATCGCGATCGCGGTGGCGCCGGTGGGGCTGGTGGCGTACCTGCTGGTGCGGTCGGGCGAGTCGCTGCGCACGATCGGCGCCGACTTCCGCCGCCCTGGCGGCGACCTGGTACGCGGGGCGGTGCTCGCGGCCGCGATCGGCGGCTCCGGGCTGGCGTTCTACCTGGTGGTGTGGGCGGCGGGGGTGAACCTGACCGTGGTGCCCGGACAGCTGCCCCAGGAGTGGTGGCAGGTGCCGGTGCTGCTGCTGGCCGCGGCGCAGAACGGGCTGCTGGAGGAGGTGCTGGTCGCCGGATATCTGCTGCACCGCCTGGGCCAGGCCGGATGGAGTCCGTGGAAGGCGCTGGCCGTGTCGGCGGTGTTGCGCGGCTCGTACCACCTGTATCAGGGTTTCGGGGGGTTCATCGGGAACGTGGTGATGGGGCTGGTGTTCGGGAAGATGTACCAGCGGTGGGGCCGGGCCATGCCGCTGGTGGTGGCGCACACGCTGATCGACGCCGTGGCCTTCGTCGGGTACGCCTTCCTGCACGGCAAGGTCAGCTGGCTGCCCTGAGGCGGTTGACCTTCGCCGGGGATCCGGGGTTGGGTGAATCATGAGCTTCGCGGTCCCCGACAGCGTCCGGCCGGTGCGCGACGCCGTGCACGCCTTCATGACCGAGCGGGTGGAGCCCGCCGAACCCGTGCTGCACGCGGGCGGGCCCGAGGCCGCGGCGGTCCTGGACGAGCTGCGCGCCCAGGCCAAGAAGGAGGGCCTGTGGGCGCTCGGCCATCCGCGTGAGCTGGGCGGGGGCGGGCTGCCCTTCCTCGACTACGTCTACGTCAACGAGGTGCAGGGGCGCAGCGAGTACGGGCAGCTCGCGCTGGGAACGTACACGCTGCAGGACTCGCTGATGCTGCACGAGCACGCCTCGCCCGAGCAGCGCGAACGTTACCTGGAGCCGCTGGTGCGCGGCGACATCTCGCCCAGCTTCGCCATGACCGAGCCGGCCGTCTCCAGCAGCGACCCCACGCAGATCACCACCTCGGCCGTGCTCGACGGCGACGAATGGGTGATCAACGGGCACAAGTGGTTCACCACGGGGGCGTCGCGGGCGGCGTACACGACCGTGATGTGCCGCACCGAGCCGGACGCGCCGCCGCACCTGGCCTTCTCCATGATCCTGGTGCCGACGGACACGCCGGGCTACACCATCGTGCGCGAGACGCCGGTGCTGGGGCTCGACGGGGCGCACTGCGAGGTGCGGTACGAGGACGTGCGCGTCCCCGCCGCCAACCTGCTCGGCCCGCGCGGGAAGGGCTTCGTCATCGCGCAGAAGCGGCTCGGCCCCGGGCGGATCTTCCACTGCATGCGCTGGCTCGGCCAGGCGCAGCGGGCCTTCGACCTGATGTGCCGCAGGCTGCACGAACGTAGCGCGTTCGGCGAGCCGCTGGCCGCCAAGCAGCTCATGCGGCAGCACGTGTTCGACTCCTACACCGAGATCCAGTCCGCCCGGCTGCTCACGCTGCACGCCGCCGGCGTCATCGACTCGGCTCCCGGCGCGCAGGCGCGGGTGGAGATCGGAGCGATCAAGGTGGTGGGCGCGCGGATGTTGCACAACGTGATCGACCGGGCCATCCAGGTGTACGGCGCCGCCGGGCTGACCCCGGACACGCCGCTGGACCGGATGTACCGGCACGCGCGGGCCGGGCGGATCTACGACGGGCCCGACGAGGTGCACATCGACTCGGTGGGGCGGCGGATCCTGGGCTCGTACGCGGCGGGCGGTTCGTGGGAGTTCGGCCTGCGATGAGCGATCCGCAGGCGATCGTCCGCGCGGCGTTCGGGGCGGGGGCGGCGGTCGTGTCCAGCGCCCGGCTGCCCGGCGGCGCCTCCCGTGAGACCTGGGCCTTCGACGTGGCCGATCCGGACGGGTGCCGGCACGAGCTGATCCTGCGGCTCGACTCGCCCGGCGCCCCCGCCGAGGCCGGCGCCGGGCTGGCAGCCGAGGCGCGGCTGATGCGGGCCGCGGCCGGGGCGGGGGTGCCGGTGCCGCGGATCGTCGCGTGCGGGGAGTCGTACATCCTGATGAGCCGCGTGCCGGGCGAGACGATCCCGCGCAAGATCCTGCGTGACGACGCGTACGCCACCGCCCGGCCCCTGCTGGCCCGCCAGTGCGGGCAGGCGCTGGCCGCCGTGCACCGGATGCCGCTGTCGTCGGCGCCCCCGTCGGACGAGCAGGACCCGCTGCTGCGCTGGCGCGACGTCCTCGACCAGCTCGGGGAGCCGCACCCGGTGTTCGAGCTGGCGCTGCGGCGGCTGGCCGCCGCCCGGCCGCGCTGGCGGCGGCACACGGTCGTGCACGGCGACTTCCGCAACGGCAACCTCGTCGTCGGGCCCGAGGGGATCAGGGCGGTGCTCGACTGGGAGCTCGCCCACGTCGGCGATCCTCTGGAGGATCTGGGGTGGCTGTGCGTGAAGGCGTGGCGGTTCGGCTCGCCGCTGCCCGTGGGCGGGTTCGGCTCCTACGAGGAGCTCGTCGGGGCGTACGAGGAGGCGGGCGGCGAGCGGGTGGACCGCGAGGCGCTGCGCTGGTGGGAGACGTTCGGCGTGCTCAAGTGGGGTGTCATCTGCGTCATGCAGACCATGCGGCACCTGCGCGGCGGGGCGCGGTCGGTGGAGCTGGCGGCGATCGGGCGGCGCGTGTGCGAGACCGAGTGGGACCTGCTGCGGCTGCTCGGCGATGCCGCGCCTGTCGAGCGCCCCTGACCGCCCGGCGGCGTCATGACGGGGACGAGCCGGGACCCGCTACGCCTGGTCGGCGACCTCGCGCCCGCCCGTCCCGGCGGGGTGTGGTGACGGGGATGAGCGTGGCGGCGATCACGTCCACCAGTCCCTCCACCACCTGGGCGCGTCCGACCTCCGGATGCTCCAGCCACCAGTCTCCCGTGGCCTGCACCATGCCGACGAACGCGTGCCCGAGCACCTGCGCCCGCACCGGGTCGGGCACCACCCCCTCGTCGGCCAGCACCACGCCGAGCTCCTCCCCCAGGCCGCGCACCAGCGAGGTCATGTGGGAGCGGACCCTGGTGTCCTCGGCACTGGCCCGGTGGAACAGGAACCGGTAGAGGTTGAGGTTGGCCGAGACGAGGTCGAGGTAGACGCCGATGGCCGCCCTGGCCCGGCCCCGCAGGTCGGCCCCGGCCTGGCCGAACTCCGGCCGTAGCCGGCCGATGACCGTGCCCACGTGGCGGTCGGCCAGCGCCTGGTAGAGGCCGCGTTTGTCGCCGAAGTGGCGGTAGAGGATGGGCTTGGTGATGCCCGCCTCGGCGGCGATGGCCGCCATCGAGACCTCGGGGCCCTCCTTCATGATGACCCGGTCGGCCGCGTCGAGCAGCGCCCTGCGCCGATCCGGATCCCGCCCGCTCACCTGTCCAGGATAGATCGCAGCCGGGCCGGGAGCAGCGCCGAGAGCACGAGGAGGGCACCGAGGAGCGCGTACAGGCCGGTCAGGCCGGCCAGGGTTCCCGGCGGCTCGCTCAGCTCGGCCCACGGCGCGGCGCCCGGCGCCGACCAGGGCAGCCCGCCGGAGCGGGCGTACGGCAGCGTGCCCGCCACGCCGACGGCGGCGTCCAGGTCGAGGGCGAACAGCGTGCCCGCCGCGGCCAGCGGCACCCCGCAGGCGAGCGCCGCGGCCGGCCAGGCGGTGAGCAGGACGACGATGACGGCCACCGCCGCCAGGTAGCCCAGCGCGGCGGGCGCGGGGCCGAACGCGGCGTTGCCCGCGCGCAGGGCTCTGGCGGCGGCTTCGGTGAGGTAGTAGACGGGGACGAGCGCGGCCAGGCCGGCGACGACTCCCAGGAGGCGGCGGGCGTGCCGGTCGCGTTTCACCCGAATACTCCCCCTCGTTCGCCTGCTGCTCCCTTGATCGCGCGTCGCGTACGGCGGGAGTTCGGTCGCCTACCTTATCCATGGGCGGACGCGACACGCGGGGAATCCGCACAGTCGGTGACGCTCTGTCATCAGCGCAGAGCGAAGCGTGGGAGTGGTTCGGCGGTGCCGAGGGCGAGGTCCGCGGCCAGGTGGCCGATCAGCGGGGTGAACTTGGCGCCGTGTCCCGAACAGGGCGAGACGACCACGACGGGGCCGACCCGGTCGAGGACGAAATCCTCGTCAGGGGTGGTCGTGTAGAGGCAGACGGCCTCGGCGACGGGCTCGGGGTCGAGGCCGGGCAGGCGGCGCGAGACCCAGTCCGTCACGGCGTCCCGGGAGGTGGGGTTGACGATCCCGTCGCGGGTACTCGCGGTGGTGGGCGTGCCCCGGTCGTGCTCGGCGATCTTGACGGCGGGCGCGGCGCCTCCGTCGGCGCCCGACGGGAGGCCGTACAGCATCAGCTCGTCCATGGCCACGAGGGTCGGCCAGGACTGCCCCGGATCACGCTGGCGGAAGTGGAAGACCTGCTGCTGGGTGACACGTAGCGGCGGCAGGCGGAGCGGCGTCCCGATGGCGCCCGCGAGCTCGGGCAGCCATGGCCCCGCCGCCACCACGACGGTGTCGGCCGCCAGCTCCGAGCCGTCCTCCAGGAGCACCTGCGCCGAGTCAGGGCCGGTGCGCACCTCCCGTACGCGCGTGCCCGTGAGTACCCGCGCCCCCAGCTCAGCGGCCCGCCGGACGCACGCCGCCACGGTGGCGTCGGCGTCCACCACGCCCGCCTCAGGATGGAACAGCACCGGCCCTCCGAAGTGCGCGAACGGCCAGCGTTCCTGCGCCGCCCGCTCCGGCAGCAGCTCACAGGCCACTCCGGTGGCGGACAGCATCGCGGCCAGGCCCTCCAGGTCGCGGCCCGCGCCGAAGTCGAGTCCGCCGGTCGTACGGAGCAGGGCGGTGCCGGCGTCGGACTCCAGCTCGCGCCAGCACTCCGCCGCCCGGCCGGTCAGATCGACGTAGAAGGGGTCGTCGTAGACGCGGCGGAAGATCCGGGACGTGCCGTGGGAGCTGCCGTTGCGGTGGCCGATCTCGTACGCCTCGATGAGCGTGACCTCGGCGCCGCGGCGGGCGAGCTGCCACGCGGTGGCCGCGCCCATCAAGCCCGCGCCGATCACGACGATCACAGGCTGACTCCGGTGGTGTGCCAACCGGCGCTCTCCTTCCGTGCGGTGCGGCCGGCCGCCGGATCGGAAGAGGCGGCGGGCCGGTGGTGTCCTCGCCGGGTCATCCTAGATCGGTGGCCGGGCGGTGCAGGCGTACGGGTCCGAACAGGCCCGTGGTGCGCTGGCCGGGGAAGACGAAATGGGTGGGGCTGACCTCGTCCAGGTAGGCCGCCAGGGTGCCGAGGACGAGGATCTCGACGACGTTGCCGCCGTCGTCCAGATCGACGTCGAAGCGGTACGGGGAGCACACGCGCACGCCGCAGGGCCGGCCGTTCACCGTCACCTCGGCCGTGCCCCTGACCCGGCCCAGGTCGAGCACGCCCGGTCCGGAGCGGGCGGTGATCGTGGTGCGGTAGCGGACGCCGCCGCTGTACCCGGCCAGGCCGAGCTCCTCCCAGTCGCCGAGCCGCATCCGTCCTGGACCGCAGGTGAACCGGACGGGCCCGGTGAAGGCGGCCCCGCCGCTCGCGCCGGGGGTGGTGCGCACGACCAGCTCCACCTCGCCCGGTCCCGGCCCGCCGAGCGAGGCACGCAGCTCGACCGGGCCGAGCGCGTTCACCTCGACGCCGGTGGCGCCGGGGGGCGCGTCCAGCAGGAAACGCTCGGTGCGCGGCCGGGCGCCCGGCACCGAGAAGACGGCCGGAAGGGCGGCCGGGGCGGCCGGAAGGGCAGTTGGCCCGGTGACCGGGAGGGCGGCCGGCGGGGCGGCCGGGGTGGTGTCGTCCAGCCAGGTCGCCCCCGGGAGGGGGTGGGGGCGTGGGAGCAGCCAGAGGGCGGCGGGGTCGCCGTACTGGCGGCGGCGTACGCGCGGCTCCGGCGTCCAGTGGGGCCCGGAGACGGCCAGGCCGTCCACCAGCACCCAGCCGTCCGACTCGACGCGCACCGTGTTGGCGCCCGGGCGCAGCAGGTCGCTCACGTCGTAGCGGCGCACGCGCGGGATGTCCGCCTCGGCGTAGGGGTCGAAGCCGCCCTGCCTGCCCGCCTCCGTCCCGTTGACGAGCACCCGGCAGAACGACGTGGCTGCCACCTGCAGCACGCCTCCCCCGTCCTGCTCGGGTGCTGCGATCACGACGGTCTCCAGCGGCGTCCCCGCGATCCACTCGGGACGGGCGGCGTCGGCGGGGTCGGCCAGCAGGCACACGTACGCGCGCAGGTCGAGCTCCTCGTCGGGGACGAGCACCAACTCCAGGAGGTGCTCGCCGGGCGGGACGGGGGCGCGGGTGACGGCCGCGTAACCGCGATCGTCGAGCGGCCACTCCTCGCCGTCGATCCGCAACGTCTTGGCAGCCCCGGCCCCGATCGCCACCCACGCACCGCCACCGCTCCGGTCGTCCTGGGTGGTGGTACGGAGATCGCGACCGCCGGAGCCGGAGACGGCGGCGCCGAAGGCGAGAGCGGGAGCTGGAGCGGGGACGTCGGAGCTGTCGGCTGGGGCAGCGGGCGCGGCGGAAGCGGCGGAGTAGGTGTCGGGGACGGTGTCGGCGCAGATGTCGGCGCAGGTGTCGGGGACGGTGACGAGGGTGCGGAAGGCTGCCTCGACGCCTCCGCCAGTACGGCCGAACGTCAGGAACTCGACCGGCACCCGTCCCTTCGGTCCCAGTGTCTCCCGGTGCACGGGGTCCTTGTGCAGGCCGCGTGAGGACGACCAGATCGACGGCGTCCACGGCCCGCCGTCGACGCGCTGCTCCCCGTGCGGGCCGAATGTGACGTCCACCGGCTCCCCGTCGGGGGTGCGCAGTGTCCAGGCCTCGATGCCCGCGCCGCCGCCGCCGAAGTCGGACCAGGTGTCGTCGAGCGTGGGCACCAGTTCGACGTCCCACTCGGCATCCCCGAGTTCCGCCACGACGGTGTACGCGGGTCGCGACGCGGGCTCCGGCCGCGTGCCGTCGAACACCAGTAGCGCCGCGGGGCCGTCGTCGAACGGGACGGTCACCCGTACGGTGTCGCCGTCCCTCATGTACGGCAGCGCCACCGGGTCGCCGCCGGCGAAGGGGCGCAGCAGCAGCGGGGCGCCCTGGACGCCGTGAATGGTGACCGGCATCTCACGGGCGTACCGGGCGGGGTCGAAGTCGATGACGGCGTCCAGCCAGCCCAGGTCGACCCCGCGTTCCTCGGGGCGTCCCACGCCGATGCGGCTGGCCATGGGGAAGGCGGCGGGCAGGAAGACGAGGGTCGTCTCGCCGTCCTCGCGCACCAGCGCGGGCACGGGCGCCTCGACCCGCCGTTCCAGATCCGTCAGCGCCTCCCCCAACCGGTCGGCGGACCGCACAAAGCGGGCCCCGAGCCGGGCGGCAAGGTGGGAGGGATCCGTCCCCTTTGGGGGAAGGTGGGAGGCGTCCGTTCCCCCCGAGGAGAAGCCGGATGGCGCGCCGACCGCGACGAGGAGGCCGCCGCCCGCGGAGAAGTCCGCGAGCCGAGCGGCCACGTCCTCGTCCAGCACCGTGACGGCGGGCAGGATGACGGCGCGGTACGCCTCCGTGGAGACGGTCAGGCGCCCGTCCTTGACGACCGCACGCCGCACCGAATCCTCGTCGATGACGTCGGCGTCGAGCCCGAGCCGGTCCAGCACGCCCGGCTTGGTGGCGAACCAGGCCATATCGCCCACCAGCTCGCGATACACCTCCTGCGCCCTGGCCGCATGAGCCGCATGAGCCGCGTGGGTCCCGTGAGCCGCCTGAGCCGCCTGAGCCGCATGGGCCGCATGGGCCGTTGCGCTCGCGGCGCCAGGCCCACCCGGCTCGGGCCTATCCGGCTCGGGACCGCTCGCCCCGGAACCGGCCGCTCCCGGACCTACCGTCGTAGGGCTGACCTCCTCAGGACCGACCGCCTCCAGGTCGGCCTCGCCTGGACCAACCGCCTCCGGGCCGGCCGCCTCATGGCCGACCGCCTCGGGACCGACCTCCTCATGACCGACCGCCTGGAGACCGACCGTCCCCGGACCGGCCGTCCCCGCGTCGGTGCCCGTCTGGGCGGTGGAGGTGGGGAGCAGGACGGCGACGTCGCACGCGTGGCGTCCCAACGACAGCGCCGCGCACAGCCGGGTGACCGCCTCCGCGAAGACCCGGTGGTGGCGCCAGTACGGCTGCCGCCAGTCCGTGGCCGGTGGCGCCCACTCCCACCAGCCGCGCCGCGTCGTGTAGTAGACGGCGTGCGGGTTGTACAGCGTCGCCCCGGCCCGCAGCCACGGCAGCAGCCAGTCGAACGTCTCCTCCAGGGTCCCGCCCCAGCCGCTGGAGTGGAACGCCTCGATCCAGGTGCGCGGCCGCCCGTACAGATGGGCCAAGGAGGAGTGCAGGCGGGCGTCGCCGTGGTGGTCGGAGCCGGGGGCGCCGAACCAGCGGTGGGTGCGCGCGTAGTCGGCGTACAGCCGTACCCCTTCGACGGGATGCCCGGCGCGGGCGGGGTCCTGCTGGTCGCAGCCGTGCACGAGCCCGTGGCGCTCGTGCCACTCGGCCAGCGGCCGGAAGAACGCCTCCTCGGCCAGCTCGGCCCTGGTCGTCTGGTACGACCGCCAGTCCGGCGAAGGCGCAAGAGCGTCGAACGGCCGCCCGCGCCGGGCGAGGTGCTCGGCGGCGAAGCGGTCGGACCAGGTGGGCAGGGTGGGCAGCTCGTCCTGGAACGACCCGGCGATCACCCGGCCGAACCAGTGCCCGACGCGCCGTTCGAACTCGCCGTGCACCCGGTCCAGCAGCACCGCGCACGCCTCGCGCGAGAGGTAGTCGAAGCCCCGCGTGGTGACCGTCCCGCCGGGGCCCAGCCACTGGCCGGCGAAGTCGGGGTGTTCCTGGACCAGCCGGGCCTGGAGGTCGGCGCCGGAGAAGCCGAGCTGGTCGTAGAACCACAGGAAAGCGCCCAGGTCGTGGGCGTCCTGGCAGACCCCGTCCAGCAGTTCCCACCACTCCTCGGACAGGAACAGCGGATCGTCGGCGCGCGAGCCGAACATCGGCCCCGAGGGGGCGAGGTTGAGGATGACGAGGTTGTGCACGCCCCCGGCGACCAGGCGTTCCAGCTGCCAGCGCAGCCGGTCGCGGCGCAGCGGCTCGCCGCTCCACCACCAGATGGCCGCCGGTGAGAAGGCGCGCGGCGGCTCGCGGAAGGCGTCGAAGACGTTCATCCCTTGAGCCCGCTGGAGAAGCCCTTGATGACGTAGCGCTGCAGCGCCAGGAAGACGACGACGATCGGCAGCGCGCCGAGCACGAGCCCGGCGAAGACCAGGCCGTGCTGGGAGACGTACTGGCCGACGTAGGCGAAGACGCTGACCGGGACGGTCTCGAAGCCGGAGCCGCCGAGGTAGACCAGCGGGGTGAAGAAGTCGTTCCAGATGAAGACGGCGTTGAGGATGAGCACGGTGCCGGTGATCGGCCGCAGCAGCGGGAAGACCACGCGGGTGAAGGCCACCAGGTGCGAGGCTCCGTCGATCTGGGCGGCGCTGGCGTAGTCGCCGGGCAGCGCGCGGATGAAGCCGGTGTAGAGGAAGACGGTGAACGGCAGCTGGATGCCGGTGTAGAAGAGGATCATGCCGGCGTGCGTGCCGATCAGGCCGAGGTCGGTGACGAGCCGGTAGAGCGGGATCATGCCGAGCTGGAACGGCAGCACGATCCCGAGCAGGAAGAGGATGTAGAGGCCGTAGCCGAGCCGGCTCTGGACCCGGGCCAGGAAGTACGACGCGAACGAGCCGAGCGCGATGAGCGCCACCAGGCTGACCACGGTGATCACGGTGCTGTTGACCAGCGAGGGGCCGAGCGCGGCGGCCGTCCAGGCGGCGGTGAAGTTGTCCAGCGTGGGCGGGCTGGGCAGCGCCATCGGTGAGCTCGCGATCTGCCCGGGGTCCTTCAGCGCCAGCGAGACCAGCGTGTAGACGGGGAACAGGAACGCCACCGCCACGGCGATCATGACCAGCTCCAGCGGGAAGGTCCTTCTCACGCGGTCACCTCCCGGCGGCGGGTGTAGTAGATCTGCACGAGCGACACGGCGGCCACGAACAGCGCCAGGACGAGCGCGATGGCGGTGCTGTAGCCGTACTTGCCGAACACGAACGCCTGCTTGTACAGGACGGTCGAGAGAGTTTCGGTGGCGTAGCCGGGACCGCCGTTGGTGGCGGCGAAGATCTGGTCGAAGAGCTTGAGCCCGCCGATCGTGGAGAGCATCAGGTTGATCGTGAGCGCGGGGGCGAGCAGCGGCCAGGTGACGTAGCGGAAGCGCTGCCAGGTGCCCGCCCCGTCGATCATGGCGGCCTCGTGCAGCTCGCGCGGCACGCCCTCCAGCCCGGCCAGGAAGATGACCATGGAGTAGCCGGCGTTCTGCCACACGACCATGCCGGCGATGGACCACAGGGCGACCGACGGGTCGCCGAGCCAGTCCACGTGCAGGCCGAGCAGGCCGTTCAGGCCGGCGGACGGGTCGGGGTTGTAGATGTACTTCCACAGGAAGGCCACCATGACGGGGCTGACCACGACGGGCGCGAAGAAGATCACGCGGAGCAGGGCCCGGCTTCTGAGCTTGACGTTGACGCCGAGCGCGAGCAGCAGGCCGATGCCGTTCTGCACGACCACGATGGCCAGGGTGAGCAGCAGCGTGTTGCCGATCGAGCCCATGGCCTGCTCGTCGCCGAACAGGGTGGCGAAGTTGGCCAGGCCGACGAACGAGCGGTCCTCGCCGATGCCGCTCCAGTCCGTGAACGCGTACACGACGCCGCTGACGGCCGGGTAGAGCACCACGATCGCGTACACGACGAGGGCGGGGGCGGCGAACAGCCAGGGCGGGGTGGCGGCGCTCCCGCGCCGCCGGGCGGCGCGGGCGGGCCTGCTGCGGAAAGCGGTCAGTGAGGTCACTTGCGGTAGGCCTCGTCCATCTTCTTCAGCGCCTCGTCGATGGTGCTGTCGCCGCCGAGCAACTCCTGGACGACGGCGAAGTGCACGGGCTGGACCTCGGCGTTGGGCCAGCGCTGGTCCATGAACGGCACCGCGCGGTCCTTGGTGAACGGCAGGAACGACTGCACGGCGGGATCGATCACGGAGGAGGCGTCCTGGGTGAGCGGGATGGCGGCGATGGCCTTGGCCCAGGCGTTGATGTTCTCCTGCTTGCCGAGGAAGTCGATGAACGCCTTGGCCTCCTCGGCGTTCTTGCCCTTGGCACTGGCGCCCACGCCGACGACGACGCCGGCGGGGATCCACACGGAGTTCGCGTCGTCGGCACCGGGGACGGGGAACATCGACAGGTCGTCGGGCGAGGCGGCGGCCTTGCGGAAGTCGGGCATGACGGCCGATACCTGCACGGCCATGCCCGCCTTGCCGGTGGCGACCATGGAGGTCTGCTGCTCGAACGTGGTGCCGTTCGGCTTGTCGTTGAAGTAGCCGCGTTTCTGCAGCTCCAAGTACATCTCCATGGCCTGGCGCCAGCCGGAGCCGGCGAAGGTGGCCTGGCCGGCGAGCTGTTTGTCGTCGAACGACGGGTCCTTGGCGTAGACGGTGGAGGGCACCAGCGCGTACGTGATGAGCTGGGTGACCCACGGCGTCTGCGCGCCGAGCGCGATCGGCACGACGCCGGCCTTCTTCAGCTTGTCGCAGACGGCCAGGAACTCGGTCCAGGTCGTGGGCGGCGCGTCGATGCCGGCCCGTTCGAAGACCTTCTTGTTGTAGACGGCGCCGATGACGGAGGAGCCGGCCGAGTACAGGTAGGTCTTGCCGTCGAGCTGGAAGGCGGGCTTGAACCCGGTGGGGATGGTCGGGGTCCAGCTCTGCGCGGACAGGTCGGCCAGCAGCCCCGCCTGGGCGATCTGGGTCATCGACATCGCACTGCCGTTGCCGGGGTAGACCACGTGCAGGTCAGGGGCGTTGCCGGCGCCGAGCTGGGTGCGCAGCGAGGTCTGCACCTGGTCGGTGGGGGCGTAGGAGGTGGTGAGCCGGACGGCGGGCTTGGCCTTCTGGTAGGCGGCGGCCAGCTCGTCCATGGGCGTCTTCTGATCGGCGACGCCGATGAACTTGAGCTCGGTGGTCGCCGTCCCGCCCGTGGTGGCGGTGGTCTCGGGCCTGGTGGAGCAGGCCGTGGCCAGCGTGGCCGCGGCCAGACCGCCCATCACGCGCAGGAACTGTCCCCGGCTGAGCCGGGCCTGGTGCAGCAGGTCGGTCATGTCGCTGTCTCCTCGGTCGTACGACGTGCGGTGAATCCCCGAGAGCCGCTGGATGCGAACGTTTTAATCGTGTACCACCGTTGTTAACTTCACAAACAAGCATGTTAAAAGCGGCGGTGGCTGGAGGGTACGAGTCGCCCGAGCGGGGTGTCAAGGGTAGGATTCGCTGCCGTCCGACACCGGAGAGGACCCAGGTGAACACGCGTCAGCACGCCTCCAGCAGGTCGGTGCGATGGCAGGGCATGGCCGAGCACATCGTGCGCAGGGGCTCCGTCTCCGTCACCGAACTCGCGGAAAACTTCGGGGTCAGCCTGATGACCGTCCACCGCGACCTCGACGAGCTGGCCCGCCAGGGCATGGTGCGCAAGGTCAGGGGCGGGGCGACCGCCCAGGCCAGCAACGTGTGGGAGAGCAACATCGCTTACCGGCTCAAGGCGCACACGGCCGAGAAGGACGCCATCGCACGGGTGGTGGCGGGGCTGATCGAGCCGGGCAGCTCCGTGATGCTCGACGACTCCACGACCGCGCTGGCCGTGGCCCGCCACCTGGACGAGCTGCTTCCGCTGACCGTGGTGACGAACTTCCTGGAGGCGATCAGGCTGCTGGCCGGCCGTCCCGACCTCCGGCTCATCGCGCTCGGCGGTGAATATCACGCCACGCATGATTCGTTCCTCGGCCTCGGGTGCGTGGACGCGGTCGAGGCGGTGAACACCGACCTGGCCGTGGTCTCCACCTCGGCGATCTCCGAGGAGTACGCCTACCACCAGGAGCAGGAGATCGTGCTGGTCAAGCGGGCCATGCTGCGCTCGGCGTCGCGGCGGGTGCTGGCCGTGGACGGCTCCAAGCTGGCCAGGGTGGCGCTGCACCGGGTGGCGCCGCTGGCGGACTTCGACGTGGTGGTGGTCGACGCGAACGCCCCGGCCGACCTGCTCCAGCGACTGCGCGACCACCACGGCAACGTCCTGGTGGCGGAGATCTAACGCCCGAAGACGTTATTTCTAACTCGCGTCTTGTTAACAACGGGCCCGCTTGCTAGAAAGTGAGGGCTTTCGTCCCCCCAGACTAGGAAGCAGCATGCCGCATCCCTCACGCCGGGGCTTTCTGGGCTTAGGCGGCGCCGCCTTCGCTCTCGCCTTCACCTCCGATCTGGCCGATCCGTGGACCGCCGCCCGCGCCACGGTCAGGACCGCCGACTACCCCTTCCAGCTCGGCGTCGCCTCCGGTGACCCGCTCCCCGACCGGGTCGTGCTGTGGACCCGGCTGGCGCCCAGGCCGCTGGAGCCGCTGGGCGGGCTGCCGTACCACCGGATCAGGGTCGACTGGGAGATCGCCGAGGACGAGGCGTTCGCCCGCCGCGTCCGCCACGGCTCCGCCTGGGCCACCCCCGAGTACGGCCACTCGGTGCACGTGGACGCCAAGGGCCTGCGCCCCGGCCGTGACTACTTCTACCGCTTCCGTACCGGCTCCGAGCTCAGCCCCGTCGGCCGGACCAGGACCGCACCCGCCCCGGACAGCAGCCCCGAGTCGCTGCGCCTGGCCTTCGCCTCCTGCGCGTCGTGGCAGGACGGCTACTACACCGCCTACCGCCACCTCGCCGAGGAGAACCCCGATGTGGTCCTCCACCTGGGCGACTACATCTACGAGTTCGGCATCGTGCCGATGGGCGGCAACCGCAACACCCCGGTGCCCGAGCAGTTCCGGGTGCAGTGCGACACGCTCGACCGGTTCCGCGTCCAGTACGGCCTCTACAAGAGCGACCCCGACCTCCAGGCCGCCCACCACCGCGCGCCCTGGATCGTCACCTGGGACGACCACGAGGTGCTGGACAACTGGGCCGGCCGGTACGGCCCCGGCGGCGAGGTGAGCGAGCAGGACTACCTGGTGATCAGGGCCAACGCCTTCCGCGCCTTCTGGGAGAACATGCCGGTCCGCCTGCCCTCCGCCGAGGGCCCCGACGCGCGCATCTACCGCCGCTTCACCTTCGGCGACCTGGCCGAGTTCAACGTGCTCGACACCCGCCAGTACCGCGACGACCAGGTCTGCGGCGACGGCCAGCAGGTGGACTGCGCCGACCGGCTCGACCCGGCGCGGCAGATGATCGGCACCGCGCAGGAGCGCTGGCTGCTCGACGGCCTCGGCGCCTCCCGCGCCAGATGGAACGTGCTCGCCCAGCAGGTGGCCATGATGCAACTTGACTTCGACCCGGGACCGGCGCAGCGGCTCAGCATGGATCTGTGGGACGGCTACCAGGCGGCCAAGGACCGCCTGCTCGGCGGCATCGCCGACCGCGAGGTGAGCAATCCCGTGGTGCTGACCGGCGACATCCACTACAACCTGGCCGGCGACCTCAAGCGCGACTTCGACGATCCCGCCGCGCCGGCGATCGGCGTGGAGTTCGTCTGCACCTCGGTCAGCAGCGGCGGCAACGGCAACCCCACGCAGGGCGTGCCGCCCGGCGGCACCGACCCGGCCAACCCGCACCTGCGCTTCTCCAGCTACCAGCGCGGCTACGTGTCCTGCGAGGTCACCCGCGGCCAGTGGCGCTCGGACTTCAAGGTCGTCCCGTACGTCGACCGCCCCGGAGCCCCCGTCTCCACCCGCGCCAGCCTGGTCACCCTCGACGGCGCCCCCGGCCTGCACGTGCTCTAGGAAGGAACAGATCATGCGCATCCTCGCCGCCGGGGCCCTCGCCTTCGTCCCGATGATCGGCGCTCCACCGGCCACCCCCGAGCCGGAGACTCCTCCGCAGGCGGTCTCCGTCCAGGTCGAGCCGGGCGTCTCCAAGGGCACGGGCAAGCTCGTCCCGACCGCCGGGGCGGACAAGCTGGTCGCGCCGCTCGGCGTGGACCCGGCCTGCCCCGCCACGCTCAAGATCGGGATGCGGAGCGAGGCGAAGAAGGCCGCGTACGCGACCATGCGGGTCGAGGCCGACTCGCCGCTGACGGCTTCCCGCGCGATGCTGACCAGCTATCTCCCGCCCGGCTACGAGGTCCGCGCGAAGCTGCTGGTCGCCGTGCCGCCGGGCACCGCCGAGGGCACGTACGGGCTGCGCCTGCGCACGCCGTCGAGCACGCTGAAGGTCCCGGTCGAGGTGGTGCCGGTGGACGGGCTCGACAACGGCGGCAACCTGGCGCTGCGCCGGCCCGTCACCGCGTCCTCGCAGCACACCAACGCCAACTACCCGCCCTGCAGCGTGGCCGACGGCGACCGTTCGTCCAACGGCTGGGCCGGCGGCAACGGCTGGAACGACGCCACCGCCAGGTCCTGGCCGGACACGGTGGCCATCGCGCTCGGCGGCGCCCGACAGGTGTCCAGGGTGGACCTCTACACGCTGGACACCGAGCGCTACCCGGCCTCCAGGTACGGGCTGCGCGACTGGGACGTCCAGGTGCGGGCCGGCGGAGGGCCGTGGCAGACGGTCGCGCAGGTGCGCGGCAACACCGCGGGGACCGCCCGTTCGGACTTCGCGCCCGTCGCCGCCGAGGACGTCCGCGTCGTCGCCCTGGCGTCGAACGGCGCGAACGACTACACACGCATCATCGAGGTCGAAGCCCGCTGAGCACCACCACGGCGGCGGGCCTGGAGAGCAGCAAGGGAGAGCACCGTGACGAGCAGCGGGACCAGTAGCGAGGCCGGTAGCGGGAGCAGCGGCGGGATCAGTGGCGGGATCAGTGGCGGGATCAGCCAGGACATCAGCTCGGGGAACGGCGGCGCACTCTCCAGGATCACCCCGCGCCGCGTCAAGGTGGGCCTGGTCGCGGGCGGACTCGGGGCCTACTGGCCGCAGTTCCCCGACCTGCTCCCCCAGCTCCAGCGCTCGGCCGCGCGCGTCTCCGAGCGCATGCGGGAGTTCGACGCGGAGGTGGTGGACGTCGGCTTCATCTCCGACGCCGAGGAGGGGGCCGCGGCGGCGGAGAAGCTGCGGGCGGCCGGCTGCGACCTGATCGTCGGGTTCCTGACGACGTACATGACGGCCACCATGCTCGTGCCGATCGCGCAGCGCAGCGGCGCGCCCGTGCTGCTGATCAACCTGCAGCCGACGGAGTCGATGGAGCACGCCACCTTCGACACCGGCCAGTGGCTGGCCTACTGCGGTGCCTGCCCTCTGCCGGAGATGGCCAACGCCTTCACCCGCTGCGGCATCCCGTTCCGGTCGGTCTCCGGCTATCTGGAGGACGAGCGCGCGTGGCAGCGCATCGGGCGCTGGGTCAGGGCGGCGGGTGTACGGGCCGCGCTGCGTCACGGGCGGCACGGCCTCATGGGCCACCTGTACCCGGGCATGCTGGACGTCGCCACCGACCTGACGCTGGTCAGCGCGAACTTCGGCGGCCACGTGGAGGTGCTGGAGTTCGACGACCTGCGGGTGCGCGCGGAGAAGGTCACCGACGCCGAGACCGCCGACCGGGTGGGCCTGGCGCGCGAGGTGTTCGAGCTGGCCGACTCGGTGAACGAGGACGACCTGGCCTGGGCGGCCCGCGTGTCGGTCGGCCTGGACCGCCTGGTCGAGGACTTCGCCCTGGACAGCCTGGCCTACTACCACCGGGGCCTGGACGGGGAGATCCACGAGCGGCTCGGGGCGGGCATGATCCTCGGCGCGTCCCTGCTCACGGCGCGCGGGGTGCCGGCCGCCGGCGAGTACGAGCTGCGTACCTCCCTGGCCATGCTCGTCATGGACCGGCTGGGCGGCGGCGGCTCCTTCACCGAGCTGCAGGCGCTCGACTTCGCCCGCGGCCACGTGGAGATGGGCCACGACGGCCCCGCCCACCTGGCCATCAGCTCCCGCCGCCCGCTCCTGCGCGGGCTCGGCGTCTACCACGGCAAGCGCGGGTGGGGCGTGTCGGTCGAGTTCGACGTGACGCGGGGGCCGGTGACCGCGTTCGGGCTGCGGCAGGCCAGGGACGGGAGCTACGGCTTCGTCGTGTCCGAGGGCGAGGTCGTGGAGGGGCCGCTGCCGCGGATCGGGAACACGACGTCGCGGGTGGACTTCGGCTGCGATCCCGGCGAGTGGACGGACGCGTGGAGCGCCAGCGGCATCTCCCACCACTGGGCCCTGGGCACGGGGCACCGGCTCGCCGAGCTGCGGGCGGTGGCCGACCTGATCGGCGCGGAACTGACCCACGTCCAGCCCTGACACCACCTCGGCGTCCGGGTCACGGCGCCGTCGCCTGACCGGTCACGCCCCCGCTTCCGGCTTCACTCGGTATGGGGCCGCGCAGGGCGGCTTTGAGGCCGTCCAGGAGAGAGGTGGTGGGGGTGAAGCCCAGGTCGTGCCGGGCGCCGGCCGGCGTGCAGGTCCAGTCGGCGTGGCGCAGCTCGCGTACCTTGTCCCGGTTCAGTGCGGGTACGTCGCCGCTCAGGCCGGGCAGCCGTCCGGCGAGGTGGGTCAGCGCGGCCACGGCGGCCAGCAGGGACACGGGCACGGGCAGCACCACCGGGGCGCGCAGCCCTGCCGCCTCGGCGACGGCGGCGCAGATGTCCTGCCACCGGTAGGCGACGCCGTCGCTCAGCGGGTGCACGCCTGCGTCGGGGTCGTCCGCCCGGACGGTCGTGCCGCGCTCGGCGGCGGCGAGCAGGGCCGCGCACAGGTCGTCCACGTGGATCATGCCGTAGCGGCGCGGCCCGAACCCGGGCTTGGGCACGAGCCCGAGGCGGATCATCCGCAGCAGCGCCGGCACCAGGGCGGGCTCGCCGGGGCCGTGCACGATGCCGGGGCGCAGGATGACGGCCGGCACGCGGTGCGCGTACGCGCGGACGACGTGTTCCGCCGCCAGTTTGCTGGCGCCGTAGACGGAGACGGGCCCGCTCCCCCGCGCGGGCCCGGCGGCGGCCAGCGAGGAGCACACCACCAGGCGCGGCGGCACGGGCATGGCGGCCAGGGCACGGACGAGGCAGGCGGTGCCGTCGCGGTTGACCGCCCAGAACTCCGCGTCGGTGCGTGCCTTGACCACCGCCGCCAGGTGGATCACCCGATCGGCGCCCCGCAACGCCTCGCCGAGCCCCCGGCCCGTGGCCAGGTCTCCTTCGGCCACGCGCACACCCTGCTCGCGCAGCGTCCCGGCGCGCTCAGGACGACGGACGAGCGCGGTCACCGTACCGCCGCCAGCCAGGATCGCCCGCGTCAGGTGCCCGCCCACGAACCCGGTGGCCCCGGTGACGAGATACCGCGTCACCACCGGCCCCCGGCGCCCGCCCGCCGTGGCCCCGGCCTGCGCGAACCCGCGTGGCTCTGGCGGGCGAGGGTGTCGATCATCACGTGGCTCCTCAAGGACTGTGCCCACCCCCGGCGGCCGGGCGGGAGGGTCGCGCGGGCTGGGGCGCCACCCTGCGTCGTCACAGTAACATCACGGATGGTCACGCTTCGCTATGGTTGAGTGTCACGAGAACGAGTGACCCGAATCGGATTAGAGACTTCATGATCGACGCGCTCGGCGCACGCCCAGGTGTACCGCAACCCGGAGGCCGGCTCGCCGGTGCGCGTGGCCGCCGCCTCCTGGAGCCGTGGATGGGCAGCGCGGTGCTGCCGGCCGCCCTGCTCGTGGGGGACGGCGTCGTCGATCGCATGTTCGGCCGTACGGACGGCATGTTCGGCCTGTGGTTCCCCGGCATCGGCAAGGCGGTGATGCTGGCCGACCCCGGCCTGGTCAGAGACGTCTTCCGCGCTCCCGGCGGCGTGATCGACTCAGCGGAGGCCAACCGCGTCCAGGAGCCGGTCATCGGCCCGCAGGGGCTGGGCAGGCTGGACGGCCAGGAGCACCGGCGGCTGCGCGAGATCATGGCCCCCGCCATCAGGAATCGTGTCTCCGCGCGCCTGCGCGCCGCGACGGAGGAGCTCGCCCAGCAGGTCGCCGACCGGTGCCCGGCCGGCACGCCGTTCGCGCTGCGGCCCCGGCTGCACGCGGCGCTCATGGACGCGATCCTCGACGTCACCCTCAGCGTCGATCCGGCCCGCCGGCACGCCTGGCGCGAGCCGCTGCGGGAGCTGTTCCGCCGGGCCGACTCCTACGAGATCACCGTACGGTACGCGCTGCGGCGCGCGGGCGGGATGGCCCTGTGGCCGTCGTACCATCGCGCGAAGGAGGCCTGCGACCGGCTCGTCTACGACGAGATCAGCCGGCGGCGGCGCGAGGGCGAGGGCGACGACCTGCTCGGCGTGCTCATGCGCGCACGTGACGAGCGCGGGGCGCGGCTGACCGACCAGGTGCTGCGCGACCAGGTGATGAGCATGATCGCCGGCGCCCGCACCACCACGGCGACCGGCCTGGCCTGGGCGTTCGAGCGGGTGGTACGCCATCCGGAGGCGCTGCGGCGCCTGTCGGCGGAGAGCGACGAGGGCACCTCCGACGTGTACGCGACGGCGGTGGCGTACGAGGCGCTGCGGGTGCGGCCGCCGGTCGCGTTCTTCGGCCGGGTGGTACGGCTGCCGTTCGAGCTGGGCGGGCGGGTGCTGGCGCCGGGCACCACGATCATCGTCCATCTCCGGTCGCTGCACCACGATCCCGGCCTCTACCCCGACCCGGCCGCCTTCCGGCCCGAACGCTGGCTCGGCCGGCGGCCGGGAGGTTACGGCTGGATGCCGTTCGGGGGCGGCTCGCACACGTGCCTGGGTGATCGGCTGGCGGTCATGCAGATGAAGGCGTTCCTCCAGGTGTTCACCCGGTCGCTGGAGCTCGCTCCCGCCGAACCGGCGGACGAGCAGATCAGGTGGAAGGCCGTCTCCAACTCCCCCGGCTCCGACTGCCGCCTCATCGCCCACCCCCGCCACTGACCCCCGTCCCCACCCGACCCACCGCCGACCGGGCGGCGGCGGGCGGGCGGCGGCACGGTGGCGGGCCGGGCGGCCGTCAGGTGGCGGGGGTCAGAGCCGCAGCCTGGGCCAATGTGCCGTGTCGCGCAGGAGCTGCCGGTCGTGGGTGGCCAGGACCACGGCGGCGGCCGTGCCCTCCAGCCCCTCGGTCAGCTCCTCGACCAGAAATGCCGACAGGTGGTTGGTGGGCTCGTCGAGCAGCACGACCTGCGGGCGGGAGGCCAGCAGGAGGGCCAGGTCCAGCCGCCGCTGCTGACCGA
The DNA here is from genome assembly GCF_040649735.1 of Nonomuraea sp. NPDC048892. Taxonomy (NCBI): domain Bacteria; kingdom Bacillati; phylum Actinomycetota; class Actinomycetes; order Streptosporangiales; family Streptosporangiaceae; genus Nonomuraea; species Nonomuraea sp. NPDC048892. The sequence continues at coordinate 641,301 of NZ_JBEZFZ010000002.1, read as the reverse complement.
TCGACAGCTCGGTCACCGGCCGGTGAGCGGCCTCGGAGGGCAGCAGCCCAAGCTGCGTGAGCCCAACCCGGTCGCCACCACCACCGCCATGACCGTCGCCGTCGCCGGGCGCGGAAGGGAAGGTGTAGGTGTGGTCCAGGGCTCGCGGATCTGGGGTCGGCGCTCCGGCGCCTCCTTCGAAGACCTCGAACGCGCGTCGCCGCGAGGGCGCCGGTGATTCCTGGGCGAGCAGGCCCACCCGGATGCCGCGTCCTCGCTGGACGGATCCCGAGCCGGGGGTCAGCAGCCCGGCGAGCACGGCCAGCAGGGTCGACTTCCCCGAGCCGTTCGGGCCGGTGACCACGAGCCGGTCGCCCGCGTGCAGGTGCACCGACACGGGCCCGGCGAGCCGGCCGGGCACCGCGACCTCGTCGGCCCGCAGCAGGGTGACTCCGGGTGGCGCGTCCAGCACCGGCTTCCGGAAGCGCAGCGGCGGCCTGGGCACGTCCACCACGTGCGCCTCCAGCTCCTCCTGGCGCCGGTGCACGGCTCTGACCAGGGCGGGCGCCCGGGTGGCGCGCGTGTGCTTGCCGGTTCCCTTCTCCGGCCGCCAGCCGGTGGACAGCCGGTTCTGGGCGGCGGACAGATTGTCGGCGAGCCGCCGCCGCTCGTTCTGCTGGTCCCGGTACGCGATCTCCCAGCGTTCCCGTTCCGCGTGCCTGGCCTCCCGGTAGCCGGCGTAGCCGCCTCCGTACATCCGGGGACGGCCGTCGCTCGTCGGGTCGAGGTCGAGGACGGCGGTGACCACGTCCGACAGCAGCGCCCGGTCGTGGCTGACGAGGACGACCCCGCCCGGGTGCGCGCGGAGCCTGGCGGTAAGGTGGTCGAGGCCGGACGCGTCGAGATGGTTGGTGGGCTCGTCGAGCAGCAGCAGGTCGTGGCCGGCGCCCAGGAGGCAGGCCAGCCTGATCCGGTAGCGCCGGCCGACGGACAGCCCGGCCAGCGGCCGGTCCCGGTCGTCCACCGCGCCGAGTGCGGCGAGCGAGACGTCGACGCGGCGGTCGGCGTCCCAGGCGCCGATGGACTCGGCGGCGGCGAGGGCCGCGGCGTAGGCCCGCTCGGCGTCCTGCCGTCCCTCGGCGAGCGCGAGGGTCGCCGACTCGAACGCGCCGAGCATGGCGTGGACCTGGGCGAGTTCGAGGTCGATCAGGTCGCCGACCGTACGGCCCGCATCGGCCGGGATCTCCTGGTCGGCGACTCCCAGGGTGCCGGCCCGGTGCGCCGAGCCGGAGTCGGGGGCGAGGGCGCCGGCGAGGACCCGCAGCAGCGTGGTCTTCCCCCGGCCGTTCTCGCCGACCACTCCCAGCCGGTCACCGGCCGACACGGTCAGGTCGACCCCCGTCAGTACGGGGTGACCGCCGCGGGCGAGCCACACGTCGGTGGCGTTGAGATGGGCCCGCGCACGCGCGGGCGGAGCAAGGGCGATGGACATGTTTCCTCCGAGAGCGGGCTCGCGCACGCCTCGGCACGGCACAGGGCGGTGGTGCGGAGGCGGGGATGCCCGGAACGAGCGACGACGTCGTAACGTCAGCCGGAACGTGCTCACGTGACGGGCTTACGTGACAGGGAGTGCGGTGGCCAGGAGGACGACGCCGAGGGAGCCGGCGAGTGAGGCCATCGCCAGGGTGCGGGCCAGCACCGGGCGGCCCGCGCCGGAGGCCCAGCCGTGTGCCGCCGCGGCGACCATGACGGCGCAGAACAGCGCCAGCTTCGCCGCCAGGATCCGGCCGTAGCCGGGCTCGGCCAAGGTGGCCCAGGTGACGCCCTTGTGCCAGGCGATGGCCACCCCCGTGGCGAGCTGCACGGGCAGGAAGACCGCGACGGTCAGCAGCCCGAAGCGGCGGCCGACGGCGGTCAGCACCTGGCCGCGCCGCTCCTCCTCCAGCAGGCGCCTGGCCAGGGGCAACACGACCAGCGACACCGTGAGCTGCCCGCCCACCCACAACGCGGCCCCGAGCACGTGCAGAAACCGCACCACCGTCCACCAAGTCATCGCGCTCACCTCCAGCGCACCGTACCGGCCCACCGGGGCGGGTCCTGAGACGGGTCCCGGGAGGCCGCCCGCTAGCGATGGTCGTGGGCCGGCGGCTCCAGGATGGGGGCGAGGACGTACCTGGTGGTGGCCCAGGCGGCGTACAACAAAGGTGAGGCCACGAGCAGCACGCCGAGCACCGGCTTGGCGAGGACGACAAGCAGGGCCAGGGCGAGGACGACGAGGGTGGCCGCGGACAGGTACCAGCGGCGGGCCACCAGGAACAGGCACGGCCGCAGCAGGGAGCGCAGCCGCGTGCCGGGGACGGCGGCCAGGGTGAGCAGGGCGAACGTCAGGGACATGACCAGCGCGGCGGCGGTGCAGAAGAAGGGCACGAGCGCCGGCCCCCACGCGGTGCCCGCGACGGCCACGGTGTCCACGGCGAGCACGCCGACGGCCGCCGCGCCGGCGGCCCAGACGGCCAGGGCGCGCGGGGCGGCCCGGCGGTAGGAGCTCCAGAACGCGCGCGCCATGCCCGTGGACCCGCGGCCCAGGGCGTCGAAGCAGCCGAACGCCCCGGCCAGCGCGGGGCCGCACGGCAGGGAGAGCAGCGCGAAGAACGGCCACGACGCGAGCGGGTCACCGACGATGGCCAGCGCCGCCAGCAGTGGCAGGCAGGCGGCGGCGAGCAGGACGTTCGTCATGAGTCCCGCGTAGACGATGTCGAAGATCCGCTCGTAGGTGCTCTGGCGGGCGGGGCGCAGCAGCCGCCGGGCGGTTCCGTACCCGCTCATCACTTCAGCCCGCTGGTGGCGATGCCGCGGATGAAGTACCGCTGCCCGAACAGGAAGATGACCATGATCGGCAGCACCGACAGCACCGCGCCCGTCATGATCATCGCGTATTCCGCCTCGTACTGGCCGACGAACGAGCGCAGCCCCAGCTGGATGGTCCACAGCTCGTTGCTGGTCAGGTAGATGAAGGGCCCCATGTAGTCGTTCCACGTGCTGACGAAGGTGAGCAGCGCCAGGCTGGCCAGTGCCGGTTTGGACAGCGGCAGCATGATGCGCCGGTAGATGCCGTACTCGCTGAGCCCGTCGATGCGCGCGGCCTCGCACAGGTCGTCGGGGATCGACATGTAGTACTGCCGCATGAGGAAGACGCCGAACGCGCCGAACGCCTGCAGCAGGATGATCGACAAGTGCGTGTCCGTCAGCTCGGCCCGCTGCATCATGATGTACTGCGGCACCATGTACGCCTGCCACGGCACCGCGATGGTGGCGATGTAGGCCAGGAAGAGCGCGTCCCTGCCGGGGAAGCGCACCTTGGAGAAGCCGTAGGCGGCGAAGCTGCCGGTCAGCACCTGCAGCAGCGTGATCACGACCGACAGGAACGCGGAGTTGCCCAGGTAGGTCAGCAGCGGGATGCGTTCCCAGATCTCGATGAAGTTCGACCAGCGCAGCTCCGGCGGGATCCACTGGATCGGCACGGTGAAGACCTGGTTGTTCCGCTTCAGCGACGAGGACAGCATCCACGCGAACGGCACCAGCACCAGCACCGTCACCACGGTCAGCCCCGCGTAGGCGAGCGCCCCGCGCAGCGTGGACCGGCCGCCGCGGGGCGTCGTGCCGCCGGCGCCGGGGGCGGGTGCGGTGCCGGGAGGAGCGGCGGTGTCGGGCAGCGCGGTCATATGGCGCTCCTGCGCTCGTTGATGCGGAACTGGACGACGGTGACGGTCAGCACGATGACGAACAGCACCAGCGCGACGGCCGAGGAGTAGCCGAACTGCCCCTCCTTGATGCCCTCGCGGTAGACGAGCTGGGCCAGCACCAGCGTGCTGCGGCCCGGCCCGCCGTTGGTCATGACGACGATCAGGTCCAGCACCTTGAAGCTCTGGATCGTCAGCATGACCAGGACGAAGAACGTCGTGGGCCGCAGGCACGGCAGCGTGACGCTCCAGAACCGCTGCCACGGCCCGGCCCCGTCGACGGTGGCGGCCTCGTAGTACTCGCGCGGGATCGTCTGCAGGCCGGCCAGGTAGAGCACCATGTAGTAGCCCATGTCCCGCCACACGCTGGTGATGATCACGGCGGGCATCGCCCAGTCGGTGCTGGCCACCCAGCGCGGCGGCTCGGTGACGCCGATCGCCTCCAGGAGCTGGTTGACGGGGCCGGCGGTGGGGTTGAACAGCATGTTCCACACGACCGCGACGGCGACGAGCGAGGTGACGTACGGGAAGAAGGCGGCGGTGCGGAAGAACTGCACGCCCCGGATCCTGCGGTTGAGCGCCATGGCCAGCCCGAGCGCCGCCACCAGCGTCAGCGGGATGTGCCCGGCGGCGTAGAAGAGGGTGTTCCTGAGCGCGACGTGGAAGTTCTCGTCGCCGAACATCCGCCGGAAGTTGTCCAGGCCGACCCATTCAGGCGTGCTGTAGGAGTCCCACTCCAGGAACGCCAGCGCGAACGCGGCCAGCATCGGCACGAGCGTGAACAGGGCGAAGCCGACGAAGTTCGGGAGGATGAAGCTCCACCCGACGAGGATGCCGCGCCAGGCGCGTGCCCGGCGGGGCGGGGCCGGCGTCGGTTGCGTCAATGCCTGAGTCATGGTTTCCTTCGCGACGCTCCGTCGAGCGCGGGACCCGGGATCGCTCCCGGGTCCGCTGCCGGGCTAGTTGAGTACCTCGTTCTTCACCCGCTCGTTCATCGAGCGGATGCCGTCGGCGACGGACTTGTCGCCCACCATGATCAGTTCGTGCTCCTCGTTGAGTATGGTGTCGATGTCGGAGGTGTTCTCGCTGACCGGCATCTCCAGCGCCACCTTGTCGGGCTCGAACGCCTTCTTGGAGCGCTCGTCCGACGGCATGCCCTTGAGCCCGAAGTACGCCTTGGTGATCTCGGGGCTCTGCAGCGCCGGCACCACGCCGACCTTGGTGATCGCCTCCGCGCCCGCCTGGCTCGCGGCGAACTGGACGAACTTCTTCGCCGCGTCGGCGTGCTCGGCGCGCTTGTTGACGGCGAACGCGGTCGGCGAGCCGAACGTCGTCGTGCCGGTCGCGCCGGCCCGCTGCGGCATGGGGGCCAGCCCCCATGCGACGTCGCTGGCGCCCTTGGCCTTGGCCTCCAGGATGCCGGAGATGTACCAGGTGCCCATCGGCATCAGCGCGGTCTTGCCGCCCTCGAACTGGGTGCGGTAGTCGGCCTGCTGGGACTTGGCGGTGCCGAAGTCGAGCACGGCGCCGGCGTCCTGGAGGCCCTTGGCCAGGTTGTACTGCTCGGTGAAGAAGGTGTAGTCGCCGCCGAGCTGGTCGCCGCCGGTCTGCGCGGCGGAGATGGCCTGCACGACCGAGCGCCAGGTGTGGTGGTAGGCGCCGTGCACCTTCTCGCCGCCCTCGCCCTGGGTGAGCTGCTTGGCCAGCTTGGCGTACTCGTCCCAGGTCAGCGGGTCGGGCAGCTCGACGCCGGCCTTGTCGAGCAGGGTCTTGTTGTAGTAGAGCAGCCAGAAGTCCTGCCGGTACGGCAGGGCGTAGTAGGCGTTGCCGACGTTGAACGCGTCGAGCCCGGCGAGCTTGGCGCTGCCGGGCGACTTGGCCAGGTCGGTGAGGTCGGCGAGCTGGCCCCGGCTGGAGTAGCGGGAGTAGTCGGTGACGTTCTTCATCGTGATCACGTCGGTCTTGTCACCGCCCGCCAGCATCGTGGTGACCTTCTCGGGGTAGTCGTCGGCGAGGATGTCCACCGGCTTGACGGTGATGTTGGGGTTGGCCTGCTGGAAGGCGTCGAAGAGGGCCTTGAACTCGGGTGTCTTGGCCAGGTTCCAGACCGTGACGCTGAGGGTGATCTTGCCGTTGGGGTCGGCGGGCTCGGGGTCGCCGGAGCCGCACGCGGCCAGGGTGAGGGAGAGCGCGGCCACGATGCTCAGGCCCTTCACCACCTGCCGCCGTGTCCGGGGCTGCGCTGACGTGATCATGGGATCCGGTCTCCTTCTCCGTCACAGGGGGTTGGTCAGGCGCTGACGGTGAACTCGTCCGGGGTGACGGCCGTGAGGAGGGGCCGGCCGGACAGGTGGCGTTCCAGTTCGTCGAGGGCGCTGTCGCTCATCCGCCAGGTCTCGCTGCCGAGCGAGCCGGCGATGTGGGGGGTGATCATGACGTTGGGCAGCTCGTACAGCACCGATCCGGCCGGGAGGGGCTCGGGGTCGGTGACGTCGAGGATGGCGTCGAGGCGGCCGGCGGCGCACTCGCGCTCGATCGCGGCGGTGTCCAGGACGGCGCCGCGGGCGGTGTTGATGACGGTGGTGCCGTCGCGCAGCAGGGCCAGCTCGGCCGCGCCGATGAGGTGGCGGGTCTCGGGCAGCGAGGGGACGTGCAGCGTGAGCACGTCGCAGCCGCGCAGCAGCTCCGCCAGCGGGACCAGGCGGCCGCCCGCCGCGCTCACCTCCGCCGCGGCGGCGTACGGGTCGGAGACCAGGACGTCCACCTCCAGGTCGCGCAGCCGCTCCACGACCCGGCGGCCGACCCGGGAGAAGCCGACGACACCGATCGTGCGGCCCCGGTTGGACAGCTCGCCGCGGCGGGTCACGTAGGACCAGTCGTCGCGGTGGGTGCGGGCGTCCTGGGCCAGGAAGGGCGCCTTCTTACCGGCGAAGATGATCGCGGCGAGGGTGAACTCGGCGACCGGGATCGCGTTGGCGTCGGCGGCGCTGGTCACGACGATGCCCCTGCGCCAGACCTCGTCGGTGACGAACGGGCGCACGGTGCCGGCGCAGTGGAAGACGGCGCGCAGCCGGGGCGCGTCGGCCAGCCGTTCGGCGGTCAGGGGCGGGCAGCCCCACGACGTCACCAGCACCTCGCTCTCGCGCAGCCGCCGCCGTGCGGAGGGGGTGTCCAGCTCGGGGGTCCAGATCGGGTCGGCGAGTTCGGTGAGGGCGCGCAGCCGGCGCAGCTGCCGCTGCCCGAACTGCACGTCCAGCGTGGCCTGGTCCATGACCAGCAGGGCCCGGGGAGCCTCGCTCACCGGAGCGGTCCCGGGCGGCTCGCGACTCGTGATCTGGCGTTCAAGCTGGGTCTCCTCGGGGTGCGGGGGCTCGGGGCGGGGTCTCCCGATCGGCCGCCCGGAGCGGGACTCCGGCCGGCCGATCGGCAGGCGTTGCGGCCGGCGTTTCGGTGGGCCTTTCGGGCGGCCGATCGGGCGGCGTTTCGGCAGGCGTTTTGGCAGGCGTTTCGGGCGGCGCACGATCGATTTCGCTCATCTGTGATCGGACGGCATTGCACCGGAGTTAAGCGTGGCCGCTCGTCCTCCGTCAAGAGGCAATCGGATCGTTTCGATCAGCATTGCTCGCCTTAGATCACAACTGGTCAACGAAAGCGCCGCCGGTCCGGTGACCGCTTGACGTGCTCCCGTGGCGCTGTAACCATCCCGTGAATCCGTGGTTACGTAAACATGCAAGGCTGAAGGGATCTGTGCATGCCGCGCATACCCGACGATCCGGCGCTGTCGCCGTACACCGGGTGGACCCGGGCACATTGGGCGGCGCTGGCCGAGCGGCTGCTGCTGTCGGCCCGCCCCTTCGCGTCGCCGGGCCACGCGCGGATCTCCTTCCCCGGCCGGGCCGGCGGCTACGGCGCCGACGTGGACGGGCTGGAGGGCTTCGCCAGGACGTTCCTCGCGGCCGGGTTCCGGGTGGCGGGCGAGGGCGGCGACGACCCGCTCGGCCTCATGGAGTGGTATGCGCGCGGGCTGGCGACGGGCACGGATCCTGCCTCGCCCGAGCGCTGGGTCCGGCTGGACGAGCACGGCCAGGCCAAGGTGGAGGCCGCCTCGATCGCCCTGGTGCTACACCTGACCAGGCCGTGGCTGTGGGACCGGCTCGACGACGGCGTCAGGGAACGGGTCATCGCCTATCTGGCGCCGGCGGTGGGCGGTGAGTATCCGCCGATCAACTGGGTCTGGTTCCAGATCGTCGTGGAGCAGTTCCTGGCCTCGGTCGGGGGGCCGTACGAGCCGGGGGACATCGAGGCCGGGCTGGCGCTGACGGACGGTTTCGCTCGCGAGAACGGCTGGTACGCCGACGGGGCCGAGCGGTCCTACGACCACTACGCCGGATGGGCGCTGCAGTTCTACCCGCTGCTCTGGACCGAGATGGCCGCCGGCTCGCCCACCGGCTCGGCCGCCTTCTCGGCCGCCGCGGAGGAGCGGCGACCGGTCTACCTGGGGCGGCTGGAGCGCTACCTGCACGACGCGGTCCGCCTCGTGGGGGCCGACGGCTCGCCGCTGGTGCAGGGCCGCAGCCTGACCTACCGGTTCGCCGCCGCAGTCCCGTTCTGGCTCGGGGCCCGTTACGGCCTGGACACGCCGTCACCAGGGCTGCTGCGGCGCGCCGCCTCCGGCATCGCCCGGCACTTCGCCGACCGCGGCGCCCCCGACGCCAAGGGGCTGCTGTCTTTGGGCTGGCACGGGCCGTGGCGGCCGATCGCGCAGTCCTACTCCGGGCCCGGCTCGCCGTACTGGGCCGCCAAGGGGCTCTTCGGGCTGACCCTGCCGGCCGGTCATCCGGCGTGGACGGCCGTCGAGGAGCCGCTGCCGGTGGAACGGGACGACTACCAGCTCGTCGTGCCGTCGCCCGGGTGGCTGGTCAGCGGCACGCGCGCGGACGGGGTGGTGCGCGTGGTCAACCACGGCACCGACCACTCCCATCCGGGGTCCCACCTGGCCGACTCGCCGCTGTACGCGCGGCTCGCGTACTCCACCGCCACCTCCCCCGTGCTCGCGGGCCCGCACGCCGCGCGCCCGCTAGACCAGTCGGTGGCACTGCTCGACGCATCCGGCGAGCCCAGCCACAGGACCGGCTTCGACACCCTGCTCACGGAACGGCTTCCGACGGGAACGGCGGCGGGGGCGTCACGCTGGCGTTCGCACTGGGTCCAGCCCGACCCAACCGGCCCCGACCACGGCTCCGGCCGCCCGGGCCGGGTCCGGCTCGGCCCGTGGCTCCACGTACTCTCCCTGGTCCGCGGGCCGTGGGAGGTCCGCCTGGTGCGGGTGGGTTCGCCGGACGATCATACAGAGGAGCCGCAAGCCCGCCTACGCATCGGCGGCTGGCCCCTCCCATCCGACAACCCGCACCCTGGCACAGCTGCCGGTGCGGATGCCACCGCTGGTGCGGGCCTGAGCACGGGCGGGGATGCCGACAAGGGTGCCGACGTGGGGGCTGGAACGGTCGCGGGTGCCAGCGCGGGAGTGGGCGACAGCGTGGGGGCGGGGCTGAACGCGGGTGCAGACGCGGGAGCGGGTGCTGGCGTGGAGGCGAACGGCCGGATGTGCTCGTGCGTATTCGGCGGTGCGTCCCTGGACATCGCCGGGGTGACGTCGGCCGACGACGCCTCTCCCCTGGCGCCGTGGACGGTGGTGCCGTGGTGCGCGACCAGCGGCCCCGCTCGTGCGGAGGTCTGGCACGAGGCGGTGCTCTACCTCGGCGCCGGGGAGCCGGTCGAGCGACCCGTCGTCACGTGGCCCGGCCCTGCGGCCGACCCCGGGTCCGGCCCGGTTTCCGGCAGCGCGTCCAGCCCCGGGTCCAGTTCCGCGCCCGGCCCGGCTTCTGGCCCCGGGACCGGCCCGGACTCCGATCCGGCCCCTGGTCCGGAGGTCCCGTCGGATGTCCGGATCGTCTGGCCAGACGGGACCGTCGACAACTTCGACGTCTCCCGTCTGCTCGGCTGACCGCCCCGGCACCGACAGGTCCACCACAGAAGGCCAGCCGCCGGGCGTGACCGGCACCGCCTCACCGGCATCGGGGGCCCGGTGAGGCGGCCCGCTGAGGCAGCGCACTTAGGCAGCCCAGCGAGCCAGCCCAGCGAGCCAGCGCGGTGAGGCGGTGCGGGGTGGTCAGGTGGAGGAGTTGCGGACGATCAGTTGGGGGCCTACCACCACGCGATGGGCCGGACGGCGTGGGTCGCGCAGGCGTTCCAGGAGCAGGGTGAACGCGGCGCGGCCGATGGCGGCCTTGGGTGGGCGGATCGCGGTCAGTGGCGGGTCGCACAGCTCGGCCACCTCGTCGTCGTAGGTGACCACGGCCAGGTCGGCGGGCACTCGGATGCCGCGATCCTGGCAGCGTTCGACCAGCGAGATCGCCTCCGGGTCCGAGTGCACGAGCAGGGCGCGCGTGCCCGTGGCCACGCAGGCGTCGAGGAGCTCGTCCAGCGCCCGGCCCCAGCCGGGGTCGCGCCGCTCGACCGTGTGGGCGTCGGGTGTCGCCTCGGTCTCCAGCCCCAACTCCTCGCAGGCCATCCGCCAGCCGGCCCGCACGTGCGGCGACGTCGGGCTGGTGATCGTGGTCATGATGCCGACCCGCCGGTGGCCCAGGACCGCCAGGTGCCGTACGGCCATCGCCGCCCCCAGGGCGTGATCGCTGACGACCGACTCCATGGCCTCGCGGTACGGCCCCACGGTCGCGGCCCGCTCGATGAGCACGACCGGCACGCCGGCCGCCTGCAGCCAGCGGACCAGTTCCTCGCCCTCGTCGCTCTCCGTCGTGGGTGCGACCAGCAGCCCGTCCACCCCCACGGACTCCACCAGCGAGGTCAGCTGCCGCCGTTCGTCGGCCACCTGGTACGTCGCCCCGCGCAGCACGACCCGGACCCCGGCCGCCGCGGCCGCCTCGCGCACGCCGCGGATGACGTCGGGATAGTAGTAGTCGAGCGAGGGCACGACCATGCCCACGGTCAGCTCCGGCGCGTCCCCCGTCTCGGCGGCGACGTCGCGGGCGAACCCGCCGGCCCTCGCCCCGCCCGCTCCCCCGAACCCACCGGCCGGCCCGGTCACGTCCGGGCCGCCTCCGCTGAAACCGCCGGTTCCCGTGAACGTGCCCGCCCCGCCGAGGCCGACCGCCCCGGCGAACGCGCCCGTCCCGCCGTAACCGCCGGCCGACGCCGGGTCCTGGGGGCGTTCGGCGGGGGCGGCGCCGCCGCGGACGCGGCGTACGGCGCCCTCCTCGGCCAGCAGCGTGATGTCGCGCCGGATGGTGATCGCGGAGACCGCCAGCTCGGAGGCCAGGTCGTGCACCCGCATGAGCCCGCGCCGCCGCAGCAGCTCCACCAGCCGCGAGCGCCGCTCATCGGGCAACTGCCCCTGTGTCTCCGGGCCGGCCATGGACACGCCTCCGCCTTGATCGTCTCGAACGGGCCCAGTGCTGTCTCCGGCAGGCGACACGCCGACGGCAACGTTGGTCATACTCCTCCTCGCGACGGCCCATAGTACCGATCGAAAGTGATCGAAGGTGAATTATCCCGGCACACACGTGATGCAATGATCACACATCCGCCGTCCACCTCTGACGGCCAGAGCCGAGCGCGGGCGCCGCGCCGCCCGAACGGCGGGCGCCCCGCCCGCCCGAACGCGGACGGCCCACGCGCCGAGAAGCCCCCATGGTAGGAGGCGTCGGCGGGCGGGCCGCCGGTGGAGACGACTCAGCCGCCCGATCGAGCCGCGGCGTCCTCCAGGCCGAGCAGGCCGACGGCCTCCGCGCGCATCTCGACCTTACGGATCTTGCCGGTGACCGTCATCGGGAAGCTCTCGACGAGGTGCACGTACCGGGGGATCTTGAAGTGCGCCAGGCGGCCGGCGCAGAACGCCCGGACGGATTCGGCGGTGAGCGGCTCGGCGCCCGGGCGCATGACGATCCAGGCCATCAGCTCCTCGCCGTACTTCGCGTCGGGGACGCCGATCACCTGGACGTCGGCGATGTCGGGGTGGGTGTAGAGGTACTCCTCGATCTCGCGCGGGTAGACGTTCTCGCCGCCGCGGATGACCATGTCCTTGATCCGGCCGACGATGTTGACGTAGCCGTCGGCGTCCATGGTGGCCAGGTCGCCGGTGTGCATCCAGCGGGCCGCGTCGATCGCCTCGGCGGTCTTGCCCGGCTCGTCCCAGTAGCCGAGCATCACCGAGTAGCCGCGGGTGCACAGCTCGCCCGGCTCGCCGCGCCGGGTCTCCAGGCCGGTGTCCGGATGTACGATCTTGACCTCCAGGTGCGGCATCACCCGGCCGACGGTCTCGGTGCGGCGGGCCAGGCCGTCGTCCCTGCGGGTCATCGTGGACACTGGGGAGGTCTCGGTCATGCCGTAGCAGATCGCCACCTCGCTCATGTGCATCTCGCTCGCCACCCGCTTCATCACCTCGACGGGGCAGGGCGAGCCGGCCATGATGCCGGTGCGCAGCGACGACAGGTCGAACTCGGCGAAGCGCGGATGGTCGAGCTCGGCGATGAACATGGTCGGCACGCCGTACAGGGAGGTGCACCGCTCGGCCTCGACGGCGCGCAGCGTCGCCTCGGGGTCGAAGCCGGGGGCGGGCAGCACGATGCAGGCGCCGTGGGAGGTGGCGCCGAGGTTGCCCATGACCATGCCGAAGCAGTGATAGAGCGGCACGGGCAGGCACACGCGGTCGATCTCCGTGTAGCCGACGCCCTCGCCGACGAAGTAGCCGTTGTTGAGGATGTTGTGGTGCGACAGCGTGGCGCCCTTGGGGAAGCCGGTGGTGCCCGAGGTGTACTGGATGTTGATCGGGTCGTCGAAGGCGAGCGTGGCGGCGCGCTCGCGCAGCGCGGCGGGGTCGGCGGCGCGACCCTGCCGGACGAGCTCGTCCCAGCCGGGCTCGCCGATGAACACCACCGGCTCGAAGCCGATCTCGGCCAGCATCGCCCGGTAGTCGCTGGTCTTGAACTGGACGGCGCTGACCAGCAGGCGCATGCCGGACTGGCGCACCACGTAGTCCAGTTCGTGGCTGCGGTAGGCGGGGTTGACGTTGACCAGGATGGCGCCGATCTTGGCGGTGGCGTACTGCGTGAGCACCCATTCCGCGCAGTTCGGCGCCCAGATGCCGACCCGGTCGCCCTTGGCGATCCCGCGCGCCAGCAGCCCCAGCGCGACCTCGTCGACGGCGGCGTCGAACTCCGCGTACGTCCACCGCCGCCCGGTGGCCACCTCGACCAGCGCCTCGCGGCCGGCGTACCGGGCCACGGAGCGCGCCAGGTTCTCCCCGATCGTCTCACCCAGCAGCGGAGCGGCGGAGACGCCGGATGCGTACGAGAGCAGTGAGTCAGCCATGATTGGCAGCATCCGACAGGATCGGCCGTCGCGCCACCCCCGTTGAGGGGCGAGCCGGGAAAAGCTCGGTACGCACACGCGAAAGAAGGCCGGCCGGGGTCGGCTCACGCCGGTGGAGCAGTCATCACCGGACCTGCCACCAGGCCTCGACGACGTGGCAGCCCTGCGGCTCACCGGAAACGAGCGAGTACGGTCCCGGATGGCCGGAGGTCTTGGTCTTCCACGGGCCGACGACCGTCCTCGTGTAGGGGTAGTGGGCCGAGTTGCACTTGGCGGCCACCCGGTACGTGCCGAATCCTCCCTGACACACCGCCCCCGCCACGTTCGTCGTCGAGTTGACGAAGCTGCTGCAGGCCCACACTTCGGCGTTCGCCGGCGTGGCGACCCCGGCGAGGGCGATCGTGCCGCCCGCCACCGCGCCCAGGACCCAGGCGAATCTCCGCATTGTGCCTCCTCTGTCTTCTTACGGCTTGGCTTGCACGTTTCATGGTCATCGTGTGCGTGGCCTGGAGACAGGGCGCGAGGAGGGCATCTCGCGGGCATCTTGCGGGCATACGGCGTCCGCCGGCCGGGACCGGATGGGCAGGCGATGCTCGGGGCTCAGGAGCGGTCGGCGGGCTCCAGGGCCGGGCCGAGGTTCTTGCGGTAGATGACGAAGTCGCACGGGGTGGCCAGGTGGGGTGACAGGTGCGGGTAGTCCTGCTCCACCGCGCCGGTGCCCACCGGCCGGTAGCCGATGCGGCCGTACCAGCCGGCCAGGAACTCCTTCGACGGGTGCCGCCACTCGCGCGGCACCAGCAGCTCCAGCTGCATCTCTGCGTGCCCGCGCGACCTGCCGCGCCGCTCGGCGAAGCGGACGAGCTCACGGCCGAGACCGATGCCCCGGTGCCGGGGCGAGGCGGCCAGCATGCCGAACTCGCTCGTGCCGGCGTCGAGCTCCTGCACGCGGACGCAGCCGGCGATCCGCCCGTCCACCAGCGCCACGACGATCTCGTCCGCCGCGACCAATCCGGCGATCTCCTCAGCCGACGTACGGACGGCGCCATCGGCCCACAGTCCTCGCTCCGCGTCCGCGTACACCTCGTTGACCAGCCCGGCCAGCTCGGACATGAGCCCGCCGTCGTCGGCGGCGCCCGCCGGGAGCGGCCGGATCTCGAACTCCGGCGTGTTCGTCATCTATGACTCCTTCACCATCGGTTGCGGGCCTCCTCCGCCCACCCGGTCAGGCCGTCGAGGCCGACCCAGGCGCCGTCGCCGGCCCGTACCCGGCCGCCGAAGTGCCCGAAGCACTGGTGGGTCTCCGAGCCGACGACGCCGAGCTCCGTCCGCGAGACCTTCTCGTGGAACGGGGTGAACTCCACCTCGACCCCGTCCCCCTCGACCCGCCACGGGCGCATCCAGTCGCCGCGGTCGTAGACCCACTCCAGCCGCGCCCCGATCTTGTGCAGCCGGCCGTCCAGGATGAGCGCGTTCTCGGTCAGGCCGGTGCCGTCGGTCCACTTGCCGCCGAGCTGGACGGCCCGCCCGGGGGCGCTGCCGGCGGCCCAGTTCCAGGATACGGAGTACGGCCACTTGCCCCGCCCATGGTCGAGCACCGCGAACGCGCCCGCGCCGACCTCGTGCTCCCGCCCGTCCAGCACGAGCCGCCCGCGCACCGGGCGGCCGACGTCTTTGACCGTGTACTGGAAGCGGCGCGGCCCCCACGGGATCACCACGCCGAGCGACTCGTGCCCGTCCGGCAGCGGGACCTCCAGCTCCGCCGTCACCCGTGGCGCGTGCGCGCGCAGCGACGTCCCGCCGGCCGTCTGCTCGATGACGATGCGCACGCCGCCGCCCTCGACCCTGGCCGTGCCCTGGCCGCTGCGCTCGGGGAAGGCGGCGCCGCGGGCCAGCGGCACCACGGCGTCGTGGCTCACCTCGGCGCCGGTCGCCCGGTCGAGCACGTAGACGCCGTGCACGCCGGCGTAGTCGAGCGAGGACGCCACCAGGGCGATCACGTGGGACGGGGTGACGACGCCCCAGTACTCCCAGCGCTTGGCCCGCCCCCAGCCGCGCAGGTTGGCGCGGTGCAGCGGTCGCCGGGTCCATCCGACGGCGTCCGGGTTGAGCCGGCCGTCGGGCAGGCAGAGATCCACGGGTTCGGTGATCTCCCGCTCGTGGGTCGGCATGGGATGAAAGGTACTAAAGCGGCGGGCGCCGCGTACCGCGGGGGAAGGGGCTCCGGTACGGCTACCCGCTGTGCGCGGGCGGGACGTGGGTGGGCAGCCGCAGCGCGATCACGGCGATGTCGTCCAGGCCCGTGGTGGGCAGCCCGCTGAGCAGCTTGTCGCAGAACTTCTCCACCGGCTCGCGGGCCAGGGTCTCGGCCAGCTCGCGCAGCCGTTCCAGCCCCACGTCCAGATGCTCGCCGGGCCGTTCGACCAGGCCGTCGGTGTAGAGGAGCAGCGTGCTGCGCGGCGGCAGCGGCCGCAGGGCGGAGGCGCACGTCTCGTCGTGGCGGAAGCCGAGCAGGGGGCTGGCCGCGCCCAGCAGGAAGCAGCCGGTGCCGTCGGGGGTGACCAGCAGCGGCGGCAGGTGGCCGGCCACCGCGTAGTTGAGGCGGTAGCCGTCGTGGCACGCCTCGACCCGGGCCAGCACGCAGGTGGCGGTGATGCCCTCGGTCAGGGACTCCATCGCGATGTTGAGCCGGGTGAGTATCTCCCCCGGCGGCTCGCGGCGGTCAATCGCGAGGGCGCGCAGCATGTTGCGGAGCTGGCTCATGACGACGGCGGCGGCGAGGTCGTGGCCGGCGACGTCGCCGATGGCGATGATGACGGCGCCGTCGGGCAGGACGAAGGAGTCGTACCAGTCGCCGCCCACCTCGGCGGCGGCCGGGCTGGCCCGGTAGCGGGCGGCGATGCGCAGATCGGGCAGGAGCGGCGGCTCGGCCAGCAGGCTGTGCTGCAGCGCCAGCGCGATCTGCTGCGCCCGCTGGAAGCGGATGGCGCTGCTCAGCGCGTCGTGCGCGTGGTCGAACATCTGGCTGAGCAGCGCGATGTCCGCCTGGCTGATGGGCGAGCGGTCGCCGCAGGCCACGGCGGTGACCACGGCGGGGACCGCGCCGTCGACCACGACGGGCAGGATGAGCATGCTGTTGACGCCGTTGGCCACCAGCCACGCCTGCGTTCCCGTGGGGGCCAGGTCGGGTGGCGGCTGTCCGGGCGGGAACCGCTTCAGTATCGGCCGCCGCCGTCGCACGGCCGTGACGAAGGCGTTGCCGGGGCCCAGGTACTCCTCGCTGTAGGTGGGCAGCGCGTTGAGGCCGCTGCGTGCCGCGCTGGCGATCCGTTCGGCGACGAAGGGGGTGCCGCCGCGCACGTTGCCGGTGAGGTCGGTGACGAGGTGGACGCCGCAGCCGTCGGCCAGGGCCGGCACGATCACGCCGGTCAGCGCGCCGAGCATGTCCTCCAGGCTCGTCAGGTCGGCCGTCGCCGCGGCGGCCCGGTCGAGCAGCCGCTGGCGGCGCCCCTCCCGCCACTCGTCCTCGACGTCGCTGCAGGCCCCCACCCACTCCACGACCTCGCCGTTCTCGCGGATCGGCACGGCGCGCACGTGGAAGTGCCGGTAGCCGCCGTCGGCCATGCGCAGCAGGTAGGAGTGCTCCCACACGTCCGCGACGGTTTCGACGGCGCGCCACCACGATTCGAGGGTGGCCGCGCGGTCGGCGGGATGGATCATGGCCAGCCAGCCCTGGCCGCGGAACTCCTCCCACGGCTGCCCGGTCACCCGTTCCCAGCTGGGGCTCGCCTCGATCACGTCGCCGTCGGGGCCGGTCACCCAGATGATCTGGGCGCTGATCCGCATGAGGCTGCGGTAGCGTCGCAGGATCCGGCTGCGCTCGTCGGCGATGGCCTGGACCTGCCGGGCGGCGGCGATCTGCTCGGTGACCTCCATGGCGACCACCAGCACGCCGTGGTCGCCAGGACCGAACGTGATCCGCGACAGGCTGGAGGTGAAGAAGCGCTCTTCGCCGTCCCGGCCCACGGGCGCGATGCTGGACGGCGCGGCGGTCAGGACGCACGGTTCGCCGGTGGCGAAGACCTGGTCGAACCGGGGCTGGGCGATGCCGGGGAGGGCCTCCGCGAGCGTGACGCCGAGGGGCGGGTCGCCGAACTGGGCCCGGTAGGTCGCGTTCATGTAGACGAGCCGGTGGCCGGGGCCGCGTGTCACCGCCACGCCGACCGGCGCCGGGTCGAGCACTTCGAACGCCAGGCCGCTCCCCCCGCGGCCGTGGGCAGCTTCCATCGTGACCTCCCCCGAGGGCCACTTCCCCAAGGTGGGGCCTACCCGCGTGCGGCGGGAAGACAACACGGCACGGCCGGTCACGGCGCCGGGACCCGGTCCCGGCACCCGGTGCGTACGGTGCCACAGGAGGGACGGGCGGGACCGCGGCGCTGCGAGGGAGACGGAATGGAAAACCTGCCGGCGAGTTTCGCGAGTCCCCTTTCCGAGGCCAGAATCTTGACCATGACCCCTCACTCTCCGCTCGTCCCCGGTGACCCTTCACGTCTGGGAGGCCGCGAACTCCTGGGCCGGCTCGGCGAGGGCGGCCAGGGCGTGGTGTACCTGGCCGTGGAGCGGGACACGCGGGTGGCGGTCAAGTGGCTGCGCGGCGACCAGTCGGACGACTCGGTCAGCGTGGCGCGGTTCCTGCGGGAGGCGGAGGTGGCCAGGCGGGTGGCGCCGTTCTGCACCGCGGCCGTGCTGGACACGGGGGTGGAGCAGGGGCGGCCGTACATCGTGAGCGAGTACGTCGCGGGCCCCTCCTTGCAGCAGATGGTGCAGCGGGAGGGGCCGCGCTCGGGTGCGGCGCTCGACCGGCTGGCCATCGGCGCCGCGACCGCCCTGGCGGCGATCCACCGGGCCGGCATCGTGCACCGCGACTTCAAGCCGGCCAACGTCATCCTCGGCCCCGACGGGCCGCGCGTGATCGACTTCGGCATCGCCCGCGCGGTCGCCGCCACCTCGACGATCAGTGCCACGCCCGTCGGCACGCCCGCGTACATGGCGCCCGAGCAGATCGCCGGTGACGTGACCGGGCCGGCGGCTGACATGTTCTCCTGGGCCGGCACGATGGTCTACGCCTCCTGCGGGCGGGGGCCGTTCGGCAACGAGGCCGTGCAGCAGGTGATCAGCCAGGTGCTCTCCGCCCCGCCCGACCTGGGGCGGCTGTCGGGGCCGCTGCGCGAGGTGGTGCTGCGGTGCCTGTCGAAGAACCCGGCCGAGCGGCTGACGGCCGAGCAGGTGATCAAGCGGCTGCTGGCGCATCCGGTGCCCGACTCCGGCCTGCTCGCCTCGGGCGCCATGCGGGCCGCGCCGTCCGGCGGCCCCGAGCAGCACGGGAGGTCGCGGGCGTGGCCGGTCACCGCGGGCGTCACGGCGATCGTGGTGGCGCTGGGGGTGTGGGCCGCGGTCGCGCCGCCGTGGGCGGCCCCGCCCGCGAAGCAGGTCGCGGTCTCCAGCCCGGCGGCGACGCCGCAGGTCACGCGGTCCATCGCGGCCGAGACGCCGGTGAAGACGCCGGTGAAGACGACGCTGCCGGGCGGCGCGATCACCCTGTACGAGCACCCGTCGGACCCGATCGCGCTGACCGCGTACGAGGTCTACGAGAAGAAGGCCGACGACGACGTCGACTACGCCAGGCGGTCGCTGCGCGGCGCCTCCTTCGACCGGCACGCGGGCAACTGGGAGTCGCTGGTCTCCCCCGACGGCCGCTATCTGGCGGGGCGGCAGAAGGACTACACCTCGCAGGGCTACGACTCGGTGCTGCTCAACGACAGGACGATGGGGTCGAGCTTCCGGGTCATGACCGTGCGCAAACCGCTGATCAGCACCATCCGCTCCTGGTCGCGTGACAGCTCCCGCCTCCTGCTCAACATCGACAAGAAGGTCAAGGGCGACGACGGCAAGGACGAGTGGATCTCCCTCGGGTTCGCCGTCGTGGACGTGGCGCGGGGCAAGGCGGACGTCGTCGAGGTGGCCGACGAGTCGATCCGCGGCTCCGACTTCGGCTGGGACGCCACCGACACGGGCGTGGTCATCGAGTACGGCGACGACGACGGGCTGCGCCTCTTCGACCGCTCCGGCAAGCGCGTACGAGACCTGCCGGGGGTCGGCTCGACCGCGTCGGGCACCACGGACCTGTTCTCCCCTTCCGGCGCCATGCTCGTGACCGACTGCCCCGAGAGCGACGGCGGTGATCACTGCCTGTGGGACACCCGTACCGGGGCGCAGGTACGCGCGTTCACCTCCGACTGCGACAAGGTGCTCGGCTGGTACGACGAGTCGCACCTGTTCTGCTGGGAGCTGGACAACGCCTCGCTCGACGAGGTGCGGGTGGTGGACTTCGACGGCAAGCTCGTCCGTACGCTGCTCCAGGTGCCGGAGAAGCTCGACCTCACCCCGCTGTTCACCGTCAGGCCGGCCGGCTCCTGAGGCCGGTCAGCCGCCGCCCGGCCGTCCGAGCCGCAGCAGCAGGTCCTTGACCTGCGTGGCCTCATATCGGTCCCTGGCCTCGGCCGGGTCGGAGCAGAGCAGGACGGGCGCGTCCGCGGCCCCCGCGGGCAGCAGCCCGTGCGAGCCGCGCACGGCCCTGGCGCCGGCGTCGAGGCCGACGACGTTCATCAGGTAGCGCAGCCCCAGCTTCTTGCGCAGCAGCGCAACGCCGGCGCGGCGCTTGGCCGCCGCCGGAGCGGCCGGGTCGAAGAAGAGCTCGGCGGGGTCGTAGCCGGGTTTGCGGTGGATCTCGACCAGGCGGGCGAAGTCGGGGGCGCGGGCGTCGTCCAGCCAGTAGTAGTAGGTGAACCAGGCGTCGCGGTCGGCGAGCAGCACCAGCTCGCCCGAGCGCGGATGGTCCAGGTCGTGCGCGGCCTTGCCGCCGGCGTCGAGCACGGTGGCGACGCCGCCGATCGAGGCGCACAGCTTGGCGACGGCGGGCACGTCGGCGGGGTCGCGGACGTAGACGTGCGCGATCTGGTGGTCGGCGACAGCGAACGCCCGCGACGTCCACGGGTCGAGGTACTCCATGCCGTCCTGGGTGTGCACGCGCAGCAGGCCCTCGGCGCGCAGGGCGCGGTTGACGTCCACGGGGCGGGAGACGTCGGTGATGCCGTACTCCGACAGCACCACCACGGTCCGCTCCCCGGCGGCGTCCAGCAGCGGCGCCAGCACGCCGTCCAGCTCGGCGGCCGCGGCGGCGCAGCGCGGGTCGCCGGGGCCGTAGCGCTGCAGGTCGTAGTCGAGGTGCGGCAGGTAGGCGAGGGTGAGGTCGGGGTCGCGGGTGGTCATGATGTGCCGGGTGGCGCCGGCGATCCACCGCGAGGAGGGCAGGCCGGCGCCCGGCCCCCAGTAGGTGAACAGGGGGAACGTGCCGAGCTCGGCGGTGAGCTCGTCGTGCAGCTCGGGCGGGTCGGTGTAGCAGTCGGGGTCCTTGCGGCCGTCGGCACGGTAGATGGGCCTCGGGGTGACCGTCCAGTCGACGTCGGCGCCCATGGCGTACCACCAGCACACGTTGGCGACCGTGTACCCGGGCCCGGCGGCGTGCCACAGCTTCTCCCCGCCGACCAGGGCGTTGTGCTGGCGCCAGAGCAGCACCTCGCCGAGGTCGCGGAAGTACCAGCCGTTGCCGACGATCCCGTGGCCGGACGGGGGCAGCCCGGTGAGGAACGTGGACTGGACCGAGCAGGTGACGGCGGGCAGGACGGTGCCGAGCTCCGCCTGGAAGCCCTGGGCGGCGACGGCGCGCAGGCGGGGCATGTGCGCGAGCAGCCGAGGGGTGAGCCCGACCACGTCCAGGACCAGCAGTTTCGTCATCCGGTCACTCCCAGCTCGCGCAGCTCGGTACGGGCGAATTCCAGCTCGGCGGCGATGCCGGCGGCGAGGTCCGCGGCGGTCGCCGGGCGCAGGGCGGGCGGCAGCACGCTCCAGGTGTAGGTCTCGACGTCGTAGTGGTCGCACAGGGGCTCTGGCCCCCCGGCCAGCTCGGTCAGGGCCTCGCGCAGCACCGGGATGGTGGTGGTCAGCGGCGGGGCGGGGTCGGCGTGCAACGGCACGTGGTAGTGGACCCGCCACGGCGCGGGCAGGCCGCGCTCCAGCGCCTCGTCGAGGTCGTCGGCCGCGTCGCCGGCCGGGGTGCGGGTCTGGTGCAGGAAGCGCGGCTCGGCGTACTCGCGCAGGGCCGCCGGGCTGGCGGTCTCCAGGGCGGCGGACAGCTGCACCTTGACGATGGGCAGGCCGGCCGCGCGCAGCGCCTTCAGCGCGGCGGACGGCTGCTCCCAGGCGCAGGCCAGGTGGGCCAGGTCGAGGCAGAGGCCGAGCCGTTCCGTGTCGGCGCCGGCCAGGTGCGTGATGGCCTGGGCGGTGGTCTCGACGACGCAGCCGGGTTCTGGTTCGAAGCCGACGCGTACGGTCCTGCCGGTGCCCGACTCGATGCCGGCCAGGCCGGCGGCCAGCTCGTCCAGGTGGCGGGCGGCCGCGTCCGCCATGGCGGTGTTCCACGGCTCGCGCCAGGCGAGCGGCAGGGTGGAGACCGAGCCGCGGGCGGCGTCGTCGGGCAGCAGGCCGGCCAGCACGCGGGCCAGGTCGAGGGTGTAGGCGAGCCGGTCGGAGGTGGTCCAGTCGGGGTGGTAGACGGCCTGCTTGACGACCGGGTCGTGGAAGGAGCGGTACGGGAAGCCGTTCAGCGTCACGACCTCCATGCCCCGCACGTCGAGCTCGCGGCGGAGTTTCCGCAGCCGCGCCGGGTCCGCGGTCAGCTCGGCGGCGACCGGCGCGGCCAGCCACAGGCCGAGGCCAAGCACGCCGGTGCCGAGCGCGGCCCTGATGGGGACGGCGTAGGCGTCGAGCTGGGCGATGATGCCGCCGAGGTCCTCGGCCGGGTGCACGTTGGTGCAGTAGCCGAGGTGCAGCGGCATCCCCGAGGGGTGGCGCAGGCGCATCACTCGCCGCCGCGCCTGATCGAGCTGCCCGCGAACGTCGGCTCGGCGAACGACGGTTCGGCGTCGGTGAGGCCGGTCAGGTCGAGCCGTCCGGACTGGGCGTAGAACTCGACGGGGTTGCGCCACATCACCCGGTCCACGTCCTCGTCGCCGAACCCGGCCGCCAGCATCGCCCTGGCGGTCTCCAGCGTCAGCAGCGGGTCGGAGACGCCCCAGTCGGCGGCCGAGTTGATCAGCACGCGTTCGGTGCCGTACCGGCGCAGGATCTCCACCATGCGCGGCGGCGACATCTTCGTCTCGGGGTAGATCGAGAAGCCCATCCAGCAGCCGGTGCCGCTGACGAGCCCGACGGTGACCTCGTTGAGGTGGTCGACGGCCACCCGTCCGGGGTCGATGCCCGAGGCGGCCACCAGTTCCAGGGTGCGCCGGGTGCCGCGGGCCTTGTCGCGGTGCGGGGTGTGCACGAGCGCGGGGAGGTCGTGCTCGATCGCCAGGGCGAGCTGGCGTTCGAACGCGTCGTCCTCCTCGGGGGTCATGGAGTCGTAGCCGATCTCGCCGACCGCGACCACGCGGTCCTTGTCCAGGTAGCGGGGCAGCAGGTCCAGCACGGGGACGCAGCGCGGGTCGCCGGCCTCCTTGGGGTTGAGCGCGATCGTGGCGTGGTGCACGACGCCGAACTGCGCCGCCCGGTACGGCTCCCAGCCGAGCAGCGAGTCGAAGTAGTCGGTGAACGAGCCCGGGTTCGTCCTGGGCTGGCCGAGCCAGAACGACGGCTCCACCACGGCCAGCACCCCGGCGGCGGCCATGCGCGCGTAGTCGTCGGTGGTGCGCGATGTCATGTGGATGTGCGGGTCGAAGATGCGCATCAGGTCTCCTCGCTGGTGAGCCGGCGGAGCAGGGCCGAGGCGTCCGGTGGCATGGGGCGGCCGGCGGCTTCGCGTTCCTCGGCGAAGGCGGCCAGCATCGCGGCCAGCTCCGCGTCGGCCCGCTCGTCCAGCCGGTCCACGGCATCGAGCGGGACGCCGGTGAACACGCACTTGAGCACCGCCTGCCGCCAGGCCGCCTGATCGAGGTGGCGGGCGTAGGGGCCGAGGGCGGCGGCGAGCAGGCGGGCGTCGTTCGTGCGCAGGGCGTCCAGCAGGAGGTGGACGGCGGCCGTGCCGATGGGGAGCAGGGGCAGGGCCTTGAGCACGGCCCGCTTCTCGTCGGCGTCGCCGTACCGGTAGAGGTCGAGTGTCTCGGGGGTGAGGCGGTCCGGCGGGAGCGCGGCCAGCAGCAGCGCGCGTGCGGCCTCGTCGGCGCTCCAGCCGGGCACGCCGGGCAGCGGGGTCCGCCCGGCCCGGCGGCCGGCGGCGGCGAAGGACCGCGCGATGCTGCCTGGCCGGTCGGCGGCGGCCTCGATCGCGCCGTCCAGCCAGGTTCGCTGCGGATGATCACGGAACGCGGCTCGCAACCGCTCGGCCGTCACCTCGGACGCCTGTACGGGCTGCTTCACGTGCGGGCTCCTTCGGGGACGGGCAGGGACTCCTGCGACTCCTGTTCGGCGCGGCGCAGGAAGGACAGGGAGCGGGCCGCCACGTCGGGAGCCGCGTGCGAGTGGCGCGGCAGCTCGACGGCGACCAGGCCCCGGTAGCCGCAGCCGGCCAGGGCGGCCAGCACCGGCGGGAAGTCGATCTCGCCCTCGCCGAACTCCAGGTGCTCGTGCGTCCCCCTGCGCATGTCGTCGATCTGCACGTTCACCAGGTACGGCGCGACGGCCTCGACGCAGGCGGGCACCGGGTCGGGCTCGTTGCAGCGGCAGTGGCCGATGTCCAGGGTGAGGCCGAACCCGTCCGGCTCGCCGAGCGCCCGGCGCAGCGCGTGCCAGCCGGCGATCGTCTCGACCAGCATCCCGGGCTCGGGCTCGAACCCCAGCGGCACGCCGTGCGCGGACTCCATCAGCCGGGCGCAGCCCCGTACCAGCCGGTCCCGGGCCCGCCGCGGCGGCACGTGCGGCGGGCGTACCCCCGACCAGAACGACACCGCCTCCGCGCCCAGGTCGGCGCCGATGCGGGCGGCGCGGCACAGGAAGTCCACCCGCCTGTCGTGGTCGTCGTCGAGCAGGGTGGGGGCGTGCTTGCGGCGGGGGTCGAGCAGGTAGCGGGCGCCGGTCTCGATGACGACGGCCAGCCCGAGCGTACGCAGCCGGTCGGCGACCGCGGCCACCCGCCCGGCCAGGCCGGGGGCGTAGGGGTCGAGGTGGTGGTGGTCGAGGGTGAGGGCGACCCCGGTGTAGCCGAGATCGGCGATGACGTCGAGGGCGTCGGTGAGGCGGTGGTTGGCGAAGCCGTTGGTGCCGTAACCGAATCGGATCATGTCGGGGACAGCTTTCTGGCCAGGCGGCGGGCCACCGGGACCGCCGCGGCGATGGCGAGACCGATGCGCGGCGCACCGGCCCGCGCGACCAGCGCGCCCTGGAGGGCGGGCAGGCCGACGATCCCGGCCGTCACGGCCTCCCGGACGCGCTCCGCCGTGGGCTCGGCTACGGCCCGGGTCTGCGCGGACCCGAACTGCCCCGCGTACCAGAGAGCCAGCCCGGCCCGGACGACGGCGGGCCAGGACTCCCCCAGGGCCCGCCGTGCCAGGCCGACGGCCGAGGTGGGGCCGGGCGTCCCGGAAGGCTCATGACCGTGCGGGACGACGGCGGTCGTCGAGTGGCCCGCGACGGCGGCGGTCAGGGTGAGGGTGGCGGCCAGAGTCGTAGCGGGGGTGCGGCGGGTGGTACCCGCCGTCTCGCCACGGGACAGGGCGGTGAGCAGGTACGTGTGGGCGGCGACGGAGAGGGCGGCGGGCAGCGCGGCGGCGGGCGAGCGGCCGGGGGTGGCGCCCAGCAACACGTCCAGGCCCCGGCAGAGCGCCATCGCGGCCGGTCCAGCTCGGGTGTTCTTGGCGGCCAGATCGTACGCCCAGACGGCGCCGGCCAGCGGCACGGCCACGGCCAGGGCGCGGCGGCCCCCGGTCAGACCCGCCAGGGCGAGGCCCGCGACGGTGAGCCCGGCGGCCACCCCCAGAGCCGTGCCCGGCGCGACCCGCCCCGAGGGGATGGGGCGCTCCGGCCGTTCGACGGCGTCGAGGTGGCGGTCGGCCCAGTCGTTGGCGGCCATGCCGGCCCAGTACAGGCAGATCGACGAGCAGGCCAGCCCGGCCGTCCGCCCGCCGAGCGCCCGCCCTGCGGCGGCGCCGGCGAGCACGTCACCGGGAACCGACAGCGCGGCCGGCGCCCGAACGAGTTCCAGCAGGTCCCGTGGCCCCGCCATGGTCACCCTCCTCACCGCCGGCCACTCGGCCCCCGGCTCGCAGCCTCGTCATGGACAGACACACCCACCGGCAACCGGCCGACGTCACACCCCACTGTCGCCACGCTCCCGGCGCCACGCCCAGCCGTCGTCGCGCGATCGGCGTCCACGGTCGGTGGGCGGGTCACTCCGATGCCTGGGGGGTGAGGGTGTCGACCAGGTCGCACAGGGAGCGCCACTGTTCGGCGAGCCCGTGGGAGACCTCCCCCAGAGGGTCCTTGAAGAAGAAGGCCAGTTCCGTGAGCGGGCCCGAGCGGCCGGCCTGGGCGGCGGCGGTGCTCAGGCGGGCGAGGTCGAGGATGAGGGGGGCGGCCAGGGCCGAGTCGCAGCCGTGCCAGGTGAACTCCATGCGCATCGCCGTCCCGAGGAAGCCCTCGAAGGTGACGAGGTCCCAGGCGGTCTTGAAGTCGCCGAGGTCCTCCAGATAGTCGATGCGCGTGTCGCCCTGCGGCGCGTAGCCGAGCGTCTCGGCCAGCACCCGCTGCTTGCTGGCGGCCTTGGCGGCGTTGGCGCCGGGTCTGGCCAGGTTGGCGCCGTCGCCCCCGCCGAGCAGGTTGACGCCGGACCAGGTGCGCACCCTGAGGTTGCGCTGGGCGAACATCGGCGCGAGCACCGACTTCACCAGGGTCTCGCCGGTCTTGCCGTCGTGCCCGGCGTACGGGAGCCCCCGCTGGAGGGCCAGGTCGGCGAGGGCGGGCAGGCGGGCGCCGGTCGAGGGGGTGAAGTCGACGTACGGGCAGCCGGATTCGAAGGCGGCGTACGCGGTGAGGGCGCTGGGTGGCAGCACCGGGTCGGGCCCGTCGAGGGCGGCCCGGAGCGCGGTGAGTGAGGCGTGGGCGGGATGCGGGGGCGGGACGGGTTCGGTGGACGAGACGTTGATGACGACGACGCGTTCCAGGGCGTGTTCGCGGCGGAAGTGGTCCAGGTCGACGGCGATGGCGGCGGCGGTCTGCGCCTGGGTGGGGGCGGTGGGCACCGGCCGGAGGTCCCGCTCGATGACGGCCAGGTCGCCCTGGACGGCGCGGGCCAGGGCGGCCGGCACCACCCCGGCCTCGGCCAGTTGGGCGGCCTTCTTCTCCAGGGGGACGGAGGTGACGTCGTGGCCTCCGAAGACGAGGTCGCCGATGCCGGGCCGGACGCGGTCGCGCAGGGCGGGTGACTCGAGGACGCAGCCGGTGGGCCCGGTCAGGCCCGCCCGGACGGCCAGCGCCCCGATCATGCTCGTGACGGCGACCGAGCCCCGGGCTCCGATCAGCCATGCTCCCGTTCTCATACAGTCTCCTTCGCGCGCGGGCGGTGCTCGCCGCCCCCGCGGGTGCTGCTCCCGTGGTGGTCGTAGGTGTGTATGGAGACGAAGGAATGATCGGACTAGTGACCAGGATCCGCCCGAATCGGCCGCCGTTCAAGGAGGACACGAATCTTGTTCACATCCCCTCCTGGGGGACTGTCAGCCCTTCAGGCCGCCGCTGAGCAGGTCCAGCCGCCAGAAGCGCTGCAGGAACAGCAGCAACGCGATGAGCGGGATCACCGACACGGCGGCGCCCACGATCGCGATGCCGTAGAGGGCGGGCTCGGACGACCCCTTGGACAGCAGCGTGTAGAGGCCCACGGTGATCGGGAACTTGGACTGGTCGGACAGCATGATGTACGGCAGCAGGAAGTTGTTCCACGTGCCCACGAAGTGCAGCATGAAGATCGTCACCATGCCGGGGACCATCATGGGCAGCCCGATGGAGCCGAAGATGCGATATTCGCTCGCCCCGTCGATCCTGGCCGCCTCCAGGGTGGCGTCCGGCACCGAGGACAGGGCGTACACGCGGGCGAGGTAGATCCCGAACGGCGAGATGAGGCTGGGCAGCAGGACCGACCAGTAGCCGCCGACCAGGTTCAGCTCCGACATGATCAGGTACTGCGGGATGGCCAGGGTCATGCCGGGCACGAGCACGCCGGCCAGGATCGCGTAGAACAGCACGCCGCGGCCCCGGAACTCGTACTTGGCCATGCCGTAGCCGGCCAGGGTCGAGATGAGGGTGGAGGCGGCGGAGCCGGCGACGGCGTACAGGGCGCTGTTGGCCGCCCATCGCACGAACTGGCCGTCGCCGTACGCGAACAGGTCGCGCAGGTTGTCCAGCAGGCCGGTGCCGGGGGCGAAGGTGAAGGTGGAGAAGAGCTCGGCACTGGACTTGGTCGAGGCCACGATCACCCAGGCGACCGGCACCAGGCAGTAGAGCGCGCCGACGAGCAGGACGACGGTGGGCAGGACCTTGGCCCGCTGGTGCGGCAGCGGGTGCGCCTTCATCGCATGCCTCCGAACGCCCGCCGCTGGGTGAGCTTCAGCAGCACGACGGAGACGGCCAGGGTGCCGGCGGCCAGGACGACGGAGGCGGCCGAGGCCAGCGGCAGGTCGTCGCGGAGGAAGGCGTTGCGGTAGATCAGCATCAGGGGCACCCAGGTCTGGGAGATCTCGGTGGTCATCGGTTTGAGCGTGGTCGGCTCGCCGTACACCTGCAGCGTGCCGATGAGCGCGAACAGGCCGGTGAGCACGAGGGCGGGCGCGACCAGGGGGATCTTGACGTGCCAGGCGATCCGCCACTCGGAGGCGCCGTCGATGCGGGCGGCGTCGTACAGCTCGGCGGGGATGCCGCGCAGCGACGTGTAGATGATGATCATGTTGAAGCCGACGCCGCCCCAGATCGCGACGTTGGCCAGCGACGGGTAGATGCCGCCCGTGCCGAGGAACGGGATCTCGCCCAGCCCCAGCTCCCGGGTGAGGAAGCTGAAGGGGCTGGTCGAGGGCAGGTACATGAAGCCCCACAGGAGCGAGGCGGTCACGCCGGGGATGGCGTACGGCAGGAAGATCGCGGTACGCGAGAACCGGCGGCCGCGTGAGCCCGCGTAGTCGAGCAGCAGCGCGAACAGCAGCGCCAGCCCGAGCGTCAGCGGCACGCTGATCAGCCCGTAGAGGGCGAGCCGCCCGAAACCGGCCCAGAACTCGGGGTCGGTCAGCGTCCTGGCGTAGTTGTCCAGCCCGACGAAGACCTCCTGGCGGGTGCCGAAGATGCCGGTGCCGGTCAGCCGCAGGCCGCGGACGCTGAGGTAGACGGCGTAGCCGATCGGCACGGCCAGGAAGGCCACGAAGAGCACCACCGCGGGCGCGACGAACAGGTACGGCGCCCGCGACCCGCGGCGGGCGCCGGCGGGGACGGTCACGAGCCGGCGACCTTGAAGCCCGTGGCCTTCATGTCGTCCACCACGACCTGCTGCGTCTTCTTCAGCGCGTCGGCCAGCGGCGTCTTGTCGCGGACGGCGGCGGCCGCGGCGTCCTGGTAGGCGCTGGCGGCGGTGCCGACGTTCGGGCCCCAGCTGATGTGCGGAATCGTGTTCTGGGCCGCCTTGGCGGCGACCTGCCAGTAGTCCTTCTGCGCGCCGACCAGCTTGGGCGGCTCGCTGGTGCTGGTGGCCTGCTGGCCGGCCAGCGAGGCCGGGTACTCACCGGCGGCGATCTGGAGGTCGTTGGCCGTCTTGTCGGTGTTCATCCAGGCGGCGAACGTGGCGGCGGCCTGGACGTGCTTGGAGTTCTTGGTCACGGCGAGGGCGCTGCCGCCCTGGAAGGCCACGCGGGCGTCGCCGGCGGTCCACTGCGGCAGCGGCGCGATGGCCCAGTCGCCGGCCTGCTTCTCGGCGATGCCGTACAGCACGCCGGGGGCCCACAGGGCGCTCGGCCAGCTGAGGATCTTGCCCTTGTTCAGCTTGTTGTTCCACTCGGGGGTGAGCAGCGGCTCGGCCTTGACCAGGTCCTTGTCGATGAGCCCCTGCCAGAAGCCGGCCACCTCCAGGGAGGCCGGGTCGGCGATGCCCACGCTCCACGTGGTGTCCTGGACCTTCCACCAGGACGCGCCGGCCTGCTGGGCGAGCCCGGCGAAGTTGCCGAACTCGGCGGGGGCGAACGTGGCCAGGTACGCCTCAGGGTCCTTCTTACGCACCTGGGCGGCCACGTCGGCGAAGTCCTGCCAGGTGACGGGGACCTCGATCTTCAGTTCGTCGAAGCGCTTCTTGTTGTAGACGAACACCATCGGCCCGAGGTCCTGCGGCACCCCGTAGACGGCGCCGTCGAAGCTGGTCAGGGTCCACACGTCGGGGCTGAACGCGTCCTTGATCGGGCCGGTGTGGGCGGAGATGTCGGCCAGCGCCCCGGCCACGATCATGGCGGGCAGCGACTCGTACTCCAGGCAGGCGGCGTCGGGGGCGTTGCCCGCGCGGCCGGCGGTGAGCAGCTTGGCCGCCGTGTCGGTGCCGCCGCCCACGTCGGTGTGCTGGACCTGGATGTCCGGGTGGGCCTTGTTGAACGCCGCGACCTTGTCCTTCTGTCCCGAGCCCCAGCACCAGAACTGCAGCGTGACCGGCCCCGACTCGGCCGCCGGCGTGGTGGCGGCCGGGTCGCCGCCGCCGGTGCCCGAGGAGCAGGCGGCCAGGAGAGCCGCCATGCCGAGCGCCACGATCGAGCCGGAGGCCCCTCTGATACGCATCCCGCGTCTCCTTCTCCCGGAGTTGGCTTTGCAGGAAAGTCAACTTAGGGAACAGATGAGCTCCATGTCACTACTTGTGCAGATATTTCAGTACGGTTATGTGAGGGTACTTTCACGCGGCCGACATGTTAGCTTTGCTGCGAAGCCAAGCGAGGGAGGCTGGCGTTGATGGCGGTCAGGCCCCGAAGATGGGGCGGCATGTGGGACGCCCTACCCGACGCCGCGCGCTCCATCGTCAAGGAGCTGATCATTCACGGCCCCCAGTCCAGGACCGCGCTGGCCAAGACCCTGCACCTGTCGACCGGCAGCCTGACCCGGCTGACCAAGCCGATGGTGGACGCCGGGCTGCTCGTCGAGGGTGAGGTGGTGCACGACCCGGTGAACGGCCGGCCCACCCGCCCCCTCGACGTGGCCGCCGCCGAGCACCGCTTCCTCGGGGTCAAGCTCACCGCCGACCGTGTGCACGCCGTCGTGACCGACCTGCGCGCGGAGGTCATCGCCGCCCGCGACGAGCCGATCGCCGACCACGACCCCGAGGCCGTGTGCCGGCAGGCCAAGCGCCTGCTCGATGACCTCTCGAACGGCCTTCCACCACAAGGCCTGCCACAAGAGCGGCCGAACGGGAAGCGCGGCGGGCAGCCGAACGGGCGGCCGGACGGGTGGCGGGCCGGCGCGACCGTCGGCGCCGGTGTCACGGTGGGCGGCAACGCCCGCGCCTCCGCGCAGGTCGGCGGCGAGCCGCTGGTCGACGCCCCCTACCTGGGCTGGTCGCAGGTGGAGCTGGCGCCGCTGATGGAACGGGCGCTGGGCGTGCCGTGCGTGGTCAAGAACGACGTGGCGGCCCTGGCCCACCAGCACCACTGGTTCGGGCCTGGACGCGGCCTGCGTGACTTCGCGCTGATCACGATCGGCGCCGGCATCGGGTACGCGCTCATCGTCCACGATCACCTGGTCGCCGCCACGGAGGCGGACCTCGGCATGTTCGGCCACCTGGTGCTCGACGCCAGCGGCCCCATGTGCCCTGAGGGTCATCGCGGCTGCGCGGCGGCCTACCTGTCGAGCTGGTCCGTCGAGGCCACCGCCGGGCAGGGGCTGCGCCGGGCGGTCACGTACGAGGAGGTCCTGCGGCTGGCCGCGGCCGGCGACCGGGTCTGCCTCAGCGTCGTGCGCGAGGCGGCGGCCGCCCTGGGCCGGCTCATCGCCCACGTCGCCACCGTCTCCATGGTCAAGACCGTCGTCCTCGCGGGTGAGGGCGTGGAGCTGGCCCGGCTGGCCGCAGGCGACCTCGACCGCGCCCTGACCGCCGACCGGCGCGGCGTGCCCGGCTCGGTCGACGTGGTCATCGAGGCCGACGACTTCCGCGAGTGGGCCCGCGGCGGCGCGGTCGTGGCCATCCAGAGTTTCGTCACCGGCAGTGACTAAACGAGCAGACCAGAACGATCAGAAGGACGGACGCGCGTGAAACGGCAATCGGCCAAGCTCTCGGACGCCGACATCTGGGTGGGGGTCAACTTCTGGTCGCGGGCGGGCGGGCCGCTCATGTGGCGCTCGTACGAGCCGGAGATCGTCTCGGCGGAGCTCGCGGTCATGCGTGAGCACGGCATGACCGTCACCAGGAGCTTCTTCTACTGGCCCGACTTCATGCCCGCCCCGGACGCGCTGGACGAGGAGCTGGTGTCCCGCTACGCCGACTTCCTGGACCGGCACCTGGAGCTGGGCATGCGCACGATCCCGACGTTCATCGTCGGCCACATGTCCGGCCAGAACTGGGACCCCGCCTGGCGGCAGGGCCGCGACCTGTTCGGCGACGTGTGGTTCGTGGCCCGCCAGGCCTGGTACGTCCGCGAGCTGACGGCCCGCTTCAAGGACCACCCCGCCGTGGCCGCCTGGCTGCTGACCAACGAGATCCCCATCTACGGCGACTGGCGCTCGCGCGGCATCGGCACCCTCGACCACGAGCAGGTGACGAGCTGGGCCCAGATCCTCATCGACGCGGTCAGGGCCGGCGGCGGCACTCAGCCGGTCTCGGTCGGCGACGGCGCCTGGGGCGTGGAGGTGACCGGCGCCGACAACGGCTTCCGCGTCCGCGAGCTGGCCGGGCTGGTCGACTTCCTCGGCCCGCACGTCTACCGCATGGAGACCGACCCGGTGCGCCAGCACCTCGGCGCGGCGTTCGTCTGCGAGCTGCTCGACCTCGGCGGCAAGCCGGTGATCATGGAGGAGTTCGGCCTTACCGGCGACTACGCGAGCGAGGAGCACGCCGCCCACTACTACCGCCAGGTCCTGCACAACACCCTGCTGGCCGGCGCGACCGGCTGGCTGGCCTGGAACAACACCGACTACGACGACCTGTGGCAGCAGGAGCCCTACAGCCACCATCCGTTCGAGATGCACTTCGGGCTGGTGGACGCGGCCGGGCGGCCCAAGGCGCAGGCCCGCGAGGTGCGCGACTTCGCCCGCGTGCTCGAACGCGTGGACCTGCCCCGCTGCTCCCGCCCCGACGCCGAGGCGGCGCTGGTCGTCTCCTCCTACCTGGAGAGCCGTTACCCGTTCACCCAGCCGGGCGACGCGACGATCGTCTTCGACGTGTGCCGGCAGGCGTACGTGGCGGCCCGCGAGGCGGACCTGACGGTCGGCGTGGCCAGGGAGCGGGACGGCATCCCCGGCGACTGCAAGCTGTACCTGCTGCCGTCGGCCAAGCAGCTCACCGCGCCCGGCTGGCGCGCGCTGGTGGAGCGGGCCCGCGCGGGCGCCACCGTGTACGCCTCCTACTTCGCCGGCGAGCACACCAACCAGCGCGGCTCCTGGTGGCCGGACCTGGACGGCATGTTCGGGGTGCGCAAGCTGTCCCGGTACGGCCTGGTCGAGCCGATCCAGGGCGACCGGCTGACGCTGACCATGACGGCGGACCTGGGCGATCTGCGGGCCGGGGACGAGCTGGTCTTCCCTGTGGCGGGGACGGCGAACTCGCGCTCGTACCTGCCGGTGGAGCCGGACGGGGCGGAGGTGCTGGCCCGGGACGCCGAAGGACGGCCCGCGCTGCTGCGGCACGCCGCAGGCGACGGCTGGATGGTGCTGGCCACCTACCCGCTGGAGTACATGGCGGCGATCACCCCGCACGCCAACCCGGAGGGCACCTGGCGCCTGTACCGCGCGCTGGCCGCGCAGGCGGGTGTGGAGCCGGCGGTCTCGTTCGACACGCCCCTCATGAGCGCGGCCCTGATGCGGCACGAGGACGGCCGGGTCTTCGTGTGGTGCGTCAGCCAGTCGGACGCGGAGATCAAGGCGGCGCCCGTCGTGCGCGAGGGCAGTCTCAGGAACGCGGACGGCTCCCCGGTGAGCGTGGTGGAGCTGCCGCCGTACGGGGTGAGCGTGCTCGAGCTCATGTGATCGCCGGGGCTCCGGCTATGCCAGCATGGCCGGTATGACGATCTTTGTCCATGAGGCAGGACCGGCCGGCGCGCCCGCGGTGGTGCTGCTGCACGCCGCGGGCACCAGCGGCTGGATGTGGGAGAAACAGGTGGCCGCCCTCTCCGCGGACCTGCGCGTCCTGGTGCCCGACCTGCCCGGGCACGGGCGCAGCAACACCCGTGAGTGGGTCTCGTTCGCCGACACCGCCCGCCTGGTCGCCGAGGTGATCGCCGGGCGGGCGCCCGGGGGAGCGGCGCACGTCGTGGGGCTGTCCATGGGCGGGTACGTGGCCGCGCACCTGGCCGCGACCTCGCCCGAAGCCGTCAGCGGCGCGATCGTGAGCGGCATCAACGTGCTGCCGTTCCCGAACCCCGGCCGGTTGCGGCTCATGGGCGCGCTCATCACGCCGGTGATGAAGTGGGGGCCGGTGCTGCGGGCCAACGCCCGCGCGCTCAGGATCCCCGAGGAGGACGTCGCCGGCTACGAGGTGGCCGCGCGAGCCACCACCCGGCAGTCGTTCCGCCGGGTCAGCGACGAGGCGCTCGGGTTCCGGCTGCCCGGCGCGGCCGGGACGTCCCCCTGCCCGGTCCTGGCCGTGGCCGGCGGCGAGGAGCACGAACTGACCAGGGGCTCACTGGCCGAGATCGCCGCCGCGTTCCCGCACGGCGAGGCCCGGCTGGTGCCGGGCGTGGGCCACGGGTGGAGCGGCGAGAAGCCGGAACTGTTCACGGCCATGATCAGAGCCCGCGTCACCGGCGATCCCCTGCCAGGAGAGCTGCAGCCCCTCGGCTGACGGCACCACGACGGCACCACGGCCGGCCCCGGCTCATTGCGGCGGGCCCACGACAGCGGGCTCGGGCGGGCTCGGGCGGGCTCGGGCGGGCTCAGGACGGCGGCCTCTTTTCCGGCACCCTGGCCATGAGCAGGGCGATGTCGTCCTCGGCCGGGGTGTCGCCCACGATGGTGTCGATCACGTGCGCGCACAGGTCGTTCAGGGGGAGCGCGGCGCCGGTCAGGGCGGCGCCCAGCCGGTCCATGCCCACGTCGAGGTCGGCCTGCCGGGTCTCGATCAGGCCGTCGGTGTAGAGGGCGAGCACGGTCCCGGGGGCCAGCTCCAGCTCGCGTGACTCGAAGGAGCCCAGGCCCAGACCGATCGGGGTGCCGCTGGGCAGGTCGGGGAAGTGCACCTCGCCCGACGGCGCCACCACCGCGGGCGGCGGATGCCCGGCCGTGGCCATGGTGCAGCGCCGGGTGGCGGGGTCGTAGACCGCGTACAGGCAGGTGGCGCCCGTGGCGTCGCGCGGCTCGCCGTCGCCGGCCTCCTCCTCGGCCAGGCGCGCGACCAGGTCGTCGAGGCGGGTGAGCAGCTCGTGCGGCGGCAGGCCCAGGTAGGCCAGGGTGCGCACGGCCATGCGCAGGCGGCCCATCGTCGCCGCCGCGTCGATGCCGTGGCCGGTCACGTCGCCGACGACCAGGGCGAGCCGGGAGTCGCTCAGCGCGATCGCGTCGAACCAGTCGCCGCCGACGCCTTCGTGCAGGTCGGAGGGCAGGTAGTGGGAGGCCACCTCCAGCGTGCCGCCGCCGCTCAGGTTGCGCGGCAGCAGGTTGCGCTGCAGGGCCAGAGCGGCGTTGCGCTCGCGGGTGTACTGGCGGGCGTTGTCCACGCTCAGCGCGGCGCGGGCGACCAGCTCCTCGGCCAGGAACAGATCGTCGGTGGTGAACGGCTGCGCGTTCTCGTGCCGGACGAACACGGCGACGCCCAGGAGCTCGCCGCGGGCCTTCATCGGCACGATGATCAGCGAGTGCATGCCGGTGTGGTGGATCATCCGCGCCCGGTCGGGATCCTCGTCGAGCCAGGTGCCGGCGCCGGTGTTCATCACGGGCTCGAAATAACTCTCCCCGCTATCGAGCACCTTGGTGAAGGGCGACGACGGCGGGACGAAGACCGCGTGCCCGCGTGGCCAGAGCGATTCGGGGATGCCGGCGTGGACCGAGGCCACGCCGGCCCGGCGGAAGACGGGGATGCTCGACGGGGTGGCGGTCAGCCGTTGCAGGGGCTCGGTGCCAGGCATGACCGCTTCGCCCAGATCGACCGTGACGTAGTCGGCCAGGATCGGCACGGCCAGGTCCGCCAGTTCCTGCGCGGTCCGCTCGACGTCGAGCGTGCTGCCGATCCTGATGCCGGCCTCGCGCAGCAGCGCCAGGCGGTCGCGGGCCTGGCTATTGGTGATGTCGAGCGCCAGCGAGCAGACGCCGAGCGGCCGGCCCTCCACGCCGTCCAGCCGGAACAGCGAGATGGACAAGGTGAGCTCCCCCCGCCCGTCGGCGGGGAACGCCCGTACCTCGCGGTCGACGGCGGGCTCGCCGGTCTCCAGCACACGGCGCATCGTCCCGCTGACGGTCGTGGTGTCGTACCCGGAGATGGGCTCGTTCAGGCAGGCGCCGATCCGGTAGTGCGGGAAGGCCGCCTCCAGGCTCTCGGCCGCCGAGTTGCGCCACACGCAGCGCAGGTCGCGGTCCCAGAAGGCCATGGCCACGGGGAAGTGGGTGAGCAGCCGCTCCAGCAGCGAACCAGGGCCGCCGAACAGGTCGTCGATCGCCGGGACCAGCGACACGAGCCAGGCGTCGCCCGCCAGCCTGGTCAGCATCTTGCCGCCCTCGGCGCGGACGATGACGGCGTGCCCGTCGCGGCACAGGATCTCGGCCAGGCCGGAGATCCGCTCCTTGGTCTTCAGCCGTTTGAGCCAGGGGCCGCGGTCGGCCGGCGGGAGCAGGCGCGTGCCCGGGCGGCCGAGCACCTCTTCGGCGGTGTAGCCGGTCAGCCGTTCGGCGGCCGTGGTCCAGCCGATGACCGTTCCGGCCGTGTTGATCACGAGGAACGCCGGGACCAGCTCCGCCGCCATGCCGTCGTTCATGCTGGGCTCGAACGGTCTCATCGATCCAGGATATGGCCCTTGACCTGGGATTATTCTCCCTTGACCAACCCTTTGTGGCGATATATGCCGTCTTCAGCCGAGGGCATGATCCAGGTTGAACGCGGCGCTGATGAGCGCGAGGTGCGTGATGGCCTGCGGGAAGTTGCCCAGCTGCTCGCCGGTGTGCCCGATCTCCTCGGCGTACAGGCCCAGGTGGTTGGCGTAGGTCAGCATCTTCTCGAAGGCCAGGCGGGCCTCGTCCACGCGGCCGGCCCTGGCCAGCGCCTCGACGTACCAGAACGAGCAGATCGAGAACGTGCCCTCGGGCCCCTCCAGGCCGTCGGGACTGGCCTCGGGGTCATAGCGGTAGACCAGCGAGTCGGAGACCAGCCCGTCGCCCAGCGCGTCGAGGGTGGACAGCCACTTGGGATCGGTCGGCGAGACGAACTTGGCCAGCGGCATCATCAGGATCGAGGCGTCCAGCACGTCCTCGTCGTAGTGCTGGACGAACGCGTTCAGCTCCTCCGACCAGCCGCGCTGCATGATGTCGCGGTAGATCGTGTCGCGCGCCCGCCGCCAGCGGGGGATGTCGGCGGGCAGGCCGCGCTGGCCGGCCATACGCATGGCGCGCTCGATCGCCACCCAGCACATCAGCCGCGAGTAGACGAAGTTCTTGCGCCCGCCGCGGGTCTCCCAGATGCCCTCGTCGGGCTGGTCCCAGTTGTCGGCGACCCAGTTCACCAGCGTGCACACCTCGTCCCAGCGCTCGCTGGAGATCGGGTGGCCCCACTTGTTGTAGAGGTAGATGGAGTCGATGAGCGCCCCGTAGATGTCGAGCTGGAGCTGTTCGGCGGCGGCGTTGCCGATGCGCACGGGAGCCGAGCCCCGGTGACCCTCCAGGTGGGTGAGCTCCTCCTCCGGCAGGTCGGCGCGGCCGTCGATGCCGTACATGATCTGCATGGGCCCGACGGCCCTGCTGCCGTCGCGGGCCACGTGCGTGGACAGGAAGCCCATGAACGCCTCGGCCTCCTCGGTGAAGCCGAGCCTGAGCAGGGCGTAGACGCAGAACGCGGCGTCGCGCACCCACACGTACCGGTAGTCCCAGTTGCGGCCCCCGCCGAGCTGCTCGGGCAGGCTGGTCGTGGCGGCGGCGACGATCCCGCCCGTCGGGGCGAAGGTGAGCAGCTTCAGCGTCAGGGCGGAGCGGTGCACGACCTCCCGCCACCTGCCCCGGTAGCGGGAGGCGGACAGCCAGCGGCGCCAGAACCGCACCGTGGCCGCGAACTCCCGTTCGGCCACCTCGATCGGGCAGTCGGCCGGGGCGATCTCGTCGCCGATCCGGTCGAGGGCGAGCACGGCCTGCTCACCCTCCTTCAGCTCGAAAGCGCTCCAGGCGTCCCTGCCGTCGTTCTCGACGGGCACGCTCGCCGACAGCGCGAGGGACAGGGACGGCGACTCGAACAGCGTGCGGCCGCCGTCCGTGCGGACCGTGTGGGGCTGGCGGGCGTAGTCGAAGCGCGGCGCCACCCGGGCGCGGAACGGGAGCGTGCCGCGCACGCAGGTGACCCGGCGGATCACCCGGTGCCGGGCGGCCTCGCGGCCGTCGTCCGTGATCGGCATGAAGTCCTGGATCTCGCCCACGCCGTCCTCGGCGAAGAAGCGAGTGATCAGCACGTTGGTGTCGGGAAAGTAGAACTGCTTGGTCGTGGCCGGCACGTCGGCGCACAGCTCGAACGCGCCGCCCCGCTCGGCGTCCAGGATCGAGGCGAAGACGCTGGGGGCGTCGAATCTCGGGCAGCAGTACCAGTCGATGGTGCCGTCGGTGCCCACGAGGGCGACGGTCCGCAGGTCACCGATCAGACCATGCTCACCGATCGGCAGATATCTGTCGTCTCCCCGCATATCCCCAAAGTACGCAGAAAGACGCCCTCGAAGCACCCGGCGGTCGTCAAGAGCGCGCAATCTTCCCGGCTAACCTCGCTCACCGTCCGCCGCCGGACCGGCTCCGCCCTGTTTGACGATCTCCAGCGGGGAAAGCTCGGAGGGGGCCCGCGGATCCCTCCCGAGCCCCTGTCGGGCGAGGCGATGATGATTGACGAGTTCGAACTACGGTGTCCCATCACGGCCGACCTGGCCCTGATCCGGGACCTGGTCGGCATGCACGCGCGTCACTGCGGGCTGCCCGGGCACCGGCTGGAGGACCTCGTGCTGGCCGTGAACGAGGCCGTCACCAACGTGCTCGACCACGGCGGCGGGGCCGGCACCGTCACCGCGCGCCAGGCCGGCGACCGGATCGCGGTGGAGGTCCTCGACCGCGCGGGCAGGCTCACCCACGACCACCTGGCCCGCGCCACCGTCGACCCTGCCGCGACGCAGGGGTACGGGCTGTGGGTGATCCAGCACCTGTGTGACGAGGTCACGCTGCGGCAGACGGATCGGGGCTCGCTTTTGACCTTGTTCGTGCGCCACCGCCCGCCCGCGCCGCGCCGGAACGAGCCCGTCCCTTTCGCCCGCCCGTGGAATGAGCTCGCCTTTACAGTGTAGATCTCACCATGGCGTCAGATGTTCCTGATTTACTGGAAAATGCTGGGACTGTTGGTACGCTCGCGCCATGAGTGACCGGCTGGACGATCTCGAGCGGCGGATCGACGAGCTGCGGGCCGCCGTGCGCACGGCGATGCGGGCCAGGGACGGCGCCACCGCCCGCGCCCTGCGCGCCGAGCTGCGCAGCGCCGAGCGCGCCTGGGACGCCCTGGTCAGCGGCGAGCCGCCGAAGGCCAAGGAGCGCCCGCCCGGCCTGGTCACCGTGCGCGAGCAGGTGCACCAGGGGCTGCGCCTGCTCGGGGCCTCCGCCCAGCCCCGGCTGATCGTGGCCGTCAGCGAGGCGTTCCTCGGCGGCACGATCCGCAGCGGTCAGCTCACCAGCCTGCGCAGGGACGAGGAGCGCTCGTTCAGGTCCTCGCCCTTCGGCCGCCCGTACTACCTGTGCGCCGCGCTCACCGACCGCCTCTCCCCCGCCCGCGGCCTGCTCGCGCTCAGCGCCTGGCCGCTGGAGCGGCGGGTGGTCGGCCCGCTGAGCCCCAGGGTGGACTTCCTGACCGCCGCCATCGCGGTGGCCGGGCAGTCGATGTCGCCGCCGTCGGACGGCGAGCGGGCCGAGCGGTTATTGGCGCGGATGGCCAGGAACATCCCCGGCGCCGGCGAGGCCGTGCTGGGCCCGCCGGACCCCGTACGGGTGATCGAGGCGGCCCGCGCGGAGCTGCGCGTGCACGCGGATCGCGACACGCGGGACCGCGCCGAGCTGGCAGAACGCGCCGCCGCGCAGCTGGATGACGTCACTCGCCTGTTCGGCGCCGCTACGCTGAGCACGATCAAGAAGGAGAAGGCCAAGTGAGCGGCTTGAAGCGCGAAGGCGACCCCGTGCACCGGCTGGAGGCCCTGCGGGGCACCACGCCGCAGCAGCCGCATGACGCCCGCGCGATCGCGGCCCTGGCGGCCAACCCCGGCTGCAGCCGCCGGGCCCTCATGGACGGGGCCGGCATCGACAAGGACGCCGCGGCCCGGCATCTCGGGTTCCCCGCGCCGTTCGGGCAGTCGCCGTTCGCGATCACGCGCGGCAACATGTTCGAGGCGCTGGTCAAGGCCGACGGGTGCGCGGAGCTGCTGCGCATGCTGCGCGAGCTGCTGAATCTGCCCGTCGCCGAGGTGTCCTACCACGACGTGGAGAATGTCGGCGCCCACCTGCGCCACGCCCACACCAGGTCGCTGATCGACCGGGCCGCGGCCGAGGGCCACGACGCGGGCACCCTCTACGACCATCCCCTGCTCAGCCTGGAGATCGCCGGCCACACCGCCTACCTGGAGCCGGACGTGGTGGCCTTCCAGCTCGGCGGGCGCTTCCACATCGTGGAGATCAAGTCGTTCGCGGTGATCGACGGGCAGGCCGACCCGGCGGCGGTGGCCGCGGCGGCGCGGCAGGCGGCGGTCTACGTGCTGGCGCTGCGCACCCTGCTGGAGGAGCTGGGCCACGACCCGCTGAAGGTCTCCCACGACGTGGTGCTGGTCTGCCCGGAGAACTTCGCCAACCGGCCGGTCGCGACCCTGGTCGACGTACGCAGGCAGCTCGCCGTGCTGCGCCGCCAGCTCACCCGGATGACCACCCTCGACCGGCTGCTCGAAGCGCTGCCCGAGGGCCTCAGCTTCGACCTGCTGCCCGGCGAGGACGGCCGGCCCACCAGGCCGGTGGCCGAGCTGGCCGACGCGCTGCACAGGACCACCGCCCGCTACGCGCCCGACTGCCTGTCCACCTGCGACCTGTGCTTCTTCTGCCGCGACGAGGCCCGCCAGGAGGGCGCCTCCGACCTGCTCGGCCGCCAGGTGCGCGACGAGCTGGGCGGCGTCGCCTCGGTGGCCGAGGCGCTGGGCCTGGCCGACGGCACCCGTGACCCCGCCGACGGCCAGGAGGAGATCGCCCGGCTGCTCCGCAACGCCGAACGCCTGCGCCGGGAGTGCCTGACTTGAGCCTGCTGACCTCGCTCGCCCGGCTGCGCGCCCTCGACGAGGGCATCGCCCAGCCCGTCGCGACCGTCAGGCACTGCCACCTGTCGGAGCGGCCGATGGTGTTCATCCCGCTCAAGCTGTCGGGTGAGGCCGCCGCGCCGCTCGCGGCCATGCTCGGCACCGACCGCGAGCGGCCGCGCCTGCTCGTGGTGACCCAGCCGCGCAACCGTGACCTGCGCTTCGCCTGGGCGGCGGAGCTGGCCGGGGTGCTGCTGCCGTACATCGAGGGCTTCCTCAACGACACCGAGACGGTGGAGCGCAAGAACGCCGACCCCTACGAGCGGGCGCTCGACGCGCCGCAGCTGATCGTCCCCAACCTGGCCGGTGTCGCCTTCACCCGGCTGCTCGGGCGCTCGACCCGCTTCCGCCGGGCCGACGGGCCCTATCCGGTGCCGGACATGGTGCCGCTGCTCGGGCGGTGGCTGACGTACTTCGGGGAGCGCGCCTCCTATCCGGGCTCGTCGCTGATGACGGCCGCCACCGAGGAGCTGGGCCGCCACTGGGCCAGCGGGCAGAGCGGGCTGGAGGACGCCAACCTGGCCGCGCTGACCGCCTGGATCACGACCGGGCCGAGCGACGAGGCCGAGGACCCGCTGATCTGGCCGCCCGCCGGGCCCGCGACCGACCCCGGCTTCGACGCCGAGGTGCTCGCCCCCGCCATCGACAGCGAGAAGCCCGAGCGCATCACCGAGGCGCTGCGCACCCAGCTGGAGCCCACCTGGCGGCTCATGTGGCAGGCGATCGACCTGCTCGCCGCCCTGCCCGAGGGGGCGAGCGTGGCGCAGCGGTGGGAGCACGACCGCGGCTCGTTCAGCGCGATGGCCGTGCACATCGCCGAGGGCGCGCCACCGCAGCCCCGCCGCGACGGCGCGATCACCGCCGCCGCCAAGCTGGCCCGCATGGAACGCGCCCAGGCCGGCTACGACGTGCAGCGCGCCTATGACGATCCCCTGGTCATGGCCGAATACCGGCTGAGCGGCGAGGCGTTCGCGGGCGAGGTGGCCGAGACGGTGCCCGACAACACCGAGGGCGAGGGCCGCTCACGCAAGCTGCGCCCGCTCGTGGTGATCAAGACCGACGATCCGGTACGCCTGCCGCCCGGCACCTCGCTCGGCACCCCGCAGCGCCGCGGCCAGGGCGCCGAGCTGGTGGACGCGGGCCAGGGCCTGGTCACCATCAAGATCACCAAGGGGATGGGCCGGGGCAAGACGCCCGCGCCCGGCGCGGTGCCCGAGGTCGGCGAGCGCGTCTGCTACACCTCGCTGACCGACGACTTCCAGGGCTCGCCCGCCCTGCCCGACGCCGAGGCCACGCCGTGGACGCACGGAGGCCCGCCGCAGGAATACGTGCCCGACGACGAGGACGCCCAGGAGGAGTGGTCGTGACCGGCGAGCCGACGATCGGCCCCGAGCAGGTCATCAGGAACGTGCTCGCCGACCTGCCCCGGCACCGCGGCGTGGTGGTCGACTCCCCACCGGGGGCCGGCAAGTCCACCCTCGTGGTGCGCGCCGCCGCCCACATCGCGGCCACCGGCGAGCCGCTGATGATCGTGGCCCAGACCAACGAGCAGGTCGACGACCTGGTGTCCAGGATCAGCGACAAACACCCCCACCTGAGCGTGGGCCGGCTGTCGGCCGGCGGCTACGTGCCGCCGCTGCGCCTGCTGGAGCTGCCCGGCGTCCGCGTCGGCACCCGCATCCAGGACCTGGGCGACCCCGACATCGTCATCGCCACGGCGGACAAGTGGGCGTGGATCGGCGACCGGGTGTGGCCGTGGGCGATCGTGGACGAGGCGTACCAGATGCGCTCCGACAAGCTGCTGCGCATCGCGGGGCTGTTCGAGCGGGCGCTGTTCGTCGGCGACCCCGGCCAGCTCGACCCGTTCTCGATCGTGGACGGCGACCGCTGGTCGGGGCTGTCGTGGGATCCGCTGCAGAGCGCGGTCTCGGTGCTGCTGCGGCACAACCCCGACCTGCCCGTGCACCGGCTGCCGGTCTCGTGGCGGCTGCCCGCGTCGGCGGCGCCCGTGGTGTCGCGGGCGTTCTACCCGTTCACCGGCTTCAGGTCCGGCACCGATCACGGGGACCGGTGGCTGGAGCTGTCGACCGGCGGCATGGGCACCGTGCACGACCGGGCGCTGGAGGAGGCGGCCAGGTCCGGCTGGGCGCTGCTCGAGCTGCCGAACCGGCACACCGTGCGCACCGACGGCGAGGCCGTGCGGGCGGTGGCGCTGCTGGCCGAGCGGCTGCTGCAGCGGGGCGCCGTGTCGGGCTCCGAGCAGGGCGAGCGGCCGGTGACGGCGGACCGGATCGCCGTCGGCGCGGCGCACCGCGACCAGGTGGCCGCCATCAGGGCCGCGGGCCTGCCCGCGGAGATCACCGTGGACACCGCGAACCGGCTGCAGGGCCGCGAGTACGACGTCACGATCGTGCTGCACCCGCTGTCGGGGCGCAGGGACGCCACCGCCTTCCACCTGGAGTCGGGGCGGCTGTGCGTGCTGGCGTCGCGGCACCGGCACGCGTGCGTGGTGGTGGCCAGGGCGGGCATCGCCGAACTGCTGGACGCGCACCCTTCGGCGGAGCCGGTGCAGCTCGGGGTGCCGGTGAAGTTCCCCGACGGGTGGGAGGCCAACCAGTCGGTGCTGGACCACCTGTCGCGGCACCGCGTCTGATCCCGCCGCGTCTGATCCCGCCCCGGCCCGCGTCACCCGCTCATCGCCGCGGGCGGGGTGCGCAGGCTG
This sequence comes from Nonomuraea sp. NPDC048892, assembly GCF_040649735.1. Classification (NCBI taxonomy): domain Bacteria; kingdom Bacillati; phylum Actinomycetota; class Actinomycetes; order Streptosporangiales; family Streptosporangiaceae; genus Nonomuraea; species Nonomuraea sp. NPDC048892. The sequence goes on along the minus strand of NZ_JBEZFZ010000002.1, from coordinate 597,733 downwards.
AGGTCAGAGGCGGCGGCGCCAGACGTCGATGGCCATGACCCGGCGCATGCCCGCCGACTCGTACAGGCCCAGCGCCGGGGTGGTGTTGTTGGAGTCGACGTGCAGGATCGTGCCCTTGCGCCCGGCGGCGGCGTCGGCGGCGAAGGCGTGCCGCAGCAGGAACCTGCCGAGGCCCCTGCCCCTGAACTCGGGCAGCACGGCCAGCGTGGCCACGTAGCCGCAGCCCTCGTCGCTCAGGAACGCGTCGTTGCCGATCACCACCCCGGCCGGGCGGCCGTCGATCCGGGCGAGCGCCAGCTGGCTCCAGTCGGTGGTGCTCATGGCCTCCCGGCGCTCGTGCCACAGCTCGTAGGGCGTCGGCACGAAGCCGAAGTGCTCGGCGAAGCCCTCCTGGTACACGCGGTGCCCTTCGCGCCGTACCTGCTCGTCGAGCCCCGAGTGCATCGTCAGCCCTGGCGGCGCGGCGGGCGGCTGCACCGGCCCGTCATGGTCGATCCGCATGCGGTGATAGCTGGTGCCGGGCTCGAAGCCCCGGCTCCGCATCCGGTCCCGCTTGGCCTCGTCGGCGCGGTAGACGCCGATGTGCAGGGTGACGGCGTCGAGACCGCCTTCTGTACGGTGCTCGGCCGCGCGGGCCAGCACGGCCTCCCACAGCCGTTCCTCCAGCCCGCTCACGCCGGGACGGACGACCACCTCGACGTCGACCAGGTCGCTCTCGCCGTTGCGGATGGCCCAAGCCCAGCCGTCGAGCCGGCCGGCCAGGTCGTGGGCCAGCCAGGCGTCCCGGTCGAGGTCGAAGCCGGGCTCGACGAGATCGTCCGCGATGTCTTCCAGCGTGGAGTCCGATGCCCCGATCACCGCGGTGTCGCTCGTGGCGACGAGCTCGTGGATGGCCTCGGCGTCGTCGGGCCGCGGCCGGGTGATGGTGTGCATGGGAGGGATTGTCCCCGCGCCCGCCGCCGCGCGCCTCCCATTTTCCGCGGGCCTTTCCCCGGGTACGGCCCGGGGTCAGCCCGCCTACCTGGCCGTTCGACAGCTCGGCCGTTCGGCAGCTCGGCGGCCGAGCCGTTCGGCAGCCGGTTCAGCCTGCCGCGGGGGCGACCGTCTTGTCCGCCGGGGAGTCCACCGGGGCGGCGCCGCGCAGCGGGATCTCCTTGACGAACGCCGCCAGCACCGGCACCACGATCGCGAACACGATGGCCCACCAGAACACCCCGGAGATCGAGGTCGCCAGCGACTCCAGCAGCCCGGTGCGCGTCTGGACCGGCATGTTCGCGACCGCCGCCGGGTCCATCCTGGCGCCGGTCGCGGCCAGACGCTCCGCCTCCTGCCGGCCGACCCGCTCGGTCAGCTCCGACAGCAGGTGGTTGTTGAAGATCGCCCCGAACAGCGAGACGCCGAACGAGCCGCCGATCGACCGGAAGAACGTGGAGGCGCTGCTGGCGACGCCCAGGTCGCGCTGCTCGACGCTGTTCTGCGCGATGAGCATCGTGGTCTGCATGAGGAAGCCCATGCCGAGCCCGAGCACCGCGATGAACACGCCGGTCGTCCAGGACGGCGTGGTGACGCCCATGGTGGACAGCAGCCCCATGCCCGCGGTCATGCCCACGCCGCCGATCACCGGGTAGATCTTGTACTTCCCCGTGCTGGTGATGGCCCTGCCCACGAACAGCGACACGACCATGGCCGCGCCCATCATGGGCAGCAGCAGCAGGCCGGAGTTGGTGGCCGAGGCGCCCTGCACCATCTGCTGGAACAGCGGCAGGAAGTTGATCGCGCCGAACATGGCGAAGCCGAGCAGGAAGCCGATGGCCGAGATGAGGGTGAAGTTGCGGTTGCGGAACAGCTGCAGCGGCATGATCGGCTCGGCGACCTTGCGCTCGACCATGATGAAGAGCACGAGCGTGAGAACGGCGAGCGCGGCCAGGCCGAGGATCTGCCAGGAGCCCCAGGCGTACTCGTTGCCGCCCCAGGTGGTGATGAGCACCATCGCGGTGATGCTCACCGAGAGCAGGCCCGCGCCCACCCAGTCGATGCGCACGTCGCCGCGCTCCACCCGCGGCAGGCGCAGCGTCAGCACCAGCAGCACGAGCGCGACCGCGCCGACGGGGAGGTTCACGTAGAAGGCCCAGCGCCAGTCGAGGTGGTCGGTGATGAAGCCGCCGACGAGGGGTCCTGCGAACATCGCCAGCGACATGACGCCGGCCATGATGCCCTGGTACTGGCCGCGCTCGCGGGGCGGGACCAGGTCGCCGATGATGGCCATGACGTTCACCATCAGGCCGCCGGCGCCGAGGCCCTGCACGGCGCGGAAGGCGATGAGCTCGGCCATGCCGCCGTCGGGGCCGCCGAGCAGGTCGGAGCCGGCCATGCCGCAGAGGGCTGAGCCCACCATGAAGATGACGACCGAGATGATGAAGATGTTCTTGCGCCCGTACAGGTCGCCGATCTTGCCCCAGATCGGGGTCGAGACGGTGGTGCCCAGCACGTACGCGGTGACGACCCAGGACAGGTGGGTCAGCCCGCCGAGCTCGCCCACGATGCGCGGCATGGCCGTGCCCACGATCATGTTGTCCAGCATGGCCAGGACCATCGCCAGCATTAAGCCGGGCAGGACGACCATGACCTCGCGGCGTCTTCCGACTGTTTCCGCCACCACACACCCCCGTGTCCACGTACTTACTTGCCGACCGGCAAGCGTAGAATGTAGATACTTACTTGCCGGCCGTCAAGTCGAAAAGGTGCGAAGTGCGGGAAGACACGCGAACCCGGATCCAGGAGATCGCACTGCGGCTCTTCACCGAGCAGGGATACGAGGCGACGTCGCTGCGGGAGATCGCCGAGGAGCTCGGGGTGACGAAGGCCGCGCTCTACTACCACTTCAAGACCAAGGACGACATCGTGACGAGCCTGGTCGACAAGCGCCTCGAGGAGCTGGAGGAGCTGCTGAAATGGGTCAAGAGCCGCCCGCGCACCCCGGAGATGCGCCGTGAGCTGGTCATGCGTTACGCCGACAGCGTCAGGAGCGAGCGGCATCTCGGGATCTCCAGGTTCCTCGAACGCAACCAGACCGCGCTGCGCGACCATCCCACGCTGATCAGGATCCGCGAGCGGATGATCGAGCTGACCAAGCAGATCAGCGAACCGGACGCCACTCCCGCCGAGCGCGTCAGCCACTCGCTGGCCCTGTTCGCCATGCACGCGGGCAAGTGGATGCTCCAGGAGGGCGAACTGTCGGAGGACGAGATCCACAAAGCCTGCCTGGAGGTGGCCTTCCGCCTCCTGGAGCCCGCCGGCTCCGGGGCCCCCGATCGCTGAGGGACGATTGCCGCAGGTGTTTGAGGGCAGGAGCACCGCACGCATCCGGACGGAAGGAGGTGCGGTGGAGGCTACGATGGCGCTCCGACTGCCCAGAGATGCGGCGAGCGTTCCGCTGATCAGGCAGATGCTGGACGGCACGCTGCGGTCGCTAGGCGTCGAGCCGCAGGTCCGCGACGACATCGAACTCATGCTCACCGAGGCGTGCTCCAACGTGATCAAGCACGCGGCGCCGAGCGACGACTACACGGTCAGCGCGTCGGTGCACGACCATCTGTGCGTGATCAGGGTGGTCGACACGGGCGACGGGTTCGACGCCGACAAGGTGTCCATACCCGAACCCGGCTCCGAGCACGGACGCGGGCTGCAGATCATGCGCGCGCTCGCCGACGACATCCGATTCACCAACAGGAGAGAGCACGGAGCGGTGGTCTGCCTGGAGAAGCGCCTGCGGTACGCGCCGGGGGCGGCCGGGCAGCAGCTGATGACCACCTAGGCTCCCTGGCGGGCGGCATCCGGGCACAGGTCGCACGAGCGTCCAGGGCCCGGCCTGCGTAAGCCCCGCCGGCCCGCGCCCCCACCGTCCTTCCCCTGAAACGCCGCACGACCGTCGCTGTCCCGGAGACCTCCGCGGCCGTCATGGCCGGGAGGCCCGGGCTCCGCTCAGCTCCATTCGCAGCCCCGCGGGTGACGTCTCCTCGCCGGGGCTCGTATCGTCCTCCGGCTCCGCTCCCCCTGTGACCGTTTCCGGCTCCGCGGGCGTGGCGGGCTCAGCATCCGCTTCCCCGGCAGCCGGGTTTCCCCGGGTCAGCCGGTTCCACCACCGCTTCCAGTGGGTCAGCGAGGCCGCCATCGCCAGCAGGACGACCATCGAGACGCCCGCGATGAGCAGCACAGACAGGACGATGAGGAGGAGGACGACCGCCAGGGTCCCGAGCGCGCCGAGCAGTGTCATCATTCGGCGTGAAATGCCCACTCACCAGGACTTCATGCCAATAAATAGGGATAGATCGAGCTTACTCCGCCAGACCGTCGCGCTGGTCGAGCCGCCCGGGCAGCACGTCGAGCCGGCGCAGTATGACTCCCTCGCGCAGCGCCCACGGGCACACCTCCAGCCGGTCCACCTCGAACAGGTCCATGGCCGCGTCGGCGACCAGCGCCCCGGCCGCCAGTTGCGCCGCCCGCCCCTCCGACACGCCCGACAGCCGCGCCCGCTCGGCGGAGCCCATGGTGGTGAGCTTGCCGGCCCAGTCGGCCATGTCCTGGCGGGACAGCGAGCGGGAAACGTACGGGCCGTCGCTGGAGGGCGCCGCGCCGGCGATCCTGGCCAGCTGCTTGAAGGTCTTGGAGGTGGCGACCGCGCGGTCGGGCACGCCGTACCTCGCGATGCCGCCGACGTTGCGGGCGATCTCGGCGCGTACGTGCTTGCGCAGCTTGCGCACCTCGTCCGGCGACGGCGGGTCGCCGGTGAACCAGTCGCGCGTGAGCCGTCCCGCGCCCAGCGGCAGCGACACCGCCGCGTCGGGCTCCTCGTCCACGCCGGCGGCGATCTCCAGCGAGCCGCCGCCGATGTCGAAGGCGAGCAGCCGCCCCGGCGACCAGCCGAACCAGCGCCGCACGGCCAGGAACGTCAACCGGGCCTCGTCGCGCCCGGACAGCACCTCGATGTGCACGCCGCAGCGCTCGTCGACCTCCGCGAGGACCTGCTCGACGTTGGCCGCCTCGCGCACGGCGGAGGTGGCGAAGGCCAGCAGCTCCTCCACGCCCTTGTCCTCGGCGAGGTGAACGGCCTCCTCGACGAAGCCGCCGAGCCGTTCGATGCCCTGCGCCCCCAGCCGGTGCTCGTCGTCGAGGTGCTCGGTCAGGCGCAGGTCGACCTTGTGGGAGTAGGCGGGCATGGGCCGGGCGCCCCGGTGGGCGTCGACGACCAGTAAATGGACGGTGTTCGAGCCGATGTCCAGCACGCCGAGTCGCATGAGAAAACGCTACCGTTTTGCGGCTTTTATCGTGAAACGCAGTCGGAAGTGATCGAACGTGACGGGCATCGGGTTCTCCAGGATGACGGACGGCCTGACCGCGCGCTCCCGCAGGAACGCGCCCAGCAGCGCGGCCGAGGTGGCCAGCACCAGATCCTCGCCCGGGCAGCGGGCGAACCCGCCGCTGAAGGGCACCCCCGCCCAGGTCCCGCCGTCGTTCCCGGGTTCCGGCCCGCCTTCGAGCCACAGGTCGGGACGGTAGGAGGCGCCGGGCTCCTCCCTGTTGACGTACGGGCTGTGGATCATCACCGTCGTGCCCGCCGGGAGGTCCCAGGGGTTGGGGCCGGTGACCTCGCGCAGGATGGCGAGCGTGGTGGGCCAGAGCCGCACGGACTCCAGCACGGCCGCCCTCAGCCGGTCGGCCCCCGGCACCCCCGCGTCCCCCGCCGAACCCCGACCCTGGCGGCCCTGATCCGAGGAGCCCCGGTCCTGGCGGCACATGGGCGAGGTCAGGAGGGCCAGGGCGCGGTAGGCGGCCATGGCGCCGGCGTCGTAGGCGAACAGCCAGTGCGGCACCTGCCCCTCGGCGTGCACATCCGCCGCCGCCTCCGCCCTGGCCAGTTCTCCGGCCAGGCTGCCGGGCTCGGCCCTGGCGAGGTGGGCGGCTAGCCGCCGCTGGAACGCGTTGCGCACGTCGGTGCGCTGCCCGCGCAGCCACGCCCAGTTGGCGTCACGGCGCAGCCGGTCGAGCTGCCTGGTGAGGGTCACGTCGTGGCGGGCACCGTCACCGAGCACGACCCGCCGCGCCAGCCGCCAGTGGGCGGCGTGGAAGAGCGGCCAGGTCAGCGTCCCCTGACGGGGCAGCGTGGCTGCCTCCTCCGCGGCGATCTCGGTGACGGGGAGGTGGCCGGTGTGCAGGACCTGTTCGTTCAGGGCGCGGCGGCGGTCGCGGAGGTCGCGTTCTGGGGTGATCAGCACGCCGTCGGGCTGGAAGTGGGCGAGCGCGCCGCGTTTGTCCCTGCTGGCCGGGCTGAACGCCCGGTCCTCCAGCACCGCGCGTACGTCGCGGGAGGCCAGCGGCAGCATCGCCCAGCCGCGCCCTGGCACGGGCACCATCAGCGGCCCGTCGCCATACGTGGCGCGCAGCCGGCGCAGGAGCCGGATCGCACGCTCCTCGGCCCGGCACAGGGCGGCCAGGCGAACCATGGAGGGCCGCCGCACCACGACGCCCTGCGCCAGGGTCGGCAGAACCAGCGTGGCGGCCACGGCCAGCGACTCGGCCGCCGTCACACGCGCCGGCCGTGTGATCGCGGGCATGGTACAGGCACTACCCTTCCTTGGTGTCATGACACGTTTTGGGGGGTCTGTGAGCGCTTGTTGTGGCCCGAGCAGGGAGGCCGCCGACGGACCGGCCGAGGTCACCGGCGGGCCGGTCGAGAAAGCCGGCGGGCCGATCCAGGAGGCCGTCACGATCACGGCGCGGCGGGCGGCGCCGCGCGGGATGGTGCGCGTGCCCGGCGGGACGTACGTCGTGGGCGGGGACGATCCGGACGGACGGCCCGAGGACGGCGAGGGGCCGGTGCGTGAGGTCAGGCTCGATCCCTTCATGATCGATCCAGTGTGCGTGACGAACGCGCAGTTCGCCACGTTCGTGAAGGAGACCGGTTATGTCACCGAGGCCGAGCAGATCGGCTGGTCGTTCGTGTTCCGCCAGTTCGCCAGAGCGGGCGTGATCGACGCGACCGTGCCCGGCGCGCCCTGGTGGGCCGGCGTGGAGGGGGCCACGTGGCGTACGCCTGAAGGCCCCGGCTCCTCCAACGGCGACCGCCAGAACCATCCGGTCGTCCACGTGTCCTGGAACGACGCCACCGCGTACGCCACCTGGGCGGGCAAGCGCCTGCCGACCGAGGCCGAGTGGGAGGCGGCGGCCAGGGGCGGGCTGGAGCGCAAGCGTTACCCGTGGGGCGACGAGCTGGCGCCGAAGGGCCGCAAGCGCTGCAACATCTGGGAGGGTCACTTCCCGTCCGCGCCGAGCAAGGGGACGATGCCGGTCAAGTCGTTCCAGCCGAACGGCTACGGGCTCTACAACGTCTCGGGCAACGTGTGGGAGTGGACCGCGGACTGGTGGGGCACGGAGTGGGAGCCGTACGCCGACAATCCCACGGGGCCGGCGGAGGGGCAGGGGAAGGTGATCCGCGGCGGCTCGTACATGTGCCACGACTCCTACTGCAACCGCTACCGGGTGGCCGCGCGCACCTCCAACACACCGGACTCCTCGACCGGGCACACGGGGTTCCGCTGTGCGGCCATACTCTGATCGCATGTCACGAACCCTGCGACTGCTGATCACCGGCGGCGGCACCGGTGGTCACACCTATCCGGCCCTGACGACCCTGTCGGCCGTCCAGCGACGTCAGGTGCCGCACGACGTGCTCTGGGTGGGCACGGCCAACGGCCTTGAGGCGCGGATCACCGCCGAGCACGGCATCCCGTTCAAGGCGATCACGACGGGAAAGCTGCGCCGCCGCCCCAACCTGAAAGAGCTGGGCACCAACGTCGCCGACGTCTTCCGCATCCCGGTGGGGGTGTTCCAGGCGGTCGGGCACGCCGCCCGCTACCTGCCCGACGTGGTGCTGTCGACGGGGGGCTACGTGGCGGTCCCCATCGGGGTGGCGGCCAAGCTGATCCGCCGCCCGCTGGTCATGCACGAGCAGACCACGGTGGTGGGGCTGGCCAACCGCATCCTGGCCAGGCTGGCGACCAGGATCGCGCTGTCCCACGAGTCGTCGCTCGACTACCTGCCCGCGTCGGCCCGGGCGAAGGCCGTGGTGACCGGCAACCCGGTCAGGCCCGCGCTGCTGCAGGGCAACCGGGCGGCGGCCTACGACCTGTTCGGGCTCACGTTCGAGGTGCCGCTGATCTACGTGACGGGCGGCGCGCAGGGCAGCCGGCAGATCAACACGCTGATCGCGGAGATCCTGCCCCGGCTGCTGCAGCACGCGCAGATCGTGCACCAGTGCGGGCCCGCGCTGATCGACGAGATGCGGGCGGTGGCGCTGCCGCCTGACCTGGCCGACCGCTACCATCCGGTGCCGTACGTGGGCGAGGAGTTGCCCGACCTGTTCGCCGCGGCCGACGTGGTGATCTCGCGCAGCGGGGCCGGCACGGTGTCGGAGCTGACCGCGATCGGCAAGCCCTCCGTGCTGGTGCCGCTGATCCCGACCGGCGGTGACGAGCAGCGCAAGAACGCCGGTTACCTGGCTTCGGCGGGCGCGGCACGGGCGCTGCTCGAACCGCGGCCCACGGGCGACATGCTGCTGGCCGAGCTGATGCCGCTGCTGGCCGATCCGGGGCTGCGGCAGGCGATGGGGCAGGCGGCGGCCGGGCTGGGGCGCCTGGACGCGGCCGACGCCCTGTGCGACCTGCTGCTGGACGCCGCGAACCACCCGGCCGCGGCAGTGCACGCCCCACGCCAGCCGAACCCGTCCTGAGCCCGGCTCACGAGCGGGCGCGGCGGGTGGGCGGCTGAGCCCGGCTCACGGGTCGAGGTAGCGGAAGGCCTCCTGGGCGGAGCTCACGCTCCGCCTCAGTGCCTGCTCAAGCCGGTCGGCGTCCTCGGCCAGGCGTTCCAGCTCCGGCACGGCGAACCCGTCCGCCCCTGTCTCGGCGACCAGTTCCTCGTACTGGTGCAGCCGCCCGCGCAGCTCCTCGATCTGGTGCTGGGCCAGGTACGCCCGCTCGGCGTCCGCCACGTTGGCGGCGTACCGTTCCAGCGCCTCGACCCGGGCCAGCACGGCGTCCTCGCTGCTGTCCAGCGCCCGGGCGAGGGGCGCGGCCACGGCCTCGACCTCGGGCGTGAGCCCCTGCGAGACGGTCTCCCTGTGCTTGGTGCGCAGGGCCGACAGTTTGGCCAGCAGCCGGGCGATCTCCCACTCCTGCGCGGGCAGCATCACCGCGTTGCGCACGTCGTCGAGCAGCCCTTCTGCGTTGACCCTGGACCCGGTGACGGCGGCGATGGCGCGCTGGGCGCGGGCCAGGATGCGGGCGGAGGCCTCGTCGAGGTCGTCGGGGAGCACGTAGCGGCCCTCGTACCAGCGCAGTTGCTCGTAGATCTCCCGCTCGTAGTCGCCGTCGTCCTCGTCCTCCTCCGTCAGTTCGTTGCGGATGGACAGCGCGATCATCAGCGGGATGCCGATCAGCACGAGCAGCAGCAGGCCCACCCCGCGGCCCAGGAAGCCCACTCCCATGAGCAGGCCGAAGAAGGCCACGCCGCCGAGCGAGGCGATCCTGCGGACACGCAGGCCGGAGGCCGATCGCCGCGGCTCGGGGACCCAGCCGTGGCGCATCTTGATCAGTACGCGCCGGCTCTCCCTGAGCAATTGGGCGTCCTCCGGCGGTACTCCGGGGTCTACCACCACATCCGCCACGAATCCGGATCCTAAGGTAATTCAGCCGTTGAGGTGTCGAAATGCTTCGTGCGCGGAGCTGACGCTGTCGCGCAGCGCCTGCTCAAGCCGGCCGGCCTCGTCGGTCAGGCGGTCCAGCTCCGGCACGGCGAAGCCGTCCGCCCCCGTCTCCGCGACCAGTTCCTCGTACTGGTGCAGTTTGGAGCTGAGACGTTCGATCTGGTGCCTGGCCCGGTACGCGCGCTCGGCGTCGGCCACGTGGCCCGCGTACCGCTCCAGTGCCTCCACGCGGGCCAGCACCGCCCGCTCGCTGCTGTCCAGCGCATGGGCGAAGGGCTCGGCCACGGCGGCCACCTCGGGGGTGATGCCCTCCGAGACGACCTCCTGGTGCTCGGCGCGCAGCTCCGACAGCTTGGCCAGCAGCCGGGCGATCTCCCACTCCTGCGCGGGCAGCATCACGCCGTTGCGTACGTCGTCGAGCAGGCCCTCGGCGTTCACGTGGGAGTCCATGACCTGGTCGACGGCGGCCTGGGCGCGGGACATGAGCGCCCTGGCGGGGTCGTCGAGCCGTTCGCGCAGGACGTAGTGGCCCTCGTGCCGGCGGGCGGCCTCGTAGACCTCGCGCTCGCGCTCCCGCCGCCGCTCCGCCTCGGCGTCGGTCCTGGGCCGCAGCAGCACGCTGACGAACAGCAGCGCCGCCCCCGTCATGATCACGGCGAACGGGGTGTAGCGCTCGGCCACGAAGAGCATGAGCCCGTACACGGTCGCGCCGAGGGCCGTCACGACGGCCGCCAGGGTGATCGCGAGCCGGAACGCCCGGCTGGTCATGGGTCCCGTCATGGGCAGGTGGCGCTTGTGCGCGGGCTCCCAGCCGGCGTGGACCCGCAGCAGGATCTTGCGATTGTCGCGGAGAAGGGCCGCGACGTCGCCGGGCACCGCCGGATCGACGATCACCTTCGCAGGACGCCCGGCCACGTTACTGATCCTATGTGCCCTTCTGTCCGGGTGTCAGCTTTCCAGGTAGCGGAACGCCTCGTGCGCGGAGTCCACGCTGCGCCGCAACGTGCGTTCCAGGACGTCGGCGTCCTCGGCCAGCCGTTCGATCTCCGGCACGGCGAGCTTGTCCGCGCCGGACTCGGCCAGCAGTTCCTCGTAACGGGGCAGCCGGGCGCGCAACTCCTCGATCTGGCCGCGCGCGTGGTAGGCGCGCTCGGCCTCCGCGACGTGCCCGGCGTAGCGCTCCAGCGCCTCGACCCGGGCGACCACGGCGGCCTCGCTGTTGGCCAGGGCGCGTTCGAGCGGCTCGATCACCGCGGCCACCTCGGGGGCGATGCCCCTGGCCAGCAGCTCCCTGTGCTCCAGGCGCAGCGCCGACAGCTTGGCCAGCAGCCGGGCGATCTCCCACTCCTGGGCGGGCAGCATGACGGCGTTGCGGGCGTCGTCGAGCATGCCCTCGGCGTTGACGTGGGAGCGCAGGACCGACCCGATGGCGCGCTGCGCCCTGGTCAGGACCGTCCTGGCGTCGTGGTCGAAGTCCTCGGGCAGCAGGTAGCGGCCGTCGTACCAGCGGGCCTGCTCGTAGACGCCGCGCTCGTGCGGGCGGTCGTCCTCGGGGACCTCGCTCATGGACGCGATCTTCACCAGGACGATGAAGACGTACGTGCCGAGCAGCACGAACCCGGCGGGCGCCACCGGCGAGGCGAGCAGGACGGCCATGAGGGCGATCACGACCGGGGTGGCGGCCAGCAGCAGCGCGCTGGACGGACTGCGGCGGCGCTGCGGCGGCGCCGCGGCGCGCGGCACCCATCCGGCCCTGATCCTGGACAGTAAGGAGACGTTGGACCGCAACAGCCCGGCGATCTCCGGCGGCACACCCGGATCGACGACCACACCCACGTTCTGTCCTGGCACCCTGGCGCCCCCAACGCTCGTGATGTGCGCATATTACGTGCCATTTCGGCAGAGTGTCAGCCTCCGAAAGGACAGTCCGATGCAACCGGGACCGCCGGACGGGGCCTCGGGCACATGACGTCCGTCATGCGGGCCCGGCTGACGTACGGCACTACACCCGCCCCCACCTGCACCGTCAGGCTGGGCGCATGAGTGATGTGAAGGGGAACGCGCTGGAACTCAGGGCCGTGACCAAGACCTACGGGCCGGTCACCGCGCTCGGCGGCGTCGATCTGAAGGTCGGCCGGGGCGAGACGGTGGCGGTGCTGGGCCCGAACGGGGCCGGCAAGAGCACGCTGCTGTCCATCGCGCTCGGCCTGCGCGCCCCCGCCTCGGGCACCGCCAGGGTCCTCGGCCGCCCGCCGGACGAGGCGCTGCGGGCGGGCCTGGTCGGGGTGCTGCCGCAGGAGTCGGGGCTGCTGGACGACGTACGGGTGGGCGAGCTGGTGGCCGCCGTCGCCGGGATGTATCCGGACCGGCCGCCGCCGGAGCGGGCGCTGCGGGCGGCGGGCATCGAGGAGCTGGCTCGCCGCCTCGTCGGGCGGCTGTCGGGCGGGCAGCGGCAGCGGGTCAGGTTCGCGCTGTGCGTGGCCGGGGATCCGGAACTGCTGGTGCTGGACGAGCCGACCGTCGGGCTGGACGTCGAGGGCCGCCGGGCGCTGTGGCGCGAGATCAGGGCCAGGACCGGGCGGGGCGGCACGGCCGTCTTCGCCACCCACTATCTGACCGAGGCCGACGACTACGCCGACCGGGTCGTGCTGCTCGCCGGCGGGCGGGTCGTCGCGGACGGGTCGGTGGCCGAGGTGAAGTCCCTGGTCGGCGGGGACGAGGTGCGGTGCGTGCTGGACGGCGCCGACCCTGCCCGGCTGGCGCTCCTGCCCGGAGTGCGTCACGTGAGCGTGGAGGGGCGTGCGGTGCGGTTGCGGACCGTGGATCCGGACGCCACGCTGCGCGCGCTGTTTAGCGCGTACGAGGACGTCACGGGGGTGCGGGTCGAGGGTGTGGACCTGGAGAGCGCGTTCGTGAGCCTGACGGGAGGGCGGAGCTGATGGGATCGGCGGGATCGGGACCAGTGGGATCGAAATCGGTGCGGTCGAGGGGATCGGTGGGGGCGATGGGGTCGTATCTGCGGCTGGAGCTGGTGCGCGGGTTCCGCAACCCGGTGGGGCTGGTCATGCTGACGTTCTTCCCGCTGGGGCTCTACCTGCTGTGGACGAAGGTGCTCGACGTGGTGCCGCGCGACCAGACGGGCGACTTCGCCGCGTACTCGATGGTGTCGATGGCCACGTACGGCGCGATGGGCGGCGCGCTGTTCATCGGGGGCGCCATCGCGATGGAGCGGGGCAGGGGCTGGCTCGACCAGCTCGCGGTGACACCGCTGCCCGCGCACGGCTACGTGACGGCCAAGCTGCTCAGCGGCGCGGCCACGGTGCTGCCGAGCATCGTCGTGGTGCTCGGCGCGGGCGCGCTGCTGTCCGGCGTCCGGCTGCCGGCCGGCACCTGGCCCGTCCTGGTGGTGCTGATCTGGGTCGGTGTGCTGCCTTTCGCGGCGCTCGGCGTCGCCTTCGGCTACACGCTGAAGGGGCAGGTCGCGAACCTGGCCATGATGGTCGTCTACTTCGCCATGTCGGTGCTCGGCGGGCTGTGGCTGCCGGTCCAGGCCATGCCGGCCGGGATGCGGGCGCTGGCCGAGCTCAGCCCGGCCTACCAGGCGGGGTCGCTGGGCTGGCGGGCCCTGGACGGCCTGCCGCCGACCGGGACCTCGCTCGCCGTGCTGACCGCCTGGACACTGCTCTTCTGCGCGCTGGCCGGGTGGCGTTACCGTCGGGCGTTGTGACACCGGTGCGGGAGTTCGACTTCACCAAAAGCCGGGCGGCGGCCAGAGCGGGCGCGTGCGCCTGGCTGCTGCTGATCGGCTGGCCGCTGTGGGTGTTCATGGAACGGGGGCCGGGGCCGCTTGCGGTGATCGCGGCGCTGGGCGGGGTGGCGCTGTTCGCGGCCTGCTGGGTGGCGATCATGTGGCGGATGCTGAGCGCCCGCGCCACGACCGCCAACCCGTGGGCCGTGACCGGGCTGACGGGGTCCTGGCTGGCACTGCTGCCGCTGTTCGGGCAGCCGTGGGCGTACACGTCGTTCGTGTACGCGGTCAGCGCCTTCGCCGCCACCCTGCCCGCCGTGGCCTTCGCCGCCGCGACGGCCGCCGTCGCCGCCGTGGAGGTGACAGCGCTACTGGCGTCGGGGGCGCCGCTGTCCCGGGTCTGGTGGGTGCCGCTCGTCATCGCCGTGCAGGCCGCCGCCGTGCACAGCCTGCGGCACATGGGCCTGCTGGTGGCGCGGCTGGACGCGGCCAGGGCCGAGGTCGCGCGGCTGGCCGTGGAGAACGAGCGGCTGCGCTTCGCCAGGGACCTGCACGACACGCTGGGGCACACGCTCACCTCGATCACGATCAGGAGCCAGCTCGCCGCCCGCCTGGCGCCCGCCGACCCCGGGCGGGCCGCCGCCGAGATGACGGAGGTGGAGCGGGCCGCCCGGCGGGCGCTCGACGAGGTCCGGCGGACGATCACCGGGTACCGGGCGCCGTCGTTGTCGGAGGAACTGGAGGGGGCGACCCGTAATCTGGGGGTGGCCGGGATCGAGGTGACGGTGTCCCCCGCCGACGGGCCCATCCCGGCCGCCGCCGAAGCCCTGCTCGCCTGGTCCGTACGGGAGGCCGCCACGAACGTCCTGCGCCACAGCCGCGCCCGCCACTGCCACATCGCGTTGCGCCTGGACGAGACGTCGGCCGCCCTGGAGGTAACCGACGACGGCCACCCCGCCACGACCGCTGTGCCCGAGGACCACGGCCACCAGAGCACCGCCGCGGGTGAAGATCACGCCACCCCCGCACCGGCCAGGGGTGGTGAGCCGGTGGGGAGTGGGCTGGCCGGGCTGGCTGAGCGGGTCGGGGCCGCAGGCGGGCGGCTGGAGGCGGGGCCGCGACCCGAGGGCGGCTACCTGCTACGGGTGCGCGTCCCGCTGGAGGCGACGCGGGCGGGTGCGGCGTGATCCGGGTGCTGATCGCGGACGACCAGGACCTTGTCAGGGGCGGCCTGGCCGCGTTGCTCTCCCTGGAGGACGACATCGAGGTCGTGGCGGAGGTGGGACGGGGCGACGAGGTGGCCGCGGCGACACGGGAGCACGAGCCCGACGTGATCCTTCTCGACATCGAGATGCCCGGGATGTCCGGCCTGGAGGTCGCCGAGCAGTTGCGCGGTCACCGCGTGGTCATCGTCACCACGTTCGGCCGCCCCGGCTACCTCAGCAGGGCGCTCGACGCCGGCGTGGCCGGTTACGTGGTCAAGGACGCCCCGGCCGCCGAGCTGGCCGCCACCGTACGGCGGGTGCTGGCCGGCGAGCGGGTCATCGATCCCAAGCTGGCCGTGACCGCGCTCACCACCGGCCCCAGCCCGCTCACCCAGCGGGAGGCGGAGGTGCTGCGCGTGGCGGCGGGCGAGGCCACCGTGGCCGACATCGCCAGGCGGCTGTTCCTCACGGAGGGCACCGTGCGCAACTACCTGTCCG
Source organism: Nonomuraea sp. NPDC048892 (assembly GCF_040649735.1). Taxonomy (NCBI): domain Bacteria; kingdom Bacillati; phylum Actinomycetota; class Actinomycetes; order Streptosporangiales; family Streptosporangiaceae; genus Nonomuraea; species Nonomuraea sp. NPDC048892. The sequence goes on along the minus strand of NZ_JBEZFZ010000002.1, from coordinate 582,522 downwards.
CCGCGATCGGCAAGACGGGCGCCCGCAACCGCGCCGAGGCGGTACGGGTGGCGGAGTCCCGCGGCTGGCTCTGATCCGGCGGAAGCGCGCTACGGGTCCCGTCTCCCCGGGGCGGCCAACGCCGTGACGTGACCACACGGCGCGAGCCGGCGCGGCCGGGCCCGGTCAGTCGCCTGGTAGCAGGGCGTTCTGGTGGATCTCCCACAGAGCAGTCTCCGGGATGCCGGCCTTGACCAGTTGCTCCCACGTCTCCATCCGCCCCGCCGGATCGGCGAGCAGGGCCTGGAGCAGCGGTCTGAGCCCGGCGCGGTCGGCGCCCTCCTCGTTCCACATGGCGCCCAATGCCTGGTGCATGGCCGGCGACCGGACGGCGACCGTGCGCACCAGCTCCTCCAGGATGCCGACCCGGTCGGCGTACGGCAGCGCCTGCCCCTCCCCCAGCGCCCGCAGCAGCAGGTCGAGCAGCCGGCGGTGGCGCGGCGCGTGGCCGGTGGCGACCGCGACGACGACGTCCCCCATGCCGGTCGGCTCGGTGCCGCCGCCGAGCACGACGTCCTCCTGCCCGTCCTCCATCACCCGGTGCGCCGACAGGGCGGCGACCAGCCCGGTCCAGCCCTCCTGCCCGAGTTGTCCCTTCCACAGGTGGGTGAGCGAGGACCAGCGCTCCATGTGGTCGGGCCCGGGCAGGATCGCGGAGACCCGTACGGGCGACTCGGAGGCGGCGACGATGAGCAGGGTGAGGTTCGCCGAGTACGCGGCCAGCCGCCGGGTCACCGTATGACGTACCGGGCGGAACCCGGTGAAGTGCCGCCTGGGCCGTTCGTGCAGGGAGCGGCGCAGCAGCCCGGCCAGCAGGTCCGCGCAGCGGGCCCGCACCTCCGAGGGCACCTGGTCCAGCAGCTCCAGGATGAAGCCGACCGTCGGCCCCCGTTCGGCCAGGCACGAGTGGGAGGTGACGGCGTACAGCAGGTCGTCGTCCACGGCCTGGGCCAGGACCAGGGGCTCGTCCCCGGCGAGGCGGCTGCGCCGGTCGAGGTCGCGCAGCGCGTACATGGTCAGCCAGGCCACCAGGAACTCGCCGAACGTGGAGTGCAGGAACGCGTGCCCCTTCCTGCGCACGAAGAAGAAGCGCTCGGTGGCCTTGCGGGCCCAGTCGACGCGCTCCTCCTCGTCGCCCGGCTCCTCCTCGCCGCCGTGGCACAGGGCGGGCAGGTCGCTCTGGAGCGCCTCGTCGGTGATGACCTGGCTACCCCTGGCCAGCATGGACAGGGCGGCGGCGCCGAGCAGCACCAGTTCCTGGTCGATCTCGACCCGGTGGGCGCCGCCGGTCTCGCGTTCGGTGTAGTCGCGCAGCAGGACCTCGTACAGGCGGGCCCGCTGGAGCGGGCCGTGCTCGCGCTGGAGCGCGTTGCCGCCGGCGTCGTAGAGGGCGAGCAGCAGCAGGAGCAGCGGGTGGCGGGCCATCTCGCCGTGCGCGAGCGCGGCCTCCGCGGGCAGCGGTTTCAGGTCGCGCCTGGCGAGCAGGGCGCGGTTGGCCTGGTCCCAGATGTCGAGCCACTGGCGTACCTGGTCGTCGCCGAACGGCTGCAGTTGCAGCGCGAGCAGCCCGGCGGGGAAGCGGACCCGGTCGGCCACCACTGTGCGGCCGGTCACGATCACCGCGACGGGCCTGCCCTGCGCCGCCTCCCTGGCCTGGAACTCGCGCAGGCGCTCCAGGTAGTCGTAGCGGCTGAGCTCGCCCTGCACCAGCTCGTCGAACCCGTCCAGCAGGATCACCGGCATCGCGCCGTCGCCCGCCTCGACCAGGTCGGCGTAGGAGACCTCCTCCCCCAGCACCTCGGCGACGGCCTGCTCGACCTGCTCGACCACACCGGCGCGGGCCCGTACGGCGCGCAGCTCCACCCTGATCGGCAGGAACTCCGACCTGGCCAGCCGCGCGCCCAGCACCTCGGCCAGCTTGGTCTTGCCCGAGCCCGGCTCCCCGAGCACGAGCAGCGGCGCCTGGGTGGCCCGCAACGAGGTGAGGTGGCCGGCCAGGAACGCCTCGGTGTCGGCGAGCAGTTGCTGGTCGTCCCACCAGCTCCGCAGGGCGGGCAGGGAGTCGCGGGTCAGCTCGGCCACCCGGCAGCGCGGGCTCAGGTAGCCCTCGCCCAGCAGCGGCAGCGAGACGTCCTCCGGATGTTTGCCGGCCAGCAGCAGCGGCCGGTCGAGCGCGTTGGCGGCCATCCGCATCCGGTGGATCATGGGACGGTCGCCCACCCGGGGCGGCGCCAGCTCGGCCAGCAGCCAGGCCACCCTCGACAGCGCCGTGGCCGGCGGCGGCGTCTCGGTGACCAGGCTGCGCACCCCGAACTCGTGGCTGTCGAGCGCCAGCGACCGGTAGTCCTCGTCGTAGATGCGCAGCGCGTGCGCGGGCGGCCCCTCGTCGAGCAGGCGGGGCAGCAGGAGCCGGTCGTCGGTGGACAACTCATCCCAGACGGCGAGCCCGCGTACGTAACCGGCTAAAGCATCCGACATGCGCAGGTAGGCACGTTCCACGGCTTGCCGGGTCTCGGCATAGGGCACGTGCGGCTCGGGCGTGGGCAGCCGCGTCAGCAGCAGCGCCGCGACCAGCCCGGCGAAGCGCTCGGCCGTCGGCACGCCGTGGGAGATCTGCTCGCCGCGGTCGAGCTGGTCGAGGGTGAAGGGCAGCTGGGCCTCGCCGAGCGCCTCGAACCAGGCCGCCACCACGACCGCGGCGTGCGCCGCGGCCAGCCGCTGGGTGCGGGTGAAACGGTCGACGCCGGTCTTGAGCTCCGGCATGCGGCGTACGACGTCCTCGCCGTAGGCGATGATGCCGTCGCGCAGGTCGCGCAGGCTCATCGTCAGCCGCGGGCCGCCGGCCAACGCCCAGCCGGTGCGTTCGGCGGCCGAGGCCAGCCCGATCACCTTGACGAGCCTGCCGTCCTTGCACCCGAGGATCCGCAGGGCGTCGGCGTAGCTCGGGGTCTCGATCATGCCTTCTCCCGGGGAGGGGGATGTCCCATCATGCGCTGAACGCCCCGATCAGCGCAGGATCTTGAACCAGGACGATCCGAACGTTACCTGCCTGTCATACTCCTTCAGTACCCGCCAGTATCCGGGCGATCTCCGGCAGCGCCGCCGGATCCTCGATGGTGGAGGGCGTGGTGTACGGGTTGCCGTCGGCGATGTCCCGCATCGTGGCGCGCAGGATCTTGCCCGAGCGCGTCTTCGGCAGCCTGCTCACCACGACGGCGCGGCGGAAGGCGGCGACGGGGCCGATGCGCTCGCGTACGAGGGCGGCCAGCTCTCGTTCCATCTCCTCCTGGCCGCGCTCCGCCCCGGCCTTCAGCACCACGAACCCCATCGGGAGCTGGCCCTTCACCTCGTCGGCCACCCCGATCACGGCGCATTCTGCCACGTCGGGGTGGGCCGCGATGACCTCTTCCATCGAGCCGGTGGACAGCCGGTGTCCTGCCACGTTGATCACGTCGTCGATGCGGCCCATGACGTACAGGTAGCCGTCGTCGTCCAGGTGGCCGCCGTCGCCGGTCAGGTAGTGGCCCGGATAGCGGTCGAGGTAGGAGCGGGCGAAGCGGTCGTCGTCGCGATAGAGGGTCGGCAGGGCGCCGGGCGGGAGCGGCAGCTTGACGGTGACGGCGCCCTCCGTGCCGGGCGGGCAGTCGCGGCCGTCGTTGTCGAGGATGTGCACGTCCCAGCCGGGTACGGCCTTGGTCGGGGAGCCCGGCTTGATCGGCAGCCGTTCGACGCCGACGCAGTTCGCGGCGATGGGCCAGCCGGTCTCGGTCTGCCACCAGTGGTCGATGACGGGGACGCCGAGCAGGTCGGAGGCCCAGTGGTAGGTGTCGGGGTCGAGCCGTTCTCCGGCCAGGAAGAGGTACCGCAGCCCCGACAGGTCCCACTTTTTCGCGAAATTGCCGGATGGGTCCTCTTTTTTGATGGCGCGGAAGGCGGTCGGGGCGGTGAAGAGCGTGCGCACGCCGTACGTGGACACCACCCGCCAGAAGGCGCCCGGGTCGGGGGTGCCGACGGGCTTGCCCTCGTACAGGACGGTCGTGCAGCCCGCCAGCAGCGGCCCGTAGACGATGTAGGAGTGGCCGACCACCCAGCCGACGTCGGAGGCGGCCCAGAAGACCTCGCCGGGGGCGGCGCCGTACACGTGGGACATGCTCCAGCGCAGCGCCACCGCGTGGCCGCCGTTGTCGCGCACGACGCCCTTCGGCGTGCCGGTGGTGCCCGAGGTGTAGAGGATGTACAGCGGGTCGGTCGCGGCCACGCTCACGCACCCGGCCGGCTCGGCCGCGCCCACGGCCCGCACCCAGTCCAGGTCGCGGCCCGGCGTCAGCTCCGCCGGGCTCTCGGGCCGCTGCAGGATCACGCAGTGTCCCGGCCGGTGCTCGGCCTGCTCAAGCGCGGCGTCCAGCAGCGGTTTGTACGCCACCACACGGCTGGGCTCGATCCCGCAGGAGGCCGACAGCACCACCTTGGGCCTGGCGTGGTCGATCCGCACGGCCAGCTCACGGGCCGCGAACCCGCCGAACACCACCGAGTGCACCGCCCCGAGCCGGGCGCAGGCCAGCATCGCGACCACCGCCTCCGGCACCATGGGCATGTAGATCACCACGGTGTCGCCGGCCTCCACGCCGAGGTCGCGCAGCATGCCCGCGGCCTTGCTCACCTCGTCCAGCAGCTCCGTGTAGGTGTAGGTGCGCGTGGTGCCGGTGACGGGGCTGTCGTAGATCAGCGCCGCCTGTGCGCCGCGGCCCGCCGCGACGTGCCGGTCGACGGCGTTGTGGCAGGTGTTGAGCCGGCCGTCGGGGAACCAGCGGCCGCCGGCGTGGACGGTGGCGGGCGCGAGATCCCACTGGATCCCGAGCGCGGCCTCCCCCCAGAACCCCTCGGGCCGCTCGATGCTCCGCCGGTATGCCTCGTCATAAGCGCTCACTTGTCGATCAGAACAGCCGTCAGCCCATGGCGCAAGATAGGAGGGATGAGCGATGACGTGATCCTTACCGTGGTGATGGGGTCGAGGGCGTACGGGCTGGAGACCGACGCCTCCGACACCGACCGGCGCGGCGTGTTCGTGACACCGACCTCGGCGTTCTGGCGGCTGGACAAACCGCCCACGCATCGGGACGGGCCGCTGCCCGAGCAGTTCTCCTGGGAGGTCGAGCGCTTCTGCGGCCTGGCCCTCGACGCCAACCCGACGGTGCTCGAATGCCTGTGGTCGCCGCTGGTGGAGGTGGTCACGCCCGCCGGGCGGCGGCTGCGCGACCTGCGGGGGGCGTTCCTGTCGCAGCGCGCGCACCGCTCCTTCGCCGGGTACGCCGACGCGCAGTTCCGCCGCCTCGACCCCGAGCGGCCGAACGGGAAGCAGGCCATGCACATGGTGCGGCTGCTGCTCAGCGGCCTGCACCTCGTGCGGCACGGGGAGCCGCTGGTCCGCGTGGACGCCCACCGGGAGCGGCTGCTGGCGATCAGGAACGGGCGGATGCCCTGGCCGGAGGTGGACGGCTGGCGGGCCGCGCTCACGGCGGAACTGGCCGCGGCGCCGAGCGTCCTGCCCGAACAGCCGGACCGCGAGCGGGTGGAGGAGTTCCTGGTGGGGGTACGCCAGGAGAACCTGCCGCCGTGCGGCCGGCCCGCGAGATGAGCCTCGCGGGCCGGCGCGATAACGCGTACCTCAGGCGTTCGCGGGGTCGGCCGACAGGACCAGGCGGACCGCGAAGTTGCGGTAGCCGGCGCGTTCGAAAGCCTTGGCCATCGGCACGTTGCCGGCGTCCGTGTCGGCCACGATGCGCCGGACCCCGCGCAGGGCGTGGCTGCGGGTGATCTCGGCGAGGAGGTCGTCCACGTACCCCTGGCCGCGCCGTTCCGGCACCACCCCGAGGTAGCCGACCACGGGCCCGGCGGCGTTGGCCGACGGCAGGGCGACCCCGACGAGCTCGCCGTCCAGGTCGTAGGCCAGCCGCCACCAGTCCCGATCCCCGGGCATGGACCGGTTGTCGCGCACGTCCTCGCGCGCCTGCTCCATCGGGTCCATGACGGCCAGCGCCTGGCGGGTGTGCGCGTCGAGGGTGCCCTGCGCCACCCTGGCGAAGGCGGCCGCGAACACCTCGTCGTCGTCATCGCCGCGGAAGACTAGCCGCGCCGACGGCTCGGGGACGGGCCCGTCCGCCCACTCGTACCGCAGGCGTTCCAGCTCGTCGGTCAGTCCTGCGCGCCCGGCGGCCTCCCATCGCCAGGCCAGGGCGGCGCCTGTCCTGGGCGCCTCGCGCCAGCCGTTGGTGACGAACACGTGGTACGCGGGCGCCGTGCCGAACGCGGCGTGGGCCCGGCGCAGCAGCTCGGCGATCAGGCCGACGCGGTCGGGGACCGAGGGGGCGGCGTACAGGCAGTCGAGCGCGAGCGGCCGGTCCTCCCCGGGGAAGCCCCACCACACGGCGCGGGCCAGGATCTCGCCGCCGGGCTCGTCCTCGGCCAGCCAGATGCGATCGAAACGGTAGGCGCCGCTCTCCAGGAACGACAGCAGCCGGTCGGGATGGGACCAGCTGATGGACTCGTCGACGACGCAACCGAGCAGGCGGTCTAGGTCGTCCTTGACCGCAGTGCGGAAATGCATGATTCCTCCGAGAATCGGAAACGGGCGCCGCGGGCGCCCAGATAGATGCGAAACACTCAGCGCCTCCTTTCTTCCGACTTTTCGGCGTGCGCTGGCACTCTACCGAAATATCGCGACAGGATGGCCTAGTGACCTCCTACGACGACGACACGCTGCCCCTGCAGCCCCCGATCCGGCTGCCCGGCGAGGCCACGCTCGCGGCCGCCGTACGCGCCGCGCCGCTGGCGGACGAGCTGAAGCCGGAAGGCGACGACGCGGAGGTGCTGGCCGCGTGGTCCGGGCACTGCCGCGAGCGGCTGGCCGAGGACGAGGGGCTCCTGCTTGAGCTGATCAGGATGTTCCTGTCCAGGGAGCCGCTCAAGGGCGAGGCCCCCGTGACGCTGACGGGCCTCGGGCTGGTCCGGCAGGAGGAGCCGTACACGCTGAGCTGGCTCGGGCTGTGGGTGGCGCGGCAGATCATCGCCGAGACCACCGGGCAGGACATCCCGGTCATGGGCTCGCTCGCGGACGCCGACGCGACGGCGCTGCTGCACGGACTGCGGGCCTATCCGGAGTCCGAGCGAGCCGAGGAGCTGACCGGCTGGCTGAAGGAGCGGGACCCCGCGCAGGCCGCGGCCGAGATCGGCTCGGTGCTGGGCGCGGTGAGCCCGCTGAGCCGGGCGGTCGGCGTCGAGGTGCTGTCGGCGAACCTCGGCGACGAGGGACGGCGGGCCCTGGCCAGGCGGCTGGAGGAGCCGAAGCTGGGCGCGGTGATCGCCGCCAGGACCGGGCGGGACGAGCGGCAGCCGACGCCGGAGGAGATCGCCTGGGTGCTGGTGGACATGGCGGCGGCGCTGCTGGAGTTCGGGGGCGAGACCGGCGAGGTGATCGAGTCGATCGCGCTGGGGATGGACGCCGAGGAGCAGGCGGGGACGATCGCGATCCTCGCGTTCGGGGACCATCCGTGGACCGGGCAGGTGCTGCGCGTCTTCATCGAGCACCACCCGGACGAGCGCGTCTCGGCCGCCGCCCGCAAGGCTCTGCGCCGCCTGCGCGGCCTGGCCGACGTACGCGGCTGAGGTCCTTGAGGCTCTGCGGCACCTGCACGGCCGGTCGGCATACGGCGGCTGAGGTGTGGCGCATGTGAGCGGAGGTGCGCGTGGGGCGGCGGGGCGCCGGTAGAGTCGGATCGGTGAACGAGCATGCGATCTCTCCTCAGACCGGCATCCTGGGTGACGCGTTCGCCTGCGACTGCGGTGTGCTCCTGGGCGGCCGCATGGTCGCCGAGCTGCACGCCGCCGACAACGGGCTCTGCTCGGCCTGCCTCGGCACGACCAGGGAGGAGCCGGCGGCCGGCCTGACGCGCCCGTGCACGTCGTGCGCCGGCAGCGGCCGGCGCAAGGAGCAGGTGCACTGGCAGCTCGCGTACGCCGAGGCCGAGCATCTGATCACGATGACCGTCGTGCGCGGCGTGGTCGCCGGGTTCGACGGCCCATTCCGCCTGTCGGAGATCGCCGACACGGTCAGGAGCGGGCTGGGGCTGCCCACCGGGCGGCTGCCGGTCGGGCCTCGGGTGCGTGACCTGCTGCTGCAACTGCAGGCGGCGGGCGAGATCACCATGTTGTCGGCGCCCGACGAGATGGTCGGCACCGACATGGTGCTCTACCGCGACCCGCAGTGGCAGCGCGCCCGCACCCTCGGCCTCTGACCGCCCGCGAGCCCTCTCAGTCGCGGGCGGGGAGCCGGCAGACGATCTCACCGTGCAGGAGGGACAGCCAGCCGTCCTCCGCCCGGACCCACTCCAGCCACCCCTCCGACATGCGCCGCAGGCCGGCCTGCGTGGCGGCGCCGGTGGCCAGGGCCTGTTCGGCCATCGCCGAGCTCAGGATCCGTTCCGCCCACATCCCGCCCCACCACGCCCGGTCCTCGGGGGTGGCGAAACACCAGGTGGAGGAGGTGGCGGTGACGTCCTCGAAGCCCGCCTGCCGGGCCCATGACAGCAGCCGCCGCCCGGCGTCAGGCTCTCCGCCGTTGCCGCGGGCGATGCGCTGGTAGAGCTCCATCCACTCGTCCAGCGCCGGCACCCGCGGCCACCAGGTGAACGCCGTGTAGTCGCTGTCGCGGGCCGCCACGTAGCCGCCCGGCTTGGTCACCCGCCCCATCTCCCGCAGCGCCAGCACCGGATCGCCGACGTGCTGGAGCACCTGGTGCGCGTGCACGACGCAGAAGGTGTCGTCGGGGAAGCCGAGCGCGTGCACGTCGGCGACGGCGAAGTCGACGTTCGTCAGCCCTCTGGCGGCCACCTCGGCCCTGGCCAGGCCGAGCGTCTCCTCGCTCACCTCGGACGCCGTCACGTGCCCGACCAGGCCCGCCAGCTCGGCGGTGATCGTGCCGGGGCCGCTGCCGATGTCGAGCAGCTTCATGTGCGGCTTGAGGTGGGGCAGCAGGTACGCGGCCGAGTTGGCGGCGGTGCGCCAGCGGTGCGAGCGCAGCACGGACTCGTGGTGGCCATGGGTGTAGACGGCGTTCATCGGCGAACTCCCTCCGTCGTGCGATTACCGCCACCTTAACCACATCTCATCATTCAAGAAACTTTGTCTTATAATTCGAGATACGCGCGGGCGATCGTACACTTGGGCTGACACATGGCGACATATCAGGAGAGGCGGGGATTGTGGGAGAGGTTCGGCCGATCGTGCGCGTGGGCGATCCGGTGCTGCACCACCCGTGCGAGCCGGTGACCGGCTTCGACGGCGAGCTGGCGGCGCTGGTGGAAGACATGTTCGCGAGCATGTACGCGGCGGAGGGCGTGGGTCTGGCCGCCAACCAGATCGGCGTGCCGCTGCGCGTCTTCGTCTACGACTGCCAGGACGCCGACGGGCAGCCGCACAAGGGCGTCGTCGTCAACCCGGTGCTGGAGCTGCCCGGCCTCGGCGAGCGCCGGCTCGACACCGGCGACGAGGGCTGCCTGTCGGTCCCCGGCCAGTACGCGCCCCTCCCCCGCGCCGATCGCGCCACCGTGCGCGGCTTCGACGCCAGCGGCGAGCCCGTCGTGGTCGAGGGCACCGGGCTGCTGGCGCGCTGCCTGCAGCACGAGACCGATCACCTCGACGGCCATCTCTACATCGACCGGCTCCCGGCCAAGCGGCGCAAGCAGGTGCTGGCGGCGTACGAGGAATCCACTAAAGCGGACAAAGCATCGCTATAGTGGAGGAATGACAGGTGAAGGGGTCCTGGCCAGCGGGCTGTCCATGGCCGAGCTGGGGCAGCGGATCCGGGGCGAGCGGCGCGCGCGCGGGCTGTCCATCGAGCGGCTGGCCGAGCTGAGCGGCATCAGCAGGAGCATGGTCTCCGAGGTCGAACGGGGCGCGAAGACGCCCAGCGTGCTGGTGCTCGACCGGCTGGCCACGGCACTGGGCACGTCGATCTCCCGGCTGCTCGACGAGCCCGCCCGCGAGACGATCCGGGTGCTGCGCCACGACGAGCAGCGCGTCCTGCGCGACCCGTCGGGCTGGGAGCGGCGGGTGCTGTCGCCCGTGCTGGGCGAGGTCGAGTTCGAGTTCATGCGGACGACGATCGGGCCGGGGGTGGACGCGGGCGAGTTCGTGCCGCACGCACCCGGCTCGCGCGAGTACCTGGCCGTCGAACGCGGCACCCTGCGGCTGACGATCGACGGCCGGCCGTACGAGCTGGGGTCCGGCGACTCGGCCTACTACCCGGGCGACCGCCGCCACGCCTTCGCCAACGACGGCCCTGCCGACTGCGTCTTCTACCTGGCCATGGAGCTGGGCCCGCGGGCGCAGGCGGGAGCGGCCGGGCACCACACGGCACGGAAGGACACACCCCATGGATGAGCTGCGCCTGGCGGGGGCCAAGGCCATCGACAAGCTGCGCCCGGCGGATCCGCAGGCCGTGAACGAGCTACGCCTGGCGGGAGTCAAGGCGGCCGGGATCTGGGCCGAGCACCTCGGCGGCGTCGCCGACCGGCCGGTCTGGCGGCCGGTGCCGGACGGCGAGCTGGCCTGGCTCACCGGTCAGGAGCTCCCGGAGACCGGGCGGGCGCTGGATGACCTGCTGGAGGACACGCGGGCCCACGTGCTGCCGTACCCGATGGGCAACGGGCATCCGCGCTTCTTCGGCTGGGTGAACTCGCCGCCGAACCCGGCCGGTGTCCTCGTCGAGCCGCTGGCCTCGGCGCTGAACCCGAGCTGCGCCGGCGGCGACCACGCCGGGCCGCACCTGGAGCGCACGGTGGTGCGCTGGCTGGCCGGGCTCGTCGGCTTCCCGCACCTGCCCGGCGGCGGGCTGCTGACCAGCGGCGCCTCCATGGCCACGGTGATCTGCCTGGCCAGCGCCCGGCAGCGGGCGGCGCAGGCCGACGGCTGGGACGTGCGCGAGGAGGGGCTGTCCGGGCGGGCGCCCCTGGTCATGTACGTCACCGAGGAGGGGCACAGCTGCCTGCACAAGGCCGCCCAGCTGCTCGGTCTCGGGGCCAGGCACGTGCGCACGGTGCCGGTGGACGCGGCGTACCGGATGGACGTGGGCGCGCTGCGTACCATGATCGCCGAGGACCTGGCGGCGGGGCTGCGGCCGTTCTGCGTGGCGGGCAGCGCCGGGACCGTCAACTCCGGCGCGGTGGACCCCCTCGACGAGATCGCGGACGTGGCCGCCGAGCACGGCCTGTGGTTCCACGTGGACGGCGCCTACGGCGCGCTCGGCGTCCTGGCCGGCGGCGCCGCGCCGCACTACGCGGGGATGGAGCGGGCCGACTCCCTGGCCCTCGACCCGCACAAGTGGCTCGGGGTGCCGGTGGGCTGCGGCTGCGCGCTGCTGCGCGATCCGGGCGCGGCGCGGGCCGCGTTCAGCCTGGTGCCGTCGTACCTGGTGGACGAGAATGCCGGCGAGCTCGGCTGGTTCGCCGAGTACGGCCCCGAGCAGACCCGCCCCTTCCGCGCGCTGAAGACCTGGGCCACCCTGTCCCACCTGGGCCGGGCCGGGGTCAAGGACCTGGTGGAGCACACCGCCACGCTGGCCCGCGAGCTGGGCGCCATGGTGGAGCGGGCGCCCGACTTCGAACTGCTCGCGCCCGTCACCACTTCGATCACGGCCTTCCGCCACACCCCTCGCGAGAGCGGGCTGGACGCGCTCAACCGGGCCGTCCCCGGCGCGGTGCAGGCACGCGGCAACGCCTTCCTCACCGGCACCCGGCTCGGCGGGCGGGACGCGCTGCGCGCCTGCTTCCTGCATCCGGGGACGACGCGGGCGGACCTGGAGGTGCTGCTCGACGAGATCCGCGTGGCGGCCAAGTCCCTTTAGGGCCGCCGGGAAGCCCTCTGCACATCACCTGGAATTCGCAGAGAAGCGACAAAGTGTCGTGACTCGCCCGGTCGCCCGGGTAGAGGGCCGTCCTCTACCCGTTCACCCGGAGGATCCCATGGCGAAGACCGTGGCAGATGTGATGACCTCGCACCCGGCGACGGTCGAGGCGGACCAGCCGGTGTCCGTCGCGGCCTCGCTCATGCGCGACCACGACACCGGGGCGCTCATCGTCAACGACAAGGGCCGCATGAAGGGCATCGTCACCGACCGCGACATCACCGTGCGCGTGGTCGCCGACGAACGCGGCCCGGACACGCCGGTACGCGAGGCGTGCACCGCCTCCGTGGAGGCCATCGGGCCAGAGACCAGCATCGAGCAGGCCGTCCGGCTCATGCGCACGCACGCCGTACGCCGGCTGCCGGTGGTCGAGGACGGGCGCGCGGTCGGAGTGGTGAGCCTGGGCGACCTGGCGGTCGAGCGCGACCCCAGCTCCGCCCTGGCCGACATCTCCGCCGCCGAGGCCACCCACTGACGGCAAGCGCTGGGGGCAAGCGCTGACGGCGGCCCCTAAGTGCGGCCCCCAGAGGGCGGCCACTGCGTGCGCCCCGGAAAGTGTCGGTCCTGGGCTATAACGTGGCGGCGTGATCACAGTCGACGACGTACGCCAGTTCGCGCGCACGCTCCCCCGCTCGTCGGAGCACCTGATCAGAGACCGCGTGAAGTTCCGCGTGGGCCAGATCGTCTACGTGGCGTTCTCACGTGACGAGACCCAGATGGGGTTCGGCTTCCCCAAGGAGGAGCGCGCGGCGCTGGTGGCGGCCGAGCCGGACAAGTTCCTCATGCCCAGGGAGTCCGACCTGCGCTTCCACTGGGTGGAGGCGCGCACGGCGGCCCTCGACGTCGCGGAGATGCGCGAGCTGGTGCTGGAGGCGTGGCGCATGTGCGTCCCGCAGAAGGTCCGCCGCGAACAGGAACTCACCGCCCGCCTGCGGCCGTAGCACCGGCCGGCCGGCGACGGCACCGGCCCGCGCACGACCGCATGAGCCGACGCGCGACCACGCGGACGAAGGTCGCGGACCGACGCGCGAAGGCGCAGGCGGAGGCCGCCGGTCAGCGGGTGACGTCGCGGTAGAGGTCGCGGGTGAGCGTGGTGATGCGCTTGACCGAGGAGCTCCACGTGCCGCCCGCCGGATGGGCGGTCAGCACCGCCATGACGTAGCGCTCGCCCTTCCCGGCCAGCCCGGTCGAGTGCAGCACCGGCCGCCCGTAGTCGGGCACGCCCGAGCCGGTGGCGCGCTGGGCGATCCACGAGATGGGCGCCCCCACGGCCCTGGCACCGCCGCCGCCACCGCACCTGACCGGCGGCGTCGTGCCGAACCCCGACCAGCCCTGCTTGACCGCCCATGGCCGGGGCAGCGCGTCGGGGATGCCGAAGGTCTGGTCGAAGCCGTCGGTGCCGCACGGGGTCGAGTGCCGCAGGTGGCTGAGGATCGTGTCCCTGACCCGGGCGTTGGCCCGGTCGAGCAGGTAGCGGTAGGTGCGCACGATGTCGTACGCGCTCAGCGAGGTGTAACCCCAGAAGCCCGGCTTGGACGCCGGCGGCGGCGTGGTGTCGGACAGCCCGAGCCGGCGCGCCTGCCTGACGATGATCTGCCCCTTGCCCAGCCGGTCCCAGAACGTGGACGCGGCGTCGTCGTCGCTGGAGCGCAGCATGATCCGCAGCAGCCTGGCATCGGCGGCGGGCACGCTCTTGCGCCGCTCCAGGTAGTCGATCGCGATGAGGATCTTCACCACCGAGGCCGAGCGGTATTTCCGGTGCGCGTTGCGCGTGGCGACGATCTTGCCGGCCTGCCGGTCGAACACCACCCACGCCGCGGTCGTCCCCGCGGGCACCTGAGGCGGCCGGGCCTGGGCGGCGGCGTGAGCCGCTGGAGCGGAGGCCGCGAGCGTGGCGGCGGTGACGGCCGCGAGGGGCACGGCGGCAAGAGGCTTGATTCGCACCCGCCCATAAATACCAGATCGTGACACGACACTCTTGACCAGCAAACGAAAGCGGGTATAAACACAGAGGAAACCAACCCGAAACGGCGGTGAATCAACATCATGTACGCCGAGGAGCGGCAGCAGGAGATCCTGCGGAGAGCGCGGCTAGCGGGCCGTGTCGACGTGGTGACGCTGGCCGCCGAGCTCGACGTGACCACAGAGACGATCCGCCGCGACCTGACGTCGCTGGAGCGGGCGGGCGTGCTGCGGCGCGTCCACGGGGGCGCCATCCCCGTGGAGCGGCTGGGGTTCGAGCCCGCGCTGGCCGCCCGTGACGAGGTCATGACGGCCGAGAAGGAACGCATCGCCAAGGCGGCGCTGGCCGAGCTGCCCGAGGACGGCTCGGTGATCATCGACGCCGGCACCACCACGGGCCGCCTGGTGCAGGTGCTGCCCCTCGACCGGGAGCTGACCGTGGTGGTCAACTCCCCGCCACTGGCCACCGCCCTGGCCGCGCGCGCCAACCTGAACGTGATCATGCTGGGCGGCCGGTTGCGCGGCAAGACGCTGGCCACGGTGGACGACTGGGCGCTGCGCCCGCTCGACCGGCTCAACGTGGACGTGGCGTTCATGGCGACCAACGGCTGCTCGCTCGCCCGTGGCCTGACCACGCCCGACCCGGCGGAGGCGGCCATCAAGCGGGCCATGGTCAACGCCGCGCAGCGCAGCGTGCTGCTGGCCGACCACACCAAGTTCGGCAACACCTACCTGGCCACTTTCGCGGAGCTGAGCGAGATCGACGTGCTGATCACCGACACCGGCCTCGACGTGGCGCTGGCCGCCGACATGGCGGCCGCCGGCCCGGAGGTGATCAGGGCGTGATCCTCACCCTGACCCTCAACCCGAGCCTCGACCGGACCATCGAGATCGCCTCGCTCGACCGGGGCGCGGTCATCCGCGCCGCCACCGCCCGCCTCGACCCCGGGGGCAAGGGCGTCAACGTCTCGCGCGCCCTGCTGGCCAACTCGGTGGCGAGCCGCGCGGTGGTCCCGTACGGCGGCGACGAGGGCAGGCAGCTCATCCGCCTGCTGGCCGCGGAAGGGCTCGACATGGTCACCGTCCCGGTGGCCGGCCCGACCCGGTCGAACGTCACGCTGGCCGAGCCCGACGGCACCACCACCAAGATCAACGAGCCGGGCACCGCCCTGTCGCAGGAGGAGCTCGACACGATCGCCGACACCGTCCTGAGCGCCGCCCACGAGGCGGACTGGGTGGTGGCCTCCGGCAGTCTGCCGCCCGAGGTGCCCTCCGACGTCTACGCCCGGCTGTGCCGCAGGTTCGCCGGGGCCGGCATCCTCATGGCCGTCGACTCCAGCGGCCCGGCGCTGGCGAGCGCGCTCACCGCCGCGCCCGCCCTGGTCAAGCCCAACCTGGAGGAGCTGTCCGGAGCCACCGGCATGCCGATCCGCCGGCTTGGCGACGTGGCCGAGGCCGCGGCCAAGCTGCGGGCCGCCGGCGCGCGTACGGTGCTGGCCAGCCTGGGCGCCGACGGCGCCGTCCTCGTCGAGGAGGACGGCATCTGGTACGGCGAGGCACCGGTCACGGAGCCGCGCAGCTCAGTCGGGGCGGGTGACGCCATGCTGGCCGGATTCCTGGCCGGCGGCGGCTCCGGCCCCGACGCGCTGGCGCTGGCTCTGGCCTGGGGCGCCGCCGCCGTATGCCTGCCCGGCAGCCGCATGCCGGGCCCCGACCACATCGACCCCGGCGCCGTCACCGTCCGCGCGCCCGATCCCGACCGTCCGCTCTCATCCCCCCACCCGTAATAAGCGGCTGCTCACCCCCCTGAAGGAGCACGTCCATGGCCGACACCTACACACCTCGGGTCACCGGAACCGGGGTCAAGGCCACCATTCAGCGCATCGGCGGCCATCTGGCCGGCATGATCATGCCGAACATCGGCGCGTTCATCGCCTGGGGCCTGATCACCGCGCTGTTCATCCCGACGGGCTGGCTGCCCAACGAGACGCTGGCCAAGATGGTCGATCCGATCATCAAGATGCTGCTGCCGATCCTCATCGCCTATACCGGCGGCCGGATGGTGCACGGGCAGCGCGGCGCGGTCGTCGGCGCGGTCGCGGTCATGGGCGTCGTAGTGGGCACGGACTCTCCGATGTTCCTGGGCGCCATGATCATCGGCCCGCTCGCCGCCCTAATCATCAAATATGTGGACAAGTTCACTGAGGAGCGGACCAAAGCCGGCTTCGAAATGCTGGTGGACAACTTCTCCGCCGGTATCGTGGGCGGCGCGATGGCCGTGGTCGGCATGTACGCCATCGGCCCCGTCGTCCAGACGATCACCACCGCCGCGGGCAACGCGGTCGAGTGGCTGATCGTCAACAATCTGCTGCCGATCGCCTCCGTGCTGATCGAGCCGGCCAAGGTACTCTTCCTCAACAACGCCATCAACCACGGCGTGCTCAGCCCGCTGGGCGTGGCCGAGGCCGCCGAGCAGGGCAAGTCGATCCTGTTCATGCTGGAGTCCAACCCCGGCCCCGGGCTGGGGCTGCTGCTGGCCTACCTGCTGTTCGGGCCGCGCGCGATGCGCCCGAGCACGCCGGCCGCGATGATCATCCACTTCTTCGGCGGCATCCACGAGATCTACTTCCCGTACGTCCTCATGAAGCCCCGCCTCATCGTGGCCGTCATCGCGGGCGGCGCGGCCGGGGTCTTCACGTTCATGATCACAGGTGCCGGCCTGGTCGCCACCCCGTCGCCCGGCAGCATCTTCGCCTACCTCGCGGTGACCCCCAAGGGCGGCTGGCTCGGCTCCAGCCTGGGCATCCTCGTCGCGACGGCCGTGTCGTTCGCGGTCGCCGCCCTCCTGCTCGGCTTCGGCAGGGGCGAGAAGGCGGAGCCCGAGGAGCCCGAGCCCACCGCGACAGAAGAAACCGCAACCAAGGAGAGCTGAGCCATGGCCGGCATAGACAGCAAGGACATCCACAAGATCATCGTGGCCTGCGACGCGGGCATGGGCAGCAGCGTCATGCTCGCCTCCACGCTCAAGAAGCAGCTCAAGGGGACGGGCGTGACCGTGGAGCACACCCCGGTCAACTCCATCCCCGAGGACGCCGACGTGGTGGTCTGCCACACGGGCCTGGCCGCCCGCGCCAAGGCCGCCGCCCCGGGCAAGCCGCTGGTGTCGTTCCAGATCTTCCTGGGCGACCCGGCGGTGACCAAGCTGGTGAACACGATCAAGAACGGCGGCACCGTCGATGCGTGACGGCCTGCTCGACCCCCGCGCCGTGCTGCTGCACGAGAGCGCCCCCGACCGCGACGCGGCCATCCGCCGCTGCGGGCAGGCGCTGGTCGACGTGGGGGCGGTCGCGCCGTCGTACGTGGAGGCGATGCTCGAACGCGAGCGGACGATCTCCACGTACGTCGGCGAGGGCGTGGCCATCCCCCACGGGACGGCCGCGTCCAAGGAGGACGTCAAGCGCGACGCCATCTGCGTGGTGCGCTTCCCCGGCGGCGTCGACTGGGACGGCGAGCCCGTCACGCTGTGCGTGGGCATCGCGGCCGCCGGCGACGGGCACGTGCCGCTGCTGGCGGCGCTGGCCGACATCCTGCTCGACCCCGATCGGGCCAGGACGCTGCGCGAGGCCACCGAGGTTTCACAAGTCATCAAGGAGTTGTCATGAAGGTCGCGCGTTTCCACGCGCCGGGCGACATCAGGATCGAGGACGCGCCCGAGCCGGTCGCCGGGCCGGGCGAGCTGAAGATCCGGGTGCGGAACTGCTCGACGTGCGGCACCGACGCCAAGATCTTCAAGTTCGGCCATCACCACATCGTGCCGCCGCGCGTGATGGGCCACGAGATCGCCGGCGAGGTCGTCGACACCGGCGCGCGGGTGCAGGTGATCGCGGCGATCCCGTGCGGCACGTGCGCCGAGTGCCGGCGTGGCCGCCAGACGGTCTGCCCGAACCAGGAGTCGATGGGCTACCACTACGACGGCGGCTTCGCCGAGTACATGATCGTCCCGGCGAAGGTGCTGGCCGTGGACGGCGTGAACGCCATCCCCGACGGTGTCGGGTTCGCCGAGGCGTCGGTGGCCGAGCCGCTGGCCTGCGTGCTCAACGGCCAGTCGCTGGCGCGCGTCGGTCCCGGCGACGACGTGGTGGTGATGGGCGCCGGCCCGATCGGCTGCCTGCACGTACGCCTGGCGCGGGCGCGCGGGGCGGCGCGGGTGTTCCTGGTGGACGTCAACGCGGGCCGCCTGGCGATGGCGGCCGAGCTCGTGCATCCCGACGCGGTCATCGACTCCGACCCCGTGGAGCAGGTGCTGAAGCTGACCGGCGGCCGGGGCGCCGACGTGGTGATCACGGCGGCGGCCTCCGGCGCGGCGCAGGAGCAGGCCGTGCGGATGGCGGCCAGGCAGGGCCGGATCAGCTTCTTCGGCGGGCTGCCCAAGGACGACCCGGTGATCGCGCTCGACTCGAATCTGGTGCACTACCGGGAGCTGACCATCGTCGGCGCGAACGGCTCCAGCCCGGCCCACAACGCCCAGGCGCTGCAACTGGTGGCCGAGGGCGCCGTGCCGGTGTCGGACCTGATCACCCACCGGCTGCCGCTGCCGCAGGTGCTCGACGGGATCGACCTCGTCAGCCGGGGTACGGCCATCAAGGTCACGATCGAACCCTAGGAGGTAGGCGATGGCACAGCGAACGGTGGTCGTGGCCTCGGCCAGCGGCCTGCACGCGCGGCCGGCCAAGCTGTTCGTGCAGGCGGCGGTCAAGGTGGGCGTGCCGGTCACGATCCGGGCCGGGGAGAAGTCCGTACCGGCCAAGAGCATGCTGGGCGTGCTGTCCCTGGGGGCCGTGCGCGGCACGGAAGTGACACTGGAGGCCGAAGGGCCCGGCGCGGACGAGGCCCTGGACACGCTGGCGGCGCTGCTGTCCCGCGACCTGGACTCGGAAGAGGCCCTCGATGCCTGACAGCACCGCTCCCCACCACACCGCCGCGACCGGTGCGGCCGCGGTGCCGCCGCCCGGCGGCTCCGGGACTGCCGGCGGCCCCTGGACCGGGGCCACCGGGCGGCTCAGCGGGCTCGGCGTCAGCCAGGGGCGGGCGGCCGGGCCGGTGCTGCGGATGGCCGGTCCCCCCGCGCTGCCCGCACCCCGCGCCGTCACCGACCCGGACGCGGAGGCGGCCACCGTCTCAGGGGCGCTGGAGTCGGTGGCCGCCGACCTCAACCGGCGGGCCAAGGCGGCGGGCGGCGAGGCGGCGGAGATCCTGGAGGCGCTCGCCATGATCGCCGAGGATCCCCTGCTGCTGGAGGAGGCGGAACGCCTGGCCGGGGAGGGTTCCGACGCCCCCCACGCCCTGGACGCGGCCTTCACCGGCCACCGCGAGGCCCTGGCGTCGCTCGGCGGCTATCTGGCCGAGCGGGCGGCCGACCTCGACGACCTGCGGCACCGGGCGGTGGCGTTCGCGCTCGGCCTGCCCATGCCCGGCCTGCCCGACCCCGGGCACCCGTACGTGCTGGCCGCCGCCGACCTCTCCCCCGCCGACACCGCCGGCCTCGGCCCCGACGTGCTGGCCCTGGTCACCGAGCGCGGCGGGCCCACCAGCCACACCGCGATCCTGGCCCGGGGCAGGGGCCTGCCCGCCGTGGTGGCCTGCGCCGGCATCATGGCGGTCGGCGACGGCACGGTGATCGGCGTGGACGGCGGCACCGGCGAGGTCGCCGTCGGCCTCACCACGCCGGAGGCGGCCGAGGTCAACGAGGCCGACCGGGCCCGCAGGGCGCGGCTGGCGGCCAGCCAGGGTCCCGGCAGGACCTCCGACGGCCATCCCGTCAAGCTGCTGCACAACATCGGCTCGGCCGCCGACCTGCGCTCGGACGACCTGCGTGCCGAAGGGGTGGGCCTGTTCAGGACGGAGTTCCTGTTCCTGGGCCGCAAGCAGGCGCCCTCGTTCGAGGAGCAGGTCGCCGCCTACGCCGAGGTCTTCAGCCGGGTGGAGCACGTGATCGTGCGCACGCTCGACGCCGGCACCGACAAGCCGCTGCCCTTCCTCGGGCTGCCCGCCGAGGACAACCCGGCGCTCGGCGTGCGTGGCCTGCGGGTGGACCGGCTGCTGCCGGACGTGCTGGACATCCAGCTCGACGCGATCGCCGCGGCGGCGCGCGAGACGGGCACGGAGCCCGAGGTGATGGCGCCCATGGTCACCACCGTGGCCGAGGCCGGCGCCTTCGCCCGCCGGGCCAGGGCCAAGGGCATCGTCAGGGTGGGCGTGATGGTCGAGGTCCCGGCGGCGGCCCTGCGCGCGGGGCGGCTGCTGCAGGAGGTGGACTTCCTCAGCATCGGCACCAACGACCTGGCCCAGTACACCTTCGCCGCCGACCGTCAGCACTCCTCTCTGGCCGACCTGCTGGACCCGTGCCAGCCGGCCCTGCTCGAACTCATCGCCATGTGCGCGCGGGCGGGCCGGGAGGCGGGCAAGCCCGTCGGGGTGTGCGGGGAGGCGGCGGGCGATCCCCTGCTCGCTCCCCTGCTGGTCGGGCTGGGGGTGACGAGCCTGTCCATGGCCCCCGTGTGCGTGCCGCTCGTCCGCGAGGCGCTGGCGTCTCTGACGTTCGAGGAGTGCCGCGAACGCGCGCTCGCCGCGCTGGAGTGACCGGCGCGGGCGCGCCCGCCGGATCGGGGGGAGCGCGCCCGCCGCCCTGGAACGAAACGTCAGGCGGCCGGTTCCGGGTTGTGCGCCCTGAGCCGGAGCCGGTTGTCCTCGACGTCCACCGTCACCCGGCCGTGCTCCCTGACCTCCCCGGTCAGCAGCATGGTGGACAGCCGGTTGTCCAGCTCCCGCTGCACCGTGCGGCGCAGCGGCCGGGCGCCGAACTCGGGCTGATGGCCCCGCCCGGCCAGCCAGTCCTTGGCCGCGTCGGTCACCTCCATGGTGACGTCCTGGCCGCGCAGCCGCTGCCGGGTGCGCTCCAGCATCAGGTCCACGATCTGGCGGAGCTGGTCGCGTTCGAGCCGCTTGAAGATGATCGTCTCGTCGATGCGGTTGAGCAGCTCGGGGCGCAGGGTGTGGCGCAGCAGGTCCATCAGGCGGTCCTCGACCGGCCCCGTGGCCTCCAGGATGAGCTCCGCGCCGAGGTTGCTGGTCATGATGACGATGACGTTGCTGAAGTCGACCGTGCGGCCCTGGCCGTCGGTGAGGCGGCCGTCGTCGAGCATCTGCAGCAGGATGTTCATCACGTCGGGGTGGGCCTTCTCGATCTCGTCGAGGAGGACCACGCCGTGCGGGCGGCGGCGTACGGCCTCGGTGAGCTGGCCGGCCTCCTCGTACCCGACATATCCGGGCGGCGCGCCGATGAGGCGGGAGACCGTGTGCCGCTCCTGGAACTCGCTCATGTCGATGCGCACCATGTGGTCCTCGCCCCCGAACAGGGCCGCGGCCAGCGCCCTGGCCAGCTCCGTCTTGCCGACGCCCGTCGGGCCGAGGAACAGGAAGCTGCCGATCGGCCGGTTCGGGTCGGACAGGCCCGCCCTGGCCCTGCGCACGGCCTCGGCGACGGCGGTGACGGCCTCGTCCTGGCCGACGACGCGCCGGTGCAGGTGCTCCTCCAGGCGCATCAGGCGCTCGCGCTCCTGCTCGGTGAGCTGGGTGACCGGGATGCCGGTGCGGCGGGAGACCACCTCGGCGATGTCCTCCACCATGACCTGCGGGACGGTGTCGGCGCCGTGCCTGGCCCGCTCCAGCTCCGGCCGGACCTTGCCGATCTCCGCGCTCAGCTCCTTGGCGCGGTCGTAGTCCTCGGCGGCGACGGCCTGGTCCTTGTCGCGGCGCAGCGACTCAAGGCGCTCCTCCAGCTCGCGCACGTCGCTGCCGGGCGTGCGTGAGCGCAGCCGTACCCGGGCCGAGGACTGGTCGATGAGGTCGATGGCCTTGTCGGGCAGGAACCGGTCGGTGATGTAGCGGGCCGAGAGGCTGGCCGCGGCGTCGAGGGCCTCGTCGGTGATGCGGACCTGGTGGTGGGCCTCGTACGTGTCGCGCAGCCCGGCCAGGATCTCGACCGTCTGCTCCACGGTCGGCTCGGGGACCAGGATCGGCTGGAAGCGGCGTTCGAGCGCGGCGTCCTTCTCGATGTTCTTGCGGTACTCGTCGATGGTGGTGGCGGCGATGACGTGCAGCTCGCCGCGGGCCAGGGCGGGTTTGAGGATGTTGGCCGCGTCCATGCCGCCCTCGGCCGAGCCGGCGCCGACCAGCGTGTGCACCTCGTCGATGAAGACGATGACCTCGTCGGAGTGGGCGCGCACCTCGTCGACGACCTTCTTGACGCGTTCTTCGAACTCGCCCCGGTACTTGGTCCCGGCCACCATGCCGGTCAGGTCGAGCGCGACGACGCGCCGGTCCTTCAGCAGGTCGGGGACGGCGCCGTTCACGATGCGCTGGGCGATGCCCTCCACGATCGCGGTCTTGCCGACGCCGGGCTCGCCGATCAGGCACGGGTTGTTCTTGGTGCGCCGCGAGAGCACCTCGATGCACTGCTCGATCTCGTCCTCGCGGCCGACGACCGGGTCGATGCGGCCCTGACGGGCCTCCTCCGTGAGGTCGCGGCCGAACTCGTCGAGCGAGGGGGTGTCCGAGGCCCGCCGGCCGGCCCCCTGACCGGACCAATGGCCGGCCCCCTGACCGCTCCCGCCGCCGGCCGCGCCGGACAGGATGGCCTGCTGCAGCTCGTTCGCCGAGACGCCCTGCTCGCGCAGGAGCCGGGCGGCGGTGGAGTCGGGGTTGGCGGCCAGCGCGAGCAGCAGGTGCTCCGGCCCGATGTACGACGCCCCGAGCGCCCGCGAGACCCGCTGGGCGTCCAGGACGGCGCGCTTGGCGGCCGGGGAGAGCGTCGTGGGCGGCTCGGCGGCCTGGCCCGGCCCGGCGGCGGCGTCGATGCCGTCGCGCAGCCGGCCGGGGTCGGCCCCGGCCGCGCGCAGCAGGGCGTTGACCGCGTCGTCGTCGATCAGTGCGTCGAGGAGGTCGATCACGTCCAGGTCTGGCGCGCCGCGCTGCCCGGCCACCTCCAGCGCCCGGCTCAGCGCCTCCCTTGCGGAGGCGCTGAGCAGCCTGCCCACGTCCACGCGCTGGACGCCGGGCCGCGACGGCGGCCAGCTCTCCATGCCGCCGAAGACCCGGCCCGTCAGCTCCTCGAAGCCTCGGAACGGGTCTCCTCCGAAGAATGACCTGTACGACATCGCATATCCCCTTCGCGCTCAGGGGACATCTAGCCGCACATGCCGCACTTCATAGTCAGGACTCGGCAAAGCATCCCAGTCCCGGGCGGCGGGTCACGGGCGGCGGCGCAGCCCCGCGTCGCCCAGCTCGGGCGGCTGCCAGCCGGCGTCGGCCGGGTTGAGCGTGACGCCGGGCGGGACGATCTCGTCGATCCGGTCGAGCACGTCGTCGCTCAGCCGCACGTCGGCGGCGGTGAGCTGGCTCTCCAGGTGCTCCATGGTGCGCGGCCCGATGATGGCCGAGGTCACCGCCCGGTGCCTGATCGTGAACGCCAGCGCCAGCTCGATCAGCGTGAGGCCGGCCTCCTCGGCCAGCACGGCCAGCCGCTCGGCCGCCTCCAGCTTGCGCTGGTTGGCCTCGATCGTCATGTCGTAGCGCTGCGGCAGCCGGTCCGAGCGGCGCGTCTCGGGCTGGTCGGCGCCCTTGCGGTAGCGTCCGCTGAGCCAGCCGCCGGCCAGCGGGCTCCACACGATGGCGCCCATGCCGTACCTCTCGATCGTGGGCAGCACGTCGGCCTCGATGCCGCGCACGAGCGCCGAGTACGGCGGCTGCTCGCACACGAACCGCTCCAGCGAGCGCCGCTCCGCGGCCCACTGCGCCTCGACGATGCGGTGGGCGGGGAAGGTGGAGCTGCCGATGTAGCGGACCTTGCCCTGCCGGACGAGGTCGGTGAGCGCGCCGAGCGTCTCCTCGACGTCGGTGTCGGGGTCGAAGCGGTGGATCTGGTAGAGGTCGATCCAGTCGGTGCCGAGGCGGCGCAGGCTGTTCTCGACGGCCTGGAAGATCCAGCGGCGGGAGTTGCCCCGCTCGTTGGGGCCCTCGCCCATGACACCGTGGCACTTGGTGGCCAGCACCACCTGGTCACGCTTGCCGGACTTGGCCAGCGCCCGCCCGACGTACTCCTCCGACTGCCCTTGCGAGTAGACGTCGGCGGTGTCGATGAAGTTGACGCCCGCGTCGAGCGCCCTGTCGATGATCCGGGCGGACTCCCCGGGGTCGGACTCGCCCCACCAGCCGAACATCATCGCGCCGAGGCAGAGCGGACTGACCTTGAGACCTGTACGTCCGAGTACGCGATATTCCGTCACGGTCCTACTCTCCCCCAGCGAGCTCGTCGATGGGCGTGTCACCGGACACCAGTTCCAGCGTCCGCCGCACGCTGCCCGGATCGCGCAGCAGCGCCACGATGACGGCGGCCACGTCGTCGCGCGGCACCGCGCCCGGCGGCACCTCGGGGGCCAGCAGCACCCGGCCGGTGCCCGGATCGTTGGTGAGGCGGCCGGGGCGCAGGATCGTCCAGTCGAGGTCGCGGGCCCGCAGGTCCTCCTCGGCCTCGGTCTTGGCCTTGATGTAGGCGGCCCACACCTCGTCCCCGCCGGGCGCGGGCGGCTTCCCCGCGCCGACGCTGGAGATTTGCACGAAGCGCCGCACGCCCGCCCGCTCGGCCGCGTCGGCCAGCAACACGGAGGCGCCCCGATCGACGGTGTTCTTACGCGCCGTGCCGCTGCCCGGCCCCGCGCCGGCCGCGAACACCACGGCCGAGGCGCCCTCGACGACGCGGGCGACCTCCTCGACGCCGGCCCGCTCCAGGTCGCACACCACGGCCCGCGCCCCGGTGGCCTCGACGTCGGCGACGTGCGCCGGATTACGGACGACCCCGGTGGCCTCAGGTCCGAGAAGGGCGGCCAGCCGGAGCCCGATCTGCCCGTGGCCACCCGCGATGATGATCCCCATAATCGTCATGGTGTCATGGACCCATGCGCGACTTCCCGCAGGCACCCACGCCCGCGTTCCTGTTCGACCTGGACGGCACCCTGATCGACAGCGTCTACCAGCACGTGGTGGCCTGGCGTCAGGCGCTGTCGGGGCTGGGCATCGACCTGTCGGTGTGGCGGATCCACCGGCGCATCGGCATGAGCGGCGGGCTGTTCGTCAGCGCGCTACTGCGGGAGACCGGGCTCAAGCTGACGCGGGAGCAGATCGAGGAGCTGCAGACCACCCACGCCGAGGCGTACGAGCAGCAGGCCGCCTCGGTCAGACCGCTGCCCGGCGCGCCGGAGCTGCTGGCCGAGCTGACCTCGCGCGGCGTGCCCTGGGCCATCGCGACCAGCGGCTACGCCCGCACGGCCCGGCTGGCCCTGGGCATGCTGGGGCTGCCGGACGACACACCCATGGTCACCCGCGACATGGTGCGCCGCGCCAAGCCCGACCCCGACCTGTTCCTGGCCGGGGCGGCGCTGGCCAAGGTCGATCCCGCGCACGCCATGGTGGTCGGCGACAGCGTCTGGGACCTGCTCGCCGCCCGCCGGGCCGGCGCGCTGGGCATCGGCCTGCTGTCGGGCGGGTATGGCAGGGACGAACTGGAGCGCGCGGGGGCGTTCCTGGTGTACGCCGATCCGGCCGAGATGCTGGACCGCCTCGACGAACTCGGCGTGCGGCAGAGTGACTGACGGTGGCGGCGGAGCGGGAATATCCCTCCGAACCACCGAGCTGGATCATGCGTATTCCCCACAGAGGAGCTGAGATGGACTTGGCAGACATCGGCGTCACCGGCCTGGCGACCATGGGGCGCAACCTGGCCCGCAACCTGGCCAGGCACGGTTACACCGTGGCCGTGCACAACCGTTCACACAGCCGCACGCAGCAGTTGGTGAAGGAGTTCGGCGAGGAGGGCACGTTCGTACCCTCGGAGGACGTCGCCGCCTTCGTCGCCTCGCTGAAGCGGCCGCGGCGGGCGATCATCATGGTCAAGGCGGGGGCGGCCACCGACGCGGTGATCGACGAGCTCGCCGCCGTGATGGAGCCGGGCGACATGATCGTCGACGGCGGCAACGCGCACTTCGAGGACACCCGGCGGCGCGAGGCCGCCCTGCGCGAGCGCGGCCTGCACTTCGTCGGCACCGGCATCTCCGGCGGCGAGGAGGGCGCGCTCAACGGCCCCAGCATCATGCCGGGCGGGTCGAAGGAGTCGTGGGAGGCGCTCGGCCCGATCCTCCAGGACATCGCGGCCAAGGTCGACGGCGTGCCGTGTTCGGTGCACGTGGGCCCCGACGGCGCCGGCCATTTCGTGAAGATGGTCCACAACGGCATCGAATACTCCGACATGCAGCTCATCGCCGAGTCCTACGACCTGCTCCGCCAGGCGCTCGGGGTGACGCCGGCCGAGCTGGCCGAGGTGTTCAGGGAGTGGAACAGGGGCGAGCTCGACTCCTACCTGATCGAGATCACCGCCGAGGTGCTCGACCAGGTCGACGCCGAGACGGGCAAGCCGTTCGTGGACATCGTGGTCGACCAGGCCGAGCAGAAGGGCACCGGCCGCTGGACCGTGCAGAGCGCGCTCGACCTGGGCGTGCCCGTGACGGGCATCGCGGAGGCGACGTTCGCCCGCGCCCTGTCCGGCCACCCCGAGCAGCGAGCCGCGGCCCGGTCGCTGCGCGGGCCCGACGAGTCCGGGGTCGGCGGGCGCGAGCTGATCGAGGACGTACGCCAGGCGCTCTACGCCTCCAAGATCGTCGCCTATGCCCAGGGCTTCGACCAGATGGCCGCCGCCTCGAAGGAGTACGGCTGGGACCTCGACCTGGGCGCGATGGCCACGATCTGGCGGGGCGGCTGCATCATCAGGGCCAAGTTCCTCGACCGGATCAGGGCCGCGTACGACGCCGACCCGCAGTTGCCCACGCTGCTGGCCGACCCGACGTTCGCCGGCGCGCTCGACGCCGCGCAGGAGTCGTGGCGGCGCGTGGTGACCACGGCGGTCCAGATCGGCGTGCCCACGCCCGGCTTCTCCTCGGCCCTGGCCTACTTCGACGGGCTGCGCCGCGACCGCCTCCCGGCAGCGCTGGTGCAGGGACTGCGCGACTTCTTCGGCGCGCACACCTACCACCGGGTGGACAAGGAGGGCACCTTCCACACCGACTGGTCCGGCGACCGCCAGGAGCGGCCGGCGTAGCCCTCTCACTCGTCCGAGCGGCCGGAGGGGCCCACGCGCCCGTCCGGCTATCCGTTCATCGCCACGGAGTTGGCGACGGCGGTCACCACGCAGAAGCCGAGCGGCCCGGCGGTGTCGTGCATGGTCACCTGGCCGGCCGCGACACCGCCGGTGCTCACGTGTCCCGTGCTCTCCACCCCGATGAGCTCGCCCTCGGGGAGCCGGGCCAGGGTCATGGTGTAGTCGGCGTTGATGAAGCGCAGCCCGTCGGCCTGGACGTTGCTGAGCGGGCTGGCGAAGTCGGCGGCCAGCGCGGCCCGGACGAACGGGCTCAGCGGCTCGTCGTCCACCAGCGGGTACCGCTCCCGCAACCACACCCGTCCAGGCCCGGGGGCGCCCCACTCGGTCAGCCGCCACAGGTCGAACGGCGGCTTCCAGAACTCGCCCTCGGCCTCAGCCGGCGGCTGCGAGGGCGGCGGCTCGTCCCAGGCGGGCGTCACGATCGAACGCTCGCCCTCGGGCTGCTCACCCCGGCGCAGCAGCACCGCACTGGCCCGCCCGATCACGCCCTGGTCGGTGGAGATCACGGCGTCGGCCACGCGGATCCTGCGCCCGTCCCTGACCACGGCCGTCTCGACGGTGACGGGCAGCATCGGGCTGTTGCGGAACAGGTCGACGGTCAGCCGGGCGAAGTGCAGGCCGGGGCCCGCGTGGCGCTCCTCCAGGGCTCGGGCCGCCAGCCCGCCGAGCAGGCGTCCGTGCAGCATGTCGGGGGACCAGGGGCCGCGGGCGTGCGGCGCGGGGACGAGTTCGTCCCGTTTCTTGGTGAAGAACGCTGACGTCGGCACAGAATCAGATTCTAGAGGAGAGCAGGCGCCGGCCGAGCGCCTGGAGGCGATCTTTCAGCTCGACCGGCTCGATCACCTCGAAGTCGACGTCCAGGAAGGCCACGACGACGGCCATCAGGTGCAGGTCGTCGCCGCGCAGCGTGAGCACGCAGCGGTCCGGCCCCGCGGCCTCGATGACGCCCTGGGTGCGGCCGGCCATCCGCTCGGCCGGCGCGTGCAGCAGGAACCGCCCTTCGATCGGCCACATCCCGTGGGCCAGCCAGTCGTGCAGCCAGGCGGCGACGTCGCGCGCGGGCGGCTCGCGCGGGGTGAAGCGGGGACCGTTGGGGGTGCTCAGCCGGATCCGGTCGGCCCGGAAGGTGCGCCAGTCACGGCGGTCGACGTCCCAGGCGACGAGATACCAGCGGTGGCCCGCGCTGACGAGGCTGTGCGGCTCGGCCCGCCGCTGCGCCGTCTCGCCGTCGTAGGTGGTGTAGTCGAAGCGCAACTGCTCACGGTCGCGGCAGGCTGCGGTGACGTGGGTGAGCACGTCGGCGTCCACGGTGGGGCCGGCCCGGTTGATCCGCACGGTGTGGGCCTGCAGCGTGCCGACCCGCGTGCGCAGGCGGGCGGGCAGGACCTGCTCCAGCTTGGCCAGCGCCCGCAGCGAGGTCTCCTCGATGCCGGTCACGGTGCCGTTCGCGGCCGTACGCAGCCCGAGTGCCACCGCCACGGCCTCCTCGTCGTCGAGCAGCAGCGGCGGCAGCTCCGCGCCCGCGCCCAGCCGATAGCCGCCCGCGGCACCCGGCGTGGAGTGCACCGGGTAGCCGAGCTCGCGCAGCCGCCCGACGTCGCGGCGCAGCGTCCTGGGGGCGACGCCGAGCCGCCGCGCCAGGTCGGCGCCGGCCCAGTCGCGCCGGGTCTGCAACAGGGAGAGCAGGCGCAGCAGCCTGGCCGAGGTGTCCAGCACACCGGCCATTCTGCCCGCCATCGCGGCCTGAATCTGACCGCAGTGCCTCCTAACGTGCCGTGCATGCAATCGTTCGTCATCGACATTTCCCAGGACCGGATCGACGATCTCCGCGACCGGCTGGCCAGGACCCGCTGGCCGGACGCCCTCGACGGGACGGGCTGGTCGTACGGGGTGCCGCCGGAGGCGGTGCGGGAGCTGGCCGCGTACTGGCAGAACGGCTACAACTGGCGGGAGCACGAGGCGCGGCTGAACGAGCTGCCGCAGTACACGACCGTGATCGACGGTCAGCTCGTGCACTTCGCGCACCTGCGCTCCGCCCGCGAGGACGCGCTGCCGCTGCTGCTGACGCACGGCTGGCCCAGCTCGTTCGCCGACTTCTCCCGCGTGGCCGGGCCGCTCTCCCGCGACTTCCACGTGATCGTCCCGTCCATCCCCGGCTTCGCCTGCTCGGGGCCCACCCGCGAGCCGGGCTGGGGCGTGCGGCGGATCGCCGCCGCCTGGATCACGCTGATGGACCGGCTCGGGTACGGCCGCTTCGGCGTGCAAGGCGGCGACTTCGGCTCGCTGATCTCGGCCGCCGTGTCCAGGGCCGCCCCTGGCCGGGTGACCGGGGTGCATCTGAACGCCTCCGTGACCGCGTTCCCCGACGACGACCTGTCGGGCCTGACGGAGGAGGAGCTGGAGCGCGCCGCCGGCGTCGAGCGGTGGAAGGAGGTCAACGGGTACGCCGTCATCCAGGGCACCAGGCCGCAGACCCTCGCCTACGGCCTGGCCGACTCCCCCGCCGGGCAGCTCGCCTGGAACCTGGACGCGTTCGCCTCCTGGGGCCGGGACGCCGGCGGGCTCGACCCCGACGACATGCTCACCGGCATCTCGCTCTACTGGTTCACCGGCACGGCGGGCTCGGCCGGCCGGCTGTACCGGGAGAGCGCCCCCGACTGGGCGCCCCCGGCGGCGCCCGATCCGACGCCCACCGCCTTCGCGCTCTTCCCCGGCGACACGACCGTGCGGCGCTACGCCGAACGGGTGCACCACGTGGTGCGCTGGTCGGAGTACCCGCGTGGCGGTCACTACGCCGCCCTCCAGGCCCCCGACCTGTACATCGAGGACGTCAGGGAGTTCTTCCTCGGGCTGCGGCCGTGACGCGGGGGCCGGGTGGATTTCCGCCGGGCTCGCGCCGTAAGCTCCTGCAATGCGTGATCTAGGTGAGGACCCCCGGCCGGCCCGGGGCGCGGTACGCGAGATCCATTCCCTGCACGGGCCCGCCACGCTGGCCTACTCCCCCGACCTCGACGGCATGGCCGACCCTGGGGAGATCGTCTGGGCGTGGGTGCCGTACGAGGAGGACCCGGCCAGGGGCAAGGACCGGCCGCTGCTGATCGTAGGCCGTTCGGGCCGCCGACTGCTGGGCATGATGCTGTCCAGCAAGGGCGACGACGGTGACGACTGGCTGGAGCTGGGCGAGTGGGGCCGCGACGGCCGGATCTCCTACGTACGGCTGGACCGGGTCTTCGTGCTCGACGAGGACGACATCAGGCGCGAGGGCGCGGTCCTGGACGGCGAGCGTTTCGCCAGGGTGGCGGCCCGCCTGATGAAGACCCACGGCTGGGGCGCCCGCTAGCCCCTCCACCCCGCGCGGCCGGCCGACGGGCGGCCCCGCCGGTCGGTCCGGGAAGACGGCCGCGCGACCCGGTCCCGGTGGCCGGCCCTGGTGGTCAGCGCGGGAAGACAGCCGCCAGTTCCGGGATGCGGGCGCGGTAGCCGTCCAGCAGGCGCTCCGCCGTGGTCGTCGAGTCCACCAGCGGGTGCATGGCGAACGCCGCCGTCGCCAGGCGGGCCGAGCCGGTCAGCGCGGCCTCGATGACCGTCTGCTCGACCGCCTTGACCTGCTGCGCCAGCCCCAGGAAACGGCCGGGCAGCGGCCGGGTGGCCAGGGCGCGGACGCCTGAGCCGTCGACCGCGCACGGCACCTCGACGACCCCGTCCTCGGGCAGGCCCGGCACGGCGGAGCCGTTGCGCACGTTGAGGATCATGGTGGCGGGCTCGCCGCGGGCGATGGCGGCCATGAGGGCGAGCGCGATGCCCTCGTAGCCGCCCGCCTCCAGGTCGGCGGCGTCGCGTTCCCCCGCGTCGGTGACGCCGCGCGCGTCGGCCATGTACGACTCGTCCCGTTCCCTGCGCGCCCGCGCCCACGCGGCGGGAGCGTCGCCCGGCCGGGCGCGTACGGCGGCGTAGAAGCGCTCCTGCTGGCCCAGCAGTTCCTCACCCCGGGTGCGCCCGGCGCTCGCGGCCACGGCCTCCCTGGTCAGGTAGTAGTAGTACAGGTACTCGTTCGGCAGCGCCTCCAGCACCCGCACCCATTCGGTGCCGAACAGGCGGGCCTCCTCCACCCGGCGCAGCGCGTCGTCGTCGGCGAGCAGGCCGGGCAGCACGTCGCGGCCCTCGTGGTGCAGGCCGCGCAGCCAGCCGAGGTGATTGAGCCCCACGTAGTCGGGCGACACGCGGGCGGGATCGAGCCCAAGCGCGGCGGCGGCGCGCCGGATCAGCCCGACCGGCGAGTCGCAGATGCCGATCACCCGGTCGCCGAGCACGCGGCGCATGGCCTCGGTGACGATGCCGGCGGGGTTGGTGAAGTTGATCACCCAGGCGCGGGGCGCGAGCGCGGCCACCCGTTCGGCCACGCGCACGGCGACCGGCACGGTGCGCAGGCCGTAGGAGATGCCGCCTGGTCCGGTCGTCTCCTGTCCGACCAGGCCGAGGTCGAGGGCGACCCGCTCGTCGGCGGTGCGGCCCGCCAGGCCGCCGACCCGGATGGCGGAGAAGACGAACGTGGCGTCGCGCAGCGCGGTGTCGAGGTCGGTGGTCACGCGGACGCGGGGCGGGTCGTCGTGCCCGGCGGCCATGCCGCTCAGCACGTGGGAGACGGCCTCCAGCCGCTCCTCGGAGACGTCGTACAGCACCACCTCCTCCACGCGCGGTTTGGCGGTGTCGCGCAGGAGCGCGCCGTACACCAGCGGGACCCTGAAGCCCCCGCCGCCGAGAACGGCCAGTCTCATCCTCAACCCTTCATGTGAGCAGCACTTCGGCGCCCGCGGCCGCGCAGGCGCGCAGCGTGCTCTCGTCGGCGCCCGCGTTCGTGACGATCATGTCCACGTCCTCGGGCCCGCACACGCGCAGCGCGCCGGTGCCGGGGAACTTGTGGCGGTCCACGAGCAGCACGACCTGCCCGGCCGCGGCGATCATGGCGCGTTTGAGCGGCACCTCGGCGAGCGTGGTGTCGACGAGCTGCCCGTCGGGGCGCACGCCGCTGGCGCCGAGGAAGACGCGGTCGGCGACGACCTGGCTCAGCGCGGCCTCGGTCAGCACCCCGACCAGCGAGTGGTAAGGCCGCCGGATCATGCCGCCGAGCAGCAGCAGCTCGACCTCGGGGTCGGAGCGCAGCACGTCGAGGACGGCGAGGCTGGAGGTCACCACGGTGACGCGGCGCCCGCGCAGCCGCCTGGCCAGGCACATGGTGGTGGTGCCGATGTCGAGCAGGACCACGTCGCCGTCGCCGACGAGCTCGGCGGCGCGGGCGGCCACGGCCTCCTTGTCCTGTTCGTCGGTGGCGGCGACCTCGGCGAAGGGCCGGTCGGTGTCGGCGTCGACGCCGGCCAGGGCGCCGCCGCGGACACGGCGCAGGGTGCCGTCGCGGTCGAGGACCTCGAGGTCCCTGCGGATGGTGGACGGGCTCACCCCGAGCTGGCTCGCCAGATCGCGCACGCTGGAGGCGCCGGAGCTGCGGACGCGGCGCATGATCTCGGCATGCCTGAGGCGCTGGAGCACGCCGGGAGTGTATCAGTCAAATTCGCGCATAAGTAAGCATCTTGCGCCAATCGGTCGCCCGAAACACTTGAAGTGTGCGAGCAAACGTGCAAGATTGCGCACATCCCGCGTGTCGAGGAGGACCTGATCCCGTGTCTGTCCAGGCGTACGACCCTCTCGCCGGCGAACGGACCCCCGAGGGCCCGCAGTTCGACGTCTTCCTGGCCGGAACCGTCTTCCTCGACATCATCTTCACCGGCCTGCCCGCGATGCCCGCGGCCGGCACGGAGATCTGGGCCGAGGGCATGGGCTCCTGCCCCGGCGGCATCGCCAACCTGGCCATCGCGACCAGCCGGCTCGGGCTGCGCACGTCGCTGGCGGCCGCGTTCGGCGACGACGACTACGGCGACTTCTGCTGGCGCACGCTGGAGCAGCAGGAATCGGTCGATCTGTCCCGGTCGCAGCGCTTCGAGCACTGGCACTCGCCGGTGACGGTCTCGATGGCCGTCCACCGCGACCGCAGCATGGTCACGCACGGCCATCCTGCCCCCATGCCGGCCAACGAGATGATCGGCAAGCCGCCGCCGTCCAGGGCCGTGATCGTGACGCTGTCGCCCGAGGAACCCCTGGGCGACCCCGACGCCGCGTGCAACTGGGCTGAGCTGGCCCACCGCGACGGCGCGCTCATCTTCGCGGACGTGGGCTGGGACCCGTCGGGCGCGTGGCCGCGCTCGCTGCTGGACCAGCTCGGCGTCTGTCACGCCTTCATGCCGAACGCGACCGAGGCCATGGCCTACACCGGCACCGAGACGCCGCGCGACGCGCTCTACGCCATCGCCGACAAGGTGCCGCTGGCCGTGGTGACCGACGGCGCCAACGGCGCGATGGCGATCGACTCGACGACGGGCGAGGAGTCGTTCGTGCCCGCGCCGCGGGTGACGGCGCTCGACCCGACGGGCGCGGGCGACGTTTTCGGGGCCGGCTTCGTGCTCGGCACGCTGTGCCACTGGCCGCTCAACGACCGGCTGGCCTTCGCGCAGGTGTGCGCGGCCCTCGCGGTGCAGCAGTTCGGCGGCTCGCTGGCCGCGCCCGGCTGGGGCGACATCGCCGACTGGTGGCACGAGGTGCGCGAGGCGGCCGATCACAGCGGCGCCTACGGCAGCTCGCTGGCCCGCCGCTACGCCTTCCTCGACCGGCTGGTGCCCACGGTCCCGGTCGGAGCGGTACGCCGCGCGGTCGCCACCATCGCCCGGTACGCCGACGTGGGCATGACATCCCCCGCTTCCGGGAAGCGGCCCGACGAGCCGCTGTCCCCGCCCGAGGGCGAGGACCCGGACACGCCTCGCGTACCTGCGCAGAAGGAGTAACCCATGATCGCCCCGAAGCGACAGCCGCGCGGATCCAGGACGCTCGTCCTGCTGGCCGCCGGCGCGCTCGCCCTGGCCGGCTGCGCCCCCGGCTCCTCCGCGCCGCCCCCCGCCGCCACCCCGCAGGCGAGCGCGTCGGCGGTGCGCACCGACCCCGCCTCCCTCGGCGAGGTCACGCTGAACGTGTGGGACCAGGAGGTGCGCGGCGGCCAGGCGGCCCAGATGGAGAAGCTCAACACCGCCTTCCAGGCCAAATACCCCAACATCAAGCTCAAGCGCACCTCCCGCTCGTTCGACGACCTCAACACCACGCTGCGGCTGGCGCTGAGCGGCAACGAGCCGCCCGACGTGGTGGAGGCCAACAACGGCCGCTCGTCCATGGGCGCGTTCGTCAAGGCCGGGCAGCTGCTGCCGCTGGACGCCTACGCCGAGGCGTACGGATGGAAGAGCCGCTACCCCGACTCGGTGCTGCGCTACTCGCGCTACAGCGCCGACGGCAAGCTGTTCGGCGAGGGCAACCTGTACGGCCTGCCGCAGGTCGGCGAGGTCGTCGGCCTGTTCTACAACAAGAGCAAGCTGACCAAGCTCGGCCTGGAGCCGCCGAAGACGTGGGCCGAGTTCGAGGCCGCGCTGGCCAAGGCGAAGGCGGGCGGCGAGGTGCCGCTGCAGTTCGGCAACCTGGACAAGTGGCCGGCCGTGCACGTGTTCGGCACGGTGCAGGGCCGCAGCGTCCCCGCGGAGCAGATCGGCACGCTCGCGTTCGGCCGCAAGGGCGCCTCGTGGAACACGCCGGAGAACACCAAGGCCGCCGAGGAGCTCGTGCGCTGGGTGAAGGACGGCTATTTCGCCAAGGGCTTCAACGGGCAGGGTTATGACGCGTCCTGGCAGGCGTTCGGCAAGGGGCAGGGCGTCTTCCTGATCGCGGGCACGTGGCTGCTGGCCGACCTGGAGAAGACCCTGGGCGACGACCTGGGCTTCATGCTGCCGCCCGGCGCCACGGCCGACGCCGCGCCGGTGGCGACCGGGGGCACGGGGCTGCCGTTCGCGATCACCGCCAAGAGCCCGCACGCCGACGCGGCGGCGGCGTACATCGACTTCATCACCAACGCCGACGCGATGAAGGTGCTCACCGAGACCGGCAACCTGCCCGTCGCCGACACCGGCGCGCAGACGGTCAAGGAGGGGCCGCAGCAGGACGTGTTCACCGCGTTCGGCACGGCCACCGAGAAGAACGGGCTGGTGCCCTACCTCGACTACGCCACCCCGACGTTCGCCGACACGCTGGGCGCGGCGCTGCAGGACCTGCTGGCCGAGAAGGCGACGCCGCAGGAGTTCCTCGACACGCTGGAGAAGGACTACAAGACGTTCGCCGAGAGCAACGGCTGAGCATGGCCCGGATCATGGCGGGGCCGCCCGGGGAGCCCCGCCGCGTCGCCTACCTGTACCTGCTGCCCGCCTTCGTGGTCTACGCGGCCTTCCTGCTGTACCCGATCGGGCGGGCCGTGCAGATCTCCCTGTACGACTGGGACGGCCTGTCCCTCGGCACCTGGGCCGGGCTGGACAACTACATCGCGATCGTCGCCGACGAAGGGCTGCGGGCGTCCTTCGTGCACGCGCTGGTGCTCATGGTGTTCTACGCGGGGGTCCCGCTGGTCATCGGGCTGGCGCTGGCCGCGATACTCAACCACGCCAAGGTGCGCGGGCTGGGCTTCTTCCGCACGGTCGTGTTCCTGCCGCAGGTGATCGCCATGGTCGTGGTGGCGGTGGCCTGGCGGCGGGTGTACGCGCCCGACGGCTCGCTCAACGCGCTGCTCGGCGCGCTCGGGCTGGACTCGCTGACGCGCGGCTGGCTGGGCGACTACACGTTCGCGCTGCCCGCCGTCGGCGTGGTCGGCACCTGGTTCGAGAGCGGGCTGGTGACGGTGCTGCTGCTGGCCGGGATGAGCCGCATCCCCCTGGAGCTGTACGAGGCGGCGCGGCTGGACGGCGCCGGGCCGCTGCGCGAGTTCTTCGCGGTCACGCTGCCGTCGGTGCGCGGGGAGATCGCGGTGGCGCTGACGCTGACCGTGATCGCCGCGCTGCGCACCTTCGACCTGGTGTACATCACCACGCGCGGCGGGCCCGGCGAGTCAACCTCGGTGCCGTCGTACGAGGTCTACCACCGGGCCTTCGGCCTGGGCCAGGTCGGCTCGGCGGCGGCCATCGGCGTCACCCTGACCGTGGTCATCTTCGTGATCTCGTTCGCGATCAACCGCTTCGCCGACAGGAGGGTCTCGTGATCTCGCGCGGGGAGCGGATGGCCAACTACGTCATCCTGTCGGTGTTCGCCGCGTTCGCGCTCTATCCCATCGTGGTGATCCTGGCCGCCGCGCTCGGCCCCGCCGACAGCGGCGGCACGGCCGGGCTGGCGAACTTCGCGGCGGCCTGGGAGATCGGCCGGTTCGGCTCCTACCTGCGTACGAGCCTGCTCGTGTCGGTGTTCGTCGTGGTGGTGAGCGTGGTGCTGTCGGTCATGAGCGGCTACGCGTTCGGGACGATGCGCTTTCGCGGCCAGTCGGTGCTGTTCTACCTGTTCATGCTCGGGATCATGATGCCGAGTGAGGCCGTGGCGGTGCCGCTCTACTTCGACCTGCGCTCGCTCGGGCTGATCGACACGTTCTGGTCGATCTCGATGCCGCAGGTCGCGCTGTCGGTGGCGTTCGGGACGTTCTGGATGCGGGCCTACTTCCGTGCCTCGAACCGGGCGATCGTCGAGGCGGCCCGCATCGACGGGGCGTCGAGCTGGCGCATCCTGTGGCAGGTGCTGCTGCCGCCGGCCCGGCCCGCCGTCGTCACGCTGATCGTGCTGGTGTTCATGTGGACGTGGAACGAGTTCCTCATCCCGCTCATCATGGTCACGAGCGAGTCGCTGCGTACGGCGCCGCTGGGGCTGGCCTTCTTCCAGGGCCAGTACACCTCCGGGTTCACGCTGCTGGCGGCCGGATCGGTCATCGTCGCGACGCCCGTCGTCGTCTTCTACCTCTTCCTCCAGCGTCACTTCGTCCGGGGGCTGCTCCAAGGGGCGGTCCGCGACTAACTTCCCGGAGGTCCGATTGTCCATGAGAGCCGCGGGTCCACCTCGGACGGCGGGCCGCCTGGCGCTGCTCGCCGCCGTCGCCGCCGTCGCCGTCCTGCCCGCCACCCCCGCCCTCGCCGTTCCTTCGCCGAATCCTTCATCGAAACAGGAGCCGGTCGATCTCGACGCGTTGTTCGTCGGCGCCCACCCCGACGACGAGGCGTTCAGCCTGTCCACGCTCGGCCAGTGGAAGGAGGATCACGGCGTCCGCGCCGGCGTCGTCACCGTCACCAGGGGCGAGGGCGGCGGGAACGCGGTCGGCCCCGAGGAGGGGCCGGCGCTCGGCCTGCTGCGCGAGTCCGAGGAGCGCACGGCCGTGGCGAACGCGGGCGTGGGCGAAGTCTTCAACCTCGACGACGTCGACTTCTACTACACGGTCAGCGCGCCGCTCACCGACCAGGTGTGGGGCGGCGACACGCTGGAGAAGGTGGTACGGCTCGTCCGGCAGACCCGTCCCGAGATCATGCTGACCATGGACCCGGCCCCCACGCCGGGCAACCACGGCAACCACCAGGAGGCCGCGCGGCTGGCGATCGAGGCGTTCTACGCCGCGGCCGACCCCAAGGCGTTCCCCGGGCAGATCCGTGACGAGGGGCTGCGTCCCTTCGCGCCCGCCCGCCTGCTCACCGGCGGGGCGCGCGGCACCTCCGCCGTCGGCCAGGACTGCGCCGCGACGTTCCGGCCTGCGTATCCGGCGCAGAACGTGTTCGGAGTCTGGAGCGGGCGCGCCTCGGCCGAGCGGGGCAGGACGTGGGCGGCCGTGGAGCGCGACGCCCAGCGGGTGTACGCCTCCCAGGGCTGGGCCGGCTTCCCCGACGTGCCCACGGATCCCGCGCAGCTCGGCTGTGACTTCTTCACCCAGGTGGACGCGCGGGTGCCGTTCCCCGCTCCGGGCACGCCGGCCGCCGCCTCGCCGACGGCCGTCCTCGACGGCGCGCTGACCAGGCCGGCGGGGACGGCGCCGCTCGGCACCCGGTTCGGCCTGCGGACCAGCGCGTTCGCCGTACGGCCTGGCGCGCCGTTCACGGTCGAGGTGAGTACGGACGCACCACCTCGTGAGCCGCTGGGCCGTTCGTCGGTGGCGCTGCGCGTCCCCGCCGGATGGAAGGTGACCGGCTCCGGCTCCCTCGGCCGGCTCGGCGCCGGGCGCGGCGGTTCGGCCACGTTCACGGTGACGCCGCCTGCGCAGGCGGAGGCGGGCCGGGCCCGCGTCGCGGCCACGCTCACCACCGAGCGGGGCGGCGGCTACACCGACCGGCAGGTCGAGGTCAGCCCGTCCGTACGCGGCGAGCAGCAGCCGCTCCCCCAGGTCGCCCAGCACAGGAAGTGGACCGGCGAGGTCGGCGTGCCGCAGCTCGACGGCCTGGTCACGCCCGTGCTCACGCTGCCGTCCGGCGGCAGCCGCGAGGTCGGCGTCGTGGTCACGAACGTCAGCGGCGCCACCAGGTCCGGCACCGTGCGCCTGGACCTGCCCGCCGGCTTCACCGCCGACCGCGCCGAGGCCCCGTACAGCGGGCTGGCCGCTGGTGAGTCGGCCATCGTGCCGTTCACCGTCACCAACTCCGACCCCTCGCTGAAGACCTCCAACGAGGGCGGCGACTACGCCTACACGATCACGACCACGAGCGAGGACGGCACCGCCACCAGCCGCCCCGCGCTCGAACTCGTCCCGGCGGCCACCGTGCCGCGCGCCGCGTCGGCCCCCGCCGTGGACGGCGTGGAGGGCGACGGCGAGTACGCGGGCGCCGCGCTGAACATCTCCCGCCTCTGGGAGGGCACGGCCTGCTCGTCTGCCGCCGACTGCTCGGGCTCGGCGAAGATCGGCTGGCACGACGACACGCTCTACCTGGTGGTGCACGTCAAGGACGACGTGCTCGGCACCCGGCTGGCGGCGGCCGACTGCAAGCGGCATTGGCGCACCGACGCGGTGGAGGTCACCCTCGACCCGCGCGGCACGTCCGAGAACACCTCGACCACGTTCAAGACCGCGGTGCTGCCGGTCACGGCCGAGGGCCCGCCGTGCTTCCTGCGCGACGCCGACAACCGCCAGGGGCCCGGCGAGCAGACGGCGCCCGGGATGCGGGTGGCGTCCAAGGTGGCGGCAGGCGAGTACACGGTGGAGATGTCCATCCCGATGGAGGTCCTGCCCGGCGCCGTCGATCCCGCCCATCTCGGGCTGAACGTCCTCGTGTACGACTCCGACACCCAGGACAGGACCGGCCAGACCAGGATCGGCTGGTCGACGTGGGGCGGGGTGCAGGGCGACCCGTACCGGTGGGGCGTGGCCTCCCTTCCCGGCTACGAGCCGCCCGCCGACCGGCCGACGACCCCGCCGGACCCGGAGATCCCGGACACGGCGCTGTCCAGCCTCGACTCGCCGCAGTCGCTGGAGCAGGCGGTCCGCGTGCACCTGCCGCTGGCCGGCGGGCCCGCGGCCAAGCCGTCGCGCGGCGCGGAGGTCGTCTCGGCCAGGGGCACGACAGGCGGGGTGAAGGTGACGCTGCGGGCCGCCGCCGGCGGCAAGGCGCACCTGTTCGCCCGCGACGGGCAGGGCACGGCGGGCAGCCGCGTCGTGACCGTCACGCGCAAGGGGACCACGACCGTGACCGTGTCCCTGGACCGGGCGCTGGGCGCGGGGGCGACGGTGGTGGCCGGCTGGGAGGCGTCCGGCGGCGGAACGGCGGCGTCCCAGGTCTCCGTGCGGTGAGCGCGACGTCGCGTTTCTCCGTGCGCTGATCGTGCGGCGGTGATCGTGGTGCGGCCCTCGGCAGGCACCACGATCACCGCCCCGACCTCCATCAATGGTCACTGTAAGTGATTGAACGACTACGCTCCGGGTAGGCGTAAGGGTAGCGAACTTCTGTCCCCCGCCCCCAGGGAGCCCCCGTGACCGACCGTTGCGCCACCATGGCCGTCCACCATCGACTCCTCGCCTCCTCACCCCGCTACGCCATCGCCCTGGCCGCCATCGAGAACGACACCTTCGCCAGGAAGAACGCCCGGGCCGCCGCCCGTGAGGAGGTGGTCACCATTCCCGTGGTCGTGCACGTCGTCCATCACACGCCCGAGCAGGACATCGGCCAGGAGCAGATCGACAGCCAGCTCAAAGTGCTCAACCAGGACTTCCGCCGGGCCAACCCCGACGCCGGCAAGGTGCCCGAGGTGTGGCGGGAGCTCGCCGCCGACGCCAGGCTGGAGTTCAAGCTGGCCGGCACCGCCCCGGACGGCGGGCCGACCAACGGGATCGTCCGCCGCCGGACCGACGTGGCGGAGTTCGACCCCGACGACACGGTCAAGTTCGACGACCAAGGCGGCTCCAGCGCCTGGCCCGCCGACCGCTACCTCAACATCTGGGTGTGCCAGCTCAGGGGCGCCCTCGGCTACGCCGCCTTCCCCGGAGGTCCCGCCGACGCCGACGGGATCGTGATC
Organism: Nonomuraea sp. NPDC048892; assembly: GCF_040649735.1. Classification (NCBI taxonomy): domain Bacteria; kingdom Bacillati; phylum Actinomycetota; class Actinomycetes; order Streptosporangiales; family Streptosporangiaceae; genus Nonomuraea; species Nonomuraea sp. NPDC048892. The sequence goes on along the minus strand of NZ_JBEZFZ010000002.1, from coordinate 541,864 downwards.
CTGCACAGCGCGTTCGGCACCACGGGGACGGCGGAGTCGCCGTACGACGGGGGCCGCACCGCCACCCACGAGATCGGCCACTGGTTCAACCTGCGCCACATCTGGGGCGACGACGGCGACGGCTGCTCGGGCACCGACTTCGTCGACGACACCCCCAACCAGGCCGGCCTCAACCGCGGCACGCCCACGTTCCCGCAGGTGAGCTGCGGCAACGGGCCCCACGGCGACATGTTCATGAACTACATGGACTACGTCGAGGACGCGGCCATGTTCATGTTCACGAAGGGCCAGGCGGAGCGGATGGACGCGGCGCTTGCCGGGCCGCGGTCGTCGTTCCTCCCCGCGCGGACCAGGACCGGCGCCCGCGCCTGACCCTCCGCGGCTCGGACGCCGGCGAACCAGAGGACTGCCACCCCTCCGCCGTCCGCGACATCGTGACGGCGCGCTGGGCGTGATCGGCGTTCACGGGGAAGGCGCCGTCCGTCGCGACGGCGGAGGCGGTGGTTCTCCATACACGGCGTCGGTGTACGGCCGGAAACCGGGCGGGCTCATGCCACGATGATCAGCGCCTGCGGGCGGCCGGCGGGGAAGGCCCAGACGTGTCTGCCCGCCGCGATCACCAGCGCGAGCGGGACGTCCAGGCCCAGGCTGATCACGCGCAGGGGCGCGCCGGCCGCCGAGGCGAGCGTGAACAGGTCGCGGGCGCCGCCGGTGAGGACCCCGTTGGCGCAGACGAGGAACGGCACCGGCCCCTCCGGCGCCGCCACGAGCCGGCCCTGTTCCCCCGACCAGGCGGAGACGCGTAACAGCCCGCTGGTGACGCTGATCCACAAGGAGCCCGCGCACACCACCATCGCGCCGCGCCGGTGCCGTCCGAGATCGACCTCCTTCGGCCCGCCGCGCAGGATCGTGTCGCGCTTGGACGTCCACCACAGCCGCTCCCCCTCGGCCGCGCACGCGTCGAGGGCGGGCAGCTCCACGGGCTCGCCGAGCCGGCCGGGGCCGGTCAGCCGCCTGGCCAGGTCGGCGCCGACGGCCCAGATCTCCCCGCCGCCCGCCACCACCCGGCCGTCGAAAGGAAGGTCTTTGTCCGGCGCGCCCGAGGGGCCGAGCCAGTGGAGGCGGTCGCGGGACGTGCCCGCCAGCGTCCCCTCCGACAGCGGTCCCGACGGCGACGCCCCCGCGAACGACCTGGGCATGATCACGGTCTCCGCCAGCATCCCGGGGACGCCGGCGGGGCCGGTCACCGTTCCTGGCACGGCGGCCAGCGACCGCAGCTCGGGCCCCGTACCGCCCTCGCCGAGCGGGGAGCCGGCGGCGGTGTAGGCGCGCACGCCACCGGTCACCGCGCACCAGACGGTCGTCCCGTCGGACGCGGCCGCGCGAACGGGACACGGCAGGTCGATCCGGGTGACCTCGACGCTCATGGCCTGACCTTAGACCCGCGAGAACGAAGCCGGACAGACCTCGCGCAGAGCACGCGGGGACCTCGCACAGAGCACGCGCGGACCTCGGCCCGAGCACGGGCGGACCTCGCGGCGGCCTCGCGCGTACCTCACGCAGACCTCACGCGGGCCTCCCAGCGACCCCACCGACTGTGCGGCGACGGCGCGGCAACGGCGCGGCGAGGGCGCAACGACGGGCGCGGCGAGGGCGCGGCGACGGGCGCGGCGACGGGCGTTCAGGCACGGAGAAGGCCGTGGCGGGGTATCCGCATGGCAAGGGACGGATCCGGTCATCGGCCCAGGTCACCTCGGCTGCGATCATTGTGACCATGCGTGTTGTGGTGATCGGGAGCGGCATCGTCGGGGCCGGCGCGGCCTACCATCTGAGCCGCCGGGGCGCGGCGGTGACCGTGGTGGACGGCGGGTACCAGGGCGATGCGACGCAGGCGGGCGCGGGCATCGTGTGCCCGTGGGTGGACCATCCGGAGGACGACGACTGGTACCGGCTGACCCGCGAGGGGGCCCGCCGCTACCCCGGGCTGGTGGAGGAACTGGGCGAGGACATCGGCTACGCCAAGGTGGGCGCGTTGCTGGTGGCCGAGGATCCGGTCGACCTGGAGCCGGTGCGCTCGCTGTTGCGCCGCCGCCGTCCTGGCGCGCCGGAAATGGGCGAGATCACCGATGTGTCCACCCCGTCCGAGCTGTTCCCGCCGCTGTCGGACACCCTGAGCGCGATCCTCGTGCCGGGCGCGGCGCGGGTGGACGGCCGCGCGGTCCGCGACGCCCTGCTCCGCGCCGCCGTCTCCATGGGAGCCGAGGTACGCACGGGCATCGCCACCCTCACCCCGGACGGCCAGGTCCTCCTCCACTGCCCCGAGAACGACAGCCGGCCGGGCACACAGGACCTGGCACCGGAGGCCACGGCCGGCCCCGGCGAAATCCCGGGCGCGGCCGGCGACGGCGACACCGCGCACCCAGCCACGCCCCAGGACCGGACCGGCGGGCGGAACGCGGGCCAGGACCACCTCGACGGGCCGGACACGGACCGGAACCAGGGCGGCGGACCTGACACGGGCCGGGAGCCCGGCGCGGGCCGAGAGCAGGGCCGCGGACAGGACGGCGCGCAGGACGGCGGCGGGCAGGGCGGCGGGCAGGGCGGCGGGCAGGGCGCGTCGTGGCGGCAGGCCGCGCCGTCAGCGCCCGCCACTGCCGCGCCCGGCACGACCGCGTCCGCTACTGCTCCGCCTGGCACGGCCACGTCCGCCACTGGCGCGCCTGGCACGACCGCGGCTACCGCCGGGGAGGCGGTGCTGCTGGATGCCGACGCGGTGATCGTCGCCGCGGGCGCGTGGGCCGGTGAGGTGTGCAGGCCCTTGGGGGTCGAGCTGCCGGTCTTTCCCCGGCGCGGCCAGATCCTGCACGCGACCCTGGAAGGCGTGGACACCGCGTGGTGGCCGATCATCCTGCCCAGGATGGGCCCGTACCTGCTGGGTTTCCCCGAGTCCCGTGTCGTGATCGGCGCGACCGTCGAGGACGTGGGTTTCGCGCCGCGCGTCACGATGGGCGGCCTGGACGAGGTGATCAGGGCGGGCCTGCGGGTGGCGCCGGGGCTGTTCAACGCGACGGTCACGGAGACGAGGGTCGGCCTGCGTCCGGTGTACGCCCCGGGCCCGGCGCTCATCGGCCCGCTGACCGGGCGGGTGGTGGTGGCGACGGGGCTGAGCGCGTACGGGCTGACGGCGGGCCCGTTCACCGGCCAGATCGCCGCGGCGCTCGCGCTGGGCGAGACCCCGCCGATCGACATCACGCCCTACGCCCCCAATACCCGCTAAATCCAACCAACCAGGGACGACCGGCACCCCTGGCCATCAAGCGCGACAAGCAGCCACGTAGGATCGGATTCCTCCCCACCGTGACTCCGTGGGGAGGCTGCCGTGCCGCCGCGCACATTTTCGCTACTCCTGCTGCTGCTCGTGGCGGCCACCGCCTGCACCCCGGAACCGTCCGTGCCTGAACTGCCGGGGGCCGCATCCGGGACTCCCGCGCCATCAGGCGCGCCGCCGTCCACCCCACCGGCCGGTGCCACCCCTGAACCGCCGGCGCCCGAGCGGGTGCGGGTGCCGCGCTCCGCCTCCGGCCGTTACGCGGTCGTGCGCGGCGGCGCGCCCGCCAGGCCGGGCCGGGGGGCGGTGGTGCGGTATCTGGTCGAGGTCGAGCGGGGGCTCCCGTTCGACCCCGCCGGCTTCGCCGCCGAAGTGCATCGCACGCTCAACGACGTACGCGGCTGGGCCCGCTTCAAGCGGGTCGGCTCGGGCCCGGTACGCGTTCGCGTCGCCCTGTCCAGCCCCCGCATGACGATCCGGCAGTGCCTGCCGCTGCGCACGGGAGGCGAGCTGTCCTGCTGGAACGGCCGCCGCTCGGTCATCAACGCCCTGCGCTGGGCCGAGGGAGTCCCGCAGTACGACGGCGACCTGACCGCCTACCGCCGCTACCTGATCAGCCACGAGGTCGGCCACGGCCTGGGCCACCACCATCGCCGCTGCCCCGGGCCCGGCCGCCTGGCCCCGGTCATGACGCAGCAGTCGAAGTCACTGGGCCGCTGCCGCCCGAACCCGTGGCCCCACCCCCACCGCCACCCGGACGACCGCTGACCCCGCGCCGCCACCCGGACGAGCGCAGGCGGAGGCCGTCGCGGCCGGACGCGCACCGGCGCCCCCACCGCACGCCGGCCGGATGCCGCTGATCCCGGACGCGTGCCGGCACTCGCGCCGGCCGTCGTCTCAGGACAGGCCGCGGCTGGTGCCGACGCCTCTGAGCAGGGTGTCCACCACCTGGGTGGCCAGCGCGTCGGGGTCACCGTCGCGGCACGCGGCGGCCTCGTGGAGCAGCGCGTAGAAGACCCGCCTGGACCAGTCGAGATCGGCGTCGGCCCGCAGCACGCCGGCGTCCCTGGCCCTGATCAGCAGCCGTTCGCAGCGCTCCGCGATGTCCGCGTACACCTTGCCCGCCTCGGGGTCGGCGTCCATGACCCGCATCGTGAAACCCCAGTCGATCTTGACGCGGAGCACGTTGGCCGTGACCTGGTAGAGCGCGACGAGCGGCGGCGCGTTCTCGGGGCAGGCGGCGTCGACGGCCTCGGCGAACTGCTGGGTGGCCCATCTCGCCATGGCCTCCACCAGCGCCTCCCTGGAGGCGAAGCGCCGGTGCACGGTCGTGCGCGCCACTCCGGCGGCCTCGGCGATCTGCTCCATGCTGGCCGCCGGGTTTCTGCTGAGCACGCGTTCGGCCGCCTCCAGGATCGTGCGCACCGTCCGCTCGGCGTCGGACCGCAGCGCCCGGGTCGTCCCACTCATGCCTTGAAGGATACGCCACCGTCCCGAATACTCACCGACTTGCATCATTATCGTTGCAAGTCGTATGTTCGACGCATCGCAACTGACGCAACTAGCGGAAGGACACACACCCCATGGACATGGGACTCACCGGCAAGACCGCCGTCGTCACCGGCGCGAGCAGGGGCATCGGCCTGGCCATCGTCAAGGCGCTGACCGGCGAGGGCATGCGGGTCCTCGCCGCCGCCCGGACGATCACCCCCGAACTGAAGGAGACCGGCGCCGCGCTGGTCACGGCCGACCTGTCCACCGCCGACGGCCCCGGCGAGGTGATCGACCGGGCGCTGTCCGAGCTGGGCGAGATCGACCTGCTGGTCAACAACGTGGGCGGCGGCGACGCGGACGGGGAGCCGTTCGGGTTCCTGAGCCTGAGCGACGACCAGTGGCGGCAGTTCTACGACCTGAACTTCCTCAGCGCCGTACGCGCCACCCGCGCCGCCGTCCCGAGCCTGATCAGGCGGCGCGGCACCGTGATCAACATCTCCTCCACCAGCGCGCACGTGCCGAGCGGCGGGCCGGTCCACTACGCGACCGCCAAGGCTGCGCTGACCTCGCTGGGCAAGGCGCTGGCCGAGGAGTTCGGCCCGCAGGGAGTGCGGGTCACCACGGTCTCGCCAGGCGCCACCCGCACCTCGCTGTGGGAGGGGCCCGACGGGTACGGCGCCGTGCTGGCCGCCGCCCACGGCGTGGACCTGGAGTCGTTCCTGGCAGGGCTGCCGTCGAGCACCGGAATCACGACCGGTAGGTTCGTCGAGCCGGAAGAGGTCGCCGCGCTCGTGACCTGGCTGGCGTCGCCGCACGCCGCGAGCGTCACGGGAGCCGACTTCCTCATCGACGGCGGTGCGGTGAAAACCGCCTGACCTATCGCGATATATCGTAGAAAAGGAACACCGGGGAGTCCCGCCCTGAGCGGGACGACGAAGCTTGCAGGGGAGAGTGGGCTATGGCAGGGATGCGGACGGCACGGCGGATCCTCGCGGGCGGCGCGGTCCTCGCCGCGGCCGGGTGGGCGCTGCGCGATCTGCCCGCCGAGCTGGGCGTGCGGCCGCTGGCGTCGGGACCTGAGCGGGCGGCCAGGATGCGGCACTCGCCGCAGTTCAGGAACGGCACGTTCGTGAACTCGATGCCCGAGGGCGCCGCCCTGATGACGGCGCCGCCCGTCGGGCTGCTCGGCGAGCTGGCCAAGGACAGGAGCCAGCGCCACCCGGCCGGGCCCATCCCGCTGCGCGTCCCGCCCGCCGACCCGCCGCCCGCCGACGGGGTGCGCGCGGTCTGGTACGGCCACGCCTCCACGCTGGTGGAGATCGAGGGCCGGCGGGTGCTGTTCGACCCGGTGTGGAGCAGGCGGCCCTCCCCCTCGCAGCTCGTCGGCCCCAAGCGGCACCACCCGGTGCCGGTGGAGCTGCAGGAGCTGCCCGAGGTGGACGCGATCGCGATCTCGCACGACCACTACGACCACCTCGACCGGACCACGGTGCTCAGGCTGACCCGCACGCAGAAGGCGCCGTTCCTGGTGCCGCTGGGCATCGGGGCGCACCTGGAGCGGTGGGGCGTGCCGGCGTTCCGGATCATCGAGCTGGACTGGAACGAGGAGACCGAGGTCGCGGGACTGCGGTTCGTGGCCACGGCGGCGCGCCACTTCTCCGGCCGCTCCTTCACCCGCAACGACACCCTCTGGGGCTCCTGGGTGGTCGCCGGCGCGACCAGGCGGGTGTTCTACGCGGGCGACTCCGGCTACTTCGAGGGTTACCGGGGCATCGGCTCGGCGCACGGGCCGTTCGACCTGACGCTGATGCCGATCGGCGCGTACAGCCCGGCCTGGCCGGACATCCACATGGACCCGGAGCAGGCCGTCCAGGCCCATCTCGACCTGGGCGGCGGCGTACTGCTGCCGGTGCACTGGGCCACGTTCACGCTGGCCCTGCATCCGTGGGGCGAGCCGGTGGACCGGCTGTGGCGCGAGGCCAAGGCCCGCGACGTGCGCATCGCCGTGCCCCGGCCGGGCGAGGCGGTCGACGTCTCGGCCGTCCCGGCGGTCGAGGGCTGGTGGGAGCTGCTCACCTGACGGGCGTGCTCTCGCGGGCATGCTCTCGCGGGCGGTCTCTCGCGGGCGGTGCGGACGTACGGCCGCGGGAACGTAAAGTCGTGGCGTGAGCAACCTGGAAAGTGATCCGCGGGAGATCCGCTGCGCGACCGGCACGGGCGAGGGCGCCGAGGTGCTGACCGGACGCGAGGTGCCGCTGGGCGGGCCGCGCGCGATGACCGTGCGCAGGACCCTGCCCGGTGTCCACCGGCGCATGATCGGCGCGTGGTGCTTCGTGGACGCGTACGGGCCGCAGCGGGCCACCATGCGCGTGCCGCCGCACCCGCACACCGGCCTGCAGACGGTGAGCTGGCTGGTCGCCGGCGAGGTGCTGCACCGCGACAGCCTGGGCACGCTCCAGGAGATCCGCCCCGGGCAGCTCAACCTCATGACCGCCGGGCGCGGCATCTCCCACTCGGAGGAGTCGCCGGAGACGGTGCTGCACGGGGTGCAGCTGTGGGTGGCGCTGCCTGACTCGCACCGGCACACCGAGCCGGGCTTCGAGCACCATCCGGACCTGCCCGTGCTGTCCGGGCCCGGCTTCGCGGCGACGGTCGTCATGGGGTCGCTCGGCGGGGTGACCTCGCCCGCGACCGCCTACAGCCCGCTGGTCGGGGCGGAGGTGGCCGTGGACGGGACGGGCGAGGTGCCGCTGGATCCGGCGTACGAGCACGGGCTGCTGCTGCTCGACGGCGAGGCGTCACTGCTGGGGCACGCGGCGGACGGGCCCGGCTCTCCGGAGCAGGGATCGCCGGAGCAGGGATCGCCGGGGCACGGGCCGCTGGAGTACGGGCCGCTGGTTTACCTGCCGCCGGGGCGGGCGGCGGTGCGGTTGTCGGGGCGCGGGCGGGTGCTGCTGATCGGCGGTGAGCCGTTCGGGGAGGAACTGGTCATGTGGTGGAACTTCGTGGGGCGCTCCCACGACGAGATCGCCGCGTACCGCAAGGAGTGGGAGGCGGGCGAGGGGTTCGGCACCGTCGAGGGCTTCGACGGCGCGCCGCTCCCCGCGCCCGTCCTGCCCGGCACCCGCCTCAAGCCCCGCGGCCGGGTCCGCTGACCCGCTCGCGGGTGGTCCGGCACGGCGGGTGGTCCGGCACGGCGGGTGGTCAGTTGCGGGTGGTCAGTTGCGGGTGGTCAGTTGCGGGTGGTCAGTTGCGGGTGGTCCGGCACGGCGGGTGGTCAGTTGCGGGTGGTCAGTTGCGGGTGAAGGTGTACATGACATCGAGGTCGGTGGCGTCGCGGGGCACGTCGGCCATCAGGCGCACCGTCGTCCCCGTGAAGTCGATCACCTGGAGCTGCTGGTGGTCGGCGGTGCCGTCCGGGCGTACCCAGCAGACCAGATGGTCGTCGTCGTACCAGGTGGCCAGGCCCGCGCAGGGCGACTCGACCCGCCTGACCTCGGCTCCGGTACGCGCGTCGTAGACGCAGTTGTTGCCGCTGCGCAGACCGGGGCAGTCGGTGACGAACCGTTCGCCGGACGGTGAGAAGAGCGCGTCGGCGATGCCCGCGCCCACGTTCGGCAGCCGGCGCACCCGCACTCCCGAGGCGTCGAAGAAGCGCAGGGCCTGCTGCTCGGCGACGTTCGACAGGGCGACCACGCCGGTGTCGTCGCCGTCGAAGCCGTACCTGATGCCCTTGAGCGAGCCCTCCCGCAGCGAGGCGACACCGGCCTGACGGGTGGTGACGTCGACGATGGCGAACCCGGTCGACTGCCAGGCGTCCTTGGCCGGGTTGCCGACGTTGACGAGCAGGCGGCGGCTGTCGCGCGACCACACCTGCACGTACGCGCTGAGCGGCTGGCGCGACGTCCTGACCGTGAAGCGCTGCGCCGTCACCTTGTCGGTGATCTCCACCGTGTCGTAGCCGTCGACGAAGCGCTTGCCGCGCTGGGCCAGGTAGCGGCCGTCGGGCGACAGGACGCTCTCCCACGTGTTCTTGTAGCCGGTGAACGGGCCGGCCAGGGAGTCGCGGGCGTGGTACACCCATTCGCCGGACTTGGCGTCCCTGGCCAGGTAAGTGGTGAGCCTGATCGGGTCGGCGGGGTTCTCGTAGATGGTGGCGGCGGTGCTGGGGAGCTCGACCGGGGTCAGGTTCGTGGTCGGGACCGGCGACGGGGCCCGGGAGGGGGTCGCCGTGGTCGTGGCACCGGCCCGGGAGGGGGTCGCCGTGGTCGTGGCACCGGCCTGGGCGGACGGGCCGGGCCGGCCGCCGATCCGGAGGTTGACGGCGGTCACGGCGACGACGGCGATGGCCGCCAGCAGCGCCACCGCGGCCACACCCGCCCCGATCATCCACCCCCGCCCGCCCTTCGGCGCTCTGGCCTGCGTCCAAGGCGGCGGGTTCATCCCTTGCCGGGGCGGCCCGAACACCGGCGTCCCCGGCGAAGGCGTCACTGGCGAGGGTGTCCCCGGCGCGGGCGTCGCAGGCACGTGCATCCCGTGCGGCTGGTGGCCGGGCGGCGGTAAATCCGCAGGCCGCCCCGTCGGCGGCGGAAGCGCAGTTGCGGGCTGCGGCGGGCGGACGCCCACAGGTGCGCCCTCGGACCGCGGCGGGCCCGGTGGAGGCGTCCCACGCGGTGAGGCGGCGGGCTGGTACGGGCCTTGCGGAGGAGCGCTCTGAGGCGAGCCGCCGGACTGGTACGGGCCCGGAGGAGAGGCGGCCAGGGGTGAGCCGGGTGGAGGGGCGGCCGGATGGGGGCCGGAGGTGGAGGGCGGCCAGGGTGGCCGGGCTGGCTGAGCCGGTGGCCGGGTGAGGGGGCCGATGACGGTGGTGGCCTGATCCAGCAGGCGCGGATCCGTGACCGGCTGTTCCAGCAGGCGCAGGATGACCTGCTCGGCCGTCGGCCGCCGGCCGGGATCCTTGGTCAGGCAGGCCGCGACGAGTTCGCGCAGCGTGCCGGTGAGCCGCGACAGGTCGGGTTCGGCGTGCAGGACGCGCTGGATGATCGCCGGCACGGTCTCGGCCTCGAACGGTCCCGCTCCCCCGGCCGCGAACACCATCGTGCCGCCCCACGCGAACAGGTCGGCCGCCGGCCCCGCGGGCTGGGCCAGGATCTGCTCGGGCGCCATGAACGCGGGCGTGCCCACCGGCATGGAGGTGATGGTCGAGGTCGCGTCGAGCGCCCTGGCGATGCCGAAGTCGATCACGCGGGGCCCCTCGCCGCCCAGGATCACGTTGGCGGGGCCGAAGTCGCGGTGCACGATGCCGGCCTGGTGGATGGCCGCCAGCGCGGTGGCCGTGCCGACGGCCAGCCGGTGCAGGGCGGGCCCGGCGCGCGGCCCGGTCTCGGCGACCGCCCTGGCCAGGGAGGGGCCGTCCACGTACTCGCTGGCGATGAACGGCCGGCGCTCGTGCACGCCGGTGCCGAGCACCTGCGCGGTGCAGAACGGCGCCACCCGCCTGGCCGCCTCGGCCTCCCTGGCGAAGCGTTCTGCGGCCACCTCGTCGCCAGCGAGGTGGGGCCGCAGCCACTTGATCGCGGCCCGGCCGCCCTGGTCGTTCACGCCCAGGTAGACGACGCCCTGTCCGCCCTCTCCCAGACGTCCCCGGATCCCGTAGCCTCCGAGACTGGTGGGATCTCCCGCTCTCAGCTCAGTAATCGACGGCATAAGCGCATTATGAGCGCCGGATCACGGCCCGGGCCGTCACGATCCGGTGTCCCCGGGAGGGGCCGGGGACACCGGAGGCTCAGGTCAGCCGCTGCGCCTTGCTCAGCAGCCGTTGCGCCACCACCACAAGCGCCAGGAACAGCCCGCTGACCACCTGCTGGAACGCCGACGTCAGGTTGCCGACCTGGTTGATCAGGCTCTGGATGACGCCGAGCAGCAGCACGCCCGCCACCGACCCCGTGATGCCGCCGGCGCCGCCGGTCAGCAGGGTGCCGCCGATGACCACGGCGGCGATGGCGTCCAGTTCGAGGCCGATGCCGAGGATCGTCACCCCGGAGGAGAGCCGGGCGGCGTTCAGCGCGCCCGCGAGGCCGGCCAGCAGGCCGGACATGACGTACACGTACACCTTGGTCCGGGCGACCGGGACGCCCATCAGGGCGGCGGCCTGCTCGTTGCCGCCGATGGCGTAGACGTTCTGGCCGAAGCCGGTGCGCTGGAGCAGCACCATCGCGGCCAGGGCGAGGGCGGCGGTGATGTAGACGGGGTAGGACAGGCCCAGGATCTCGCCCTGGCCGAGCGCGGCGAAGGCGCGGTCCTTGACCAGGTACGTGGTCGCGCCCTCGTCCGAGATCGCCAGCATCAGGCCGCGCACCCCGAGCAGCCCGGCCAGGGTCACGATGAACGGGGCCATGCCGGTCCGCGCGATCACCAGGCCTTGGAGCAGGCCCACGACCCCGCACACCGCCAGCGGCAGCAGCAGCGCGACGAGCATGCCGTACTGCGACCCGTACGCCGCCAGCACCCCGCCGAGGACGAACAGCGACCCCACGGACAGGTCGATCCCGCCGCTGATGATCACGAACGTCATGCCGATCGCGATGATCGCGAGGAACGAGGAGGAGACGACCACGCTGGCCGCGTTCGCCGGCGTGGCGAAGGAGTCGAAGGCCAGGCTGCCCACGATCACCAGCGTGCCCAGCACCATGACGGCGCCGTGCTGCTGCAGCGTCCGGCTGAGCTGCTCGCGGTTCATCGGGTCTCCCGCTTCCTGGTGGCGTAGACGGCGGCCAGGATGATGACCGCCTGGACCATCTGGGTCCACGACTGCGGCAGGTTGTGCTTGATCAGCGTGGCCGCGAGGAGTTGCATGAGCAGCGCGCCCATGACCGTGCTGAGCACCCTGATCCGGCCGCCGGTCAGCGGGGTGCCGCCGACGACGACGGCGGTGATCGCCGACAGTTCGATGAACATGCCGAGCGAGGTCGGGTCGCTGGCCTGCAGCCGGGCGGTGGCCAGTACGCCGGCCAGGGCGGCGAGCAGGCCGGAGATCACGTACACGATCAGCAGCACGCGCTTGACCGGCAGGCCGGACAGCTCGCTGGCCGAGCGGTTGCCGCCGATGGCGACCACCTGCCGGCCGAAGGTGGTGCGCCGCACCACGAACAGCACGATCACGGTCAGCGCCGCCGCGATGATCACGATCACCGGGATGCCGGCCACGGAGCTGCTGCCGAGCGCGATCAGGTCGGGGTTGCGGAACTCGACCAGCTGCGGCACCAGCACGTTGGCCAGGCCGCGGACGCCGACCAGCAGCGCCAGTGTCGCCACGATCGGCTGCACCCCGACGTAGGCGACCAGCGCTCCCCCGGCGGCCCCGACGACCGCGCCGCCGATCACGGCCACGACGAGGGCGGGCAGCCAGCCGTACCCGAGGTAGAGCACGACGAGCGCGGCGGCCAGCGCCATCACCGAGCCGACCGACAGGTCGATGCCCTGGGTGCCGATCACCAGCGCCATGCCGAGCGAGACGATGACGATCGGGGTGACCTGGACGAGCTGGGTGCGGAAGTTGGAGGCGTCGAGGAAGTGGGGGGTGAACAGCACGTTGAACAGCAGCAGCGCCAGTACGGCGGCGTACACGCCGTAGTCCTGCACCCAGGCGAACACCTGCGGCTTGAGCACGGCGACGCGGCCTCGCGGGCCGCCCCGGTCATGCGTCAGCTCGGCCATCGGACTGCTCCGCGATCGTCGCCATGATTCTCTCCTCGGTCACCTCGTCACCCGACAGCTCCCCGACGACCGCGCCCTCGCGCAGCACGAGGATCCTGTCGGCCCCCTCGACCAGCTCCTCCAGGTCGGAGGAGATCAGCAGCACGCCGAGCCCTTCCCGCGCCAGCTCGTCGATCAGCGCCTGCACCTCGGCCTTGGCGCCGACGTCGATGCCCCGGGTGGGCTCGTCCAGCAGCAGCACCTTGGGCCGTACGGCGAGCCAGCGGGCCAGCAGCACCTTCTGCTGGTTGCCGCCGGACAGCTCGGAGACGAGCTGGTGCGGCGAGGCGGCCTTGATCCTCAGCCTCCGCATGAAGATCTCGACGATCCGGTCGATCTTCGCCTCGGACACCACGCCCGCCCGGCCCATGGAGGGCAGGGCGGCCAGGGCGATGTTCTCGCGCACGGACAGGGTGGGGATGATGCCCTCGGCCTTGCGGTCCTCGGGCAGCAGGCTGACGCCCGCCCTGATCGCGGCCGAGGTGGAGCCGGCCCGCAGCGGCGCGCCGGCCACGAGCACCTGCCCGCCGTCCAGCGGCAGCGCGCCGACGATGGCCTTGGCGGTCTCGGTACGGCCCGCGCCCAGCAGCCCGCCGAGGCCGACGACCTCGCCCGGTTTGACGCTCACGTCCACACGGTCGAGCACGTGCCGCCGGGTCAGTCCCCTGGCCTCCACCACGGGAGCGCCGTTGCCCGATCCCTGCGTGTCTCCTTCGGCGTGGTCGCGGGAGAAGCTGGTCAGGCCCGCGGTGCGGACCTCGTTCTGGTCGCGGCCGAGCATCAGCGAGATGAGCTTGAGCCGTTCCAGCTCCGCCATCGGCCCGGTGTGCGCGAGGCGTCCGTCGCGCAGCACGGTCACCTGGTCGCAGACGCGGTAGAGCTCGTCGAGGCGGTGGCTGACGTACATGACGGCGATGCCGCTGTCGCGCAGCCGCCTGATCACCCCGAACAGGGTCTCGACCTCGCGCGGCTCCAGGGAGGACGTGGGCTCGTCCATGATGACGACCCTGGCGTCCACCGACACGGCGCGGGCGAGCGCGACCATCTGCTGCGCGCCGACGCCGAGGGTGCGCAGCGGGCGGCGCACGTCGGTGTCCACGCCGTAGCCGGACAGGACGCGTTCGGCCTCGCCGTACATGGCGGCCGCGTCGATCACCCCGAACCTGCCGCGCGGCTCGCGGCCGAGCAGCAGGTTGCGGGCCACCGACATCATGGGGACGAGGTTGACCTCCTGGTAGATGGTGGAGATCCCGGCGCGCTGCGCCTCCAGGGGGGTGCCGAAGGCGGCGGGCCCTCCCTGGTAGCGCAGCTCGCCCCCGTCCGGCTGGTACACGCCGGTGAAGACCTTGATCAGGGTGGACTTGCCCGCGCCGTTCTCGCCGACGAGCGCGTGCACCTCGCCCGGACGCAGGGCGAGGGACACACCGTCGAGGGCGAGCACGCCGGGGAAGCGTTTGCTGACGCCTCTTGCCTCGAGAACAGCTTCCAACTCAGTACGCCTCACCGAGGGAGTCCTTGGCGTTGCCCGTGTCGTAGTCGCGGTCGGAGATGATCACCTTGTCGGGGATGGCGTCGCCGTTCAGGAACTTCTGGGCGGTCTCGAAGGCGAGCGGGCCGAAGCGCGGGTTGGACTCGATGACCGCGTGCAGCCAGCCGTCGGCGATGCCCTGGACGGCGCTGCGGGTGCCGTCCACCGAGACTATCTTGATGTCGCCCGGCTCCTTGCCCGCGCCCTTCAGCGCGGTGACCGCGCCCAGCGCCATCTCGTCGTTCTCGGCGTAGATGCCGTTGATGTCGGGGTTGGACTGGATGAGCTGCTCAGTGACCTGCTGTCCCTTCTCACGGGCGAACTCACCGGTCTGCTCGAACGAGATCGTGATCTCGGGGGCCTTCTCCTTGACGCGGTCCTTGAAGCCGTTCGTGCGCTCGGTGGTGACGTTGTTGCCCGGGGCGCCGAGCAGGATGGCGACCTTGCCCTTGCCGCCCAGGGCGTCGATCATGCGGTCGGCGGCGCGCTTGCCCTGCTCGTAGAAGTCGGAGCCGATGAAGGTCAGGTAGTCGCTGCACGCCTTGGCGTTGATCTTGCGGTCGACCGTGATGATGGGGATCTTCTTCGCGGCGGCCTGCTGGAGCACCGGCTCCCAGCCGTCGGAGTTGAGCGGCGCGATGACCAGCAGCTGCACGCCCTGCGCGATGAGCTGCTGCACGTCGGTGATCTGCTTGGAGAACTGCGACTGGGCGTTGGTGACCTTGAGGTTGGTGATGCCGAGCTTTTCGGCCTCGTCCTTGATCGACTTGGTCTCCGCGATGCGGAACGGGTTGGCCTCCTTCTCCGACTGGGAGAAGCCCACCGTGGCCGTCTTGAGGTCGAACTTCGTGCCGCCGAACTGCTCCAGCGTGCACGTCGGGCCGGCCGTGCCCGAAGGCGTCTGGACGACCTGCTGGCCGGCCGAGCTGGCGGCGGCGGGCGCGTTCTGCGGCTCCTCGGCCTTGGCGCAGCCGGCCGCGGTGAGGAGCACGGCCAGGGCCAGCGTGGCTGTCCGGAGATGGGGGGTCATCGCGGATCCTTTCTTATCAGGTGCGGCGCCCGGGCCGCAGCGGGCCCGGGCGCCGGTGGTTCAGGTGCAGGTGGGGTTGATCGCGCCCGTCAGCGCCTTGTGGGCGTCGTGGACACGCTTGACGTCGGGCTTGGTGATCGCCCTGTCGTACGTCATGAGGCCGTTGATCTCGGTCTCGACGTCGGTCGTCTGGGTGTAGATCGCGGCGCTGAGCTGCTCGCAGGCGTGCAGCCGCTCCAGTTCCTCGACCATGTTCACGTAACGGTTGGTCAGGGCCTCGGGGTCGGGCTCGACCGCGTAGCCCCAGCCGCCGCCGGACCAGGTGTGGCCGACCACGGGCAGGGCCAGGCCGCCGTACTCGCCGATGACGTTCGCCCTGGTGCCGGAGGGCTTGCCGGGGTTGCCGGGGCCCGGGTAGATGTGGAAGTCCTTGACGTCGCCGTTGCCGCCGTCGACCGCGCCGCAGCAGTTGACGCCGCTCATGTTGTTCACCAGGCGGCTCGGGTCCCAGCTCTTGACCAGGTCGGCCACGCGGGCCTGGTCGTACTGGCCCCAGCCCTCGTTGAACGGCACCCACATCACGATCGACGGGCTGCTGCGGTGCTGGTCCACCAGCTCGCGCAGCTCGGCCTCGAACTGCGGCCTGTCGGTGGTGCGGAAGGCGGAGGGCATGTCCTGCCAGACCAGCAGGCCGAGCTTGTCGGCGTAGTGGTACCAGCGGTCGGACTCCACCTTGACGTGCTTGCGCACGGCGTTGAAGCCGAGGGCCTTGGTCTGCTCAAGGTCGTAGCGCAGGGCCCTGTCGGTGGGCGGGGTGTAGATGCCGTCCGGCCAGAAGCCCTGGTCGAGCGGGCCGATCTGGAAGACCGGCTGCCCGTTGAGCAGCATGCGGTTGCCGGAGAGCGTGATGGAGCGCATCCCGAAGTACGACTCCACCCTGTCCTCCGCCCTGTCCGACTTGAGTTTGACCTCCAGGTCGTACAGGTGCGGGTTGTCGGGGGACCACAGCTTGGGGTTGCGCACCGGCAGGCGCAGCTCCTTGCCGATCGGGCCGCGTACGGTGGCGACGACCCTGCGGCCGTCCCTGGCGGTGACGGTGACGGTGCCCTTCGAGCCGTGGACGGTGACGTACAGGGCCTGGCCGCGCAGGTCGGGGGTGGTGTCCACGCGGTCGATGTGATCCTTGGCGACCGGCTCGATCCAGACGGTCTGCCAGATGCCGGACACGGCGGTGTACCAGATGCCGCTCGGGTTGAGCCGCTGCTTGCCGATGGCCTGGGCGCCCTCGTCGGTGGGGTCGTACACGCCGACGACGAGCTCCTGCGGGCCCGAGCGCTTGAGCGCGCCGGTCACGTCCACGCTGATCCGGCCGTAGCCGCCCTTGTGGGTGGTCACCTGCTTGCCGTTGACGTAGATCGTCGCGTCCCAGTCGACGGCGTCGAGGTGCAGCAGCAGCCGCTCACCCTTCCAGGAGCGGGGCACCTCGAACGTGCGGCGGTACCACATGCGCTCCTCGTGCCGGCCGATGCCGGACAGCTGCGACTCCACCGGGTACGGGACCACGATGCGCTCGGCCAGCCTCCTGCCGAACGGCGCCGCCTCGCCCTCCTTGGCCGGGGCGAACTCCCAGGTGCCGTTGAGGCTGCGCCAGCGGTCCCTGACGAGCTGCGGTCTGGGGTACTCGGGCAGCGGGTTCGCCGGGTTGACGTCGTCGGCCCACCTCGTCTTGAGCACGTAGGTGGAGACGTTGACCACGTGCGCGAAGGGGTAGGCGGCCAGCGGGGTGCCGTCGGCGTAGGTGATGCCGCCGTTGCCGTCGTAGGAGGTGCGGACGGTGCTGCCGGCCTTCGACGGGACCGGATATTTCAGCTTCAGCTCTACTACTTCCGGACTTTTCTGGATTGCTGAGGTGACGGGCCAGGC
Organism: Nonomuraea sp. NPDC048892; assembly: GCF_040649735.1. Lineage (NCBI taxonomy): Bacteria > Bacillati > Actinomycetota > Actinomycetes > Streptosporangiales > Streptosporangiaceae > Nonomuraea > Nonomuraea sp. NPDC048892. Next base: position 524,806 of record NZ_JBEZFZ010000002.1, on the reverse strand, counting down.
GGCCGCGCCGACCGTGAACCCGAGCTTCGCGGCCGCGTCGGCGGGCAGCGGGGCCAGGGGCTTGGCGTAGGTGAGCGTCGCGACGTCGCCGGCCGCGTTCAGCCTGGCGTCGTACGGGCCGTCCGGCTGGAAGTCGGCCGGCACGGTGAACGCCTCCGTCGGCACGATGGCCTTCGGCTGGCTCGGGCTCTGCCAGCGCAGGCGCAGGTTGGCGCCGCCGTAGTGCTCGAAGTACTCGACCTTGACGTCGTACTTCCTGCCCGCCTCCAGGGCGATCGGAGTGCCGGTCTGCTCCAGGTCCCAGTCGTCCACCCAGTGGTCGATGACCGGCTGCCCGTCCACCCAGAGGCGGAAGCCGTTGTCGCCGATGATGGAGAAGGTGTAGGTCTCGGAGTACTTCGGGGTGATCTGCCCGGTCCACCTGACGGTGACGTCGTCCTCCCTGCCGGTCAGCAGGTTGAACGTCGGGTTGAGGTCGGGCATCTCGAGGTTGGGGTCGATGATGCTCGCCTTGAGTTCGGCGAAGTCGAACTGGCCCGCCGCCGAGGCGAGGTAGTAGTCGCCGCGCAGCCCGTTCCGCTCGGGGAGGGCCGCGGAGCCGGCTGAGGCGGGGGCCGGCATCTGCCATAACAAGCACATCAGCACGGACAGCAGCAACGTGAGGCGCTTACGCACGGGGGGTTCCTTTCGGAAGGCGCCGATCAGGTTCGGACAGCTTTTGACCCTGACACGCTCCAAAGTAAGCACCAGCGGACCGAGCCGGTCAAGATTTCCGATCAAATTCGTTCGCGTTCGGTCAGAGGTGAACTTCACTTGGCCCGTCGACTATGATCGGGACGTGAGCGACACGCAGAGTGACGGACGCAGGCCCGTGTTCGCCGCTGAACGCCGGCAGCGCATCATCGAACTGGTGCGCGCGAACGGCGCGGTGTCGCTGCGGGAGCTGGCCCAGGCCGTCCACTCCTCCGAGGTGACCGTCCGCCGCGACCTGCGCGCGCTGGAGTCGGAGGGCCTGCTCAACCGCCACCACGGCGGCGCGACGCTGCCGGGCGAGCTGTCCCGCGAGGCCGGCTACACCCAGAAGGTGTCGCTGGAGTCGGCCGAGAAGGCCGCCATCGCCGACCTGGCCGGCGCCCTCGTCGAGGACGGCGACGCCATCGTGATCGGCCCCGGCACCACCACGCAGGAGTTCGCCCGCCGCCTGACCAGGCACGCCGAGCTCGCCGTGGTGACCAACTCGCTGCTGGTCGCCCAGGCGCTGTCCACCTCGCCGCGGGTGGAGGTGATGCTGACCGGCGGCACGCTGCGCGGCTCGATCCTGGCCCTGGTCGGCAGCGCGGCCGAGCACTCCCTGGCCGGGCTGCGCGTGCGCAGGGCCTTCATCTCCGGCAACGGCCTGACCGCCGAGCGCGGCCTGTCCACGCCCAACATGCAGGTCGCCGGCGTCGACCGGGCTCTGGCCGGAGCGGCGGAAGAGGTCGTGGTGCTGGCCGACCACACCAAGATCGGTGTCGACACGATGGTGCAGACGGTCGCGCCCGACCGGATCGACCACCTGGTCACCGACGACGCCGCGCCCCGCGACGTGCTCGACGACCTGAGCGCGCGCGGCGTCCGGCTGCACGTCGCCGAAATCTAACCTTTTTTCTGCGCCCGGATCTGATCGAATGTGACAGGCCCGTTACTATAATGTTTCCTACCTCGACCACCATCGAGGCGGAGGCAACCGTGCTGCAGGTCGCTGGTGTTCTCAAGGCGTTCCAGGGTGTCACCGCCCTCGACCACGTCACCATGTCCGTGCGCACGGGTGAGGTGCACGCCCTCGTGGGCGGCAACGGCGCCGGCAAGTCGACCCTGGTCAAGGTGCTGTCCGGCGTCCATCAGCCGGACGCGGGCGAGCTGCGCCTGCTCGGGGAGCCGGTCAGGTTCGCCGGTCCCGCGGACGCCAGGCGGGCCGGGATCGCCACCATCCACCAGGAGACGAACCTCGTACCGACCATGAGCGTGGCCCGCAATCTGCTGCTGGGCCGCGAACCCCGGGGGCGGCTCGGGCTGATCGACGCCGCGGCCGTGCACGCCCGCGCCGAGGAGACGCTGGCCGCGTACGGGCTCGACGTGGACGTGCGCCGCCCGCTCGGGTCGCTGGGCGAGGGGGCGCGCCAGATCGTCGCCCTGGCCAGGGCCGCCTCGGCGGACGCCCGCCTGGTCATCATGGACGAGCCCACCACGGCGCTCGACCACGCCGAGCTGGAGACCCTGTTCGCGGCCGTGACCACGCTGCGTGAGCAGGGCCGCTCGGTCGTCTACGTCACCCACCGCCTGGAGGAGCTGTACGGGATCTGCGACCGCGTCACGGTGCTGCGCGAGGGCCGGGTCGTGCACACGGGCCCGCTGGCCGGGCTCGACCGGCTGCGGCTCGTCTCGCTCATGCTGGGCCGGCCGTTCCATCCCGTGGAGCCCGCGGTCCAGCACGGCGAGCCCGGCGTGCCCGGCGACGAGCCGGTCCTGGAGGCCAAGGGCCTGACCCGCCACCACGTCCTCGACGGGGTGTCGCTGGAGATGCGGGCGGGCGAGGTCGTCGGGCTGGGCGGCCTGCTCGGCGCCGGCCGCAGCGAGACGGCCCGCGCCATCGCCGGCGTGCTTCCGGTGGACGCCGGCCAGGTCACCGTGGCCGGGGCGCACGCACGCAAGTGGTCGATCAGGAGCGCCGTACGCGCCGGGGTCGGGCTGGTGCCGGAGAACAGGAAGACCGAGGGCATCGTGCCCACCCTGTCCGTACGCGACAACATCGCCCTGGCCGCCCTGCCCCGGCTGTCGCGGGCGGGGATCGTGTCGGACGCGCAGGTCGACAACATCGTGGGCACGTTCATGCGCCGGCTGGGCATCAAGGCCGTCTCCCCCAGGCAGCCGGCCGGCGAACTGTCGGGCGGCAACCAGCAGAAGGTGCTGCTGGCCAGGTGGCTGGCCATGCACCCCAAGGTCCTGCTCCTGGACGAGCCGACACGGGGGGTGGACGTGGCGACCAAGCTGGAGATGCAGGCCCTGCTGGACGAACTGGCCGTGGACGGCCTGGCCATCCTGCTGATCTCGTCGGACGTGTCCGAGCTGGTGGAGAACTGCGACAGCGTGGTGGTGCTCAGGGACGGTGCGATCACCGAACAACTGACCGGCCCCGAGGTCACCGAAGACCGCCTCCTGTCCGCCCTCGCCAAGGACTGACCCGTCCGGTACGCCCCTACCAAGGACTGACCCCGCACCGGCACGGGACCCGGGAAGGAGCGGGACCGGCACTGGACTCATGACCGGCGGGCTGGCCGCCGCAGAGCAGGTCGCGGGCGCATAAGATCACCTCATACGGTCCGACACCGACATGACCGGCCCGCCCCCACCGCCGTGTCGGCCCTGACTGGACGGGAGCCTGTGATGAGCATCAGTCCCCAGCAGCTGCGCGACCTGGCCGCCCGCGCCGAGGCGCTGGCCACCGAGGTACGGGCGCTGTGCGACGGCGCCCCTGCGGCGGCGGCCGAACGCGACCCCCTCCAAGCCGCGCTGCACGCCGCCGGCTGGCTGGACCGGGGCGGCGAGGACCTCCAGCGCGCGGCCGACGACCTGGCCAGGATCCGCTCCATGCTGGAGCGCAAGTGCGGCATCCCGTGGGGCGTCTGCCCCGAGCACGGCAACACCCTGTCGTACAGCGTCAACGTCACGACCTGCCGCGTGTGCGGCCGCACCTGGGAACGCGACCGGCGCGGCCGCCCCTGCGAGGAGCGGGTCACCTGGAAGGTCACGGACCGGGCCGGCACGGTGACGACGATGTGCGACGGCCACGTCCTCGGCGCCCGCGCCACCACCCAGGGCGCAACCTTCACCCACCTCGACACCGAACTCTCCCAGCCGTGAGCCCGGTCATGAGCCCCGCCTTAACCGACGGAGACCAGACCGCGACCAGCGGCCCTGCCCTAGCCCTATGTCAGCAACGCAGGCGGCCAGGGTGGTCAGAGGGTGCGGGCGAAGAGGGCGCGCAGGGTGGTGAAGTGGCGTTCGCAGGCGGCCTCGTCGTACATCGACGTGTCCGACATCGAGTAGCCGTGCGGCGCTCCGGCGTACACCTCGTTGACGGCCGTCAGGCCGGCGTCCTTCAGCGCCCGTCCGAGCCGCTCCACTGCCTCCGGGCCCATGGACGCGTCGTTGTCGGCATGGCCGAAGGCGAACTCGGCGCGGGCCGTGGCCAGGCTCAGGTGCGGGCTGTCGGGCGCGTCGGTGGCCAGGCCGCCGCCGTGGAAGCCGCCGACGGCGCCGACCTCCTCGGGGTGGGCGCCGGCCGCCTGGATGGCCAGCCGCGCCCCCATGCAGTAGCCGACCACACCCACCGGCCCGGCGGACACGCCGTCCTGGGCCCGCAGCGCGGCCAGGTAGCTCGCGTTGTCGGCCGCCACCCGCTCGGCCGTCAGCGAGCCGATCCGCGGCCCGATCGTCGCGAAGAACTTCTCCCGCTCTCCGGGCAGCCGCAGGTCACCCGTCGGGGACGTCTCGGCGGCGGTGCCCTCGCGGTAGAAGATGTTGGGCGCGAGCACGACGTAACCCCAGCTCGCGATCCGGTCGGCCATCTCGTGGATCCTGGGACGCAGCCCGATGGCGTCGATGATGAACAGCACGCCCGGGTGCTCGGCGGAGTCGTCAGGACGGGCCAGCCAGGCTTCCGCCGTGCCGTCGGGAACGGGAATCTCGATCATCATTTCGCACTCCATGGCAAAAGAGGACTCATCGGGCTCGCCCGTACGCCGCCGTCATGCGACTGCGGCGAGGCGGCGCAGGGGGTCGGCGGGCAAGCACGGTGCCGACGCGCCCACCGTATCCCGCTCTCCTGTGGACGCGGGTGGCACCCTTGCCCGGCGTGTCCGAAGTGTCACGACCGCCGATGGAACGCCGTGTGCGAAGCGTCGCGACCGCCCCCGGACCGGCGCGTGAACCTCAGTACACCGAGATGTGCGGATGGTCGTAGTGGTTGGCCGTGGTGCCGCCGCGGTCGGACATCGTTCGCCAGCCGCCCGTGCGGGTGTGCCAGATGCGCTGGCGGTAGATGATGTACATGATGCCCAGCCGCTTGGCGTTCTTGATCGCCCAGGCGGCGATCTCGTCGCCGCGTCTCTGCTCGTCGCCCGACGGGAACGAGCCGCCGCGGCTCAGCATGAAGTCGCAGGCACGCCCGAGCGGATGCTCGCCGCCGTCCTGGATCGCCCGGTAGCACCCGATCCCGTACGGCACCTGGAAGCGCTGCTGGATGAGCTCCTTGACCAGCCGCATCCGGGGGGTGACGTTGTCCGTCCCGCCGGGCAGCTGCGGCACCCAGGTCCCGTCGGGGCGGCGCACCCCCGGGGCGGAGTAGAGCAGGTCGATCCGGTCCTTGATCTTCTCGATCTGCTTCTCGGCCTTCTTCTTGCGCTTCTCCAGCTCCTCCGTGCTCGCGCGGAGTTCCTCGGTACGCGCGGCGGCCTCCTCCTCGGCCTGCCGGCGGTCGTCCCGGACCCGGGCGTAGCCGCTCAGCCTGGCGTCCTGGAGGTCGATCATGTGCTGGGCCAGCGCCATCCGGGCGAGTAGCGCCGACGGGTCGCCCTCCGAGGTCAGCAGGTCGGCCGTGCCGGGGTCGCCGCCGATGTACTTGGCGATGGCCATGGCGCGCAGCTCGGTGGACTGGCGGTCGTAGACCTCCTGGGCGGCGGACAGCTTCTCGCGCGCCGCCTTCTCCGCCTTCTCCGCCTTCTGCCCGGCGATGCGGCTCTCGTAGTAGTCGGCGATGAGCTTGTCCGAGTCCTTCTGCAGCTCGGCCAGTTCCTTCTTCAGCTGCTTGGCGGTGGGTTTGGGGGCCGCCTGCACCGGAACCGCCGCGAGCAGCAGCGCCAGGGTGAGACCGGCGAGGGTCGTACGGGCCGGGGCGCGCAGCCGGTCGGCAGAGGACGCAACCGCCACTCTTCTCCTTACCCTGAAGCACGCAGGGCAGGTTCCGGTCACGAGCTATTCAGTCCGGGGGCCGCCCTCTATTCGACGCACGATAGTAGGGGATCAGCCCTCCTGGCACGCAATCACGATTTTCCGGTATCGCGTCCTTTGCGCGTTCTGCGGACCACGATCTGCCGTCCGAGCAGCACGGAGCCGGGCACCACGAGGATTCCCAGCAAGCTGGTGCCCAGGCCGAGCCCGACGTCGGCGTCCACCAGCCCGTCGCCCTCGCCGCCGAGCACGGGCAGTCCGAGCGACACGCTGACCGACAGGGAGATCAGCGGCTCACGACCGGCCGGCTCAGGATCGAGGTCGGGCGGGTTCGTCGCGGGCGGCTCGTCGCCGGTGCCGGGCGGATCGTCGTCAGGGGGCGGCGTCGCCGGCGGTCTGGACGGCTCCGGCTCGCGGGTGGGCTCCCGCGTCGTGGTGGGGCGGCTCGTACGCGTGGGCCTGCTGGTCGGCCGGGTGGGCCGGGACGTCGCCGGCGGCGGGGTCGCGGCCGGCCCGCCCGTGGCGGGGCGCGCGTCGGACGGCGCCGGCTCGGGACCCGAGGTGCGGCCGGGGGTGATGTCAGGGGTGACGGGCTCCGACGGTTCCGTCGGCACAGGCTCGGAGGACTCCGGTACGGCAGGCGCGGCGGTGGACGCCGGGGCCGACGCGGCGGGCGGGAGGGCACCACCGGTCCCCGGCCCCGGGCCGTCCCCGAGGATCACGAACGCCGACACCACGGCCGCCGCCGTGGCCACCACCAGCCCGCCGGTCATCGCGAGCTTGCCCGCGGGCGAGAGCGTGCTCTGCGTCAGGCTCGTGGCCGTCCCGCCGCCTCCGCTCTCCGCGCCGAAGGCCGCCGCTCCGGCGTCGGGCAGCAGGGCGGCCAGCGGCAGGAGCAGGATCCCGAGCCCGGCCCGTCCGCGCCGCTCCCATTCCTCCCCGTACGCCTCCCGCGCCGTCTCCTCAAGCCTGACCAGGAACGCCTCCGCCGACTCCGGCCGCGCCGCGGGGTCCTTGGCCAGGCCGTGCGCGAGCAGCGGGCGCAGCGGCTCCTCGACGTCCTCCAGCGGCGGTGACACGTGCTGGTGCTGGTAGGCGAGGGCGGCGACGTTCTCGCCGCTGAAGGCGCGGTGGCCGGTCAGGCACTCGTAGAAGACCAGCGCGGCGGCGTACACGTCGGTCGCGGCCCCGGCCGGGGCGTCGTCCCACTGCTCGGGCGCCATGTACGGCGGCGTGCCCGCCAGCTCGGCGTTCTCCCCGAAGCGGGCGGCCACGCCGAAGTCGACGAGCTTGCTGTCGCCGTCCTGCGTGATCATCACGTTCTCCGGCTTGAAGTCGCGGTGCACGACCCCGTGCCGGTGCGCCTCCGCCAGCCCGAGCAGCGCGCCCTTGAGCACCACCAGCGCCGCCTCAGGGCCGGTCGCGCCCTCGTGCGCCAGCAGCCGCCGCAACGTGACGCCGTCGACCAGCTCCATCACGATGACGGCGTCGTCGCCGTCTTCGAGGTAGTCCAGCACGCGGGCGGTGTGAGGGCTGTCGATCTCCTTGATGAGCAGGGCCTCGGCGCGGAAGCGGGCCACGAAGTCGGGGTCCTGGCGCAGCGGGGCGGACAGGTGCTTGACCGCGACCGGCAGCCCGTCCGCGTCGCGCACGGCGAGCATGACCCGGCCGGTCCCGCCATGACCGAGTTCCCGGATCTCCGTGTAGCCGGGAACCTCCATGATGGGGACCTCCTGACCGGATAAAGATCCTAATGTCAGGACGTTATCCTCGCGTCACGGCGTGTGTCGACCCCTCCGGCGGGGGTGACGCCCGACATGTCGGAATCGGTATCCCACGATGATCCATAGGAGATCCGGGCCGGCGGGACGGGGTCAGGCGGGCGGGCCCGAGGGGCGAGCGACCGGCGGTCATATGACCGGGCCTGAGCGGGCGGGAAGGCGGCATGCCTGAGCGGACGGGGGTCAGGCGGCCGGCGTGAGGGGGCGGGCTCTCAGGAGGGCGCGGACGTTGCGGGCGGCCGTGCGGCCGGCTCGGTTGGCGCCGGTGGTGCTGGCCGAGGGGCCGTAGCCGACGAGCTGGAGCCGGGGTTCCCTGATCACCTGCGTGCCGTCCACGCGGATGCCGCCGCCCGGCTCCCTCAGCTTGAGCGGGGCGAGGTGGTCGAGCGCCGAGCGGAAACCGGTGGCCCAGACGATCGTGTCGGCGGCCACGTACGTGCCGTCGTCCCAGACCACCCCGTCCGCCACGATGCGCCCGAACATCGGCAGCCGGTCGAGCGCGCCCTTCTCCAGCGCCTCGCGCGCGACGGCGCTGTAGGTCAGGCCCGTCACGCTGACGACGCTCTGCGGCGGCAGCCCGGCGCGTACGCGCTCCTCGACCATGGCCACGGCCTCCCGCCTGGCCTCCTCGCCGAAGTCGTCGTCCCTGAAGACGGGCGGCCGCCGGGTGACCCAGGCCGTCGCGGCGGCCACGCCGGCGATCTCGGACAACACGTGCATCGCCGACGCCCCGCCGCCCACCACGATCACGCGCCGCCCCGCGAACTCCGCCGGCCCCCGGTAGCCGGCGTAGTGGAGCTGCCGGCCCGCGAAATCGGCCGCGCCCGGGTAGTAGGGCCAGTACGGGCGCGTCCAGGTGCCGGTGGCGTTGACGACCGCGCGGGCGGCCCACCGCCCCGCGTCCGACTCGACCAGCAGCCGGGTGCCGTCCAGGTCGCTGACGGCGCTGACCTTGACGGGGCGCACGACGTTCAGCCCGGTCCTGCGCTCGTAGTCGGCGTAGTAGGCCGGGACCTCCTCGGCGGCAGGACGCCCGCCGTCAGGCCCGGGAGCCCCGGGCAGGCCCGGCAGGTCGAAGACGCCGTGCACCTTGTCCATGGTCAGCGAGGGCGAGCGGTGCCGCCACGCCCCTCCCGGCCCGTCGGCCGCGTCGAGGACGACCGGCTCATACCCGAACCGGCGCAGGAAGTACGCGCTGGACAGGCCCGCCTGCCCGGCGCCGATCACCACGACCTCGCCGCTGTGCTCCACGGTCGGTGCAACCGCGACGCCCCGCCGTCTCTTCCCGCCCGGACGCGGGAACGCCGGGCGGGCCAGGCTCCGCGCCCGGCGCCGCCCCGAGCGCGCCGACCGCGGCCCTGGGGCCGAAAGCGGGCGGCGTCAGGAGCGCGGCGGCACCGGGGCGGTCGAGCCGCGTACGACCAGTTCCGTCGCCAGCTCCACGTGATGGGAGTCGATCCGCTCCCCCGCCGCCAGCCGCAGCGCCGTGCGCAGCGCCACCCCGCCCATCTCACGCAGCGGCTGCCGGATGGTGGTCAGCGGCGGCGAGGTCACCTGGGCGATCTGGGTGTCGTCGAACCCCACGATGCTGAGGTCCTCGGGGATGCGCAGCCCGCGCGCCCGCGCGGCCTCCATGATCCCGACGGCCATCTCGTCGCTGCCCGCGAAGATCGCCGTCGGGGCGCGCGGCAGGTCGAGCACCGCCGCCCCGCCCGCCACCCCATCGTGGTAGCGGAAGTGGCTGGAGCGCACGTATCCGGGCAGCACGGGCGTGCCCTCGGCCTCCATGGCGGCGCGGTAGCCGTGCAGCCGCGCCTGGTTGCACGCGGCGGCGGCCGGCCCGCCGATGTAGGCGATGCGCCGGTGCCCCAGGGACAGCAGGTGCTGGGTGGCGGCCAGGCCACCGGCGAAGTTGGTCGAGCCGACGCTGGTGACCCGGGTGCGCGGCAGGTTGAGCGGATCGATGAGGACGAGCGGTAACCGGGCCCTGGCCAGCGCGGCGGGCTGGCCGGCGGTCAGCTCGCCGGTGACGGCGATCAGCGCGCGCCGACCGGCCGCGACCAGCTCGCGAGCCCAGGCCGTGGTGCGCTCGGTGCCGCTCCTGATGCTGACCACGATCCCGACGCCCTCCTCGGCGCCGGCGGCCACCGCGCCCTGGACGATCTCCGTCGAGTACGCGTTCAGGTCGGTGTCGAACTGCACCTCGACGGTCGCCAGCCCGGGCGGCTCGCGGCGGGGCGCGGGCGCGACGTACTCGTGCTCCTGCAGCAGCGACTGCACCAGCGACCGCGTGGCGGGCGAGACGTCGCTGCGGCCGTTCAGCACCTTCGAGACGGTGGCGACCGACACGCCCGCCGAGGCCGCCACCGTGGCCAGCGTGGCCCGTCTAGGACTGGGCGGCATCGGCACCCCCCTGCCTGCCATTCGCACTGCCGTTCGCCCTGCCGTTCGCCCTGCCGTTCGCGCTGTCGGTCGTTCTTCCGATTTCGTCGGCCCTCCCCTTCTCGTTCTCGATCTCGACGGTGGTCACGAGCCGCCGGTCGTGGCCGACGTGACGGGCCGGCCCGGTCAGCCGGACCGTGCCCCGGCAGGGCAGGTCGGCCGCCGAGGTGCCGGCGAGCACCTCGATCTCGCCGGGCTCGACGACGCGGCGCAGGTCGCGGCCGGTGAACGCGGTGCGGTCGGCGTGCACCGCGAAGCTCACCCGCGTGCTCTCCCCCGGTTCCAGCCGGACCCTGGCGTAGCCGGTGAGCTGCCGGACCGGCCGGGTGACCTGGGCCACGACGTCGCGCAGGTAGAGCTGGACGACCTCCTCTCCGGCCCGGCCGCCGGTGTTGCGCACGGCGAGCGAGACGGTGAACTCCCCGTCGGTGGGCACCTCGGCGTCGCTGATCCGCAGCTCGGACAGCTCGAAGGTGGTGTAGGAGGCGCCGTGGCCGAAGGGGAACAGCGGCGTCGGGTCGAGGTTGCTGATGCCGTGGCTGTCGGCGCCCAGCGGCGGCTGCAGGTAGGTGCCCGGCTGGCCGCCAGGGCCGCGCGGGATCTGCACGGGCAGCCGGCCGACCGGCTGGACGCGGCCGGACAGCACGCCGGCGATGGCCGCCCCGCCCTCCTCGCCGGGCATGAACGCCTGGACGAGCCCGGCGGCCGATCCGTGCACCTCGCCCAGCGCGTACGGGCGCCCTGAGACGACGACCACGACCACCGGGGTGCCGGTGGCGGCCAGCTCGGCCAGCAGGTCGGCCTGCGCGCCCGGCAGCCGCAGGTCCTCGGCGTCGCAGCCCTCGCCCGAGGTGCCGTGCCCGAACAGGCCGGCCAGGTCGCCCACCACGGCCACGCACACGTCGGCCTCGCGGGCGGCGTCCAGCGCGGCGGCGAAGCCGGAACGGTCGTCGCCGCGCACGTCGCAGCCCCGCTCGTAGCGCAGCTCGGCGCCGGGCAGCTCGCGCGCGAGCGCGTCGAGCACGGTCGGCGCGTCGAGGCCGAGCCCGAGGCCGGGGTGGCGGGGCAGGACGTGGTTGGGGAAGGCGTAGCAGCCCATGAAGGTACGCGGGTCGTGGGCGGCGGGCCCGACGACCGCGACGCGGCGGGGCGCGGCACGGCCCTCGCCGAGCAGCGGCAGGGCGGTCCCGGCGTCGAGCAGGATGATCGACCGCTCGGCCAGCTCCCTGGCCAGGGCGCGGTTGCCCGGCGAGTCGAGGTCCACGTCCGCGGCCCCGGCGACCGAGTCCTCGGGGGTCCAATCGGGGTCGAGCAGCCCGAGCTCGACCTTCTGGGTGAGCAGGCGGCGCACGGCCCGGTCGATCAGCGCCTCGGGCAGCTCGCCGCGGCGCACCCGGTCGGCCAGGTGCCGGCCGAAGCCGAGCGTGTCGGGCAGCTCCACGTCGATGCCGGCGGTGAGCGCCTGGACGCCCGCCTCGGCGGGGTCGGCGGCGACGTGGTGCATGGTGGCCAGGAACGGGACGGCCCAGTAGTCGGAGACGACGGTGCCGGTGAACCCCCACTCCTCGCGCAGCACCTCGGTCAGCAGCCACGGGTCGGCGCCGGCGGGGACGCCGTCGACGTCGGAGTAGGAGTTCATCACCGAGCGGGCGCCGCCGAGCGCGATGGCCGCCTCGAAGGGCGGCAGGATCATGTCCATCAGCTCGCGCCGGCCCATCGGCACGGGGCCGTGGTTGCGGGCGGCGCGCGAGGCGGAGTAGCCGGCGAAGTGTTTGAGCGTGGCGATGATCCCGGCGCTCTCCAGCCCGCCCACGTAGGCGGCGCCAAGGGTGGAGACGAGGTAGGGGTCCTCCCCCATCGTCTCCTCGACCCGGCCCCACCGGTAGTCGCGGACCACGTCCAGCACCGGTGACAGCCCCTGGTGCACGCCCACGGCCCGCATGTCGCGGCCGATGGCGGCGGCCATCCGCCGCACCAGCCCGGGATCGAACGTGGCGGCCCAGGCGATGGCGGCGGGGTAGACGGTGGCGCCGTAGGCGGTGAAGCCGGTCAGGCACTCCTCGTGGACGATCGCCGGGATACCCAGCCTGGACGCCTCGACGACGGCCCGCTGGAGCCGGACGACCTCGGCCGCTCCCTGGGCGGCGGTGAGCGGGACGCTGCCGTGGACCCGGGTGAGGTGGCCCAGGCCGTCGCGGACGGCCTCGTCGAGCGGGACGGTGCCTGAGGCGGCGAACACGTCCTGCATCGGGGCCACGTTGAGCGTCTCCGGCTCGGGTCCCCCTGCGGGAGTGGGGTCCTGATCGGGCTCCAGCATGTCGTTGCCGATCCACCGGCTGCCGAGCTGGCCGATCTTCTCCTCAAGGGTCAGCTCCGTGAGAAGGGCGTCGACGCGGTCGGCCACGGCGAGCGCCGGGTCCTGCCATGGGCGCAGGGCCCTGTCCGCCGTGGGGGTCCGGTCTAGAGCCGTCATCTACTGCACTCCTTAAAGAGGTGCGGCGCTGTCGCAAACTTTCGAAATGTTTCGAGACTGTGACCAGACCGCCGCGCCGAACCTTCATCATCCGAAGCGCCTGCTGAAGGCGTGCGCGAAAGTACCTTACACGCGCTCGCCGGGATTTCCAGGGCTTTCTTGATCGACAAGGTCTTGACACCCTTATTGCCGAAACCTAGATTGGCGAACCCCGCGGTCATGTCGAAAATGTTTCGATGAGCTGACACGAGGAGGGGTGGAAGAGTGGCATCGCCGCGATGCCGTTCCACGACCGTCGGCCAACTCATCCAGTTGCGCATCCAGTGACCAGACGCGCCGCGACCCCCCGGCCCGCGGCATTCGAGTACGGAGATCAGCGTGGAGTCCAGGACAACGTCTCGCCGCACATTCCTCAGCCTCTCCATGGGCCTTCCCCTGGGAGCCGCGCTCGCCGCGTGCGGCACCTCGGGACCCACCCAGACCGGCGCGGGCGGAGGCACCGGCGCCACGGGTGGCGGCGGTGGTGGCGGCGGCGCTACCTATTGGTACCTGTCGACGCAGCCGCAGGAGGGCGTGCGCACCAGGACGGTCGAGCGGTTCAACAAGGCCAACCCCAACGGCAAGATCACCGGTACGACGTTCCAGAACGACGCGTACAAGACGAAGATCAAGACGGCCATCGGCGCCGGCCAGGCACCCACCCTCATCTGGGGCTGGGGCGGCGGCGGTCTGCGCAGCTACGTGCAGGCCGGCCAGGTCGACGACCTGACCGAGTGGTTCGGCCAGAACGCGGCACTCAAGGACCGGCTGTTCCCCTCCTCCTTCGGCGCGGCCACCATCGACGGCAAGATCTACGCGATGCCGTGCGAGACGATGCAGCCGATCGTCCTCTACTACGACAAGCGCGCCTTCGACAAGATCGGCGCCCAGCCCCCGCAGTCGTGGGGGGACATCATGGACCTGGTGCCCAAGTTCAACGCCAAGGGCATCGCGCCGTTCTCGCTCGGCGGGCAGTCGCGCTGGACCAACATGATGTGGCTGGAGTTCCTCTTCGACCGCCTGGGCGGCCCCGAGGTGTTCCAGGCCGTGTTCGACGGCGAGAAGGACGCCTGGAACAACCCGGTCGCCATCGACGCCCTGGGCAAGATGCAGGAGCTGATCAAGGCCGACGGGTTCGTCAAGGGCTTCTCCTCGATCACCGCCGACTCCAACGCCGACCAGGCGCTGCTCTACACCGGCAAGGCCGCGATGATGCTGCACGGCGGCTGGACGTACGGCAGCATGTCCACCGACGGCGGCGACTTCGTCTCCGGCGGCAACCTCGGCTACATGAACTTCCCGCCGATCGACGGCGGCAAGGGCGACCCCGGCAACACCGTCGGCAACCCCGGCCAGTACATGTCGATCTCCTCCAAGGCCACGCCGGAGCAGAAGGAGATCGCCAAGAAGTTCTTCTCCACCGAGCTGATGAGCGACCAGTCCGTCAAGGAGTGGGTGTCGACCGGCGCGGTGCCGATCGTCAAGGGCGCCGACGCCCAGTTCGCCGGCTCCAAGGACAAGGCGTTCCTCGACTTCGTGTACGGCATCGCGGTCAACGCCAAGTCCTTCGCCCAGTCCTGGGACCAGGCGCTCAGTCCGACCGCCGCCGAAGTGCTGCTCGACAACATCTCCAAGCTCTTCCAGCTGTCGATCTCGCCGCAGCAGTTCGCCACGAACATGAACGCGGTCATCGGCAAGTGAGCGCGGTAGCGACCGCCACCCGGCCCTCCGCGAAGGCGGGCCGGGGCGGCGGCTCCCTCAGCTGGCTGGCCCTTCCCGCCCTGCTGTTCTTCGTCGCCTTCGGCGTGATCCCGCTGATCGGTGTCCTCGTGCTGAGCTTCACCGCGTGGGACGGGCTCGGCGAGATCCATCCCGCCGGGTTCGACAGCTGGCGGGCCGTGCTGAGCGACCCCGGCCTGCCGCACGCGTTGTGGATCACCTTCCTCGTCATGGCGGCATCCTGGGCGGTCCAGACGCCGGCGAGCATCCTCATGGGCGTCTTCCTGGCCGGGCAGCAGCGTTATCGCGCGATCCTGTCGGTGCTGTACTTCATCCCGCTGCTGCTCAGCTCGGCGGCGCTGGCGATCACGTTCAAGGCGCTGCTCGACCCGAACTTCGGCCTCGGCGCGGGGTTGCAGATCCCCATTCTGGTGCAGGACTGGCTGGGCGATCCGGTGCTGGCCTTCAGCGTGGTCATCTTCGTGGTGTCCTGGCAGTTCATCCCGTTCCACTCGCTGATCTACCAGGGCGGCGTGCGGCAGATCCCGCGCTCGATGTACGAGGCCGCGGAGCTCGACGGCGCGGGCCGCGTCCGCCGCTTCTTCAGCATCACGCTGCCGCAGCTCAAGTACACGATCATCACGTCGTCGACGCTCATGGTGGTCGGCTCGCTGACCTTCTTCGACCTGATCTTCGTGCTCACCGCGGGCGGTCCCGGCGACGCCACCCGGGTGCTGGCCCTGGACATGTACAAGCGCGGCTTCCAGGCCAACCTCATGGGGCCGGCCAGCGCGATCGCGGTCATCCTCGTCCTCGTCGGCCTCGTCCTGGCGCTGCTGCTGCGCCGGCTCGGCGGCCGCGACTCCTCCCACAGCCAGCTCGAAGGGGCCTGACGCATGACGACCGTCCCCACCAGAGCCCCCGAGCAGATCGCCTCTCCCGGCCCGGAGCCGCGGGGCCACCGCCGCAGGCAGCGCCGCAGCCGCGAGCGTCCCAACTGGCTGGCCGGCGTGAGCAGCGTGATCTGGCTGGCGATCGTGATCGTGCCGATCTACTGGATCGTCATCACCAGCTTCAAGTCGCAGAGCAAGTACTACGCCGAGAACCCGCTCATGCCGCCGTCGGAGCCGACGCTGGCCAACTACCGCATGGTCATCGAGGCGGACTTCCCGCAGTACTTCGTCAACAGCGTCATCGCCACGCTCGGCGCCGTCATCCCGGCCGTGCTGTTCAGCTTCATGGCGGCGTACGCGATCGTGCGGGCGGGCCGCGAGAGCCGGTTCCTGCGCTACACGAACTCGCTGTTCCTCATGGGGCTGGCGATCCCGCTGCAGGCCACGGTGATCCCGATCTACCTGATCATCATCAAGCTGGGCCTGTACGACACGCTGATGGCGCTGATCCTGCCGTCGATCGCCTTCGCCATCCCCCTGTCGGTGCTGATCCTGGCCAACTTCATCAGGGACGTGCCGAAGGAACTGTTCGACTCGATGCGGATCGACGGCGCGACCGAGCAGGTGACGATGTGGCGGCTGGCGTTCCCGCTGACCCGCCCGGCCGTGGTCACGGTGACCGTCTACAACGCGCTGCAGATCTGGAACGGGTTCCTGCTGCCGCTGATCCTCACGCAGAGCCCCGACAAGCGCACGCTGCCGCTGGCGCTGTGGTCGTTCCAGGGTCAGTACAGCATCAACGTGCCCGCGGTGCTGGCCTCGGTCGTGCTGACCACGCTGCCCATCCTCCTGCTGTACGTGGTGGGCCGCCGCCAGCTGCTCAGCGGTCTCACGGCGGGCTTCAGCAAGTGAGCCGCCCGCCCTTCATGTGAGTGCGTCATGTTAGAGCGCTTGTGAGAGCGCTCTCGTGGCGGCTCAGGTGCTCCATGTGGGCCTCGTAGAAGCGGTCGTCCCCGCGGGCGACGTGGCCGGCGAAGGCCGCGTCGCCCGCGGCGGCGCGTTCGCGCATAAAGGCGACCAGGTGTTCCAGGCGGGCCCGCGCCGTGCGCACCAGCGCCGCGCGATCGGCCTCGCCGAGCCCGTAGGCGTCGGCGAACAGCCGTAGCCGGCGCGCCTGCTCGCCGAGCGGCAGGCCGTCGACGTCGCCCGGCTGGTGCAGCGGCAGGAACCGGTAGGCGGCGTAGGCCACGTCCCATATCCGGGGGCCCGGGTGCGCCGTGTCGAAGTCGATCAGCGCGACCGGCCGCCCTTGCCGGAACACGCAGTTGTACGGCGCCACGTCGCCGTGGCAGACGACCTCGGCCGGCTCGACCGGCGGGAAGTACCAGACCGCGTCCGGCGGGGCCGCGAAGCCCGCGGTGGCGTCGTGGTAGCCGCGCAGCAGCCGGGCCGCCCCGGCCAGGGCGTCGTCGGTGCGCGACCACGCGGGCAGCGGGTAGTCGGCGGCCTCGCCCGGCACGAAGTCGAGAACCTCCCGCCCCTGCTCGTCGAGCCCGTGCGCGCGCGGCGCGCCGGTGAACCCGCGCGCCTGCAGGTGGCGCAGCAGCGCGTGCACGGCCGGCGTCCAGGGGCCGGCCGGACGGCGTACGGTGGCGCCCGCCCTGACCACGTGGTTGACCCCGCCGCCGGTCAGCACCTCTTCCCCGGGCACCGCCCCTCCTTGATCGCGTCCGGTCAGTGTGCCACGCGGCCCGGCGGCCACGCATCGCGTTTTTCACCGAATTCCCAGGTGGAGCGGGTAGAACAGGCGTCATGCCGGCCAACTCACCCGTGGTGCTCGTGGTGGACGACGAGCCCAACATCCGCGAACTGCTGCTCGACGCCCTGGAGCTGAACGGGTTCCGGGTGCGCACGGCCGCGTCGGCCACGCAGGCCCTCGACGCCGTCGGGCGGGAGCGCCCCGACATCATCCTGCTGGACGTGATGCTGCCCGACCTCGACGGGTTCGCGGTGGCGCAGCGGCTGCGGCCGGACGGCGGCGGGCCGCCGGTGCTGTTCCTGACCGCGCGGGACACGGTGGCCGACCGGATCGCGGGGCTGACGGCGGGCGGCGACGACTACGTCACCAAGCCGTTCAGCCTGGAGGAGGTGGTGCTGCGCATCCGCGCCATCCTGCGCCGTACGGGGCCGCGCGAGGAGTCCTGCGACGACGGGCTGCTGCGGTATGCCGATCTGGAGCTGGACGAGGAGACCCGCGTCGTCCGGCGGGGCGGGCGGCCCGTGCACCTGTCGCCGACCGAGTTCGGGTTGCTGCGGTACCTGATGATCAACGCGGAGCGGGTGGTCAGCAAGTCGCAGATCCTCGACCGCGTGTGGGACCACGGCTTCGGGACCGACAGCCGGATCGTGGAGTCGTACATCAGCTACCTGCGGCGCAAGATCGACGCCGATGGGCCGCCGCTGATCCACACGTTGCGCGGGGTCGGGTACTCGCTGCGTGACCAGCGCCTGCTGGAACGCGGCCGATGAGCCGGACGGGGATGCCAGGGCCGGCGGGTGAGATCGACCAGGTGGGCGTGGGGCGGTGCGGCGGATGAGGCTGGTGCGCCCGCTGGGGCGGGTGTGGCCGTTGCGGCGGCGGCTGCTGGCCGCGCTGCTGGGGCTGTCGGCGGCGGCGCTGGCGGTGTTCGCGGCGGCGGGGGTGCTGCTGCTCGACCGGTCGCTGATGTCGCGGGTGGACACGCAGCTCACCGACTTCGCCGCCTCGTTCGCCAGGCGCCCGCCACCGCCCCCGCCGGCGTCGCCGCCGCCGGACCGGGACGTGGAGCTGCCCAGCCAGTTCCGGGTCGCCTTCTTCACCCCGTCGGGGGCGGAGCTGCGCCGCCTGCCCGGCTCCGGCCAGGGGCCCGCCGTTCCCGCCCGCGCGGTGATCGATCCGCCGCCGGGGCCGTTCACGGTGCCGGCCAGGTCGGGCGCGGACGAGTGGCGCACGATCGTGCTGCGCCTGCCGGACGGCAACCGGGCCGCGGTCTCGATCTCCCTGGCCGACAACCGCGCCACCGTACGGCAGTTGCTGCTCATCGAGGCGGCGGCGGGCGCGCTGGTGCTGGTCCTGCTGGGGACGCTCGCGCACGCCGTGGTACGGCTCGGGCTGCGCCCGCTGACCAGGATGGAGCGTACGGCCACCGCCATCGCGGCGGGCGACCTGGAGCGGCGGGTGTCCGACAGCGACCCGCGTACCGAGACCGGGCGGCTCGGCCACGCGCTCAACGTCATGCTCGGCCGCCTCGCCGAGGCACTGCGCCAGCGGGAGCGCTCGGAACGGCGGCTGCGCCATTTCCTCGCCGACGCCTCGCACGAGCTGCGCACGCCGCTGACCTCCATCCGCGGGTTCGCCGAGCTGTACCGGCACGGCGGGAACCAGCAGGACCCGGCCGTGGCGCGGCTGCTGAGCCGGATCGAGAGCGAGGCGGAGCGGATGGGCGTGCTGGTGGCGGACCTGCTGCTGCTGGCGCGGCTGGACCAGGAGCGAGCGCTGGACCTGACCGAGGTGGACTTGCACGTCATCGCCGGTGACGTGGTGCACGGCGCGCGGGCCCGACATCCCGGGCGCTCGATCGAGCTGGTGCTGGGCGAGCGGCCGGTGCGGGTGATCGGGGACGAGCACCGCCTGCACCGGGTGGTGGAGAACCTGGTCGGCAACGCCGTGGCGCACACGCCGGAGGGGGCGGGCGTACGGGTGCTGGTGGGCGCACGCGATCCGGCTACGGCGCTCGTCGAGGTGCGTGACGAGGGGCCGGGGATCGATCCCGAGCACCTGCCACACGTCTTCGAACGCTTCTACCGCGCCGACCCTGCCCGCTCCCCCGGCGGCGACTTTGCCGACGGCCCCGGCGGCGGGGGTGCCAGCGAGGGTGGCTTCCCCGGCGGCGACGGGGGTTTCCGGACCGGCGGCCCGGGTGGCGAGGACGGCGGCCGCCGGACCGGCGGCCCGGGTGGTTCCGACGGCGGCCGGACCGGCGGCCGGGGTGGTGGGACCGGGCTGGGGCTGGCCATCGCGGCGGCGCTGGTCGAGGCGCACGACGGCCGGATCGAGGTGCGCAGCCGTCCCGGCCGGGGCACGGTCTTCCAGGTCCTGCTCCCCGTACGCGGCCCCGGGGGTTAGCCGTCGTTCACCTTCCGTCCTGGTGTGGTTCACACATTATTCCCAGGTTGGTGCGGTCACCTGTGGGCTGACACGGAAGGAGAGACATGCTGCGTGGATTCCGCAGGCGCGCCGTCTCCGCGGACCGGCCCGCGCTCCCCCGCCAGGACCCCGGCGAGGCGGGGCACGCGCTGCGCTCGCCCAGCAGGCTGCACGCGTTCAACCGGTACGAGATCAAGTATCTCGTGGACGCGCGGACAGCCGGCGAGCTGCGTGAGGAGATCGAGGGCCTGCTCGACCGCGACCGCTACAGCGGCGACGCCGGGTACGGCGTCTGGAGCGTCTACTACGACACCCGGCGGCTCCGCTTCTACTGGGAGAAGATCGAGGGCCTGAAGTTCCGCAGGAAACTGCGCGTGCGCCATTACGGTGACCGGTTCGCGGTCACGCCCGACACCCCCGTGCACGTCGAGATCAAGCAGCGGGTCAACCGGGTCACGCAGAAGCGCCGGGTGCGGCTGCCGTACCGGGACGCGCTGCTGCTGTGCGACGGGCGCGAGCTGGTCGAGCACGAGCCGTCGGAGCGCGGCTTCCTGGAGGAGGTGCTCGACCTCGTCTGCCGGCTCGACCTGCGGGCCACCGCGATGACCGGCTACCAGCGGCACGCGTACGTGGGCCGCGGCGCCGACGTGGGCCTGCGGGTGACCTTCGACCAGCGGGTACGCGGGCGGGACCGGGACTTCCACCTCGCCGCCGACGCCGAGAACCGGCTGATCGTGCCCGCCGGGAAGACGATCGTGGAGGTCAAGGCGAACGAGCGGGTGCCGTACTGGCTGACCGACCTGACCGCGAAGCGGAACCTTCAGGTGATCCGGGTCTCCAAGTACTGCCAGAGCGTGGAGGCGTACGGGCTGGCGCCGCGCTCGATCTTCCACATCCCCGGCCACGACCTCGACCCTCTGTATGGCCCCCGCCCCGCCCCTCGCCCCGACTCCCATCCCGACTTTGACCTGAACCACGGCCGCGCGTCGGCTCTGACGGCTCCCCCGGAGGCATGACCCCCATGGACTTCTCGTTCCAGGACCTGTCCGGCACGTTCAGCGTGGCCGACATCGCGATCGCGATGTCCCTGTCGTTCGTGCTCAGCGCGATGATCGGCTGGGTCTACCGGGCGACGCACCGCAACGTCTCCTACAGCCAGTCATACGTGCAGATGCTGCCCGTCCTCGGCATGCTCATCTCGCTGATCATGCTGGTCGTCGGCTCGAACATCGCCCGCGCCTTCGCCCTGGTCGGCGCCCTGTCGGTGGTGCGCTTCCGCAACGCCATCAAGGAGACCCGCGACGTCGGGTTCATCTTCCTGGTGATGGGCGTCGGCATGGCCGTCGGCACCCGCTTCTACCTGCTGGCCGTGGTGGCCGCGGTGGCCATCTCGCTGATCATCGTGGTGATGCACCGCTTCGACTGGTTCCGGCTGAACGTACGCCGCCAGGTCGTCAAGGTGCAGGTGCCCTCCGACGAGGACTACACCCAGGCGATCCAGGACGTGCTGCTGCGCCACACCGACGAGTTCGAGCTGGTCAGCATGGAGTCGATCAGGGCGGGCGCGCTGGTCGAGCTCATGTACACGACGAAGATCAAGAAGGGCGCCGAACCCGCCGACCTCATCGCCGCGCTGCGCGAACGCAACCACGGCCAGTCGGTCACGGTCCTGACCGGATACGACCAGACGGACCTGTGAGGTCCCCGTCATGGCACAGCCGAAGCGGCTCAAGCACCGCGTTCCCGTCAAACTCCGGCACCACTGGAAGCTGGTGGCCCTGTGCGCGGCTTTCCTGGCAACGTGCTGGGGGGTGCTCGGCAGCGGCACCGTCCGCCCGTACGTCACCGCCTCCGGCACCGCCGGGACCGACGCCGCCGTGCGGAACCTCACCGGGTCGCAGGAACTGTTCGACGCCTCCGCGCCGCACCAGGTGACCCTGACGTTCCGGGACGAGAGCTATCAGGACATGCTGACCGAGTACTTCAAGGACGGCGACAAGAAGTACGTCGAGGCGGACCTGACCATCGACGGGACCAGGATCCCGAGCGTGGGCATCCGGCTCAAGGGCAACTCGACGCTGCAGGGGCTCACCTGGAAGGGGCAGTCGCGGGTGCGGTCCGGGCGGGCGGGCGGCATGCCGGGCGGGCAACCACCCGACGGCCTCCGCCCACCGAACGGCTTCCAGCCGCCGGACGGCCAGACTCAACCCGACGGCCAGACCCAGGGGGACGGCCAGACCCAGGGTGACGGGCAGACCCAGGGGAACGGGCAGACCCAGTCCGATGGCCAGAAGCAGAGCGACGGCCAGACCCAGAACGGTGGCCAGGCTCAGCCCGGCGCCGATCAGCCAGGGGGCGGGCGGCCCGGCGGGTTCGGCGCCTCACTCAAGGCCGAGGAGCCGGAGAACCTGCCGTGGCTGATCAGTTTCGACGAGTTCGTCGAGGGCCGCCGTTACCAGGGCCACACCCAGCTCGCCGTACGCCCGGCCGCCGCGCAGTCCTCGGCCCTCCTGAACGAGGCCCTGGCCATCGCCATGGTGGGCGCGGCGGGCGAGCCGACGCAGCGCTCGGCCTACGCCTCCTTCTCGGTCAACGGCCGCGCCGCGGCACCGCGCCTCCTGGTCGAGTACCTGGACGAGGGGTACGCCGAACGCCTCGGCCACGGCGTCCTGTACAAGTCCCTGGCCTCCAGCCAGTTCGCCTACCAGGGCGAGGACCAGACCGAGTACGTGGACGACTTCAAGCAGGTCAACCTTAAAGGCGAGCGCGACCTGCAGCCCGTCATCGACCTGATCAAGTGGGTGGAGCAGTCGTCGGCCGAGGAGTTCGCCACGGGGCTGGCCACGCGGCTGGACGTGCAGTCGTTCGCCCGATATGTCGCTCTGCAGAACCTCCTGCTCAACTTCGACGACATGGCCGGCCCCGGGCGCAACTACTACCTCTGGTACGACCTGGACACGGCCACGTTCAAGGTGATCAGCTGGGACCTCAACTTCGCCCTCAACGGCAACGCCACCGCCGGCCCCGACGACACGATCAGCATGGGCTTCCCTCGCACGGCCAGGCCGACCCAGTCCCAGTCCGACCTGTCCCAGCCCAACCAGTCACAGGCTGAGCAGTCCCCGGCTGAGCAGTCCCAGGCGGGGCAACCCCAGGCCGGTCAGCGGGCGGGCGGGCCGGGAGGCGGCATGCGGATCGGCCACGCCCTGAAGGAGAAGTTCCTGGCCAACGCCGAATTCAACAAGCTGTACAAGCGCGAGTACGCCGCCCTCTACCGCAAGCTGCTGGCCAACGGCACGGCCACGGGCCTGCTGGACCAGGCGCTGGCCGCGTACGGACGCAATGAGCGCGCCGACACCACCAAGGCCGAGAAGGAGGCGACCACCCTCCGCGAGACCCTCGAAACCCGCACCAAAGCCCTCAAGTCCCTCGCGTGATCACGGATCCGCCGACCTGCCAATGGGCTTACTCGCCTGACCAGGGATCCGTCAGCCGGTTCACCGGCTCGCCCGCCTGACCGAGAAGCGGTTCGCCTGACCGAGGAGCGGTTCGCCTGATCACCCAGTTCGCTCACCTGACCAGGCGAGCCGCCCGCCTGGTCACCCCAAGCCGTTCCCTGACCAGGGGAGCCACTCCCCTATCCCCGGCCTCGCCTGATCATCGGGTCCGGCGGAACGCGACCGCCGTCGTCGAGCTGATGACCGTGACCAGCGCGACCGTCAGCAGCACGGTGTTCAGGGGGTTGTCCCGCCTGGCCGGCGGTTCGAGGCGTTTGACGTGCGACCGGGCCGACGGCGTGGGGGTCGGGGTCGGCGGAGGGGGCACACGTACCGGCTCAACGAGGGACGCGGGCGGCGCGGGAGGCACGACCTTGCGCGCCTCCGCCCTGGACCTGCGGCGCGGGCACTCCCCCACCTCGACCGCGCCCGAGCACACACCGTCCGGGTAGATCGTCACGTGGGGCAGCGTGATCTCGGGCGCGGCCCGCCGGTTCACGTTCGGGATCGAGATCGACACCTTGGGCCGGGGCGCGCGCCGTACCGACACCCGGGGCACCTTCACCGTCGGACCCACGGTGACGCCCTTGGGCGGGACGGGCGGCCGTACGGACACCTTCGGCACGGGCCTGGGCGACGGCACCCGCCCACCACCCCACCCCCTCACCGGCACCCGCCCAGGACCCGCCAGTGGCACCACCCCCGGCAGCACCGTCGCCGCCGGCCCTCGCCCCAACCCGGCAGCCGCCACCGGCACCGCCGCCACCCCTCGTGCCCACCCAGCCGCCACCATCGAGCCTTGACCGGCGTACACCGCTGTGGTCGTCGCCGGCGTGCGGACGGATCGGGGATCGCCGACGGCTGAAACGGGGCCGACGGCGGCGGCGGTGGTGAGGAGGGTGGCGGCGAGCAGCAGCGGCGCGCGTCCGGCTGCCACGGTCACATCCCCCCGGTGATCCGGGCGAACTCCTGCAGCGCCCCCTGGAACGCTTCCGGCCCGACCGCCAGCGGCCCGGCGAAGGCGCGGGAGATGTCCCAGGTCAGGTAGGTGCCGAAGCCCAGCAGCGCCGCCGTCGCCAGCAGCGGCAGCATCGCCAGCCCGCGCGGCCTGGCCCCGGCGAGGAACGGGAAGACGACGACCAGCACGCCCGTGAGGATCGTCAGCAGCAGCAGCCCGTCGGGCGGCGACGCGGCGGCGTCGGCGGTGCGCTGGGCGCGGGCCGTGGAGATGGCGCTGAGCTGCTCCAGCACGCCGGCCTTGGCATCTTCCTCGTCGTTGTCGCTCGTCTGCAACTCGGTGACGCGGCTGCGCAGGTCGTCCATCCGCTCGGCGCCGACCGGGTGCATCTTGCCGTCGGCCATGACCGGCCACTCGTCTCTCACGACGAACGCCACGTAGTCGCGCAACGACCGCCGCACCTCCTCCGGCGCGGAGCCGGGCAGGTCGGCGGCGGCCCAGTAGGCGTCGACCGCGGCCTGACTCTCGGCGTGGGTGTTGAGCCTGGCGGCGTCGGCCGTGGTCCATGGCACGATGATCGCGATCGCGAACACCAGCAGGAACATGGCCGAGAGCATCGCCCCGGCGTGCGCGGCGGACGGGCCGCTGGGATCGCGGTCCTCGCCCGCTCTCGTCACCCGCCTGAACAGCAGCGCGGTGAGCGCCACCGCGCCTACCGCCGCCAAGATCGAGAGCGTGTACGCCACCATGAAGATCTCCCGGATCTCTTTCGGATACGCAGTGTCACATTACTATCACACAGCGCAATGATGGCGTCAGGCGGTGAAAGGTAAAGTCCCGGGCAACCCCATGCCCGGCCCCGCGAGTCGCGCCCCCGGACCGGCACAGACGGCATTCGAGGGGTGTCCGCGTGCGGCGATGTCACTGTCGATGGACGGCCCGGTGAGGCGGCATCCCTTACGAGGCAACACCTCCTGCGAGGCGGCATCCCTCGTGAGGCGGCATCCCTCGTGAGGCGGCATCCCTCGTGAGGCGGCATCCCTCGTGAGGCGGCATCCCTCGTGAGGCGGCGCTGCCGGAGGCAACCACCCCGGAGCGCCGCCTCCGGGCAGGTGCCCGAAAGGTGTCTCTGCGGGGGTGAAGGCACTCGGGGCGGCCCGCATGGCTACGTGCGGGCCGCCCCGATGGCCGCGGACCCGGCGCCGGTATGGCGAGGACCGGCGCTGCGACGTGGCAGCTGCTCCACGGGGGCCGTCGGGCACCTTCCCCTGCGCGGCGAGGACCCCGGCCGTCCCTCCGCGAACGGCCTGAAGATCCACACTGCGCCCCTCCCACAGGGAAGCCTCACATGTCCGACCTAGGGATTCCCCCGGGCGTGATCTCCCTCCAGCACGCAGATCAACTCCAGCCACCCACACCACCCCGGTCACCGCCCCTTCGTGACGCCGACCCACCGGGCGCCATCGCCCAAACGCCCTCCGCTCAAGGCCTGCCGCCCGCCGACGCATGGACGTATCGACGCATCGACGCAACCGTGCCATCACCGCCGCCGTCCCGATCAGCGCCACCATGCCATCGGCGCCAGGGGACCTGCTCTAAGGTCCGGGTGACGGGACCCCGGTGGAGGGACCGCTGGTGGGGATCGGTAGGCGGGAGCCGGACGCGAGGCAGGGAGCTGGGAGCGCCGCCGGCGGCTGAGGACGGCAGCCGGGAGCGAGGGTGGGAGCCGGGCCTGGGAGCCGGGGCGGTGGACGGGGGCTTGGTGATCGTGGGTTGTGGGGCGGGTTGCTGGACGGATTGGCGGGGTTGACTGGGGAGCATCACCAAATGTCCAACGGTTTGGTGATATTTCGGGAATCTGGGGACCATAGGGGGCGTGAATCTCAACGGCCGTAAATTCGTGATGGTGAGCTCCACGGCGAGCGTGGTGAACCCCGACAGCCCCACCCGGTTCGAGTACTGGGAGGACGACGAGGTGGTGTGGGGCAGCTACACGGGCGACACCGTAACCCAGGGGCGCTTCGTCGGCACCAGGGACGGTGACCAGGTGTCGATCACCTACGTGCACGCACTGGTGGCCGGGGGCAAGGCGGCCGGGAGGAGCACCAGCCGCATCGAGGCCGGTGAAAACGGGCGGCTGCGGCTGGTGGAGGAGTTCGCGTTCGAGGGGGATGACACGCCGCACGTGAGTGTGTGCGCCGAAGTGGCCTGATCGCCGAGCCGAGCGCGCACGTCAGCCGTCCCCGAGCTGAGCGCGCACATAAAGACCGTCCCCGAGCCGAGCACACCCGTCAGCCGTCCTGACGCAGCAGCGCAGGTCTTCGATCCTTCTGGTGCAGGGAGGCGGCCGTCCTGGTGAGAGACGTCAGCCGTCCTTGCGCAGGGCGGCGCGGCCCTCGGCGGCGCCGACGAAGCGCATCTTGCCGAGCGGCACGTCCCCCTGCGCCTCAGGAGCCGGTCGTCGCGGGGCGCGCGGCCGGTCACGGTCGCCGTCGCTCGGCAGCACGTACGGCCGCCTGAGCACCTCGTCCAGGATGAACACCGTCTCCGTCGCCTTGACGGCGGGGATGTTGGCCAGCCGGTCGGTCACCATGGTGTGCACGGCGGCCACGTCGGAGACCCGTACCTGGATCATGGCGTCGTGCTGGCCGGTGGTGATCGCGCAGTACTCCACCTCCGGCATCCTGGCCAGCTCGGCCCTGAACTGCTTCCACATCTGCTGGCGTACGGTCACGAAGATCAGCGCCGTGATGCCGAGCCCGGTCCTGACGTGGTCGATCTCGGCGGTGAAGCGCTTGATCGCGCCGTCGGCGCGCAGTGCCTCGAAGCGGGTGTAGGCGTTGGCGCGCGAGATGCCCACCCGCTCGGCCAGCGCGGCCACCGAGATCCGGCCGTTCTCGCGCAGGACCTCGAGGATCTTCATGTGGACGTCGTCCAGTTCGAGCCCGATGCCGATCCGTCCAGGTTGACCGGCACCGCCGACACCATTTCTGGAAATTTCACTCATCATTACCTCACCGCACTTTATATCCGTCTTGCTGACCGCACAGAGCCTGGACGTTCTGCCGGACAATCCTCGACATCCTTCTGCTGAACGTCCAATTTTGGAGGAACTACATGGCGACCCGCTCGCAGACGGCGGCTGTGCTGCTCGCCGGTGCACTCGCCCTCGCCGCCTGCGGAAGCGGCGGCGGCACCTCGCAGACCCCGGCCGCGGCCGGGGGCAAGACCCTCGTCATCGACACCTCCTTCGACCTCAAGACGGCCGACCCGGGCCGCACGTACGAGCCGACCGGCCTGATCATCGGCAAGGCGGTCTACGAGACGCTGCTGACGTTCGACGGGGCCGACGTGACCAAGCCGGTGCCGGCGCTGGCCGAGTCGTACGAGCTGTCCGAGGACGGCAAGACGCTGACGCTCAAGCTGAAGCAGGGGGCCACGTTCGCCGACGGCTCACCGCTGACGGCCGACGACGTGGTGTTCTCGCTCACGCGGGTGCGTGACATGAAGGGTACGCCGTCCTTCCTGCTGGACGGCGTCGAGGTGGCCAAGACCGACGACTCGACGATCACGCTGACGTCGAAGGCGGCCAACCCGGCCCTGCCGTTCATCCTGCCGAACCCGGCCCTCGGCATCATCAACAGCAAGCTCGCCAAGCAGAACGGTGCGACGACGGACCCGCAGGACAAGGCCGAGCAGTACCTGAACGCCTCCTCGGCCGGCTCGGGCCCATACCAGATCGAGTCGTTCAACGTGAGCAGCCAGGTCACGCTCAAGGCGAACCCGAAGTACTACGGGACCAAGCCCGCCTACGACAAGGTCGTCATCCGCAACGTCGAGGCCGCCACCCAGAAGCTGAACGTCCAGCGCGGTGACAGCCAGGTGGCGCTCAACCTGTCGGGCGACCAGGTCACCGGCATGCCCGCGACCCTCCAGGTGAAGAAGACCCCGTCGGCGAACGTCATCTTCCTGCTGGCCAACCAGGACTCCGGCATCAGCAAGACGACCACGAACCCCAAGTTCGTCGAGGCCGTGCGCAAGGGCGTGGACTACGCCGGACTGCTGGAGCTGGCCGGCGAGGGCTCGACGCAGGCCCCCGGCGTGATCCCGTCGCAGCTCCTCGGCGCCCTGCCCGCCGACCAGGGGGCCAAGCGCGACGTCGAGGGCGCCAAGGCGGCGCTGGCCGCCAGCGGGCTGTCCAACCCGACGGTCAAGCTGGAGTACCCGAGCGAGCTGACCGTGAACGGCCTGTCGTTCCAGCCGCTGGCCGAGCGCATCCAGGCCAACCTCAAGGAGGTCGGCATCACGGTCGACCTGCAGCCGGCGCCGGTCACGACGGCGCTGGACAACTACCGCAACGGCAAGGAGGAGATGGGCCTGTGGTACTGGGGCCCCGACTACCCCGACCCGAGCGACTACCTCGCCTTCCTGCCCGGTAAGACGGTGGGCCTGCGGGCCGGCTGGAAGAAGGGCGCGGCGAAGGAGATCGAGGCCGCGGGCGACAAGGCCGCCGTCACGATCGGCGACGAGGCGCGCGGGGCCGCGTACGTGGACGTCCAGACGAAGCTGAACGCCTCGGGCCCGTTCGTGCCGCTGATCCAGCCGGGCCAGAACATCGTGACCGCCGCGTCGGTGACCGGCCTCGAGTACCACCCCGTGTGGACGGTGGACGTCGCCGACCTCGGCGCGAAGTAAGGGCGGCACAGGGTGCATCCGCTCGCGCGGTTCCTGATCCGGCGGATCCTGCTGGCCGTGCTGATGGCCTGGGGCATCACCCTGGTGACGTTCGTGCTGACGAACCTCGTCCCGGGTGACCCCGTGGCCGCCAACCTCGGCCAGCGGGCCCTGGGCGATCCCGCCATCGTGGCGCAGTGGCGGGCCGAGCACGGCCTGGACAAGCCGCTCTGGCAGCAGTACCTCATCCACCTCCAGGGCCTGGTCCAGGGCGACCTGGGCATGAGCCAGCAGAGCCACCGCCCGGTGAGTCAGGATCTGGCCGAGTTCGTCCCGGCCACGCTGGAGCTGGCGGGCGCGGCGATCCTGGTCTCGCTCGTGCTGGGCGTGGGCTTCGGCGTGGTGGCGGCGCTGCGCAGGGACCGTCTCCCGGATCACGCGCTGCGGGTGCTGAGCCTGATCGGCATCTCCGTGCCGACGTTCTGGCTGGCGCTGCTGGCGTTCTACGTGTTCTTCTACCGGCTGCAGCTCACCCCGGGCAGCGGCCGGGTGGACGTCGCGCTCGGCCTGGCGCCGCCCGTGACCGGCCTGCAGACGGTGGACGCGCTGCTGGCCGGCCGGTGGGACATCTTCGCCTCCGCCGCCGGCCACCTCGTCACACCCGCCCTGGTGCTGGCGCTCTACACGATCGGGCTGCTGACCAGGTTCACCCGCTCGGCGGTGCTGGAGGTGCTGGGGCAGGACTACGTGCGCGCCGCGAGGGCCAAGGGCCTGCCAGGGCGCACGATCCTGTTCCGGTACGTGCTGCGCTCGGCCCTGGTGCCCATCATCACCGTGGCAGGCCTGGCCTTCGGCAGCCTGCTGTCCGGCACCGTGCTGGTCGAGGCGATCTTCGCCTGGCCGGGCGTCGGCCAGTACGCCTACAAGAGCGCCACCACCCTCGACCTGCCCGCCGTCATGGGCGTCGGCCTCGTGGTGGGCATCGTGTACCTGGTCATCAACCTGATCGTGGACGTCCTGTACGGCGTCATCGATCCCCGAGTGAGGCTCCAATGAGACGGCGCGACCCCCTCGCGCGCAAAGGCCTGCTGCGCAGGCTGCCGGAGGCGTGGCGCCAGCCGCTGGCCGTCGTCGGCGGCGTGCTGGTCGTCGCCTGGCTCGTGGTCGCGCTGGCCGCGCCCGCGCTGGCGCCGCACGACCCCCTCGCCCAGGAACTGCCGCGGCTGGCCGCTCCAGGGCCCGGCCACTGGTTCGGCACCGACCAGCTCGGCCGCGACATCCTCAGCCGGGTCATGTACGGGGCGCGCGTGTCGATCCCGCTGACGCTGCTGCTGGTGGCGCTGTCGGTGCTGATCGGCGGCCTGCTCGGCGCGTGCGCCGGGTACTTCGGCCGCTGGGTGGACGAGACGATCATGCGGGTGGCGGACCTGGTGTTCGCCTTCCCCACGGTCATCCTGGCCATGGTGGTGGCCGCGGCGCTCGGCGCGAGCCTGACGAACGCGGTGCTGGCCGTGCTCGTCGTCGCCTGGCCCGCCTACGCGCGGGTGACGCGCGGGCTGGTGCTGGGCGTGCGGGAGCGGGAGTTCGTGCTGAGCGGGCGGCTGCTGGGCTTCTCGGTGTGGCGCTCGCTGCGGGTCGACGTGCTGCCGAACGTGACCGGCCCGGTGCTGGTGCTGGCCACGCTCGACATCGGCACGGCGCTGCTGCTGCTGTCCGGGCTGTCGTTCCTGGGCCTGGGCGCCAAGCCGCCCTCGCCCGAGTGGGGGGCGATGGTCGCCTCCGGCGTCGAGGTGTTCGACAGCTGGTGGGTGGCGACGTTCCCCGGTCTGGCGATTTTGACCGTGGTGCTGGCGTTCAACTTCCTCGGCGACACCCTGCGCGACGCCCTCGACCCCCGTACGGCCCGCGCGATCAAGGAGCGTGCGCTGTGACGCTGGACATCACCGAGCTGAAGGTGTCGATCGGCGGGAAGGACATCCTGCGCGGCGTCGACCTGCGGCTGTCAGAGGGCCGGGTGCACGGCCTGGCCGGGGAGAGCGGCTCGGGCAAGACGATGACCGGGCTGGCCGTGCTGGGGCTGCTGCCGCACGGCGCGCGGACCACGGGCGCGATCCGGCTCGGCGAGCGCGACCTGCTGACGCTGCCGCCCAAGGAGCTCAACCGGGTGCGCGGCGGCGAGGTCGCCATGGTCTTCCAGGACCCGGCGACGAGCCTGCACCCGATGCTGACGATCGGCAAGCAGCTCACCGAGCACATGCGTCACCATCTCGGCCTGGGCAAGGCGGAGGCGAAGGCGCGGGCGGTGGAGCTGCTCGGCAAGGTGCGCATCCCGGGCCCGGCGGAGGCGTACGGGCGCTTCCCGCACCAGTTCTCCGGCGGGATGCGGCAGCGCATCGCCATCGCCGTCGCCCTGGCCTGCTCGCCGAAGGTGCTGATCGCCGACGAGCCCACGACCGCGCTGGACGTGACCGTCCAGGCGGGTGTGCTGCGGCTGCTGCGCGGCCTCTGCGACGAGCTGGGGCTGGCGGTGCTGCTCGTGACGCACGACCTGGGCGTCATGTCGGCCGTCGCGGACGAGGTGAGCGTGATGAAGGACGGTCTGGTGGTGGAGTCGGGGCCGCGCGCCCGTGTGCTGCGCGAGCCCGAGCACCCCTACACCCGCTCGCTGCTGGACTCCCTGCCTGATACGGAGCTGTCATGAGCCTGCTGACCATTGACGACCTGGTGGTCGAGCACCGCTCCCCCGGCCGGCCCGTGGTGCGGGCGGTGGCCGGGGCCAGCCTGGCGGTCCATCCCGGCGAGGTCGTCGGGCTGGTCGGCGAGTCCGGCTGCGGCAAGTCGACGCTGGCCCGCGCGGTCTGCGGGCTGAACCCGATCACGGCAGGCTCGGTCGCCTTCGACGGGCAGCCGGTCACCCCGCTCGGGCTGCGCCGCAGGAAACTGACCGGGATCCAGATGGTGTTCCAGGACCCGTACGCGTCGCTGAACCCCAGGCGGCGGGTGGGCGAGCAGATCGCCGACGGGCTGCGCACCTCGCGCGACACCGCCACCACCCCCGCCGACCTGCTGGAACGCGTCGGGCTTCCGCGCGACTTCGCGGGGCGGCACCCGCACGAGTTCTCCGGCGGGCAGCGGCAGCGCATCGCCATCGCGCGGGCGCTGGCGGCCAGGCCGCGGCTGCTGATCGGCGACGAGCCGATCTCGGCCCTGGACGCCTCCGCGCAGGCGCAGGTGGCCAGGCTGATGCGGGACCTGGCCGTGGAGTCGGGGGCGGGGCTGCTGTTCATCAGCCACGACCTGTCGGTGGTGCGGCTGATCGCGGACCGGATCGCGGTCATGTACCTGGGCAAGATCGTCGAGGTGGGCGACACGGCCGAGGTGTGGGCCGAGCCGCGGCACCCGTACACGAAGGCGCTGCTGGGGGCGATCCCCAAGCCGGACGGGCTGGGCGTGCTGCCCGCCGAGCTGCCGGGGGACGTGCCCGATCCGGCGAACCCGCCGGGCGGATGCCGGTTCAGCCCGCGCTGCCCGATGGTGATGGACGTGTGCCGCGAGAAGGAGCCGGACTTCGGGCCGGTCGCCTGCTGGCTGCACGAGCCCAAGTGAGCCGCGAACCGTGCGACGCCGTAGGCGGCCGGGCGGCGGACGCCGGGGGCCCGCACGAGGCGGTGAGCGGCCGGGTGGCGGACGCCGGAGAGCCGCACGACGCCGTGAGCGGCCGGGTGGCGGCGGTGCGGGAGGCGATGGCGGGGGCCGGGGTGGACGCGCTGGTGCTGCGGCCCTCGCCGGACTACCGGTTCCTGGGCGGGGGTCCCGACAGCCGGGCGGGGGCGTTCATCGTCGTGACGGGCGACGCGGTGGCCGAGACCGCCGATCCGGCCGGGCTGGTGCCCGAGGGGGCGCGGCGGGTCGGGGTGGATCCGGAGATGCGGGTCCGGGAGCTGTTCGGGATGGCGATCGAGGCCGAGCTCGTGCCCGCCTCGTCGGTGCTGGCGCCGCTGCGGCTGCGTAAGGAGCCGTACGAGGTGGAGGCCATCGGCCGGGCGGTGGCCGCCGCGGAGGGGGTGCTGGCGCGGGCGCGTGAGCTGGCCTGGTTCGGGGCGACCGAGCGGGCGATGGCGCACCGGCTGCGGGTGCTGCTGGCGGAGTCGGGCTGCGAGGAGCTGGTCGCGCTGCGGGTGGCGGCGGGCGAGCACACGGCGCGGCCCGCGCACGTGCCGGGCGAGCGGGTGATCAATCCCGGCGACGCGGTGACGGTGTCGGTGTGCGGGCGGTGGGGCGGCTACTGCGCCGAGGTGGCCAGGGTGTTCGTGGTGGCCGAGCCGCCGGAGGACTTCGAGGCGATGTACTCCGTGGTGACGGCGGCCTACCGGGCCGGGCTGGGGGCGGTGCGGCCGGGCGTCGCGGTGGCGGAGGTGGCGCGGGCGGTCGGCGAGGTGATCGACGGCAGCGGGTACGGGCGCTTCGCCGCACCCCGCACCTGCCGGGGTGTCGGCCTCGGGCCCGACGAGGGGCCGAGGGACGGCGAGGACACCATGCTGGCGGCCGGGATGACGTTCTGCCTCGAACCGGCCATCTACGTGCCCGACCTGTTCGGGGCCCGGGTGGCGGACGTGGTGGCCTGCGCGGAACGGGGCCCCGTGCCGCTCGGCTCCAGCCCGCACACGCTGCACGTTCTCGACCGTTAGCCCCTGCGCCGCCGTACGGGAGCGCTCGACTACGCTGGTCACCGTACCGGTGGGTGAGCGGCTCGGGCTGCCCCCGCCTGTCCTGATGACGCTGCTGGGCATCGTGCTGGCCGCCCTGCCCTTCGTCCCGAACGTGGACGTACCGCCCGGCATCGTGCTGCCGCTGCTGCTGCCTCCCCTGCTGCCTCCCCTGCTGCCTCCCCTGCTGTACGCGGCCGTCCAGCGCACCTCGTGGCGGCAGTTCGCGG
Organism: Nonomuraea sp. NPDC048892; assembly: GCF_040649735.1. NCBI lineage: Bacteria > Bacillati > Actinomycetota > Actinomycetes > Streptosporangiales > Streptosporangiaceae > Nonomuraea > Nonomuraea sp. NPDC048892. The sequence continues at coordinate 491,220 of NZ_JBEZFZ010000002.1, read as the reverse complement.
CCAGCCGGCAGCCGATCTTCCTGCTCGCCGTGGCGCTCGTCTTCGTGACCACGGCGGCCGTGGCGGCGGTCGCGGACGCGCTCGTGCCCGGGCTGCCGCTGGCGGCGGCGGTGGCCATGGGCGCGCTGGTGGCGCCGCCCGACCCGGTCGCGGCCACGGCGGTGGCGGGCCGGCTCGGGCTGCCCAGGCGCCTGGTGTCGCTACTCGAAGGCGAGGGCCTGTTCAACGACGTCACCGCGATCGTGCTCTACCACGTGGCCATCGCGGCGGCCGTGACCGGCACCTTCTCGTGGCCGGGTGCGCTGACCGAGTTCGTGCTGTCGGCCGTGGTGGCCGTGCTGGTGGAGACGGAGGGCGGCGGGCCGTTCCCCGAGCGGGCGGTCATCGTGTTCATCTCCTTCGCGGTCATCCTGGTGACGCTGATCGTGCAGGGGCTGACCTTGCCGTGGCTGGTGACCAGGCTCGGAGTGAAGGGCGACACGGCGGCCGAGCGGGAGCTGGAGAAGCGGCTGGCGGTCGAGGCGGCCAGGGCGGCCAAGCGGCGGCTGCGGCAGATCGACGAGGCCGAGGACCTGCCCGAGGAGGTGGTCGAGCTGCTGACCCGGCGCATGATGGACCTGGGCCTGCGGATCAGCCCCGAGATCGCCGACGACGAGCGGCGCGAGGCGTACGAGCAGCGGGCCCGGCGGATCAAGCTGGTGCGGCGGGTGCAGGGCGAGATGTTGTCCGCCGCCCGGCAGGTGGTCCTGGAGGCGCGCCGGGACCGGGCGCCGACCCGGCGGTGGTCTCCCGCGTCCTGCGCCGCCTCGACGCCAGAAGCTGGCGCTGACCCGTCCCGCGCCACCCCGGCGCCAGATGCCGGCCCTAAAGCCAGCGCTGAAGCCGGCCCTGAAACCAGCGCTGAAGCCGGCCCTGCCCCCCGCCTTCGGCTCAGAGGACGGCGGCGGCCAGTTTTCTGGCCTCGTCCGCCCAGCCCGCCAGGAACATCAGGGCCGCGCCGCGTTCCCGGTAACGGCGGGTGGCGTCCACCGGCGGGAGCCGCCGTAGTCGAGCTGCGCCTCCCCCGCCTGCCGCAGCATCAGCGGCGCCAGGAAGTCGTACTTGACCGCCGACGCGCACACGGCCAGCCGCACCAGCCGCTCGTCACCGCGCCACCCCGACTCCCGAAGCCCGCGAAGATAGGCCCCGTAGACGGCCGCGTCCAGCTCGGGCAGCAGGGCGGCGGGCAGGAACAGGTCGAAGACGCTGTCGGGGATGTGATTGCCGACGTCCTCCCCGAGCGCGCCGTCGCCGGTGAACGCCCAGTCCAGCAGCACGCTCTCGCCGCCCGCGTCGATGACGTTGCTCGGCCACAGGTCGAGGTGGCACAGCGCCCTCGGCAGCGACTCCATGACGGCCAGGAACTCCTCGCGGTCGCGGTGCAGCCGGATCAGCTCGCCGCGCAGCTCCGGCGGGAAGTTCGCGGCCACCAGGGGCTGCCGCCAGGCGGCGTCGTCGTCCAGCAGCTCGTACGGGACCCGCCTGGCCTCCAGGTAGTCCCGCAGGAAGGACCGGCTCAGCCACGGCCGTTCCACGGGCGTCGCCGCCCCCTGCGCCAGGCCGAGCTGGTGTCCGAGGCGCGCGTGGCGGGCGACGTCCCACGTGGTGCCCGGCGCTCCCGCGACGTCCTCGGTCCACAGCGCCAGGTCGCCGTCCGGCCGCTCGGCCAGCTCCAGCAGCCGGGGCGCGCGCAGCCCGGTGCCGGCCCAGAGGCCCGGCAGGCCGCTCGCGTACACGTCGGCCTCCCTGCGCCAGTAGTTCCAGTGCCGCGGGTCCTCGGAGTGCTCCCACCCGGCGGGCGCCTCCTTGCGCCTGGTCAGGACCTTGAGCACCGCCGTACGGGAGCCGGCGCGGGCGCGCCAGATGCCTCGGGTGACGGCGTTGTTCGGGTTGTGCGTGAGCGGTTCGAGCACGGCGTCAACCCCGCCGAACACGGTCATGAGCTCTTCTTCCACCCGGGCAGACTAGAACCGCACAACCGCCGTCCGCCCCCTGATAGGGCGGGGCCACGAAAGGGCGGGGTCGTCTTGGTGAATCCGCACGAACACCGGCGAACGGCGATGGCATAGCGTCGCCAAGGAGATGTCCGTGAGAAAGGGTCGGCCGTTGATCGAGGTCAGGGAGCTCCACGAGATACCGGAGCTCGAAGGCGTGCACGCGCTGTTCGACGGCATCTGGCACTTCGGCTCCGGCGACCCGCCCATCACACTGGAGCTGATGCGGGCGCTGGCGCACGCCGGCGGCTACGTGGCCGGGGCGTTCGAGGACGGGCGCATGGTCGGCGCCTCCGTGGGGTTCCTGGCGGCAGGGGGCGCGCTGCACTCCCACGTCACGGGCGCGACGGCCGGGCACGGCATCGGGTTCGAGCTCAAGCAGCACCAGCGGCGCTGGGCCCTGGAGCGCGGCCTGGAGCGCATCACCTGGACCTACGACCCCCTGGTGCGCCGCAACGCGCACTTCAACCTGGCCAAGCTGGGGGCCAGGCCGGTGGAGTACCTGCCGGCCTTCTACGGCGTCATGGAGGACGCGATCAACCAGGGCGACGAGTCGGACCGGCTGCTGGCGTCCTGGCCGCTGAGCGCGCCGCACGTGGAGGCGCTGGCGCGGCGGGAGCCGTACGTGGTGCCGGTCCCCCGCGACGCGGTGGTGGCGCTGGCCGACGAGGGCGGGCGCCCGGTGCAGGGATCCGACGACGCCGACACCGTGCTGGTCGCGGTGCCGGCCGACATCGAGGGGTTGCGCCGGGCCGACCCGGGCATCGGCAAGGCGTGGCGGCACGCCGTGCGCGAGGTGCTGGGGGGCCTGATGGCGCAGGGCCGCCGGGTCACGGGGTTCTGCGGGAAGTCGTACTACGTGTTGGAGAGACGATGAAGTGGGAGAGCAAGTGAAGATCACCGGAGTAGAGCTGCGGCGGATCGCGATGCCGCTGGTGGCGCCGTTCCGCACCTCGTTCGGCACCGAGACCTCCCGTGACATCCTGCTGGTGCGGGTGGTGACGCCCGACGCGGAGGGCTGGGGCGAGTGCGTGGCGATGTCCGGGCCGCTCTACTCCTCCGAGTACGTCGACGGCGCCGCCGAGGTGATCCGCCGTTTCCTGCTGCCGAGGCTGCCGCGGACCCTCGACGCGCAGGACGTCGGCCGCGCCCTCGAACCGATCAAGGGGCACCGCATGGCCAAGGCGGCGGTGGAGACGGCCGTGCTGGACGCGCAGCTGCGGGCGGCGGGCCAGTCGTTCGGCCGCTTCCTCGGCGCGGCCAGGACGCGTGTGCCGTGCGGGGTGTCGGTCGGCATCATGGACTCCGTCCCGCAGCTCCTCGACGCCGTGGCAGGCTTCCTCGACGAGGGCTACGTCCGGATCAAGCTGAAGATCGAGCCCGGCTGGGACGTCGAGCCGGTGCGGGCGGTGCGCGAGCGCTTCGGCGACGACGTGCTGCTCCAGGTGGACGCGAACGCCGCCTACTCCCTCACCGACGCCCGCCACCTGGCCCGGCTCGACCCGTTCGACCTGCTGCTGATCGAGCAGCCGCTGGCCAACGACGACCTGGTCCAGCACGCCAAACTGGCCACGCAACTGCGGACGCCGGTCTGCCTGGACGAGTCGATCGAGTCGGCCGAGCACGCCGCCGCGGCCATCGCGCTCGGGTCGTGCTCGATCATCAACATCAAGCCGGGCCGGATCGGCGGCTACCTGGAGGCTCGGCGCATCCACGACCTGTGCCGGGCCAACGGCGTCGCGGTGTGGTGCGGCGGCATGCTGGAGACCGGCCTGGGCCGGGCGGCCAACGTGGCGCTGGCCGCCCTGCCGGGGTTCACGCTGCCGGGCGACACCTCCGGCTCGCGGCGCTACTACGCCACCGACGTCACCGAGCCGTTCGAGCTGGCGGACGGGCACCTGGAGGTGCCCACGGGGCCGGGGCTGGGCGTCGAGCCGATCCCGGCCGTGCTCGACGAGGTGACGACGGCCACGGAGTGGATCACCCTCTGAGCCTGGGCACCGCGGCCAGCAGGCTGCGGGTGTATTCGTGCGCGGGCTCGCCGACGACCTGTTCGGTGGGCCCGACCTCGACCAGGCGGCCGTGGTGCATGACGGCGACCACGTCGGCGACGTACCTGACCACGGCCAGGTTGTGCGAGATGAACAGCATCGTCAGCCCCAGCTCGTCGCACAGCCCGCGGACCAGGTTGAGCACCGCTCCCTGCACGGACACGTCGAGCGAACTGGTGATCTCGTCGGCGACCAGCAGTCCGGGGTCGCCGCCGAGCGCACGGGCGATGGCCACGCGCTGGCGCTGCCCGCCCGACAGCTCGCGCGGGTAGCGCCCGGCCAGCTCGGCGGGCAGGCGGACGAGGCCGAGCAGCCGCTCCACCTCGCCGGCGCCCGCCCCCTCGGCGATGGTCCTGCCGACGGTCATGCGCGGGTTCAGCGAGGCGTACGGGTCCTGGAAGACCATCTGCACCCGGCGGGCGCCCTCCACGGTGCCGGTGTGGGGCACGAGCCCGCACACGGCCCTGGCCAGCGTCGACTTGCCCGATCCCGACTCGCCGACGAGCCCGACGACGCCGCCGTCGGGGATCTCCAGCGTGACGTCGTCCACCGCGGTGAAGGCGCCGAAGCGCACGCTCAGGTTCTTGATGATCATTTGACCTCCCAGCAGGCGACCCGCTGCTTGGGGCCGTGCGCGACGAGTTCCGGCCGGTCCGACTCGCATCGGGCGGTGGCCAGCGGGCATCGGGGGGCGAACGCGCAGCCGGGGCCGACCTGACCGGGCGCGGGCTGGGTGCCGGCGATGCCCGCCAGCGGCGTGGAGCGGTCGGTGTCCAGATCGGGCAGGGAGGCGATGAGCGCCTTCGTGTACGGGTGCGCGGCCCCGTCCGCCAGCCGGTCGGCGGGCAGTTCCTCGACGACGCGGCCCGCGTACATGACCACGACCCGGTCGCACAGCTCTCCCACGACGGCGATGTCGTGGGAGATGAACAGGGTGGCCGCGCCCGTCTCTTCGACGACCTCGCGCAGCAGCCGCAGGATCTGCCGCTGCACGGTCACGTCGAGCGCGGTCGTGGGCTCGTCGGCGACGATCAGGCGCGGCGTGCCCATGAGGCCCATCGCGATCACGGCGCGCTGCCGCATGCCGCCGGACAGCTCGTGCGGGTGTTGCTTGGCGCGGCGGTCCGGTTCCGGCAGGTGGACGTGGCCGAGCCGGTCCACGGCGCGGCGGCGCGCCTCGGCGCGGTCGGCGCCCTCGTGCACGATGGCCACCTCGGCCAGCTGCCCGCCCACCTTGAGCGCCGGGTTGAGCGCGGCGAGCGGGTCCTGGAAGACCATGGCGAGCGCGGTGCCGAGCTCCTTGTCCGACAGCGTGGCGACGTCCCTGCCGCCCAGGCGGAGCGCCGCGTGCGTGACGGTGCCCGGGTAGGGGACGAGGCCGCCGATGGCGGCGGCGGTCAGGCTCTTGCCGCTGCCGGACTCGCCCACGAGCCCGACGATCTCGCCGGGCGCCACGGTCAGCGAGAGCTGCCGTACGGGGGTGACGCCGCCCGGGAAGGTGACGGTCAGGTCGCGCACCTCCAGCACCGCGCCGGGGTCCGGCTCGCCGGCGTCTTCAGCGGTGGGCGGAGCCGGCGTCTTCTCGCGGGTGACGGACGTCCGCGCGGCGGCCCTGGCCAGGGCGTCGCCGAGCAGGTTGAAGCCGATCCCGGCCAGCGCGACGGCGGCGGCAGGGCCGAGCGCCACCTCCGGCGTGACGTAGATGCGCGGGAAGCCGTCGAACAGCAGCCGGCCCCAGTCGAAGTCGGGCGGCTGCACCCCGAGCCCGAGGAACGACATCCCGGCCAGGCCGAGCAGCGCGCCGCCGAGCGCCTGGGTGAGGTTGAGGATGAGCGGCTCGGCGATGTTGGGCAGCACATGCCTGGTCAGGATGAGGCGGCGGGGCACGCCGAGCATGCGCGCGGCCGAGACGTAGTCGGAGTTCGCGACGGTGGCGGCCAGCGTCTGGGTGAGCCGGGCGAAGCCGGGGGCGATGGCCGCCCCGATGCCGAGCACCGCGCCGCGCGCGCCCAGCCCGGTGACGACCGCGGTGAACATGGCCAGCAGCAGCCCGGGGAAGGCCACCAGGGCGTTGACCGTGCCGGTGGCCAGCCGGGCGGCGCGCCTGGGCAGCACCGAGGGCAGGGTGCCGAGCACGATTCCGGCCGTGGCGCCGATGGCGGTGGCCGCCAGCGCCAGCAGCAGCGAGTAGCGCCCGGCGACCAGGACCCTGGCCAGCAGGTCGCGGCCGAGGTTGTCGGTGCCGAGCGGGTGGCCGGGCGTAGATCCTTGGAGTATCGCGGCGGCGTCGATGCGCACGGCCTCGTCGCCCCAGATGGGCGGGCCCACGACGGCCAGCACGGCCATCGCCGCCACGATGACGGCCCCCGCGGCTCCCGGCGCGTTCCTGCGCGACCAGCCGGTCATCAGGCCTCCTTGATGGCGGACGTGGGGTCGAGCGCTCCGAGCACCAGGTCGACCGCGAGGTTGACGATCAGCACGAGGGCGCCGTAGACGAGGATCACGCCCTGGGCCACCGGATAGTCCTTCTGCGTGATGGACTCGACGATCTTCAGGCCGAGCCCGGGCCAGGCGAAGACGTACTCGACCAGCACGCCGCCCGCGATGAGCGAGGTGAGCAGCAGGCCGCCGACGGTCAGGGTGGCGGTCAGCGTGTTGGGCAGCACGTGCCGCAGGTGCAGCCGGGCGGCGGGCAGCCGTTTGGCGCGGGCCAGCCGCACGTAGTCCTTGCCGAGCTCGCGCAGCGTCTCCACGCGCGAGATGCGGGCGATCATGGCGGCCGGGCCCAGCGACAGGGCCAGGACGGGCAGCACGTACGTGAGCGGCCCCGCCTTGCCCGCCGGTGGGAACCAGCCGAGCGCGATGGCGAAGACGGTCACGAGCGCGATGGCGTACAGGAACTCGGGCACGGCCACGGCGGTGCCGGTGGTGGCGCTGAAGCCGAGCTCGGTGCCGCGGTTGCGGCCGTTCTCGGTGCGGACGGCGGCCCACATCCCGAGCGGCACGGCGAGCAGCAGCGCCACGGCGGTGGCGAGCAGTGCCAGCGACAGGGTGTTGGGCAGACGGCTGACGATCACCTCGCTGACCGGCTCGCCCGTGAGGAACGAGGTGCCGAAGTCGCCCGTCACGACGCCGGTGACGTACGTGAGGAGCTGCTCCGGCAGCGGCCGGTCGAGGCCGAGCGCCGCCCGGCGGGCCTCGACCAGCTCCACGGGAGCGGCCGGGCCCAGGGCGGCGCGGACGGGGTCGCCGGGGATCAGGTGGATCATCGCGAACGACACCACCATGAGCACCCCCAGCGACACCGCGAACCGCACCAGTCGCCGCACGCCGAGACGGCGGGTCATCTAGCCTCCCTGCGTGAGCCGGATCGAGGCGGGCACGAACACCCCGGCGTACTGCTGGTACGTGGCGCCCTTGGTGGCCTGGAGCACGGTCTGCTCGACCACGGGCACCAGGTCGCCCGAGTCGAACAGGGCCGACTCCGCCTGCAGCCACTTCGGGCAGCCCTCGGTGGCCGGGACCCGGCCGGCCTCGGCGACGAGCTTCTCGTACGTCTTGTTCGAAAGGTGCGCGAAGTTGGCGCCCTTGGGGGCGCCGGGGCCGGACAGGAAGCCGATGAGCTGGCTCGGCAGCGTGACTCCGATGGGCAGCCAGACGACGTCCCAGTCCTGGGTGGCGTTGAGCGACTCGGCCAGCTTGGTGTCGATCTGGCCGTTCAGCTTCACCTCGACGCCGACCTTGCGCCAGGCGGCGGCCAGGTACTCGGCGGCGGCCTGGGTCCCGGCGCCCCTGGTGGTGGCGTAGAGGTAGCGCAGGGTGAACCGCTTGCCGTCCTTGACCCGCACGCCGTCGGGGCCGGGCTTCCAGCCCGCCGCGTCGAGCGCGGCCTTGGCGGCGGCCTCGTCGTAGGCCGGCACGTGCCCGGTGACGGAGTCGCCCTGGCAGGGGCGCGGGTGCAGGACGAGACCCGTGGCGGGCTTGCCGGTGCCGCTGGTGGCGATCCCGGCCAGCTCCTTGAGGTTGACGGCCTGGGTGAGCGCCTTACGCACGGCGGGGTCGTGGCCGGGCCGGTCGTCGCCCTGGTGGTAGAAGAACTGGCCGTTCTGGAGCGGTTCGACCGTCTTGCCGATGCCGGGGGCGGCCTCCAGACGGGCGCGGTCGGGGCCGATGACGACGGCGCCGTTCAGGCCGCCGGAGATGAGCAGGTTGGCGGCGGTCTGCTCGTTCGGCATGATCTTCACCACCGCGGTCTCCGGGATGTCCTTACCGGTGCCGCCCTCCTGGCCCCAGGCGTACTCCCTGCGGGCCTTGAAGGTGTAGTGGTCGCCCGGCACCGCCTCGGTGAGCTTGTAGGGGCCGCTGCCCGAGGTGCCGCGCTGCAGCAGCGAGCGGTCCTTGAGACCCGCGCCGCAGACGACGTAGAGCGAGCGGGCGGTCTCCAGGATGAAGCTGAACGGCTCCGGCATCGACAGGGTCACGGTGCCGGCCGCCTCGTCGGCCTCGGCCTTCATGCCGGTGGGCACGATCACGCCGTAGATGGGCGACTTGGTGGCGGGATCGGCGATGTGGTTGACGCTGTCGGCCACGTCGGAGGCTTTGACGGGCGAGCCGTCGGAGCAGGTGGCGTCCTTGCGCATGGTGAAGGTGACCTTGTCGGGCTCGACCGTCCACTTCTCCGCCAGGAGGGGCACGGTCTTGCCGTCCTTGGAGACGCCGACCAGGGTGTCGTAGGCGAGGGACAGCGTGGTGATGGTGACGTTGAGCACGGCCCCAGAAGGGTCGAGCACGCCGGGGTCGGCCGGGAGGGCGTAGGTGAACGTGCCGCCCCCGGCCGGCCCGCCACCCCCTTCGCCACCCCCTTCTGTGCCTCCGCAGGCGGCCGCGAGCAGGGCGAGCGCGGTGAGGGCCGCCGCTATCGGTGTTCTCATGGGCACTCCAGACGAGCGTGGGGGGAGAGCACCACCTTCTCCGCTCACCCCCGGCCCCTTCTTCGTGGCCGGTCACGAAAAAGCCGGGGCCGCTAGTGCTGGCGTCCGAAGATCCTCATCTGCAGCATCACGGTGAGCCTGGCGTCGGGGTCGGCCAGGTCGAGGCCGCTGATCTCGACCAGGCGTTTGAGCCGGTAGCGGAAGGTGTTGGCGTGCACGTGGACGCGGGCGGCCGCCTGGTTGACGTCGCCGAACGCGTCGAGGTAGGCCCCCAGCGTGGCGGCCAGCTCGGTGCCGTGCTCGGCGTCGTGGTCGAGCAGCCGCTGATAGGGGCCTGTGGGCGCCTGGTCCTCGGAAGCGGCCACGTCGGCGACCTGGAGCAGCAGCGACTCGAAGTGCACCTCGGTGTATCCGGCGGCCCGGCCCGCGGTGCCGCCGGCGCGCAGCACGCGCAGGGCGCGGTCGGCGTCGGCCCTGGACCTGGCGACCTGGGCCAGGCTGAGCGCGAGGCGGCCGACGCCGATGTTGGCCGCGTGGCGGGGGCCGACCCTGGCCAGGAAGCTCTCGGCCACGCGTACGGCCCGCGCCTCCTCGTCTCCGCCGGCGGCCAGCGGCAGCACCGCGTACGCGACGGAGCCGACCAGCGCCGCGGCGGCCTTCGGATGGATGGCGGCGACGTGCAGCGCGAGCGCGTCGCAGAAGCGCTGCCTGTCGCTCTCGCCCTGCGCGGGGTCGGCGGGCACGCCCGCGAGCTGGGCGGCCAGCACGCACAGGCGGGTGGTCGCGATGCCGAGCCGGCCGGCCGCCTCGGCCGCGTCGGAGCCGCCGGCGAGGACGGTGGACAGCAGGTCGGCGCGCAGCCGCCGCTGGGTGTCGGCCCCGGCCCGCTCGCGCAGCAGCTGCAGCGCCACGATCTTGGCCGCGTCGGTGAGCGCGCGCTGCCGCTGCGGGCTGAGCGGCTCGTGCACCACCGCCCAGATGGAGCCGAGGATCTCGTCGCCGACCCGCACCGCCATGGCGGCCCGGTTGACGATGTCGTCGTCGTCGAGCTCGATGTGGATCGGCTCGTGGCTCTGGTAGAGGCGTTTGAAGACGCCCTGGGCGTCGAGCTGGCGCAGGTAGCGTTCGGGCACCTGCAGCCCCAGCACGGTCTCGACCCGGCCGGGGTCGGTCTCGTCCTGGCGTCCTGAGAACGCCAGCACCCGCGAGGACCTGTCCTCGATCGTCACGGGCGCGTCCAGCAGCGCGCAGACGGCGTTGGCCAGCGAGAACAGGTCGCCGTAGGCGCCCTCTCCAGGCTCGGCCAGGTCGCCCTCGGCCAGCAGGGAGCGCAGCAGCGCCGCCACCTGGGCCCAGGAGGCGGCACGGGTGAGGCCGAGCACGGCCACGCCGGTCTCCAGCACGGCCGCGCGCACCCGCTCGTCCACGTCCACCGGCAGCTTGACCACCATGCCGGTGGCGTGCGGGGCCCGGGCGAGCAGGGCGCAGATGTCGTCCGCGCCCTGCACGCCGACCGCGAGCAGGATCGCCCCCGAGGGGACGATCAGCTCGTCGAGCGGGTCGTAGATGTGCACCCCCGTCACCTCGGCGTCGAGTGAGCCGGGGGATGCGGCCACGTCGAGCACCGTCGTGCCGAGGTCGTGCAGGATCCGCCCGAGGCTGGCGCGTGGGCGGTTCTTCATCCGGTCACGATAGTCCACGGCGCGGGCGGCCGCCTCAGCCGGTCTTCGGCGTCGCGCGGGCGCCGAGGTGCACGTACGGGGAGCCGTCGGGCAGCTCGTAGAAGACCGCGGACAGCCAGGACGGGTCCTCGGGCGACTTGAGCACGAACGTCGTGTCGTCGACCGGCACGAGCTCGAACTCCTGCGGCTTCTCCAGCGCGGCCAGCGCGCCCGTGGCCTCCAACCGCAACCACGGCCTGCCCTCACGCAGCGACACGTCGAGGATGGCCCCCGCGCGCTCGTAACGGCCCACGTAGCGGGAGGCGTCCACCTCGACCGGCGTCTCGGGCGGGCCCAGCGTGGCCGGCACGGAGAGGCCGTCGAGCTCGGCGAACAGCTCGGTCGCCACCCGGTGGGTGAACGCGCCGGAGTGGCCGCCGTTGACGGTGACGCAGGCGATGGTGCCGGTGCCTGGCACGGCCCAGAGCATCGCGTGCTGGCCGATGGTGTTGCCCCCGTGGGAGATGACCCGCTGGCCGCTCCACTCGTCCACGATCCAGCCCACGCCCCAGTGGCGGCCCAGCGCGTACGGGTTGGGGATGTCCACCTGCGGCTCCCACATGACCTGCGGGTTCTCCAGCAGACCGCCCTCCAGGTGGGCCCTGGCGAAGGCCACCACGTCGGCGGGGCGGGCGCAGATCAGGCCCGCCGGTCCCGCCGAGCGCATGAGCCCCCACACCGGGGCGGGCTCGCCGTCCACGTGGCCCATGGCGGCGCGGAAGCGCAGCACGTCCTCGGGCAGGGTCCAGGTGTGGGTGAGGCCGAGCGGCTCGCAGACGCCCTCGCGCAGCACGTCGTCCCAGCGCTTGCCGGTCAGCTTCTCCAGCACGCGCCCGGCGATGCTGAAGCCGGAGTTGCAGTAGGACTGGGTGACGCCCAGGGGGTGGTTCTGGGCCAGGTCGGCGCAGGCTTCGACGTACTTCTCCACGCAGTCGTCGCCGCGCCCGGTGTCGAGGAACAGGTCGCCGTCGATGCCGCTGGTGTGGGTGAGCAGATGTCTGATCGTCACCTTCTTGGTGACCTCGGCGTCGGCCACCTTGAACTCGGGCAGCACTTCAAGCACCGGCGTGTCGAGGGTGAGCCGGCCCTGCTCGATCTGCTGCATGATCAGGGTGGTGGTGTAGACCTTGGTGACCGAGCCGATCTGGAAGAGCGAGTCGGGGGTGACGTCGACGCCGGTGGCCTTGTTCAGGGTGCCGGCGGCGAACTCGTGCAGTTCTCCCTCGTGCAGGTACGCCAGCGCCGCGCCCGGCACCTCGTACTCGGCGATCAGCTCGGGGAGCCGCTGACCCATTGCTCCAGCCACGCGAGGATCCTTTCGTTGTAGTCATAGCGGTGTGAGGGCCGGCCGTTCAGGATGAACAGGTGGGAGGCCCCCGGGTAGCGCACGAGCCTGACGGGCACCCGCCGCTCGCGCAGCGCGGCGAACCACAGCTCCGACTGGCCGACAGGGCACCGGTCGTCGTTCTCGCCGTGCAGCAGGAGGGTGGGCGCGGTGACCTCGCCCACCCTGGTCGACGGTGACTGGGCGGCCAGGTCGCCCGGGGCCTCCTGGGTCGTGAGCAGGTGGCCCACGTCGGAGGTGCCGCCCACGACGGCCAGGTCGGTGACGGCGCCGCCGGCGATCGCCGCCTTGAACCGGTCGGTGGCGCCGGTCAGCCAGCACGTCATGTAGCCGCCGTAGCTGTAGCCGGTGACGGCCAGCCGCTCGGGGTCGGCGACGCCCTCGGCCACCAGGTCGTCGATCGCGGCCAGGAAGTCCTGGGTGTCGGAAAGGCCCCACGCGCCGACGGCGGCGGTGTAGAACGCCTCGCCGTAGCCGTCGCTGCCGCGCGGGTTGAGCGCCAGCACGGTCCAGCCCCGCGCCGCCAGGGCGTGGTGGTAGAGGTGGAAGCCGTCGAGCACGGGGGCCCAGGCGTTGTGCGGGCCGCCGTGCACGTCCAGCAGCAGCGGGCCAGGGGTGGCGGCGTTCTCGTCGCGCAGGACGAAGCCCTCGACCTCGGTGCCGTCGGGGGCGGTGAACGTGCGCCGGACCGGCGTGTACGGCTCCACGCCGGCCAGGGCATGGCCGGTGAGCCGGCGTGGCTCGCCTCCGTCGGGCGTCAGCACGTAGACCTCGCCCGCGGTACGCGGGTCCGCGGCCACGTACGCGATCCGCCCCGCGGCCACGCTCGCCCCGAACACGCTCACCTCCTCGGACACGAGTCGGCGCCCGGGAGCCAGGTAGAGGTGGGAGCAGCCGCGGTCGCGGACGCAGAACATCAGCTCGTCGCCGAGCAGCGCGGGGGTGGCGCCGGGATAGCCGGGGTAGCCGGTCATGACGTTGCGGTCGAGCCCCGTCTCCACCTCGGCCACGCCGCCGTCGCCGCCGGGGTCCAGCGTGTAGAGCCGGACATGTCCGACGATCTTCCCCTTCAGCCCGGCGATCAGCAGTCTGCCGCCGAGCCACCACGCTCCCGCGCAGACGAGCTCGGGGTCGGTCAGCCGCTCGGGCGTGCCGCCCTCGGGTGGCACCACGTACACCGCGCCGCCGAAGTCCAGGTCGCGGTCGGGCTCCATGTCCGCCACGAACGCCAGGCGGGTGCCGTCCGGCGACCACGACGGCTCTCCGGCGTGGAAGTCGCCCTCGGTGATCTGCGCGGGCTCGCCGGAGTCGACGTCCACCACGAACAGGTGCGTGGTGATGCCGCGCAGCAGCCCTGCCCCGTCGGCCTTGTAGTCGAGCCGGTCGGCCACGACGGGAGCGTTCGGGTCGGGCGCGGCGCCGCCCGGCGCTGTCGGGGCCGCGTAGGCGATGCGGGAGCCGTCCGGCGACCAGCACGCCGCCCCGGCGCCGAGCGCGTTCGAGGTGAGCGCTCTGGGCTCGCCGCCGTCCATGGGCAGCAGGTGGAGCTGCGCCGCGCCGCCGTCGGCGGGGCGCAGGAACGCGAGCGTGCGGCCGTCCGGCGACCAGCGGGGCGAGCTGCCCGTGGCCAGCCGGCGCGGCCGCGCGCCGGTGTCGTCGCAGGAGACGAGCCAGATCTCCGAGCGGTTCTCGTCGGCGTCCCGGTCGACGGTCGTCAGCGTGTACGCGACCGCGCCGCCGTCGGGGCGCAGCGCGGGATCGGACGGGACGGCGAAACGGTGCAGGTCCTCCAAGGCGAGTCGTGGCATATCCGAACCGTAGGCCACCGTTTCGCCCCCTGCTTCGGCGTGCGCGACGAACAGGGCCGCCCCCGTTGTGCTCACCGCCAACCGGGTGCGGGGACGTCCGGGGAGGGGCTCGTGTACAGGAGGTGACGGCCGGTCGGGGAGAATGTGGAGGTCAACGTCAAAAGTGAAGGTCCCGCGCCGATTTCCGCACCACTCGCCCCGCATCTCGCCCCGCGTCTCCCCCGCACCTCCCCTCGTATCTCCCCGAATTTCCCCCGAACGGCGGGCCCGCTCAGGTGGCCCGCGAGAATGGATGGTCAGCCATGGTCGGCAAGCCGGAACGCCACGTCGCCGTGTTCGGCGCCGGATACATCGGTCTGGTGACCGGCGCCTGCCTGGCCGAGCTCGGCCACCGGGTGGTCGTCCGCGACATCGACCCGGAGAAGGTCGCGCTGCTGCGCGCCGGCGACGTGCCCATCTACGAGCCGGGCCTGGGCGACCTGATCGCCAGGAACAAGGAGCGCCTGACCTTCACCCTCGACCTGGCCGAGACGCTCGACGGCGCCGAGATCGCCTACGTGTGCGTGGACACCCCGCCCTCGCCGTCCGGCGACGCGGACCTGTCCCGGCTGTGGACGGTGGTGAAGTCGCTGGAGGGCGCGGCGCACCTCAAGGCCGTCGTGGTGAAGTCCACCGTCCCGGTGGGCACGGGCGCGCGCGTACGGGCCGCGCTCGACGCGGCGGGCCTGGCGCACGTCGGCTACGCCGCCAACCCCGAGTTCACCGCAGAGGGCCGGGCGGTCACCGACTTCCTGCGTCCCGATCGCATCGTCATCGGCTCGGCCGACGAGGCCACCGCCGCCCTGATCGCCGAGCTGCACGAGGGGGTCGAAGGCCCGGTCGTGGTGATGGACGTGCGCTCGGCCGAGATGGTCAAGCTGGCCTCCAACGCGCTGCTCGCCACGAAGATCAGCTTCATCAACGAGATCGCCACCCTGTGCGAGAAGACCGGCGCCGACGTCGAGGAGGTCGCCCGCGCTGTCGGCCTCGACCACCGCCTCGGCCCCCACTTCCTGCGTCCCGGCATCGGCTGGGGCGGCTCCTGCTTCCCCAAGGACTCCGAGGCGCTGCGCCAGCTCGCCAGCAACACCGGCTACCACCTGCAGCTCCTGTCGGCCGTCATCGACGTCAACAACCTGCAGAAGCGCCGCGCCGTGCAGAAACTCCACGACGAGCTGGGCACGCTGGCGGGCATGCGGGTGGCGCTGCTCGGGCTGACGTTCAAGCCCGGCACCGACGACATGCGCGAGGCGCCCAGCACGGTGCTGGCCGCCCGGCTGCTGGCCGAGGGCGCCGAGGTGCGCTGCTGGGACCCGATGGCCCGCCCGGCCGCCGTGGAGCCGTGGAGCTCGACGACCCGGCACCCGACGCCGGAGCTGGCCCTGGAGGGGGCCGACGCGGCGATCGTGGTCACCGAGTGGCCGCAGCTGAAGGAGGTCGACTGGGCGGGCGCGGCGTCGGTGATGCGCCGGCCGGTCCTCTACGACGGCCGCAACCTGTTCGATCCGGCGGCGATGCGGGAGCTCGGCTACACGTACATGAGCGTCGGAAGGCCCTGATCCGGCTGCTGGAATAAACCGTTGCGGCCCGGTGCTGAAGGCCGCACTATGTTCCTCATGTTCCAGCACGCTCACCTCGCGACGCCCGCACTGCCGGGCGCGCTCGGGCGTGCCTGCGACGGCCTGGAGCG
The DNA here is from genome assembly GCF_040649735.1 of Nonomuraea sp. NPDC048892. NCBI lineage: Bacteria > Bacillati > Actinomycetota > Actinomycetes > Streptosporangiales > Streptosporangiaceae > Nonomuraea > Nonomuraea sp. NPDC048892. The sequence goes on along the minus strand of NZ_JBEZFZ010000002.1, from coordinate 475,602 downwards.
CTGACCTCTTCCCGTACGTCCACGTGACCCGGCGGGGAGAGGTTGACCGGCCCTTCACACGGGTCACGCCGACACTCCAGGTCCTGAGGGAAGGAACCATGGCCAAGCAGGCCTACGTACGCAACAAGCCGCATCTCAACATCGGCACCATGGGCCACGTCGACCACGGCAAGACGACGCTGACCGCCGCCATCACGAAGGTGCTGGCCGCGCGCGGGCAGGCCACGTACACCCCGTTCGAGCGGATCGACCGCACCCCGGAGGAGGCCTCCAGGGGGATCACGATCAACATCTCGCACGTCGAGTACGAGACCGCCACCAGGCACTACGCCCACGTGGACATGCCGGGCCACGCCGACTACGTGAAGAACATGATCACGGGGGCGGCGCAGCTCGACGGCGCGATCCTCGTCGTGTCCGCGCACGACGGCATCATGCCGCAGACCAGGGAGCACGTGCTGCTCGCCAAGCGGGTCGGCGTCGAGCACCTGGTCGTGGCCGTCAACAAGGCCGACGGCGCCGACCCGGAGCTGATCGACCTGGTCGAGCTGGAGCTGCAGGAGCTGCTCGCCGAGCACGGCTACCGCGACGTCCCGATGGTCCGAGTGTCCGGGCTGCGGGCTCTCGAGGGCGACCCCGTCTGGACGGCGTCGATCGACGAGCTGCTGCGCGCGGTGGACGAGCACATCCCCGTGCCCGTGCGGTACGTGGACGCGCCGTTCCTGATGCCGGTCGAGAACGTGCTGACGGTCACCGGCCGCGGCACGGTCGTCACCGGCGCCATCGAGCGCGGCACGGTCCGGGTCGGCGACACGGTCGAGGCGGTCGGGTTCGGCGACGGGTTCTCCGCCGTCGTGACGGGCGTCGAGACGTTCGGCAAGACGATGGAGCGGGGCGAGGCCGGCGACAACACCGCCGTGCTGCTGCGCGGGGTCCGCAGGGACCAGGTGCGCAGGGGCATGGTGCTGGCCGCGCCCGGCAGCCAGCGGGCCCTCGGCTCGTTCACCGCCCGCGTCTACCTCCTCACGCCGGAGGAGGGCGGGCGGCGGCGGCCGATCGCGTCCGGTTACCGGCCGCAGTTCTACCTGCGCACGACGGACGTGCCCGGTGAGCTCGTCCTGCCCGCCGACAGCCTCGCCCGTCCGGGCGAGACGGTGGAGGTGGCGGTCGAGCTGGGCAAAGCGGTGGCGCTGGAGGCGGGGCTCGGCTTCGCGATCCGCGAGGGCGGCCTCACGGTCGGCGCCGGCACCGTCCTCAGCGCTCCGGCTGAGATCGTCCGGCCCTCCGCTCCGGCGGAGGTCGCCTGACACCCCCGGCGGAGGTCGCCTGACCTCCGCCAGGGCAGGTCATCCACCCGCCAACGGCCGGGTCCCGTCCTTCGGGACCCGGCCGCTTCATGTCCGGCGCGGGCCCGGCCTGTCACGGCGCAAGCCGCGCCGTGCGGCGCGGGCCTGCTGTGTGGCGTGGGCCTGGGCCCTGCCCTTTGCGACCCGCTGGTTCCTTCCGTTCCGTGCGGGGGGCCGGGCGTTCAGGCCCGGTCGAAGCGGAGGCGGAGGGTGGTGCGGCGGGCCATCAGGTCGTAGGCGGGCAGCGGGCGCGGGCCGCAGGTGGCCGTGCCGATGCCCTGGTGGGCGAGGTCGAGGTGGAGGTGGAGCCGGTCCCCCGCCACCAGGTCGGGCCGGTGCCGAGCGGCGGCCAGCTCGGCGGCGCTCCAGCGGCGCGCGGTCAGCCCGAACATGGGCTCGCCGGACACCCGGATCCCGCCGAGCTCGGCCCACCGCACGTCGGCGCGGTGCCCGTTCTCCTGCGGGCGGACGTACGGCGTCTGCAGCTCCTCGACCGTGGCCGACCATCGGCCGACCCGGGCCGACATGCCCGTGTCCGGGTACGCCTCCCCCGGCCCCGGCCCGAACCACGTCACCCGGTCCACCGCGGCGCCGGGCAGCGTCATCGTCACCCCGATCCGCGCGACCGGGTCGCGCCAGGCGCCTTCCGGCTCGATGTCGAGGACGAGCCGCAGGCCGCCGTCGAACGTCCACCGGTACGTGGCCAGCATGCCCAGATTCGTGGCCGCCGGGGCGACCCGGGTGCGCACGGTCAGCTCCTCGCCCACGGTGATCTCGTCCACCCGGTGGGTGAGCCGGTGCAGGCCGAGACGGTGCCATTTGTCCGCCAGGCCGTCGGCCCGGTCGTTGTCGGTCGGGGCCCGCCACAGGTCGAGCCTGGGCCCCTCCACGTCCGTCCCGAAGAGGCGAATGAGCCGCCCGGTGGCCGCGTCGAACGCGGAGTCGCCCGCGATCACCTCGTCCCGGGCGCCCGCGCCGCCGCCGTACCGGAGTCCGACGCCGTCACGCGGCCCGTCGCCGGCTTCCACTCCGTCGGCCGGCACTCCATCGGCCGGCACAGTGGCGGCCGGCACAGTGGCGGCCGGCACGGCGTCGGCCGGTTCAGTGGCCTCCGACGCGGTGGCGGTGCGGGTGAAGGCGGTGAGGAGGTCGTTCGGGGCGGGATCGTGCAGGGTCAGCAGCGCCTGTCCCCAGGCCACCTCGTGCCCGGCCGGCGCCCACGGCTCGTCCGCGGCCAGCTCGGCGCGTACGGTCAGCCACCGCTCGCCGCCGGGCCTGTCCGGGAAGCCGGGCAGCTTGCACTCGCCGCCCTGCGCGGGCACGTCGAGGCGGTGCTCGGCGACCGTCTCCCCCTCGACCTGCACGGTGGCCACAAACCGCAGATGGGACAGATCGGTGAAACCGTGACCGTTGACGACCCGCACGACCCCGTCGCCGAACTCGAACGTGACCGGTTCGAACACCTTCTTCAGGTCGATCAGCCCGGGGGACGGCGTCCGGTCGGGGAACACGAGCCCGTCGATGACGAAGTTCCCGTCGTGCACGGGCTCGCCGTAGTCGCCGCCGTAGGCGTACCCGTGCTCGGGATGCGTCAGCCCGTGGTCGATCCACTCCCAGACGAACCCGCCGGCCAGCCGCGGATAGCGTTCGAACAGCTCCTGGTACTCGGCCAAGCCGCCGGGCCCGTTGCCCATGGCGTGGGCGTACTCGCACTGCAGGAACGGCATTTGCCGCCGCCGCGCGTCCAGCTCGGGATCGTCGAGCGGGTCCTCCTCGCGCCGGCCGATGGCCTCGACCTCGGCGTGGGAGGCGTACATGCGGGAGTAGACGTCGGTGTGGGCGCACGTCCAGTCGCCCTCGTAGTGCAGCGGCCTGGACGGGTCGCGCTCGCGCGTCCAGTCCGCCATGACGGCCAGGTTGCGGCCGACGCCGGCCTCGTTGCCGAGCGACCACATGATGACGCTGGGGTGGTTCTTGTCGCGTTCGACCATCCGGCGCATGCGGTCGAGCAGGGCGTCCTTGTAGCGGGGGTCGTCGGTGGGGTTGCCGCGCCAGCCGAACCCGCCGAAGCCGTGCGTCTCCAGGTCGCACTCGTCGATCACCCACAGGCCCAGCTCGTCGCACAGGTCGAGGAAGTCGGGGTGCGGCGGGTAGTGGCTGGTCCTGACCGCGTTGACGTTGTGCCGCTTCATCAGCAGCACGTCCTCGCGCATCGTCTCGTACGGCACTGCGCGCCCGTGCTCCGGATGGAACTCGTGCCGGTTGACGCCCTTGAGCAGCAGCGGCCGGCCGTTGGCCAGGAGCACGCCGTCCTCGATGGAGATGGTGCGGAAGCCGACGCGCAGCCGTACGGTCTCGCCGGGGCAGGTCACCACGGCGTCGTACAGGTGCGGGGTCTCGGCCGTCCACGGGCGGACGTCGAGGGTGATCTCGGTGCCCGGTTCGAGGTTCTCGACGCCGAGTTCGGGGACGCTCAGCGTGCCGGGGCCGTCGAAGCTCAGCGTGCCGCGCCCGTCCTGGTAGGACGCGCGCACGAAGACGTCTGCGGCCGAGCGGGTGAGCGTGACGTCGCGGAAGATGCCGGGCAGCCACCACATGTCCTGGTCCTCCAGGTACGTGGCGGCCGACCACTGGTGCACGCGCACGGCCAGCACGTTGCGGCCTGGACGCAGGTACGGGCCGGCGTCGTACTCGACGGGCAGCCGGCTGCCGGTCGAGAAGCCCAGTTCGTGGCCGTTGAGCCAGACGCGGGCGAAGGACTCCGCGCCCTCGAACCGCAGCCGCCCGCCGGTCCAGCCCTCGGGCAGGTCGAAGGCGCGGCGGTAGTCGCCCGTGGGGTTCTCGTCGGGGACCCGCGGCGGGTCCACGGGGATCGGGTAGACGACGTTGGTGTAGGCGGGCGCGCCGTGACCGTGCAGGACCCAGTGGGACGGCACGGGGAGGTCGTCCCAGCCCGAGTCGTCGTAGTCGGGCCCGGCGAAGTCCTCGGGGACGTTCGCGGTCGGCGACAGGCGGAAGCGCCACGTCCCGTTGAGATCGAGGGAAGGGGCGTCTGTACGGAAGGCTGCCCGGGGTTCGAGGCGGCCCGAACCGGGGAAGAAAGTTTCGAGGTCCATCACGGCCGAGCCTAGAGGTTCGACCTGGTTTCGTCAGCGTTGAGGTCTTCGTCCGTAACGGATCATCCCTCGAACGGGCCCGCGGCCCGGCTGGTCCGGCCCCCGGAGGACGACACGCCCCCGGCATCCGACGACGGCCTACGCGCACCCGACGTGCCCGACGTGCCCGGCGACGGGCCGCCAACGGCCGGTGGCGAGGCGGCGAGGTAGCCGGCCAGCAGGGCCTCGGCGACCGCGCCCACGGCGTCGTCGTCCGGCAGGAACCCGGGGCTGTGCAGGCCGGCCGCGGTGTCCACGCCCACGAACATCATCAGCGACGGCGCCACCTCGCCGTAACGCGCGAAGTCGTCGGCCCCGCACGAGCGCAGTTCGTCGTCCACCGTCCACCCCTGCTCCCGCAGCCGCTCCCCCGCCCGCACCGCCAAGGCCCGGTCGTTGACCAGGATCGGCTCGCCGGGCAGGATCTCGACCTCGGCCACGCACCCGTACGCGCGCGCGGTGTCCTCCACCACCTGGGCGAACCGCTCGTGCAGCCGCTCGCGCCACTTGCGGGACATCGTCCGCAGCGTGCCCCTGGCCACCGCCTCGCCGGGGACCGCGTTGGGCGTGCTGCCCGCGTTCACCGTCCCGAACGTGACCACGGTCGGCACCATCGGGTCGGCGACCCTGCTGACCAGCTGCTGCGCCGCCACGATCACCTGCGCCATGGCCAGCACCGGGTCTCGGATCAGATGCGGGTAGGCGGCGTGGCCCTCGGCTCCCCTGACGGTCACCCTGAACTCGTCGGCCGAGGCGTTCACCGGCCCGGGCGCACAGGCGATCGTGCCCCCGGCCAGCACCGGCTGCACGTGAGCGCCGATCATGGCATGCACCCGGTGCCGCCCGAGCACCCCGGACGCGACGACGTCGAGCGCCCCTGAGGGAAAGGTCTCCTCCCGCGGCTGCAACACGACCAGCAACGGCGCGAGGGTATGTGCACCGCGGGGCTGTGCCTCGCGGGCGCCGGTCGCGGCGACGGCGCGGGCCAGGGCGACGACGGCGGCGAGGTGGACGTCGTGGCCGCAGGCGTGCATGGCGCCGTTGACCGAGGCCCACCGCACGCCCGTCTGCTCGGCGATGGGCAGCGCGTCCAGTTCGCCGCGCATCCCCACCGCCGGCCCCGCCCCACCGATCCGCAGCACCGCGCCCGTGCCCGCCACGTGCTCCACGGCTCCTTCCGGCAGCGCGTCGAGCACCCGCTTGAGCGTGGGCTCCTCCTGGCCCGACACCCTGGGCAGGGCGTGCAGCTCGCGTCGCAACGCCGCCGCGGCGGGCAGCTCCCGGCTCAGCGCCTCCCGCAACGCCACCCGTAGCGCCGCCCCCGAATCAGCCCTCGAATCAGCCCTCCGGCCGTTCGCACTCACTTACTGCCCCCGCTCGAAAATCACCGGCCCACGAACGCCTCTCTCATCCCCCGGATCCCAGCCCGTAGACACGGCGCGCGTTCGACGACCCCACCATCCCGGCCACCCGCAGCGCCTGCGCCAGCGACCACTCGCCGTCCGCGACGAACCCGCCCAGCACCCGCGTCATCGCCCGCCGCCACAGCAGCGCCCCCAGGTGGTGCAGCTCGGCGGGCCCGAAGGCGTCGGAGGAGAAGAGGATCTTCGCGAACGGCGCCACCTCCAGGCTCTCCGCCACCAGCGCCACACTGCGCGCCCCCGTGTAGCTCACCCCGAGCCCGACGTCGAAGAACACGTTCGGGTACGCCTGCGCCAGAAACCCCGCGTGCCGCTGGTACGGATAGCAGTGCAGCAGCACCAGGGGCACCCCGGTGGGCTCGGCCAGTTCGATCAGCCCGCGCAGCAGCAGCGGGTCGGCCCGCCGCAGGTCCACGTCGGGATCGCCGTAGCCGATGTGGAACTGCAGCGGCAGCCCCTGCTCCAGCCCGGCCCAGATCAGGTGCCGCACCAGCACCGGATCGCTCAGCCGCCCGCCACCCGACAGCCACCGCCCCGCGGCCTCGGCCACCTCGACCGGCGAGGGCGGTGCGGGGTCGAAGTCGAGCCCGCACCGGTAGGCGGCGATGCTCTTGAGCCCGCGCGCCGTACGGGCGCGTTCGTCCAGGGCCCGCCCGAACCGGTCCGCGAACGCGTCCGCCGTGCACCCGGTCGCGGCCACCTGCTCGGCCACCTGTTCCAGCCGCACCACCTCGTCGGCGGGCGCCCCGCTCGCCTCCGCCATCCCCGAGGGCCCGAGCAGTTCGTCGCCGCGGTAGCCGGTCTCGACCAGGAAGTGCCTGATCCCGCTGGCGCCGAGCAGCCGCCGGTTGACCTCGGCCGCCCCGAGCCTGGCGCGCCGGGCCAGGTACTCCTCCGGCGTGCAGAAGGGATCGAGCCCGAGCACGGGCGCGCAGTGGCGCAGGACGGCGAATCCGAGCTGGGAGTCGAACTGGGTCATCCAGTGCGGCACCGGGCGGTCGGACTCGTTGATCAGCTCCTCGAACGCCGTGCGCGACAGGTCGTGCGCGGTCGCCCCGTGCACGTGGTGGTCCACCAGGGGCAGCTCGTCGACGGCCTGGGTGAGCGCGGCCGGCACGAGATCGAGCTCAGCGGACATCTGCGCCTCCCTCCCGTCTGCGGTCGCACGACCCCGTACCCTCGCCCCCTGCCCGCGACCCGCCCCCCGCACACCCACGGGCCCGGCACGCACGAAGGGCCCCACGGGACGGCGACCGTCCCATGGGGCCCGGAAGTGCGGGCCCGCCCGAGCCCCTGTCCGAGTCCGGCGAGGTCGGACAGGAGCCGGGCGGGGGTCAGGCAGACCGGGCGGCGCTCAGGCGGCGGCCTTGGCGGTCGTCGTCACGGTCGCCTGCCGGGTGACGCCGCTGACCGTGACGGCCACCGTCACCCGGCCGGCGCGCAGTGCCGTCAGTGTGCCCGTGTCCGGGTCGAGCACCGCCACGTGCCAGGGCTTGGCCGTCTTGCGCGAGCCGACGTGCAGGCTCGGCGAGCCGGACCAGGCGGCCGACACCGGGTACGCGGCCGGCACCGTCCTCGTGCCCTGCGCGAGCGAGGCCGTCACCGCGGCGGGCTTGCCGACCGCGACCGTGGCGGGGACGGTGAGCGTGAGCTCGTCCACGTGCGGGCGGACCTGCGTGCCGATCCAGTCGGGCGCGTCGGCGAACCAGTTGCGCTTGACGTGCTCGGCCTCGGCCCTGGTCACCGGGTCCACGCCCCACAGCGACCAGCCGGTGAACCCGCCGTCGTCGGGCGCGGTGGCGGGGTTCTTGCCGGAGTTGCCGTTGATGAAGTACGGCACCGCGTCCACGTGGGAGGCGTGGAAGGTGCCCACGTGCGCCCCGATGAACGCCGCCCCCTTGCCGGTGGTGCGCTGGAAGTCGGCCAGCCAGCCCTCGACCAGCGCGGCCTCCTTGCGGTCGCCGAGCTGGCTGCCCTTGCCGGGCGTCGGGTCGCGCGGCGGCACGTGGAACAGGACGGTGACCGACCCGATCGAGGCGTCCTCGGCCGCCTGGTCGAGCTGGGCACGCAGCAGGGCCACCTGGTCGTAGCCGCCGCCCCTGAGGTTGAGGCGGGAGGTGTCCAGGGTGATGAAGCGGGTGCCCTTGTGGTCGAAGGTCCCGTACGTGTCGCCGAAGACGGCCTGGAAGTTGTCGATCTTGCCGCCCATGACCTCATGGTTGCCCGGGATGTAGTGATATTTCACCGTTCCGCCGAGCTCTTCGTCGAGGATCCGCTTCGCCAGCGCGAAGTCCTCGGGCGACGCCTCGTCCACCAGGTCACCGTTGATCAGCAGGAAGTCCGGCTTGGCCGCCTTGATCTCGCGCAGCGTGCGGCGCGCGTTCTTGACGAGGTCGCTGTCCGGATCCCTGGCCACGAACTGGGCGTCCGACATGACCGCGAACCGCCACGGCATCGTCGCCACCTCGGCCTCGACCACCGGGTCGGCCACCTTGGGCGCGGCCGGGGCCTCGACCGACGGCGGCACCTTGGCCACCAGGCCGTCGATGAGGATCTCGTTGGTGTAGGCCACGTCGGCCTTGGTCTCGGCCACGTAGAAGCGGCGCAGCTTGAGCGGGTAGGTGACGCCGGGCGGCACGGTGAACTCGACGAACTTCCAGCCGGTCCACGTCATGTACGGCCCGCGCAGGATCTGCGACTGCCCGAGCCCGTCGTAGAACTCCAGGCTCGGCCACTCCCCCTTGCCGGTGGAGTTGATCCACAGCCCGAATCCCTGCGGCTGCCCGTCCACCACGATCTGCTGCGGCGGGCTGGCGTAGGCGGCGCGGGTGGCGGTGGAGGTGGAGAAGTCGTAGGAGAGCTTGAGCCCGCCACCGCTCTGACCCGGCGCGGCCGACAGGTTGCCGGTGGCGCGGGCGGCGGCGAACGTCCACGAGGCCGCGTCCTCGAAGTCGGCGACCGGCTTGTCCTCGAACCCGACCGTCACCGGCACCGCCGTGGTCATCTTGCCGACCTTGGCGGTGATCAGCCCGGAGCCGGTGGCGCCCTTGGCCTTCACGGTGAAGTAGCCCTGCTCGGCGGCCGTCACCTCGAACACGTTCTTGTCGTAGTCGAGTGTGAGGTCGGCGGGCTCGATGGGCGCGGAGTTGCCGTTGCGGTCGTAGCCGACCACGCCGAACGTGGCCGTCTCCCCCTGGCCGGCGATGCCGAGCCGGTCGGCGGTGGCGCCGAGCCGCTCCAGCGGCTGCAGCACGGTCAGGTCGATGCTGCCCTTGGCGCCGCCGCGCGCGGCGGTGACGGTGGTCTGGCCGGGCACGAGGGCGTGGAACCTGCCCTCGCGCACGACGCCGTGCACGGCCGGGTTCGAACGCCAGGACGGGGTGCCGGCGGCGGGGCCGTACGTCTCGTCGTAGCCGGCGGCGCGCAGCCGCCTGGTGAGGCCGGGGAAGACGCGGTCGGGACGCCCGCCCGCGACCGGCCCGACGCCGGGCGCCCTGGCCGGGTCGCTCGCGGTCTCCAGCCAGAAGCCCTTGAGCTTGCCGCTGCCCGCCGGCGCGTAGAGCGCCAGGCCGTTGGGGACGTGCCGCTCGCCGCCGTCGGAGGGGCTGTTCTCCACCTGGACGTCGGCCGATCCCGGCTCGCGGGCCAGCATGGTGGAGGAGCCGCCGCCGTCGAGGTTGAGCGCGTTCGCGGCGCCGAGGTCGGCCATCATCGCGGCCAGCTCGTTCAGCGTGACGCCGCGGCTGTCGGCCTGGCGGCCGTCCACGGTCAGCAGGTACATCTTCCTGCCGTCGGCGGAGAACCCGACGGCGGTACGCGGGTGCGCGGCCTGGTCGGTGGAGTTCTGCACGACTCCGTCCTTGACCAGCACCCAGTTGCCGCCCACGGCGGCCTTGACCTCGCCGCCGGCCGACGGCTTGGGCCGGTAGCGCACGTCGACCCGGTCGCCGGCCTTCAGCGCGGACAGCGCGGCGGCCCCGGCGTCGCGGCCGAGCAGGATCGTGGTCCCTGCGGGGATGGCCCCGGTGCCGGCGGAGTCGCGTACCTCGGTGACGACGCCGTCCACCAGCACGACCTCGGCGACGGACGTGGCGCCCTCGACGGCGCGGGCCCGGTTGTAGGAGCCCCACAGGGGCGTGAACAGCCCCACGCCGCCGCTCTGCACGATCTGGTTGAACTGGGTGAGCGCGATCGGCGCGCCGCCGGAGGGGGTGGCGCTGCCCTCGAAGTACATCTTCAGCACGCGGCCGACGCCGTCGCCGCCGACGGCCACCGCGTTCTCGTGCCCGGCCACCGGCGACTGGATGAGCGCGCCGTTCTGCACGCCGATGCCCTGCGCGGCGCCGGAGTTGTTGATGTCGAAGAAGTCGCCGTTGACGGCGGCCACGGCGCGCGAGCGCTTGGCCGGCCCGGACAGCGGCTCGGTCTTGCTCACCTCGCCGGAGAACACGTAGTCGGCCTTGACGCCCGGCTTGCCGCCGAGCTCGGCGGTGACGGCGTCCGCGCGCAGCCAGCCGAGCGCGTCGTAGGTGTCGAACGAGGTGAGCGAGATGCCCGGCGCGACCGGACGGGTCCTCTTGTCCGTCACCAGCCGCGCCTGGTCGGCGGCGGCCCGGGCGAGGAGCGTGGAGGGCGCCGGGTAGGACGACGCGTCGAGCGCGTCCTCTGCGGGGGGAGCGGGTTCGGCCTGTGCGGGCGCGACGAGGGCCATGGGGCCTAACACGAGCGCGGCGGCGGCCAGCAATCGGAGGGTCTGCACGACCGAACTCAATCGCTCGCGGTTATAACTTTCAAGGCTTCAGCATGAACTAAAAGAAAATTTCAGATCTTGTACGGGCCGGGGACGCCTCACCCCGGCCCGTACCAGCGCTCAGACCTCGCCGGCGAGGACGTCGTCGCGGCGCCCCGGCTCCTCCACCGGGACGACGACCTCCTGTCCGCCCTCCTCGTCCGGGGTGCGCACGCCCGCGTGCAGCACCAGCGGCACGGCCAGGGCCACCACCATCGACAGCACGGCCGTGCCCGAGTCGTTGACCAGCATGCCCACGACGCCGCTGACCAGCGCGCCGACCAGCCCGGCCCGCAACATCGGCCACTTGGCGAACGCCCTGGGCACCACGCCCGCGCTGATCTTGCCCGGCCGCATGATCGCGAAGATCAGGAACGCCAGCCCCGCCAGCACGATCGGCATGAGGTTGGGCGAGAGCAGGGTGTTCAGCATCGCGCCCAGCTTGCGCGCGATCATCGGCAGGAACGTCCCGTCGATCACCTGCCCGACGAACCGGCCCAGGTGCGTCTGCGCGGCGGGCGGCCGCAGGAAGTCGAGCACGGCGATGATCGAGACCGCCACCCCGCCCAGCACGCAGAACCCGGCCAGCTTCAGCACCGACACCTTCCGGCCCGCGATGAGCAGCGCGGTGACGGCGATGCCCGGCACGAACGCGATCACGCCGCCGAAGTCGCTGCCCACGCCCGGCCAGCCCGCCAGCAGCATCGCGACCACGCCCAGCGTGACCACCCCGCCGACGGCGGCCCGCATGTGGCCGGCCCGCACGAGGTACTGGGCGGCGATGGCGGTGCCCATGAGCACGGCGGTGGACAGCAGCGCGAACGGGATGTTGGCCAGGCCGTAGTAGCGCCCGCCGACCACGGCGGTGTAGCCCATGAGGCTGTTGAACTGCAGCGTCGTCCCGGTCAGCAGGTCGAACACGAGCACCGCGGCGGTGATCGCGGCCACCGTCGCGGGCGGCCCGAGCGGGTCGCGCCGCCACGGGCCGAGCAGCGCCACGGCGGCGATCAGCGCCGTGGCTCCCAGCACGCCGCCGACCAGGGTCACCACCACGTACGGGCTGCGGTCCCACGGCAGCAGGTTGACCGCGTACGTGGAGACCGGCATGGCGGCCAGCACGATGGCGGCGGCGCCGATCAGGCCGTGCCGCCTGCGCCGGGTGAGCAGGAAGTAGGCCAGCGCGTAGAAGGCGACGGTGACGGTGGCGAAGGCGGTGAAGAAGATGCCCGTCATGCCGCGTACGGTCACCCCGGCCATGTCGTCCCTGGCCAGGTCGGCAGGGGTGGTGGGCGCGCCGAGCCGCCACGGCACGCCGAGCACGGTGTCCGGCACCGCGACGCCGGCGGCGTTCAGGATGGTGGGCGTGATGTCGGGCAGCACGACGATGTCGCCGCGCCGGGTGGAGTTCGCCCCGACGGCGGGGCCCGCCACGCCGGAGACCGCTTCCGTGCCCGCGCGCTTCCACATGGTCACCCGCAGGTGCGGCACGGAGCCGTGGTCGCCGACGCCGGCCAGCACGATCTCGGTGCCGGCGGGCAGCCGGTCGAGTGCCGCGCCCACCTGGGCGTCGGCCCGGCGAGCCAGCTCGCGCCGCTGCTCGGGCGCGATGGCGTCGGGCTCCTGCGGCAGCCGGTCGTCACGCAGGTACGGCTCGATGAGCGCGGGCACATCCACGGCCAGCACCTGGCAGCGCGACCAGTCGGCCAGGCCGGCCGGGTCGGCGGCGTACAGGTCGACCTTGCCCTCCCGGTCGGCGAGCACCAGCGCGGCACCCCTGCCCACGGCGGCGGTGCACTTGCCCGCCGCGTGCACGGCGGAGCCGAGCGTGCCCGCGAAGACGCCGTCACGCAGGGCGTGCAGCTCGGGGACCTCGCGCACGAGGGCGCCCTGGCCCTGGACGACCGGCTCGGGCGGCAGCCCGCAGCGGTGTCCGACGGCCGAGCGCACGCCCGCCGACACACTGAGCCACCCGTCGTACGGGCACGTCACGGTGCCGACGGCCTTGACCGACAGGGATCCGAGCGCGCTCTGCCCGGCCAGCTCCCACAGGCGCGGTGTGTCACGCGCGTCGATGTCGTCCCACAGCAGTCCCGGCACCCCGATGAAGGCCACCCGTCCCCCGGCATCGGCCTGCCTCGCGGGCACCTCCCGCGCGGGCGTGTTCCCCTCCGCGACGGCGGCGGCCGGAGCCGACCACCACAACGGGGAAAACAGCACCAATAACAGCACCCACCTCACCGTTAGCCCCCATCCGGACCTGGCTGATCGACTCGGAACGCGGGCCACCCTATCGGTCCGGTGCGCTCACGCGGCGGGTTTGACGGTGACCAGATGATTCAAGGCTTCGCCATAGGAGGGTTCGAGCCAGTAGTCCGAGTGCCACCGCGTCTCGGGCAGCGGCTCGCCGGGTCCCGGACGCGGCGGATCCCAGCAGAACCGGTCCACCGCGTCCCGCTGCCCGCCGGCGAGCGGATCGACCCGGCGGAAGACGGCTCCGCCGATCGGGTCGCTCAGCCGGTACAGGTTGCACCAGGTCACGGCCTCGCGTACGGCCCTCGGTCCAGGCTCGCCGAAGTAGGCGGGGAAGAAGGGCGCGTAGAGACGGCGCAGCGGCGAGCCGTGCGTGAGCATCCGCACGCGCCCGCGCAGCGCGGGATCGAGCTGCAGGACCACGGCGGCGGCGATCACGCTGCCCTGGCTGTGCCCCGACAGCACGACCTGGTCCCGTTCCGTGGCGGCGAGCGTGCCGATCCTGGCCGTCAGCTCGGGCACGACCCGCTCGGTGTAGCAGGGCGGCGCGAGCGGGTGGATGGCGCGGGGCCAGAACGTGGCGACGTCCCACAGCACGCCGACCGTCCGGCGCAGACGCGGGTCGCGGTACGTGCGGCGGCCGAGCAGCGCGAGCCCGGAGATGAGCGCCACCAGGGCCCAGCCGCCGAACGAGGCGGCCCGTCCGGCGAGGCCGCCGTCCGGGGTGAACAGCCGTAGCTGGTGGATCGTGACCACGGCGGCGGATCCGGCGACCCCGATGCCGGTGAGCACGCCCATCACGAGGCCGGCGCGGTCGGTGAGCGAGGCCAGCGCCCACGTGCGCGCGACGGCCTCGGCGTCGTCGCGTTCGAGGTAGTACGGCTTGAGCTCCGGCGCCAGCCGCCTGGCCTCGGCCCGCCGGATCAGCCACAGCACCACGGTCACCGCGGCCAGCCCGAGGACCATCAGCGGCACCAGGGCGGCCGTCCACCAGACGGGGTCGTCGAGGAACAGCCGCCGGCCGGGCGGGCGCGGGCCGCCGGTCATGGCGGGGTCGCCGAAGAACGCGGCCGTGCAGAACAGCACGCCGAGCGCGAGCACGTTCGCGCCGCCTGCGGCGATCATCAGCACGATCCAGGCACCCACCCCGCCCATGGCCGGCCGCTCCCCCGGCACGTCCTCCCGCCCCTCCGGCTCGGCGGGCGCGGCCGAGTCACCGGACGTGGCGGGCCCGTCAGGGGCGGGGCGGCGGGTCTGACGGTCCAGGCGGGCGAGCAGGCACGTGGAGACCAGGATGAACAGGCCGAGCGCGAGCGTGAGCGCGTACTGGAACGTTCCAATGCCGACGCCGGGCAGGCGCCACAGCGTCGTCCCCGCGGAACTCGCCGGCAGCCCCACCAGGGCGGCCCCCAGCGTGGCCAGGAACACCAGCGGCGCCGTCACCCGCAGCCGGCGGACGGACGGCGTGAGCCAGCGCGGCGCCCGCCGCCCCGAGCGCGGGTCCACCCGCCTGGCGGTCCACGGCAGCACGGCCAGCACGGCGGCGGCCAGTTGCACGCCCGCGTTGGCCACCGTCAGCGCTAGCCCGGGGAACGTCTCCACGAAGGGCGCCGACACCGCCACCCCGATGGAGGCGAGCGAGAAGGCCACGTGCACCACCCGCAGCCGCCACACCGGCGCGCCGCCCCGCCACAACCGCGGCCTGGCCAGCAGCACGTCAGACGATTCACCCGACGAGGGCTCGTGCGCGCCGGGCGGTGCGGGGGTGTTCTCGTCGCGGCGCCAGGTGCGGCGGGCGATCCACCACAGCAGGACGACGAGCAGCAGCGGCACGAGCGCGGCGACCGCCAGCCGCTTGGACGGCTCCGCACCCCACAGCGTGCCGAGCCAGCCGATCCAGCCGGGCGCCGTGGCGAGGGTGCAGGCGCGCCCGGCGGCGGTGCACTGCCAGCCGACGAGGTCCACCGCGGCCCGGGTGACGGCCCCGACGAGGGTGCCGGTGAGCAGCAGGGCGAACAGCCGCTGCGCCCCCTCGGTGGCGTGCCGCAGCCGCTTCCCGCCGGCGGGCCTGGGGAGCATGAAGTAGGACAGGTTCGCCAGCGAGAACGGCAGCAGGAGCAGCCACAGCGCGATCGTCCTGCCGCCCGAGGTGAGGTTGCCCCAGGCGTAGGCCTCCCGGTGGCGGACGCCCGGCACGTCGGGGTGCTCGCCGGTCGGCCGCCCGCCCGGCCACCAGCGCCGGTAGAACCCGGTGGTGCCGTCGCCCGCGACGAGGCGGGGGTGGGGATGGTTGAGTATGCCGGCCGGGGGCGTGCCGGAGACGCCGTGCACCCGTAGTTCGGTCACGCCCCCACAGGTCTGGTCGATGAATCCATCCACATGGCCATGATTCCGTCTACTCACGGTCACGTAAAGTGATTGACCAATTACTTTACGATGACGGCTACGACTTCGTCGCCCCCGCGGTGAGCCCGGTGATCAGATGGCGCTGCACCAGCAGGAAGACCGCCCCGGCCGGGATGGCGATGAGCACGGCAGAGGCCGTCATCAGCCCCCAGTCGGACCAGTGCTGGCCGATGAACTGCTGCAGCCCGACGCCGAGCGTGCGCTTGTCCTCCTGCGACATGAACACGGTGGCGTAGCCGACCTCGCCCCAAGCGGTCATGAAGCAGTAGAACGCGGTGACCGCGATGCCGGGCCGGGCCAGCGGCAGCACCACCCGCCAGAAGACGCCGAACGGGGTCAGCCCGTCGACCATGCCGGCCTGGTCGATCTCTATCGGGACGGTGTCGAAATAGCTCTTCATCATCCAGGCGCAGAACGGCACCGCGATCGTCATGTAGGCGATCACCAGGCCGGGGATCTGGTTGAGCAGGCCGAGTCCGGCCATCAGGTTGTACAGCGGGACGATGAGGATGGCCACGGGGAACATCTGGGTGATCAGCAGCAGCCACATCACCGAGCGGTGGCCGGGGAAGCGGAACCGGCTGACCGCGTACCCGGTGGTCGCCGCCAGGAACACGCCGAGCACCATCGTCAGCCCGGCGGTCAGCACGCTGTTCAGCAGCCACTGAGGGAACTCGGTGGCGGTCAGCACGCGGACGTAGTTGTCCAGCGAGGAGTTGTTGAACAGCTGCAGCTCGGCCGACAGCCAACTGTCGCGCGGCTTGAGCGAGGTCAGCACGAGCCAGACGACCGGGAACAGGGAGATCGCCACCGCGAGCAGCAGGCCGGCGTGCAGCCCGGCGGAGGCCAGCGGGCCGCGCTCGCCACGCGGCCTGGTCGTGGTGCTCCCGCGCGGTCTGCTCGTGGTGCTCACCATGGGTCTCCTTGACTGCGCAGGGTACGCCGGTAGCCGACGGCCAGGACGACCAGCATGGCCAGGATGATCACACCCCAGGCCGCCGACCCGGAGTAGTTGCGGATGCCGGTGAACGCCTCGCGGAAGGCGTAGGTGACGAGGATCTCGGTCTCGCTGCCGGGCCCGCCCCGGGTGACGAGGAAGATGATGGGGAACATGTTGAACGTCCAGATGGTGCCGAGCAGCACCACCGTGGTGGACACCTGACGCAGGCCGGGCAGCGTGATCGCCCTGAACCGCTGCCAGGGGCCCGCGCCGTCCACCTCGGCGGCCTCGTACAGCTCGGCGGGGATCGACTGCAGGCCGCCGAGCAGGGCGACCATCATGAACGGCACCCCGATCCACACGTTGACCGCGATCACCGCGATCTTCGCCGTGGTCGGGTCGTCCAGCCAGCCGACCCCGCTCAGCCCGGCCAGCTTGAGGAAGCCGTTGATGACGCCGTAGTCGCTGTTGTAGAGGTAGCGCCAGATGAACGCGGCCACGAACGCGGGCACCGCCCACGGCAGGATCAGCAGCACCCGGTAGAGGGAGCGGAAGCGCAGCTTGCGGTTGAGCATGACGGCCAGGCCCAGGCCGATGCCGTAGTGCAGAGCGACGCAGGCCGCGGTCCAGACGACGGTCCACAGCAGCTTGTCCCAGAAGACGCTGCTGGTCAGGATCTGCAGGTAGTTGTCCAGGCCGACGAACTCATAGGTGGCCGGGATGACGTTGACGCCGATGGTGCGGCCGATGTTCGCCTCGGTCGCGTCCGTCAGCGACAGGTAGAGGCCCCGCGCGAGTGGCCAGCCGATCAGCACCGCCATCACGATCAGCACGGGAGCGATCATCGCCCACGCGTACCAGTGGGTGGCGATCGAGCGCCGCAGCCGTCCTGGACTGTCGCGGCGACGGCCGCGGGCGGCGCCGCCCGCGGCCTTCACCTGTCCGGTCGACACCGCCACGGGTCAGCTCCAGTCCTTCATGATCCCGCGGTACTGCTCGTCGACCTGCTTGAGCATGTCCGCCGGCGCGGACTTGCCACCGACGAGCGACTGATAGCCCTCAAGCAGCGGCTGGAAGAGCTGGCCGCCCTCGGGGATCCACGGGCGCGGCACGGCCGTGTCCATGATCGGCTTGAACACCGAGACGTCCGCGTTGCCCTGGACGTCGGGGTTGTCGTAGGCGGAGGTCCTGGTCGGCAGCAGGCTGATCTCCTTGGCGATCTTCGCCTGGGCCTCCGCCGTGGTCATGAAGCGGACGAACTCGTACGCCGCCGGGATGTTCTTCGAGCCGGCGTAGATGGCCAGGTTCCAGCCGCCCGTGGGGGCCGCGGCCTTCATCGAGCCGGCCGGGACCGGCGCGATGCCCAGGTTCGCCTTGTCCTTGAACTCCTTGCCCTGGTAGATCTCCGACAGCGCCCACGGACCGTTGTAGATCATCGCCGCCTTGCCCTCTTTCAGGGCCGTCATCGCGTTGGCGTAGCTCTCGGTGGTGGCGGGCTTGGGGGCCGCGCCCGAGCTGATCAGGTCGGCGACGGTCTCCATGGCCTTCACGTTCGCCGGGGAGTTGACCACGATCTTCTTGTTGGCGACGTCGAGCAGGTCGCCGCCCTCGCCGTACATGAAGGGCAGCAGGAAGTAGGAGTCGACGTTGAGCGCGAGGCCCTCGGCGTCGGTCTTGGCCTTGACGTCGAGCGCGGTCTGCTTGAGCTCGGCGATCGTCTTGGGGGCCTCCTCGTGGCCGGCCTCCTTCAGCAGCCGCTTGTTGTAGATGAGCGCCAGCGTGTCGGTCACCTGCGGCACCGCGTACGTCTTGCCGCCGAACTTGGTGCTGCTGAGCGGGCCGGGCAGGAAGTCCTCGGGCTTGTCCACAGCCCGGCTGCCGTCCAGCGGCTGCAGATAGCCCAGCGAGGCGAACTGCGAGGTCCAGGCCACCTCGGACCGGATCACGTCGGGGGCGCCGGTCCCGGCCTGGGCGGCCGTCTGGAACTGGTTCTGCGCCTGGTCCGACGGCACGTTCACATAGTTGACCTTGACCTGCGGGTACTTGGCCTGGAACTCCTTGATCAACGCCTGGAAGGTCGGTCCCTCACTGTCCGGGCGCGTCGTGTCCCACCACGTCACTTCGCCGCTGACCTTCGACGGGTCGGAGACCGACGCGGCGGGAGCGGCGGCGCTCTCGCCACCGCCGCCGCCACAGGCGGCCAGCACCAGAGTCACCGCGGCGACGGCCGCCGCTGACGGTAAAAGTCGTCGCATGTCCTTCTCCTCACAGCTCTGTCGGAGGTCGGAGTAAGCCGGAGGTTACGCCGACGGAACGCTCGCCGGTAGATGGCGGCGCAAGGTTTCTGCAAGTAGTTACCAGAGTGAGCCCTTTGGTTTCTGAAATTTCCAGAAAGCGTTGCAAAGATCGTAGACGCTCCGTAATCTCCCGGCAACATTCCGGACGAGTCCGCGAGCGGGCGGACCCGGCCGGGGAACACCGCGTCGTACCGCGTCGCCGCCGCCCTGACGGGAATCACGAACGGGAACGCACGAACGGAAACGCACGAACGGGATCCACGAACGGGATGCGCGAAGGCGGACGGGAATCACGAGAGCGGGGCGAAGATCCTGAAGCACGACATCCGCGAGTCACCCGGCGGCGAGGCCAGGGCCCACTGGATCGACCGCGGCACTGTGGCCTGGCGGGCCGGGCCGGCGGCGCGCCACTTCCTGGCCTTCAGCGCTAACGGCGGCATCACCTGCCGGGACGGCGACCTGCGCGGCGTGCAAGGGCTGATCCGGCTGCTGCCCGGCGCGCTGAGCGAGCAGCAGCGGCGCGCGTGGCCGCACCTGGCCGCCCTTCGTGCGTTCACGGTGCATCCCGGGGACGCGGAGCTGGTCCGCGAGGCGCTGCGCGGGCAGGTCGTGGCCGGCTGCCGGGACGGCTCGGGCGCGCTGATGGCCGCGACCGGCGTGCAGATCCCGGGTGTGCTCGACGACCTGTACGCCACCCGCGCCCAGACCGAACCACTCGGCCCATCGCTCGGCTCGTCCGGCGGCTCGTCCGAAGGCATTGGCACGAGGCTGGCCGTGTGGGCGCCGACCGCGCGGAAGGTCGAGCTGGCGCTGCACGGACCGGGGCCGGGCGGCGTGCATCCGATGCGGCGCGACGACGAGAGCGGCGTGTGGTCGGTGCAGGGGCCGCCGTCGTGGCTCGGCCGCGAGTACACCTACCTGGTCACCGCGTACTCCCCCGAGGCCGGTGCGGTCGTGACGAACGAGGTCACCGACCCGTACGGGCTCGCGGTCACCCCGGACGGCGGGCGCAGCCGCCTGGTGGACCTGGACGCCGCCGCACTCAAGCCGCCCGGCTGGGACGAGCTGGTCAAACCGCCCCCGGTCCCGCAGCACCGGGCCTCGATCTACGAGCTGCACGTACGCGACTTCTCCGCCTCCGACGCCACCGTGCCGCCCGACCTGCGCGGCACGTACGCGGCCTTCGCCGACGACCGCTGCCAGGAGAGCGCCGGGATGCGGGAGCTGCGCGCGCTGGCCCGCGACGGGCTGACGCACGTGCAGCTGCTGCCCGTGTTCGACTTCGCCACCGTCCCCGAGCGCAAGGAGGACAGGACCGAGCCCGCCTGCGACCTCGCCGCGCTGCCGCCCGACTCCGAGGCGCAGCAGGAGTGCGTCGCGCGCACGGCCGCCGAGGACTCCTTCAACTGGGGGTACGACCCGCTGCACCACACGGTGCCCGAGGGCTCGTACGCGACGGACCCGGACGAGCGAACCAGGGAGCTGCGCGCCATGGTCGCCGGGCTCAACCGGGCCGGGCTGCGCGTGGTCATGGACGTGGTCTACAACCACGCCCACTCCACCGGCGTGCTCGACCCGATCGTGCCCGGCTACTACCACCGCCTGCTGGACGACGGCGCCGTGGCCACCTCCACCTGCTGCGCGAACACCGCTCCCGAGCACGCCATGATGGGCCGGCTCGTGGTGGACTCGATCGTCACGTGGGCCACGCGGTACAAGATCGACGGCTTCCGTTTCGACCTCATGGGCCACCATCCGAAGGCGAACCTGCTCGCCGTCCGCCGCGCGCTCGACGCGCTGACGCTCGCGAAGGACGGCGTCGACGGCAGGTCGATCCTCCTGTACGGCGAGGGCTGGGACTTCGGCGAGGTGGCCGGCGGCGCCAGGTTCGAGCAGGCCACGCAGGGCAACCTGGCCGGGACCGGGATCGGCACGTTCACCGACCGGCTGCGGGACGCGGTGCGCGGCGGCGGCCCCTTCGACTCCGACCCGCGCGTGCAGGGGTTCGGCTCCGGGCTGGCCGGCGACCCCAACGGCGCCCCGGCCAACGGCACGCCGGGCGAGCGGCGGGCGCGGCTGGCGTACTACGCCGACCTGATCAGGGTGGGGCTGACCGGCAACCTGGCCGGTCACCTGCTGCCGTCGGGCTCGGAGGTCGGCTACCACGGCTCGCCCGCCGGGTACACCGCCGCGCCGGGGGAGGCGGTGACGTACGTGGACGCGCACGACAACGAGACCCTGTTCGACGCGCTGGCGTACAAGCTGCCGCAGGCGACGCCGATGGCCGACCGGGTGCGCATGCAGGTGCTGTCGCTGGCCACGGTACTGCTGTCGCAGGGGGCGGCGTTCGTGCACGCGGGCTCCGAGCGGTTGCGCTCGAAGTCGTTCGACCGCGACTCCTACGACTCGGGCGACTGGTTCAACCGGCTGCTGTGGGACTGCGAGCAAGGCAACGGCTTCGGCGCGGGCCTGCCGCCCCGGGCCGCCAACGAGGCCGCCTGGCCCTATGCCAGGCCGCTGCTGGCCGACCCTTCGCTGCGCCCCGGCTGCGCCGACATCGCCGCCGCCCGAGCCCGGTTCGGCGAGCTGCTGCGGATCAGGGCGTCGTCGCCGGCGTTCGCGCTGGGGTCGGCGGAGGAGGTGCGGCGGCGGCTGACGTTCCCCGGCTCGGCGGAGGGGGTGATCGCCATGCACGTGGACACCTCAGGGCTCGATCCGCGCTGGGCGTCGGTCACGGTCGTCTTCAACGCCACCCCGTCGGCCCAGGAGCAGCCGTTGCCGCAGGTCGCGGGGCGGGAGGTGGCGCTGCATCCCGTGCAGGCCGCCTCTGACGACCCCGTGGTGCGGGAGTCGGTGTTCGATCCCGCCACCGGCACGGTGACGGTTCCCGGGCGGACGGTCGCGGTGTTCGTGAGTGCCTGAGTGTGATCCGGCGGGGTAGTGGGAACGTTCAGGACATCACTGGCATTGCGCGGCACGACGGCGCAGACTGTAAAAACGGCGATCGCGTGGAGCAGTGGAGCACCCGTGGACAATCACCTTGATCACATGCCGGTTCTTTCCCGCGGCAGGCATCGCAATCCGAAGCGCGGCGCCTGCTTCATGGAGCTGGCCTCCTACCTGGCCGGTGAGCGGTGGAGCGACCATCCGGCCTGCACCCATCCGTTGCTGGCCGCGCTCGCCCGCCTGGTCAACGACAACACCGGCGACGAGAGCCGGGCCAAGCTCGTCCATCTAGTCCCGTCCATCATCGGCCTGAACAGCGACGACCTGCGCGTGGACGCGCACATCGCGCTGCGCTGCGCCACCACGGCCCTGCCGGTCGCGGCGGCCGAACGCCAGCTCGCGCTGGCGGTGTCGGTGCTGGCGGCCGAGGAGATGCTGGCCAGGCTCGACGGCGCACCGCCAGGACGGCTGAGCGAGCGCAGCAGGCGGGCCATGGAGGAGGTCCCGCACGCGGCTGAGCAGGCCCGGCGCTTCAGCAGGGCCGCGCGGATCACGGAGAAGGGCTTCCGCAGGTACGCGGCCCCGAACGCGGTGCAGCTGGCCGTGGTGGGGATCGTACAGGCGTGCATCCCCGATCCGGACGCGCTGCTGCGTACGCTGCTGGAGGAGACGATCGCCGAGTGCGACGCCTTGATCCGCACCGAACAGACCACCACCGCCCCCGCCACCCCGGCGACGGTCTGACCCGACGCCCGGCCGGCCTGACGCCCGGCCCGTATGACGTCTGGGCCGTCTGACATCTGCCGGTCCTGTGACCGGTTGATCCGGCGGCCGGCGGGGCCGGTCGCGCGGGTCAGGCGGTGAGGACCTTGGCCAGGGCCTCGGCGACGCAGGCGGCGCCGGTGGCGGGGTCGTCCATGAGCATGGACTGGCGGATCCAGACCACCTCGCGGGCGGCGGCCTCGGCGGCCGGGCAGGGCTCCGGCCTGGCGCCGGCCCCGGTCAGCGCCGTCATGGTGCCGAGCGGCGGGTAACCGCCGTCGAGCGGCACCCCTTCGGCCGCCATGGCCTCCAGCAGGAACGCCCGGTCGACCGGCACGTGCAGGCGGAGCATCAGCAGGTGCCGCGAGTCCCGCGTGGTCCCCGGCGGCTGCGGAACCACCGTCACGGGCCGCCATCCGACCGGCTCTCCCGCGCCGTCGTAGCCTGGGGGCGCGGGGATGGAGGCCAGTTCGCGTTCGAGCGCGGCGCAGAACGCGTTCCTGCGGTCGATCTCCGCGTCGAGCCGGTCCAGCCAGGGCAGCAGGAGCGCGGCCTGGATCTCGGTCAGCCGCAGGTTCCAGCCGACCGAGGGATGGCCGTACCAGGCGCCGCCGGGGTCGCGGCCGAGGTTGCAGACCGACCAGACGGCGTCGTGCACCGCCCGGTCCCGGCAGACGATCAGGCCGCCCTCCCCCGCCGTCATCGCCTTGCTAGCCTGGAAGCTGTAGACGCCCGCGTCGCCGAGCCCGCCGACCGGGCGGTCCCGGTAGGTGGCGCCGTGCGCCTGGGCGGCGTCCTCGACCACGGCCAGCCCGTGCCGGGCGGCGAGCTCGGTCAGCGGGTCCATGTCGGCCGGGCTGCCCGCGAGGTGCACGGGCATGATCGCGGCGGTACGCGGGGTGAGCGCCGCCCGTACGGTGTGCGCCGGCAGGTGCAGGTCGTCCGCGTCCACGTCGGCGATCACCGGCGTGGCCCCCGCGAGCAGCACGGCGGTGGCCGAGGCGACGAACGTGTACGCCGGGACGATCACCTCGTCACCCGGCCCGATCCCGAGGCCGCGCAGCGCGGCGAACAGGCCGAGCGTGGCGTTGCCGACGGTCACGGCGTGTTCGGCGCCCGAGCGGCGGGCGAACGCGCCGGCCAGCTCCGCGCACACGGACCCGCCCTGCGTGGCGCCCCACAGGCCGCTCTCCAGTACGGCGGTGACCCGTTCGCGCTGGGCGTCGTCGAGCGGCGGCGGCCAGGCCGGCCAGGGGCGGGTACGGACGGGAGCTCCGCCGTGAAGGGCGAGCGTCATGGGAGTGGTCCTTGTCTGCACGAACGCGACTGCTACGAACAGTGCTGCTATGAACTGGGCTGCTACGAACGGGGCCATCACGGACAGGGCTACTACGAACGGGGCCGCTACGAGCTGGGCCGCATGGACGCTTGCGGTCGGGCGGGTCCGGCCGGTTCGCCTGGTTCGCCTGGTTCGCCCGGTGGCAGCAGGCGGGCGAGGTTGCCGCCCTGGACGAGGGCGCGGTCGGCGTCGGTGAGGGGGGCCAGGGCGACGCGGCCGAAGCCGATCCGCAGGTCGAGGAAGCAGGCGTCGGAGCCGTAGATCACCCGGTCCGCCCCGATCAGCCCGGCCAGGCGGGCGATCCAGCGGCCGGTCATCTTGGAGCCGCAGATCTCCAGGAAGAGGTTCGGGTACGGGCCCGCCAGCTCGGCTGCCCTGGCGAAGCCGTTCGGCCAGAGCCCGGCGTGGCCGAGCAGCAGCGGCACGTGCGGATGCCGCCCGGCCACGGCGACGAACTGCGCGGGGTCGCTCCACGGGGAGCCGGTCTGGCCGTGGGCGAGCACCGGCAGGCCCAGCTCCCAGACGGGGTCGTAGCGGCGGTCGTCGAGCCGGCATTCGTGCACGTCCGGATGGATCTTCACGCCCCAGACGCCCTGGTCGGCGAGGTGGTTGCGCTGGTGCGGGTTGTAGACCTGCCAGACGCCGATCCGGCCGGGATGCCGCTCGGCGGCGGCGAACGCCAGCCGGTTGCCCTCCTCGGCGTCCGGGCCGACGGCGAGCAGGTGGCTGATGCCGATCGCGTCGATGCCGAGGCGGTCCATCAGGGACACCATCCCGTCGGCGGACGGGTCGGGGATGAGGAAGTCGGGCCACGATCCGAGGTGGCCGTGCGCGTCGAGGATCATCACACATCTCCTTGCCTGAGCAGGCCGATCCGAATGGCCCCGACAGGTTGCCCGCCCGAGGCGGTCAGGTTAATGCGGATCAACGCGAGTCTCCTGGCCCGGGCAGGGCGTCCAGGTCAATGGGGATCACCGTAGGTCTCCTTGGCCGAGCAGGCTGCCGCCTGAGGCGATCAGGTCGATGTCGGCCTCCGGGAGTTCGAGGTGGTCGAGCAGGAAGCGGGGCCCGCAGTCGTCCATGACGGGAGCCCCGGTGCCGAACACCAGCCGCTCGGCCCCGTAGTGCGCGGCCAGCCATTCGACGCCGCGCTGCGTGTTGACGGTGCCGATCTCCAGCCACAGGTTGGGCATCTCGGCCATGAGCTCGCCGATCGCGCGCAGCCGCCGGTAGCCGGGGCTGAGCAGCAGGACGCGCAGTCCCGGCAGCCGGCGGGTGAGGGCGACGAGCTCGGAAGGCGAGGTCTCGTCGAGTTCGATCGCCGCGACGGCGCCGAGGTCCGCCAGCCGGCGCAGGGCGGTGGGGCCGGTGAGCTCGTACCGGTGGCGGGCCGGGCAGAGGCGGACCATCGGCACGTCCCAGTCCTGGGCGGGCGCGAACGCCTCTGGGAGCAGGACGGGCACCGGGACGAGCCGGGGGTCGCGCAGGCCGAGCAACGCCTCGTTGCCCGCGTGGACGTCGGAGTAGAGGCTGAGCGTGTGGGTGACGCAGGCGCGGTGGATGCCCAGCCGGTCCATCTCCTGCCCCGGGTCGCGGGGCAGGTCGTCGAAGGGCACGGGCCCGATGAGCCGGTGGGCGTCCAGCACTAATTTCGGCACAGACCGAAATTAGCCTTGCGGCGGAGTGACGGTCAAGAGCGGGCAGCGCGGGTTCAGGTCCACCCTGGCCAGCTGCCGGCCGCTCATGGTCCACGCCTTCCACGAGCCGGGTTCGAAGTGCAGCTGCGGGTTGGTGTACCAGTCGTCGCCGAGACCGGTGGCCAGGTGCCTGGCGGGGCCGAGCGGGCCGGTGCCGGGCTCGTCCGTGCCCAGCTCGTACGCGTTGCCGCCGCCGAAGAACGTGGCGGCGAACACCCTGCCGCGATGCACCGTCAGCTCGCCGTACCCGGACAGCGTGCCCCGCTGCCTGACCGTCCCGGTGGCGAGGTCCATGGCGATCCAGGTGCCGGAGTCGCGCTTGTAGACCCCGTACAGCAGGCCGCCGTGCACCTTGACGTCCTGGAACGTGCGCATGCCCGGGACCGGGTCCACCTGCCAGCGCACCGTACGGGTGCGCAGGTCGAAGGCCGCGACGGAGGCCGACGTCCTGACCGGCGGGGTCCCGCCGCCGCCGAGCACGTCGCCGCCCAGGTAGACGACGCCCGCGCGGGAGTCGAGCGACAGGCTCATGAGGCTCTGATCGGGGATGACGCCCGGGTAGGAGTCGATCGCGCCGGTGGCCGGGTCGATGATCGACAGGGCGCCCTCCAGCCTGGCGCCCAGCGGGGCGGAGGCGACCAGCAGTTTGCGGGTCACCGGGTCGTACTCGATGTCCCACGGGCGCTGCTGGTCGTGGCCCAGGCGGGCCAGCGGGCGGACCTCGTCGGTGCGCAGGTCGATGGAGACGACCTGGCCGCTGGGGTAGAGGGCGGCGTAGATCTTGTTCCCGTGGCGTACCAGGTCCTTGGGCTCGCCGGGGACGCGGAACCTCCGCTGCTCGCCCGTACGCAGGTCGCGTACGTCCATGAAGAAGTGCCCGCCGACGTAGACGGCGCGGCCGGGCACCAGCAGCATGCTCTGCGGGCGCTCGGCGCCCGCCGGCAGGCCCGCCTCGATCAGGTCGGTGAACGAGGACGCGCCGGTGCGCAGGTCGAGCGACCACATGCCGCCGCTGCCGGAGAAGCCGAGGAGGGTGTCGTCGCCGGTGAGCGCGATCCGCCTGGTCTCGTCGTCCTTCGACGGCGGAGCCGCCACCTCGGTGAGGGCGGTGTCGCCGGTGCGGTAGCGGTGGACCGCGCCGTCGGGGCGGGAGGTGGCGTAGACGGTGCCGTCGGCGGCGACCGTGAGCGCGTCGAGGCTGAGCGGGCCCAAAGGGACGTTCCTGGCGTCGGCGCCGTCCTTGCGCACGTCGATCAAGGTTGACGCGCTGACCGCGAGGACCCGGTCGCCGTGCTCGGCCACCACGCCGATGCCGGTCGTGCCCTGCGCCAGCTCCCTGACCGCGCCCGTGGCCCGGTCGATCGCCATCAGCTTGCCCTTGTCGAGCAGGCCCGCGTAGACGTTGCTCTCGTCGGCCGCGACCGCCCTGACGTAGCGCTCGCCGGCGGCGAGCACGCCGAAGTCGCGCACCGCGCCGGTGTCCGGGTCGTACTCCCTGACCCGGCCGTCGGGGTACGTGCCGGCGTAGAGGGTGCCGTCGGGCGCGGCGGCCAGCGACCAGATGAAGCCGCCGTTGCGGCCGAACGAGGCCAGGTGCGCCACCTCGCCGGTGGCCGGGTCGAAGCGGTAGAGGTCGGGGACGGGGTACGTGCCGACGTAGATCTTGCCGCCGGAGACCGCCGTGGCCCAGCCGCCCTCCGGCTCCCCCGTCGCGGGGGCGTCGGGCAGGCGGGCGGTCCTGACGACCCGGCGGGTGGCCAGGTCGATCTCGGCCAGTACGGGCGGTTTCTGGCCGCGGGTGACGACGTACGCCTTGCCGTCGTGGACGGTGGCGCCGACGATCGCGCCGGTCAGCGACGCCGGCCCGAACGTCTCCACCCGCGTCCCCGAACAGGACCGGGACCCGCCGGCGGTGGTGACTGTCACGTCGGACGACGTGGGGGGCGTAGGTAAGACCGCTGCCGAGGCCGGGGCCGCCGTGGTGAGGAGCACGGCGGCCAAGGCCGCTGAGAGCGTGAGGGAACCGCGCGGCATGGCCGCACCTCCGCGAGTTGTTGCCCAATTTTGGCCCAGACCGTAATCTGCGGGACGGGAATAGTCAATGGAGGCGTACGTGACGGCGTTCGACGCTGGTGAACTGGTCGGCGAGCTTGAGGTGACGTTCGACGTGGACGTGCTGGTCGGCGCGTATCCCGACCGCGACGGCCCGCCGGGCACCCCGGAATCCGTGCTCGCGGCCCTGGCCGGGCACCGCGTCAGGGCGGGCGCGGTGGCGTCGCTGCGGGCCGCCCTGTTCGACGTGCGCTCGGGCAACGACGAGGTCCTGACCCTGCGCGGCACCCCGCAAACTGACGGCGCCGGGGCGGCGGATGTGGTTCCGGTCGGGACCGTGGATCTGCGCGACCCGATCGGCGCCGTACGTGAGATCGACCGCCTCGAACCCCTGGGCGTGCGGGCGATCAGGCTGTTCCCCGACGAGCAGGGCGTCGAGGCGGGCTTCCCCTCGGTCCGCCACGTCGCCAAGCGGGCCGCCGCGTCGGGCCTGGTCGTGCTGACCGGCGGTGACGTGCGCAGGTTCTGGCAGCCGTTCTCCGGCCTGGACGCCAGGGTCGTCTTCCTGGACACGCACTTTTACCACCTCGGCGACTTCCTGGTGGCCGCCGCCGACGAGCCCGGGTTCCACGCCTCGACCCGCCTGCTCAACTCTCCCGACGCGCTGGAGACCGTCCCGGCCGATCGGCTCGTGTTCGGCTCGCGCACCCCCCACTACGAGCCGGTCGTGCCGCTGCTGCGCCTGGCGACCAGTGGCCTGACGCCGGACGAGATCGCCGCGGTGGCGGGCGGCAACGCGAGGAGGCTGTTCGGATGATCATCGATGTGCACGCCCACTGGGGCCCGTGGTTCTTCACCATGGACGTGGCCGGCGCGAACCTCTCGGCCATGGACCGCTACGGCATCGGCCTGTCGATCGTGTCGGCCACCGAGGCGGTGATCTACGACGCGCCGGCGGGCAACCGGGCCCTGGCGCGGTGGCTGGCCACGACCGAGCGCCATCTGGGCTACGTCACGATCAACCCGCGCAGGCAGGCCGACGCCGAGCGCGACCTGCGCGAACATCTCCCGACCGGCAAGTTCGCCGGAGTCAAGATCCACACCGACTACACGGGGTCGCCCGTCTCCTCGCCCCAGACGCGGGAGGCGCTGGCCATGGTCGCCGAGGCGGGGGTGCCCGCCCTCGTCCACACGTGGGGCGCCACGGTGCTGGACCTGGCCGAAGCCTGTGCGGACACACCCGGCCTGCGGGTCATCGCGGGGCACATGGGCGCCGACGGTTATCCGTACGCGATCGAGGCCGCGAACGCCTGCGACCGGCTCTACCTGGAGCCCTGCTACTCCCACGCCCCTGCGGGCCGCGTCGCCCGGGTCGCGGCGGCGGTGGACCGCACCCGGCTGCTCTTCGGCACCGACTCGACCCTCATCGACCCGGCGTCGGCGTTCGGGGCCGTGGCCGCCGCCGGGCTGGACACGGAGACGGCCGAACTGGTCGCGTGGCGCAACGCCGTACGACTTTTTGATCTGGACATTACGGCCTAGGCCGTAATAGCGTGCGGCCCAACCCGTCCTGAGGAGTGCCAGCGCATGATCCCCCGCCGCCGTTTCCTCCAGGCCGCGGCCGCCTCCGCGGCCGTGACCTCCCTGCCCGCCCTCACCGCCGCCCCCGCACTGGCCGCGGCCCGCGAACGTGAGGGCACGATCACCGACCTCGGCCCGGCCAGCGTGACCAGCCCGCTGGGCAACGCCGAGTTCGTCGGCGACGTGCTCTACCTCGGCTCGCGCGGCCTGGCGCCCAACGTCGTCGGCGCCTGGGACCTGGGCCAGGACAAGGTCACCGCCCACTTCGACATTCCCTCGGGCGTGGGCATCTGGGCGATGTGCAAGGTCGGCACCGACGTCTACGTGGGCACCCACTCCAGGTCAGACCTGTACAAGATCGACACCCTGACCGGCACGACCACGAAGGTCGCCGAGTATCCCGACCCCTACATCTGGACCATGGCCTCCTCCCCCGACGGGAAGGTCTACCTGGGCACCTCACAGCCCGGCCGGGTGGTCGAGTACGACCCCGCCACGGGAACCAGCCGCGACCTGGGCCAGCCGGCCCCCGGCGAGGCGTACGTGCGCAGCATCCAGGCCGACGACACCCACGTCTACGCCGGCGTCGGCAGCAACGCCCACCTCGTCGCCATCGACAGGAGGACCGGCGACAAGCGCGAGCTGCTGCCCGCCGAGGTGGCCGACCGCGACTGGGTGTCGAGCATGTCGATCAGCGCCACGCACATCGCCGGCGGGATGAACTCCCTGGGCGAGCTGATCGTGCTGGAGAAGGCGGACCCGGCCGCGTACCGGGTGGTCAAGGCCACCGCGCCGGGCGAGAAGTACGTCGTGTCGGTGCTGATCCACGACGGCTGGGTGTACTTCGCCGGGCGGCCGTCCGGCACGTTCTACCGCTACCGCATCGAGGACGGCACGTACGAGGTGCTCGGGGTGCCGTTCCCCGAGGCGCAGACCGTGCGGATCCTGGAGCACGGGGGCCGCATCTACGGCGTCCAGGAGCCGGGCGTCTTCGTCTACGACCCCGCCACCGGCGGCATCGACTACGTGAGCCACGTGCAGAAGGGCTTCAAGGCCGCCCCCGAGGAGCCCATGTCCGTGCACAGCGACGGCGAGCGCGTCTACGTGGGCGGCAAGGGCGGCTGCGACGTGCACGACCTGGCCTCAGGCGCGGTCACCCGGCTGCCGATCCCCGGCGAGCCGAAGACCATCATGACCGCGAACGGGACCACGTACCTCGGGGTCTACACCCAGGCCGCCCTCTACTCCCACCGCGCGGGCGACGCCGAGGCCGAGCTGCTCCTGCGTACCGGCCACAACCAGGACCGGCCCAAGGACCTGTGCCACGACCGGGCGACCGGCCTGATCGTGATGTCCACCCAGCCGGAGCCCGGCCACCAGAACGGCGCGCTCGACGTCTACGACCCGCGCACCGGCCGGCTCGACACGTACCGGCCGATCGTCGAACGCCAGACGGTGTTCGCGCTGACCGCCCGGCTGGGCACCGTCTACATGGGCACCAGCACGCAGGAGGGGCTCGGCTCGCCGCCGGTGACGTCCACGGCCCGGCTGGCCGCGTTCGACCTGCGCCGCCGCGAGGTGAGGTGGGAGGTCGAGCCGGTGGCCGGCGCGAGCTCCATCACGAGCCTCAAGCACACGGCGCTCGCGCTGTACGGCATCACCGGCGACGGCGTGCTGTTCGAGTTCGACCCGCGCCGGCGCAAGGTCACCCGCACGCTCAAGGTCTGCGACCGCGGGGGCGACCTGGTGCTGTCGGGGACGAAGGCGTACACGAGCGACGAGGACGCCGTCTACAAGGTCGACCTGGTCGCCTTCACCGCCCGCAAGCTCGTGGAGGGGCTGGCGAGCGACTGGTTCGGCGGCGGCTCCCGCATCGCCCGCGACCCGTCCCGCAGGGCCCTGTACGGCCTCAAGGGCCGCAACCTCATCCGCATCGCCATCTAGGCAGGTCAACGCCGCCTTGTGGCCGCGGGCTCGCCCGTCGCGGCGATGAAGTGCTCGGCCAGGAGCTGGTGCCGGAACCGATAGTCCCTGCCCTCGCTCCTGAGCAGGTCGTGACGGGCGCAGTAGCGCAGGAAGCGATTCAGCCGCCAGGGCAGGTAGCCCACGGCCACCAGGCAGAGCGTCACCAGCGGACTGAGGAGGTGGGCCTCGCGCCCTGTCTGGAAGGCCACGTACACCCCGCCACACGCGCCCACTCCGACGGACATGAGGTGGAAGACGAGCTCCGAGGGGAGCCAGTGGTGGGTGTCCGCCCCTATGAGGAACACCGCGAGCAGCGCCACCCCCAGCCCGACGAAGGGCACCCAGCCCACCTCGTCTTCGTTCTCATTGACGCTGTACCCTTCGCCATCCAGCAGGAAAGCGATCCCGAAGCAGACCGAACCGACCACGGCGAAGAAGCCGAGCGCGCACGCGCCGGAGAACACGTACGAGGCGGGAATCCCCGACAGAACCAGGTAACCCAGGCCCACGAAGTAGACCGCGCCCCCCAGAACGATCGCCGTGATCACGATGCTCGCCCCGGCGCGGCGGAAGAACACCCACGGCAACGGTTCGGAGCGCGAGCCGGAGCGACGGTCGGCGACCGTCACGACCACGGCCAGGATCAGGCCCACCACGACGACCGAACACCCGAAGACCGCCAGCAGCGCCAGCCAGTTCACGGACGTGGGCGGCTCCGGCAGCAGGCCCACCAGTGTGCTCACCGTTTCGGCGACGGTGAGGGCGAGCGCGGACAGGATCGTGCCGAGCACGGCGACCGTCGCGCCGAGACGCGCCGGCCCTGCCGGCCACACCCGCGGTGGTTTCCGGCTCCGCCGGCGCCCGATCAGCCACTGCGCCAGCACCATGATCAGCAGGCCGGCCGCGGCCGCGAGCGCGACGACGACTCCGGCGTGCCGCAGGAGAACCGCGGCCCCGGCGAGGGCGATCAGGGCCATCAGCGGCACGGCGAATAGGGAGCTGACAACGCGGGACATCTCCGCGGGCACCTCGTCACCGACCCTGATGACGCCCGGGCCCCACCGGGACGCCACGACCGGATCTCCCGGGGCGGCCAGCCGGCCGAGCCACCTCACCACGTCGGCACGTGTGTAGCCGGCCTGGTCGCCGCGCTGGATCGCCTCGTCCACGAACGCGTCGAGCAGCGCGCCTCGCCGCGCCGAGACGGACCCGCCCGCGCCTTCGTCGCGGGCCGGCTCGGCCACCGCCGCCACCACGGCCAGCCAGAGCGGGGCGTCGAGCAGATCCCACAGCGTCGGATCCCTGGTCACGGCCTGGCGGACGTGCTCCGCCTCCGGTCCGCCCTCCTCCAGCCAGGCGATCACCTTCTCGCGGTGCAGCGGCACGATGCGCACCGCACGCTGCAGCGCCAGCAGCTCACCGATCTCGGCGTAGTCGAGATCCCGGCCGCACACGACCATCGGCGGCACGGTGAAGCGGTCCTGGAGGTGGTTGATCCAGCGCAGACAGGCCCGGCGGCGGGCGGGCGGCACCTCGTCCAGCCCGTCCAGCAGCAGGACGATCCGCTGCGTGGCCAGGTATTCCACGGCCACCCGGTGGCCCAGCCCGTATTCCCCGGCAAGGATCTTCAGCAGCCAGCGGGTCCCGCCGTCCTGGTCGTCGTCCGCCGCGTGCCGCCGCCACACCCTGCGGGCGCTCACCGGCGAGAACGAGACGAGGTCGACCACCACGGGAACCGGCTGCGTCTCATCGGCCTCCGCGGCCGTCAGCAGGTGATCGGCCAGGTCGAGGAGCTGCGTCGTCTTTCCCGCTCCCGGTGCGCCGAGCAGCAGCAGCGACCGGCTCGCGTCCTCCCACGCGGTCCACACGCCCTGCGGTGCCGGCACCTGTTCGGCCGCCACGCTCAGCGCGTCCGGCGGACGCACCCGTTCCACGGCCTCCTCCAGGCTGATCTCGACCCGGCCGGCCGGTCGATGCACCAGGCGCGCGTCCAGCGTCGACCGCGCCCTGCTCAGCATCCGTTGCCGGAACCCCGGAGGAAACCGCCCGCCCTCCCTCATGCCGTGGTCGGCCCAGTACTGCCGCAGGGTCAGCCAGGTCGCCGCCGCGCCTAAGACCAGCACGGCCGGCACCGCCCACACCGGCGCGTCGTCGCTCGTCGCCACATTGATCAGCACGGGCAGCGCCACGAGGCCCAGGGCCGCTGAGACGATCACACGTGCTCGTGCCATCGCACACCCCTCGATCCCGCCCGTCACCCGGTGCCAACGACAAGCCGACCCTACTCCGCGCGGTGGCGCCCGACATGAGTATGTCTATCCCGTGTCAGCTCGATACCGGCGGACATTCGGTCCGGCCGTTTCAAGAACGGGCGGGCCGGGGTGTCAGGTGGAGGCCGCGGCCAGGACGCCGGGGCGTTCGGCGTCGGGGAGGCCGGGGCCGTGGGGGTCGAAGGCGTGGGTGGCGGGGATGAGGCCCTCCGCCTCGGCCAGCCAGAGCATGCGCTGCACGTACCCCTCCATGGGGGCCGTGAACGTGGCTGCGGCCAGCCGGTCCAGCCGCGCGGAGGCCCGTTCGAACTCCCGCAGGTCGTCGCCGCGGAAGGCGCGCAGCACGGCGGCCGTCGCCGGCACCGACGCCGCCGCGATGCCCACCAGCGCCGCCTCGGCCCCCCACAGCAGCGAGGGGCCGAACATGCGGTCCTCACCGGTGATGGCCAGCCGGCCGGCCTCGCGGGTGAGCGCGATGGCCTCCTGGCAGCCCATCGCGTCCGACAGCAGCGCCGTCTTGAGCCCGGCCACGCCCGGGTGCCGGACGACCTCGCGCAACATGGCCGGCGGGCACGGCGCGGTGTAGAGGTCGAACGCGATCATCGGCAGCCCGGCCGCCGTCCACACCTCGTCGTGCAGGGCCGCCCGGTCGCCCGGCGACGGGAACACCAGCACGCCCCCGGCCCCCGCCGCGGCCGCCGCCTTGGCCTCCTCGGCCGCCGGGGCCGCGCCGCCGCCGACGCCGGCGATCACCGGGACGCCGGCCCGGCACGCGCGCTCGATCAGCCCCGCCCGTACGTCCGGCGCGAGGTAGGGCCCGCGCCCGGTGTGGGCCAGCACCGCCAGGGCGTCGGCGCCGGTCTCGGTCAGACGGCGGAAGTACGCCTCCGCCACGTCGAGGTCCACCTCGCCGGAGGCGGTCATCGGCGTCGCGGCGGCCGCCACCAGGGCGCCACGCAGGCGGTCGCGCAGACCGGCGGCCCGCGGGTCGATCGGCGTGCTCATCGTCGCTCCCCTCACCGGCACGGCCACGTCGGCCCGCCGGACGGTTTCACCGGCCCGCCACGACCGGCCGGACGGCTTCGCCGGCCCGCCACGACCCGCCACGACCCGCGACGACCCGCGACGACCGGCCCCGGCGACCAAGCGTAGGCCGTCAGGCCCGGATCACCTCAGCCCCGGGTCTACTTCAGGCCGGTCATGGCGATGCTGTTGACCAGGTAACGCTGCAGCACGAAGAACACCAGCAGGCACGGCACCGCCGAGACCGCGGCCGAGGACATGAGCGTCGCCCACTGCATCTCCTCCGTCTTCAGCACCGTCAGGCCCACGGTCAGCGTGCGGGTGGCGTCGCTCTGCGAGATGACCAGGGGCCACAGGAAGTCGTTCCAGTGCCACAGGAAGACGAACACGCCCAGCGTGGCCAGAATCGGCTTGGTCAGCGGCACCACGATCGTCCAGTAGACGCGCAGCTCGGAGGCCCCGTCCACCTTGGCGGCGTCGAAGAGCTCGTCGGGCAGCCCGAGGATGAACTGGCGCATCAGGAAGACGGCCTGCGAGTTCGCCAGCGTCGGGACGATCAGCCCCCAGAAGGTGTCGGCCCCGCCGAAGTCGGACACCAGCACGTAGAGCGGGATGAGTGTCGCCTGGAACGGCACCATCATGGTGGCGAGGAACGTCCACAACATGGCGTCGCGGCCGGGGAAGCGCTTCTTGGCGAACGCGTACCCGGCCATCGACGCCGTCAGCAGGATGATCACCACGGAGACGGCCGAGTAGACCAGCGAGTTGATCGTCCACTCGGCGAACCCGGAGGCGTTCAGGACCCGCGCGATGTTGTCGAAGGTGAGCGAGGCGGGCCAGCGCACGGGCAGGGTCGGCTCGCCGCGCGGCGAGAGCGCCACGACGAGCATCGCGACGAACGGGCCCATCGTGAGCAGCGACATGATCGTGAGCAGGGTGTAGAGCGCCCACTTGCGGCCCCGGCGGCGGGGCGCGGGGGCCGGGCGGCCGGTCCTGGCGGCGGTGGGACGTGCGGCGGTCAGCGTCACGTGTTCTCCCTGCCGACGAAGCGGCGCTGGATCAGCGAGACGACCAGGACGACGGCGAACAGCACCATCCCCCACGTGGCCGCGTAGCCGAACTCCCAGAACCTGAAGCCGCGTTCGAAGATGCCGTAGATGAGGGTGTAGCTGGCCTTGGCGGGCCCGCCGCCGGTCATCACGTAGATCGTGTCGAAGACCTGGAACGAGGCGATCGTCTCGATCACCAGGACGAAGAAGAGGGCGGGCTTGAGCAGCGGCAGCGTGATGGAGCGGAAACGCTGCCAGGCGCTCGCGCCGTCCACCTTGGCCGCCTCCAGGTACGAGCCCGGGATGGCCTTCAGCCCGGCCAGCAGGATCAGCATCGAGTAGCCGAAGCCCTTCCAGCAGGAGACGAGGGCCAGCGCGGGCAGCACCAGCTCCGAGCGTTCCATGAAGGCGACCGGGGCCACGTCCAGCTTGGCCAGCAGGCCGTTGATCAGGCCGTCGAACTCGTAGATCCAGCGCCAGACGAGGCCGGCGAAGACGAAGCTGGTCACGTACGGCAGGAAGAGGATGCCGCGGAACAGCCCGCGCATGAAGACGACCGCGTTGAGCAGCAGCGCGGTGCCGAGGGAGACCAGCACGACCAGCGGCACGTAGATGGCCGTGTAGACGAGCGTGGCCCGGAGGCTGGACCAGAAGTTCGGGTCGTTCACGAGCCGGGTGTAGTTGTCGGCGCCGATGAAGTCCCACTCGCCGCCGATGTTCCAGTTCGTCAGGCTCATGCCCGCCGCGCCCAGCGTGGGGAAGATCTTGAAGATCAGGAAGAGCACGAGCATGGGCAGGACGAACAGCAATCCTGTGATCGGATCGCGCAGGCGATGACGCACCGGGTTCACACCTTTCCGAAAGGACGGGGCCCGCGCGGTGACACGCGGGCCCCTGTCGGGTCAGCTGCCGGCGGCGAGCAGCTCGTTCGCCTCCTTGGCCGCCGCGTCCAGCGCCGTCTTGGCGTCCTCCTTGCCGATCAGCGCCGCCTGTACGTGTGCCGCGATCATCGACATCACCTGCCGGGCCTTCGGGTGGGTGTCGCCGGGGAAGGCGAACTCCAGCGACTTGGCGAACTCCTTGGACGCCTCCGACTGGCCGGGGATGGTCACGTCCGTACGCGCGGAGAAGAAACCCGACTCCTTGGCCAGCGGCCCGGCCACCTCGGCGGAGGCGACGTAGGCGGCGAACTTCTTGGCCGCGTCCTTGTTCTCGGAGTGCTTGGCCAGGATCAAGCCGCCGGGGATGCCGAACGCGACCCGCTTCGTGCCCTCCAGCGGCAGGCCGATGCCCACGTTCTCGGCGCCGATGGCGGCGCCGAGCTGGTCGGCCTGGATGGCGGTGGCCGCGTGGTAGAGGGCGGTCTTGCCGGCGGCGAGCGGGCCGCCCTCGACGTCATTGCCCTTGCTGGCGGTGTTCTCCGGCAGGCCGCCGGCGGCCTTGAGGTCGAGCAGGTACTGCAGGCTGTCGATGCCCTGCTGGTTGTTGACGACCACGCTCTTGCCGTCGGGGGCGAAGACCGAGCCGCCGTTGGCCCACAGGATCGGGTAGAAGCTCTGGTTGAGCGAGACCTCGGGCTTGCCCGGGTAGTCGAGCACGGCGACCTTCTTGGCGGCCAGCTTGGGCGCGGCCTCCTTGAGCTCCGCCCAGGTCTCGGGCGCCTTGGTGACGCCCGCGTCGGCGAACAGCTTCTTGTTGTAGATGGGGGCCGTGATCGTCTGGTAGATCGGCACGCCGTAGAGCTTGCCGTCCACGCTCAGCGCGGTGAGCGAGTTGGGCAGGTAGGCGGCCTTGTCGGGGGCGACGACGTCGTCCACGGGTTCGAGGGTGCCCTGCTGGGCGTACTGCGGGATCTGGTCGGGGCCGAGCACGACCAGGTCGAAGCCCTTCCTGGAGGCCAGCGCGGTGGTGACCTTCTCCTGGCGGCCGTCCCACGGCTGCTGGTCGATGGTGACGTCGATGGCGGGGTTCTTGGCCTCGAAGTCCTTCTCGACCTTGTCCCAGAAGGACTTGTTCGCGGCCTGGTCCATGATGACGGGGTACATCCAGAGCGTGACCGTGCTCTTGTCCGAGCCCGAGCCACCGGATCCGCACCCGGCCATCACGACGCTCAGGGCGGTCACGATTCCGGCTGCCGCTGCCTTCCTCATCGGTGGCTTCCTTTCCTGAATACCGGTCCTGACCGAAACCTAGTGAGCAGGGGACAACCGGTCAATGGCTGATACATGAACGTAACTAGGCCCTCGCCTGGTAGTTGCGGACGGCGTCGGCGATGGCCGCGACGTGCTCCGACGTATAGTGCTCGTTCCAGTCGATCACCAGCAGCGTGCTGTCGACCAGGCGTTCCGCGGCCGGGCAGGCGGCGGGACGGTAACCCTCCAGTGGGTAGTGGGAGGTCCCGTAGATCGGCCTGCGCCACAGCGGCGCCCGGTTGAGCGGATCCTGGAGATATCCGGGCCGTGCCGGAATGCCGGCCGCGCTCAGGTGCTCGGCCAGCTCGGGGGCGTCGCCGCCGGGGAGCACGAGCGGGAAGAGCCACCACGTGTGCCCGTCCGGCCTGGGCAGCAGGATCACGCGCCTCCCCTCCCCCGCACCGGCCCGCTCGCCGCCGCGGACCCCGTGCTCCCCGTTTTCGAGCTCCCCGTTCTCGTACCCGCCGGTTTCGAGCCCGCCGGTTTCGAGCACGCCGTCCAGGCCGCGCAGGGCCTCGACGAGCGCTGCGGCGGTGCGGCGGCGCGCCGCGACGACGCCGGGCAGCTTCGCGAGCTGGGCGCGGGCCACCGCGGCCTGGAGCTCGGTCATCCGGTAGTTCAGGCCCAGGCTCTCGTGCGAACGGCCCGCGGCCCGGTCCCAGCCCTTGTCGGCGAACAGCCGCATCCGCCTGGCCAGCTCGTCGTCGTCGGTGACGGTCAGCCCGCCGTCGCCGCAGGTGATGTGCTTCCACTGCTGCAGGCTCAGCGTGCCGACGTGCCCTGCCGTGCCCGCGAGCGCTCCGCCGGGCAGCTCGGTGAGCCACGCCTGGGCGCAATCCTCGATGAGCGTGAGGCCGTGCTCGTCCGCCAGCGCCCGCAGTGCGGCGATCCTGGCCGGCGCCCCGAACAGGTGCACGGCCATGATCGCCCGGGTGCGCGGCCCGATGAGCGCGGCCACCGCGTCCGGGTCGAGGTTGCCGTCGGACGGGTCCACGTCGGCGAAGACAGGAATGGCGTTCTGCGCCAAGATGGGGGCCACGGTGCCGAAGTCCGTGATCGGCGTCGTGATGATCTCGTCCCCGGGGTCCGGCGCCGCCGCCACGACCGACAGATGGAGGGCCGCGGTGCCGGAGCTGCACGCGATCGCGTGGCGCGAGCCGTACAGCTCGCCGATCTCGCGTTCGAGCGACCTGGCCTCGGTCCCCCACACGGAGTTGAGCATGCCGGAGCGGATCACCCGTTCCAGCGCCGCCACCTCCTCGTCGCCGAGGGTACGGCCCGCTGGTTCGGCCATGTTGGGAAAGTGCAGGGTCACCGGATAACCTTTCGGTCTAGACCGTTATAAGGAGAAGGAGGCGTGGGTGGGTATCGTCATCGGAGTCGTCGGCCCGCACGATCTGGTCGACGACGTCGCGGCCACCTGCGAGGAGCAGCCGGGCGTCACCACGACGCGGCTCGACTACGACCACGAGTCGCAGGCCCCGGCCATCGTCGAGGCCCACGCGGGGTCGGTCGAGGGCTGGCTGTTCACCGGCGTCGTCCCCTACATGCTGGCCCGCGCCGCCGACGTGCTGGCGCGTCCGGCCGCCTTCGTCGACTACTCGGGCGCGACGCTGCTCAGCGCCCTGGTCCGGCTGCAGCACGAGGGTCACGACATCACCAGCCTGTCCATCGACACCATCTCCCCCGCCGACGTCACCGCCACGTTCCACGAGGCCGGCCTGCCCACCGAACGGCTGCGCACCCTCGGCTACCGGCCGGAGACCACCTCCAAGAAGGTCGTCGCCTTCCACCGCCGCGGCCCGGCGCACCCGGTGATCACCTGCCTCAGCTCGGTGCACGAGGCGCTGCGCGACGAGCTGCACGTGCTGCGGCTGGCGCCGTCGGTGCACTCGGTCCGGGTGGCGCTGCGCCAGCTCCTGCTGACCGCCGAGGGCCAGGCGCAGGAGGACGCGCAGATCGCGCTCGGCCTGCTGGAGGTGGACGGCGAGGAGGGGCTGCTGCGCGAGGCCGGCGCGCTGGGCGGCACGCTGGCCGCGTTCGGCGGCGGCACCCACCTGCTCGTCACCACCCGGGGCCCGCTGCACGACGCCACCGGCGGCTTCACCAGGCTGCCCATGCTGGCCAGGCTGGCGGCGCGCGGCGGCGTGGCGCGGGTGGGGTTCGGTCTCGGGCGCAGCGCCGCCGAGGCCGAGAGCCTGGCCCGCCGGGCGCTGTCCAGGGCCCGGCGGATCGGCAGCGTGGCGGCGGTGCTGTCATTGCGCGCCGACACCGACATCGTCCTGGAGTCGGTGGCCGACGAGCCGCCTGGTGAGCACAACCTGCCGATGCTGGCCCGCAGGGTGGGGCTGTCGGTGCCGACGCTGGAGAAACTCCTCGAAGCGCGCGACGCGGCGAAGGGGGCGGCGCTGACCACGCGCGAGATCGCCGACCGGCTGGCCGTGCAGCAGCGGACGGCGCGGCGGATGCTGCACCGGCTGGAGCTGGCCGGGCTGGCCGAACGCACCGGCAACCTGACCAGCGGCTCCAGCGGCCGCCCCCTGACCCTCTACCGCCTCACCCTCTGACCTCAGGGCCCGCTCCTCCGAACCCGCCGCACGTTCCGAGGCGGCCTCACGCATCGAGACCGGCTCACGTTCCGTGTCCGCTTCCCGCGGCGAGCCCGGCGCTCCCGTACGGCGCCGTGCCGGGAGGGTCAGGCGAGCCATCGGTCCAGGCCCTCCGCGACGAACTCGTCGTCGCGCAGCCACGGATAGGCCGCCCAGATCCGGTCGATCTCCGCGAGCTGGCCCGGCGAGAGCTCCTCGGCCGGGTCGAGGCACCACCGGCCGGCCAGCAGGCCCTGCCGACGCAGCACCTCGTGGATGCCGGGGATGCACCCGTGGAAGCCGTTCGCGGAGTCGAAGATCGCCGCGTTGGCGTCCGTGAGGTGCCCGTCCAGGCTGAGCAGCCTGCGTACCGCCGCGTCGTCCCCAGAGCGGGCCAGCGTGGCCTCCTCCAGCAGCTCCACGGCCCGCCGCACCCAGACCGCCCACTGGCCGAGCAGCCCGCCGACGAACTCCACCTCCACCTCCCGCCCGTCCACGACCACCCGGTGCGCGGTGATGAGGTCGGCCAGGATGTGATCGTCGTTGCCGGTGTAGAGCGCCACCTCTCCGGCCCGGCCTGCCCGTACGACGCCGTGCAGCACGTCGAGGGTGCGGTAGCGGTCGAAGGGCGCGACCTTGACGCCCACCACCGACTCGATCGCCGCCAGCCGGGTCCAGAAGTCCCGCGACAGCGGGCGCCCGCCCACCGCCGGCTGGAGGTAGAAGCCGATCACCGGCAGCACCTCGCCGACGGCCCTGGCCCGCTCGATCAGGCCGTCCTCGTCCAGCTCCCGGTACGGGCTGAGCAGCACCATGTGATACCCCAGCGACCTGGCCAGCTCGGCCTCCGCCACCGCCTGCGCCGT
The DNA here is from genome assembly GCF_040649735.1 of Nonomuraea sp. NPDC048892. Taxonomy (NCBI): domain Bacteria; kingdom Bacillati; phylum Actinomycetota; class Actinomycetes; order Streptosporangiales; family Streptosporangiaceae; genus Nonomuraea; species Nonomuraea sp. NPDC048892. The sequence goes on along the minus strand of NZ_JBEZFZ010000002.1, from coordinate 434,668 downwards.
GGGCCCGGTCGCGCCCGCGACCAGCACCACCTCGCGGTCGAACTCCGCGGCCGTGACGGCGGCCAGCTCCAGCACGGGCGGCAGCAGGCCGGTGCCGTGGATGGCGAACTGCGTGGTGTGCACGCCCACCGCCAGCCCGCCCGCCCCCGCCTCCACGTAGTAGCGGGTCAGGGCGCGCTGGCGGCGCTCGTCCAGCCGCCTGTCGCCCGTGAGGGCGAGGGGATGAGCCGGGATCACCAGACCGCGCCTGAACAGATCGCGCACGGACGTCTGCGCCTCTGGAACCGTGCTGAGCACGTGAGGTCCCCCTCTTTCTGCCGAATTGGACACGCCGGACACGTGGGACACGCGGGTCGCCGCCGGATCGGGCCCGCGAACGCCTGCTGACGCGGACCCGCCAACGCCTGCTGGCACGAGCCCGCGGACGCCTGCTGACACGAGCCCGCGAACGCCCGCTGACGCGACCCCGCGAGCGCCTGCCGCCCTGAGCACGCGTCCTCCTGTCAACCTGGGCACGCGTGCTTCCGCTGACCTGGGCACGCGGGTCAGAAGCGCCCGTCGCGGCGTTCGAACTTGGTGGGCTTGCCGAGCAGCGGACCGCCGCCGGCGACCCAGCGCGCCGTGTGCTCGATGAGCTCGGCGGGGGTCAGCTCGGGGTAGCCGAACAGGCGATGGCAGCGGGAGGCGTTCGAGAGCAGCGCCGTCGGCGCCTCCTCGCCGGTGAACACCGGCTCCTTGCCGAGCGCGGCGCCGAGGTCCAGCGCCGCGCGACGCACCGAGACGAGCTCGGGGCCGGTCACGTTGAGCACGTACGGCGGCACGTCGGCGAGCAGCAGCGACCGCAGCGCGACCTCGTTGGCGTAGCCCTGCCAGACCACGTTCACCTGGCCCGTGGCCAGGTCGATCGGCTCGCCCGCGAGCACCTTCTGGGCCAGGTCGACCAGCACGCCATAGCGGAGTTCGACGGCGTAGTTGAGCCGGATCAGCGACATCGGGGTGGCGTTCGTCTCGGCGAAGTGGGTCAGCACCCGCTCCCGGCCGAGGCAGCTCATCGCGTAGTCGCCCACAGGGCCGGTGGGCGAGTCCTCGGTGCTGCCGCCGCCCCCCGCGGGCACGAGGGGGTAGACGTTCCCGGTGGACAGGGCGGCGATCCTGCTGCCGGCGAAGCGGTCGGCGACCCGGCCGGGCAGGTAGGCGTTGGTGAACCAGGTGGCGTGCTCGCGGCCCTGCGTACCGAACTTGGCGCCCACCAGGAACACCACGTTCGGCGCGTCGGGCAGCTCGCGCAGGGCGCGGTCGTCGGCGACGTCGGCGGCCACCACGGTGGCGCCCTCGTCCTGGAGGGTTTGCGCCAGCCCGGGCTCGGAGAAGCGGGAGACGGCGATGATCCGCCTGTCTCCCTGAACGGCGTTCAGCGCCAGCCGCACCAGGCTCGGGCCCAGCTTGCCTCCGGCGCCCAGGATCATGATGTCGCCGTCGAGCCTGCCCAGATCGTCGATCAGCCCAGCGCTCGGCCGGGCCAGCCGCTCTTCGAGTTCCGCCGTCGTCCGCACGCGGTCTCCTTCTCCCTGATTTACGGTCCAGACCGTAACCGGGTAGGACAGCGCCTGTCAACGGGTGCGGCCAGGTCAGGCCCGCTCGCGCGCCGAGACGATCACGTCGAGAACGGCCCTCGTCTCCCGCCACGGCACCGGACTGGGCGCCCCGCCCACCATCGCGAGAAACGCCTCGATCGTCCCCTCGTAGCCGAGCCCGCGTATCGGATCGTCGCCGCCCTCGATCACGACGGTCTCGGTGGAGTGGCGGCGGTGCACGGTGACGGCGTACGACTCGGACTCGGAGACGCCCAGGATCTCGACCGTGCCGGTGACGCCGTCGTCCCAGCGCAGCGCCATCACCCCGGTGTCCTCGGAACGCAGGGAGGTGTAGTGCCTCCTGGCCCCGGCGGCCCCCACCAGGGCGACCTCGGGACCCAGAAGTGCCACCAGCAGCTCGACCCCGTGAATCCCCATGGTCACCATCGTCCCGCCGCCTTCGCCCGGGGTGTCCTGCCAGGCGTTGTACCCGTCCGCCCAGAGCCCCACGTCATGCCGCACCGTCGCCCGCACGGCCAGCACATCACCTCTGACATCCGTGGCCGCATCGCTCCCGGCCTCCGCCCCCTCCACACCGCCCACCCTTAGACTCCCGCCGACCAGGGCGTTCGCGACAGCCGGGGCCTTCACACCCCCCGGAGCCTTCGTCAGGGCGGGTGCGTTCGCGAAGAAGGGGGCATTCGCGAAGGCGGGGGCGAAGCGCAGCACCGAACTCGACAGCACGCGGTCGTGGATCGGCAGCGCGTCGAGCTGCTCAAGCTGGGCGCGGCTGGCGGCGGCGGGCTTGTTGACGAAGCACGCCGCCCCCGTCTCCAGGACCTTGGCCAGCGCTCCCGGCACCGAGGGGTTGGGCACGGTCAGCACCACCCCGTCGACCCGCCCTGCCAGCACCTCCTCCAGACTGCCGGCCACCTTCACCCCGGGATGCTCATCGGTGAACCGCCGCAGCCGCTCCGGATCCGGCTCCCATACGACGAGCTCGGCATGGCGGGCCAGGCTGCGGGCGTCGGTGTAGGGATGGCTGGTGGCCAGCCCCGCGAGAGCGATACGCACAGTCGTCTCCGATCTGTCGAAAAAGGGAGGCCATCATCGCAGCGCACCTCGCGCGAATGTGGAACGAGGGTGCCGCCAGCAGCAAGGATGCTACGCCTTTACGGTCTAGACCGTTATTCACATCAAAAGCACAACCCCACGACCCCTGATCCCAGACTCCGGACCCGAGACCCCAAGCCCAGACCCGGCCCCAAACCGGTCCCGAACCAGAACGGGACCCGAACCGGACTCGGACCCCGTATTTGAACCCCGAACCCCGAACCCCGAACCCCGGACCCGGACCCGGACCCGAACCCGGACTTCACGCAAGCAGGAGAAGTTCGGCGAACGACACCCCATCCCTCCACGTTTCCGCAGTTCAGGCAAGGCTTCCCTTCGTTGCGAACTTCCGTTCGACATGCCAGATTTGTGTGGAGAGATCCACAAATGGAGGGAATCCATGACCATCGAGCTCGCCCGCCCGCTCTCCACCGAGCAGCACCACAACCACCGGGACGTGACCGGCGGCTGGTTGCGGCCGGCGGTGTTCGGAGCGATGGATGGGCTCGTGTCCAACTTCGCGTTGATCGCCGGAGTGGTCGGAGCCGCGGGAGCCGGGCAGGGGGCCGTGCTGGCCGGGTGCGCAGGACTGATCGCCGGGGCGTGCTCCATGGCGGCCGGCGAGTACACGTCCGTGAAGTCCCAGACGGAGCTGATGCGGGCCGAGATCGCCGTCGAACGGCGCGAGCTGGCCCGTGACCCGGTGGGCGAGCGGGCCGAGCTGGCGGCGCTCTACCGGGCCCGCGGGCTCGACCCCGAGCTGGCCGAGCGGGTGGCCGAAGGGCTGTCGGCCGACCCCGAGCAGGCGCTGCGGGTGCACGTACGCGAAGAGCTCGGCGTCGACCCCGACGACCTGCCCTCCCCCTACCTGGCCGCCGCCTCGTCGTTCTTCGCCTTCGCCGCCGGGGCGCTGGTGCCGCTGGTCCCGTTCCTGTTCGGGGCGTCCGGGCTGCTGGTGGCGCTGGTGCTGAGCGTGCTGGCGCTGTTCGGGTTCGGAGCGGCGGTGGCGGTGATGACAGCCCGCCCGTGGTGGCTCGGCGGCCTGCGCCAGCTCGCCCTCGGGGTCGGAGCGGCCACTGTCACGTTCGGCCTGGGTCATCTGCTCGGCGTGAGCGTCTCCTAGTAGTCCAGTGACAGGGTCGTGGTGAGCCCATCTGGCCCATCTGGCCCATCTGGCCCGGCTGGCCCCGCTGGCCCCGCGTCATTCGGCGGGTCCCCATCACGGGCTCCGGGTCATTCACCGGAGCACGTCACGAACCCCGGGTCATTCACCGGAGTCCGTCACAGTCGCCGGAGCATTCGCCGGGGGCGCGTCACGGGCGGCTGGTGGTGGCCAGTTTGACGCCGAGGCCGATCAAGGCGACGCCCGTCAGGCCGTCCACCGCCCTGCGGACGGCTGGCCGGGCGAACACGCCGCGCAGCAGGCTCACGACGTTCGCCACCACCAGGAACCAGGCGACCGTCCCGGCGAGCGCCACCGCCGACAACGTCAGCGCCGACAGCCCGGACGCGAGAAACTGTGGCACCAGGGCCACGAAGAACAGGGCCGCCTTCGGGTTGAGGACGTTCGTCAGCAGCCCTTCGGCGAAGGCCGCCCATGAGCCGCGCCCGCCGGATTCCGGGACGTTCAGATCGAGGGTCCCTCCCCCGCGCAGGGCCGCGCGCAACGACTTGACGCCCAGGTAGATCAGGTACGCCGCTCCGACCACCTTGACCACGGTGAACGCGAGCGCGGAGGCCGCCAGCAGCGCCGCCACCCCGGTGGCCGCCGCCACCACCCAGACGAACACCCCCATCGCGATACCCGCCGCGGCGGCCATGCCGTGCCCACGCCCGGAGACCGCCGAACGGCGCACGACCACCGCGAAATCGGGCCCCGGCGACATCGCCCCGAGCAGCACCACTCCACCGAAAGCCGCGATCTGCGCCATAGAAGTCACGGCGTCCACCTTACGAGCACCGGCCTCGCACCCCGATTCACCGCACAACCCCTGTTACCCATCGGAGCCCGAGGAACGAAGGGAGGTCGCCGAGCGGCGCCGCCCCATGACCGACCGTGCTCAGCCGAGGCTTTCGAGCGCGGCGGCGGCACGTCCGCGCTCGTCCTCGTCGCCGGTCTCGGCCGCGATCGCCAGCGCCAGCCGATGCCGCTGCGCCGCCTCGCCGTCACGACCCATGGCGCGCAGCGTCTCACCGATCCCGTTGAGCACGCTCGCCTCGCCGTACCTGTGCCCGGTCGACCGGAAGATCGAGAGTGCCTGCTCCAGGTGCCGCAGCGACTCCTCGAGCTCCCCCTGCCGGCCCAGGGCGGCGCCGAGGTTGCTCAGCGCGGTCGCCTCCCCGTCACGGTGCTCGATCTCGCGGAACAAGCTCAGCGCCGCGCGCAGCCGGGCGACGGCGAGCGTGTCCTCGCCCAGCGTGCTGTGGATCTGGCCGAGGTTGCACAGGGCGATGGCCTGCCCGGAACGCTCGCCGAGCGCGGCGAAGATGTCGTGCGCGGCCAGGAGGTTCCGCGCCGCCTCGGCGTGCTCGCCGATCGACTCCTCCAGGTTGCCCAGGTTCGTCAGTGCGGCCGCCTGGCCGAAGGGATCGTCGAGGTCGCGGTAGAGCGCGAGGGCCGCACGGTGCCGGGCGGCGGAGGAGGCGAACTCGCCGAGGCGTTCCTCGATGATGCCCAGGTTCGATAGCGAGCGGGCCTGGCCGTGCCGGTTGCCGACGCGGCGGCACAGCTCCAGCGCCTCGGTCAGCTCCTCGGCGGCCGAGTCGTAGCGGCCGAGCAGCCGCAGGACGACACCGGTGTTGGTACGCAGGTGCGCCTCGCCCTGCGCGTCCCGCATCGCCCGCGCGGCCTCGACGGCGCACTCGTAGATCGGCAGGGCCTCGGTGCCGTGCCCCGCCTCCAGGTAGCGGTGCAGCGCGGCGGCGAGGGCGACCGCCCGCTCCGGCCGTCCCCGCCTCACCGCGAACTGGCAGATCGTGCCGAACGCGGCCAGCTCGCCGTCCAGCCACGCCAGCGCCGCGTCCGGCGAGAGGGTGACGTCGCCGGGCGTGAGCGCGAGCCCGGCATGCCGGCGGCTGCCGCTCCACCCGGGGTAGAGGGTGTCGCTCGCCGCGACGGCGGTCGTGCTGTAGTGCTCCAGCAGCCGGTCCACGGCCGCCTGCCGGTCGGCCTCGCCGTCCACGGCCAGGCTCAGCTCGGCGGCGTACGCGCGCAGCAGGTCGTGGAACCCGTAGCGGCCCAGGGCGTCGCAGCGCAGCAGGTGCGCCGAGGCGAGCCGGTGCAGCAGCCGGGCCGCGCCGAGCTCGTCGAGGCCGGACAGCGCCGCCGCGCACGCCACCGTGGAGTGCGCCGCCGGATTCAGGCTCAGCAGCCGGAACAGGTGCTGCGCCGCCGCGTCGAGCAGCCGGTACGAGCAGCCGAAGACGTGCCGGATCGCCGCCCCGCCGCCCCCGTCGAGCAGCTCGAGCGGCCCGTCCCGGTGCAGCCGCGTCACCACGCCGGCCAGCGGCAGGTGCGCCTGCGCCCCGGCGTACTCGGCGGCCAGGCGCAGCGCCAGCGGCAGGCGGGCACAGATGGCGGCCAGGGAGTCGACGCTGCCGGGGTCGTCACCCGCCGGCTCCCCCAGCAGCCGGCGCAGCAGGTGCGCGGCGTCGGCGGGGGGCAGCAGGTCCAGCTCGACGCGGTGCGCGCCGTGCAGGGCGACCAGGGCGGCCAGCCGGTCCCTGCTGGTGATCACGATGAGGGTGTCGTGCGTACCGGGCAGCAGTGGCCGTACCTGCTCGGCCGAGGCGGCGTTGTCGAGCAGCACGAGCAGCCTCCGGCCGTCGGTCTCGGTACGCCAGAGCGCGGCCCGGGCTTGGGTGTCGGCCGGGATGTCCTGGTCGGGCACGCCGGTGGCGGTCAGCAGGCGGCCCAGCGCCTCATGCGGGGAAAGCGCGTGCCCGGCGTCGTCGCCGCGCAGGTCGAGGTGGACGCGCCCGTCGGGGAACAGTGCGCGGTTGCGGTGGGCCCAGTGGACGGCGAGCGCCGTCTTGCCCACGCCCGCGGTGCCGCAGATCGCCACGATGCCCGGTGCGCGACGGGCGTTGGCGGAATCCAGCAGGGCCAGCTCGCCGGCGCGGCCGGTGAAGTCCGGCACCGGCGCGGGGAGCTGCTGCGGAACCCTCGGTGCGCCACGGCTCTCCTGCTCCTGGAGCAGTTGCCGGTGGGCCCGTTCGAGCTCGCCGCCCGGCTCCACACCCAGTTCCCCGGCCAGGACGAGGCGGGTGGCCTCGTACCGTTCGAAGGCGAGTGTGCGCTGGCCCGTCGCCTGGTAGGCGCGGATGAGCGTGGCCTGCACCGCCTCGTCGAGCGGGTTCGCCGCGCCCTGCACCGCCAGCGCGGCGACGACCTCGGCGGCGTTGCCCGCCCGCAGCATCAGGTCCCAGTAGGAGAGCTGCGCGCGGCGGCGCTCGACCTTCAGACCCCACACCTTGGGGTGGCCGTCGAGCGCCGGCACGTCGCACAGGGGCTCGTCGTCCTGCCACAGCCGCAGCGCCTCGCGGAACAGCGCGGCGGCCCGCGCCGGGTCGCCGTCGCTCTCCGCCTGCCGCGCGGCCGCCACGGTACGCCGGAAGCGCAGCAGGTCGAGGGCGCTGTCGGGCAGGCGCAGCAGGTAGCCGTCGCCGACGGTGGCGAGCACGCCGCCCTGGTCGCGTGGGCTGTGCGCGGGGTCGAGCAGGCGGCGCAGGTGCTTGGTGTGGGTGTGCAGCACGTTGACAGCGCTGGACGGCGGCCGTTCGCCCCACAGCGACTCGATCAGCTCCCGGCGCGTGGTCAGCCGTCCGGCGTTGAGCGCCAGGACTCCCAGCATCAGGCGGCGGGCGGGCGGCCCGGCGTCGATCTCGCGATCATCGTGCCACACCCGAAGGCGGCCGAGCACTTGGACGACCAGCACCGCCACAGTGTTCAACAAACGTCCAGAGCCTGTCCAGAGGTCGGGGTTCTGCTTCGCTCGACAGATCCTTTTTACGAAGGGAGAGACCCGTGGTCAGGTGGAAAGCGGGGATGGTAAGTGTCGCTTTAGGACTGTTATCCGTGTTCGTCCCCACCCCGTCGGCGACCGCGACGACGACGACGGCAACGGCGGCGGCCGAGACGACGGCGCCGGACAAGCCCAGGCCGGAACCCGCCGCCACGCAGGCGTGCGGCACCGATCTCAAGCAGGAGGCGGCGGCACTCGCCGCGGACGGCAAGTCCGGGAACGCCACCTGCGTCCGCAAGCAGACAAGGAAGGCCGGCGCGTCCAAGACCACCAAAAGCGAGGCCGGGCTCGCCGCCGACATCTGCGGCGGCAGCCCTACCCTGAGCCGGTCGGCCAACTGCGTGATCGAGGACGGCATCCTGCTCATCTTCACGGTGCCCAACGGGGTCGTCATCGGCTCGATCCAGTACACCGTCTCCAGCTTGACGACCCTCGACCACAGCTCGCTGCGATGGACCCAGTCGTGGCACTACCAGGCCAACAGCGTGGCCGGCCCGGCGATCCCGGCGGTACTCGACAGCTTCGTCTACGCCGAGCCGCAATGCCTGGCCAGTTGCACGGTGTCCAGCAGCGGGCTGATCGGCGGGTCGGCGCTTCCCGGCCGCGTCCACTCGGCCACCACGTACTTCCACAGCCCGCCCGGCGGCTACAAGTGGGACGCGCACGGCGGGATCAGATACTGGTTCGCCAACTCGGCGTGGGTCAACCCGACGACGAACGCCTCGATCACCACGCCGGCCGTGCACCGCTGCGACGACGCACTGCCCGGTTACCCCACGGGCTGCGTCTACGCCTCGGTCCGCCCGGTGCACGACGTGCTGACCTACCGCTATCCGGCGTACGCCCGCCACCTGCGCCTCGCCATCGTCAAGTACGGAATGACGAGCGTCCTGACCAGGACGCAGAACCAGACGCTGATGGACAACAACTACAACAGGGCCTGTCCGCCGGGGCATCCCAAGCCCACGACGCCGGGAACCTGGTCGTGTGACGAGTACCCGTTCAAGTCCACCTACAACGGCGCGTACTCGCAGCCCTACGGCCGCAACATCTTCTGGATCGACTGGAACACCGGGGACGGGTTCACCTGCAACGCGGTATGGCTGGAAGCCCGCGCCGCAAACGACTCCGGCGGCTACAGCGTCTGCATGATCCCCCTGGCGGAGAACACCCTCGGCGGAGCCGACCTGGGCGCCTTCTACTACAGGTCCCGCGTCCTGGACGGGGACCAGTTCCAGGTCCGCGTCGTCTGACCACCTCTGCCTGGCGACGCGGCACCGCACCGGGTCGCGGCAGCGCGTCGCCAGGCAACCCTTGCGATCACGCCGACCCACGCCACACTCGGCGGATGGTCTTCGGCTGACGTCGCATTCAATCCTGCTGGACGCGACGATCAAGTGGCGGGATCGTGTGTCGCGATCATCGCTGTGCCGAGCTGCGGGTGGGTGCGGGCCGCGCGTCGTCCTGACGTCCCGCACCCATGCGGTCGCCGGGGTGGTCAGCGCTTGCGGCGGCGGCGCTTGAAGATGGCGCGGAGGGTGAGCAGCAGGACGACCGCGACGAACTGGCCGCCGATGACGATGCGGTTGACGTCGACGGCGGGGCGCCACAGCGCCTCACCGTTCTTGAGTACGTACACGCCGGCCGGCGTGGCACTGAAGCCGAAGCCGCCGCCGGAGCCGCCGCCCTCCTCCCCCTTCTCGCTCCTGCCCTGGCCACGGCCTCCCCCGCCACCCTGGGCGACCCTGGCGACGGGGATGATGACGATGTCGCCGTGGTGGATCGGCTCGCCGAAGACGCGATTGACGGTCGCGGCGTCCTTCGACTGCTCCATCAGCTCCATGATGTCCATCCCCCCATCGTCACTCCCAGGAGGCTCCCCGTCGAACGTCGCCCACGCCACTGACAACTTTCGGACAGTCCCGAGGAAGAGGCGCCGCAAAGGATCGCGCGTTCCCGGGAAATTACTGGCAGGAGTCGCGGAAGGCGAAGGGAGGGCTGACGGAAGGTGGCGGGGCACCCCGCCGACGAGCCGGAGGGCGCGCCGTGAGCGGCGCCATCGGGGACATCGTGGCGCCCCTGGCAATCTGGTGGGCACTCGAAATCGGCGCATGTCGCGGGCTCGGCTGGAGTCGCCTCGTTGAGGAGATGAGTGAAGGCGTTCGCCCACTAAGCTTCTGACCTGGTGCATCTGGAGGAAGAGCGCTAACTCGACGCGTTCCACTTCAGCGCTGCCCTGCGTGCCTGCGGGCAGCGACTCTGGTCGCTTCTCCACCGCCCAATCAGGTGCGGACTCCAGGGAGACCAGGAGCCAAGCGAGTTGCACACGAAAGTCACTCATGCTGGCCGAGCGCTGACGGCCGCCTCCCCTCGCGAGGCCGCCCCTCATCCAGTACATTTCCCTTCATCGCGTCCAGGCTCGGTGTCTCCTTGCTGGTTTTCCTCTGGGTGTGAACGGGATGGTGGCATGGATTTCCAGCTTGCCGTGGTCGCCGACCATGTCGTCTGCGTGACCAGCATCCTCATGCTCGTCCTGTCGGCGGCATTCCTCGCCTTCTCCGCATTCAAACGCGACGCTGCGGAAAATGCTGGAAAGAGAGGGCATGTGTTATCTGCCGGCGCCCTCACTCTCATGGGCAGCCTTCTGGCCAGCGCCACCTGCCTGCCGACCTGGTTCGGTATTTCCTACGAGGATGCCAGCAAAATCCTGCAAGCGATCGGCGGCGTCTCGGCGGTGATGGGCGCGACGATGGCCATAAAGTCGCTGCCCGGTTTCATGCGTTTCATCCGTCCTGTGCTCCGCCTGCTCCAGGCCCTGGGCGCCCTCGTTTTCTTTCTCACCGTGATCATGGGCATAGCCACGATCCCTAGGGCAGCCACCGGGTATATGGACATCGAATACCTGAAGGGTGACAAACCGGCCAAAAGCCGCGAATGTCAGCCAATTCTAGGCTTCGCCTATTGCACCGACCACTACACCCTACGACTCCCCAGCCGCTCCCAAACGGACACGACATACCGGGTCAACTGCCTGGCCTACTGCGGTGGAAACACCATCATCCGCCTTCAGGTGGCCGGATGCCCAGAAGCGAAGTCCAGCTACGAAATCACCGGAATCGTTCCTGCTCTCCGAGGTGAACTCGACTCCGCCGACTCACCCCTCCAGATCAAGACGGACGATATGTCGCCCGGCCAGGGTCTCCGGATCCACCTCCGCAGAACCGACCCGGCCACTTGCCCCGCCGATCTCATCCTGATCTCCGGCAAGCTGATGTAATTGACACGAACGAAAACAGATCGTCCAACCCCCGCCGGGCGACCGGAGCCGGGTCGCCGAACCACCCCGGGAGCCACTCACCTCCCGCGACACCACTGCCCGCAAGCAGGTCAGTCGAAGGTGGTGGAGATCTCGTGCCAGCCGCCCGGCGGGATCTCGGCCGCCGGTTCGGGCCCCCAGGAGCCCTGCTCGTACGGCAGCGGCTGCTCCGCCAGGTCGAGCACCGGCTGGACGATCCGCCACGACTCCTCCACCAGGTCGAATCGGGCGAATCTGCGCGGGTCGCCGCTGACGGCGTCGGACAGGACGCGTTCGTAAGCGGCCTCCATCGGCCCGAGCACCTTGGTGAAGTCGACGCTGACGGGGACCGGGCGGGTGTGCTGTTTGCCGGGCTCCTTGGCGAGCAGGTCGAAGGTCACGCCGGCGTCGGGCTGGAGGCGGAAGCGGATGAGGTTGGGGGCGTCGGGCGCGCTGCCGTTGCCGAACATCGTCACCGGGGGTCGGCGCAGCTCGGCCACCACCTCCAGGTCGGTGACGGGCAGGGCCTTGCCGGAGCGGATGCACCAGGGCACGCCGGCCCAGCGCCAGTTGTCGATGTAGGCGCGCAGGGCGACGTAGGTCTCGGTGGTGGAGTCGGGGCGCACGCCGTCGGTGCCGAGGTAGCCGGCGTATTGGCCGCGTACGACGTCGGCGGGGTCGATGGCCTGGACGGCGCGCAGCACCCGCCATTTCTCGTCGAGCTGGGCCCGCGCGTCGGTGGAGGGCGGCGGGTCCATGGCGAGGATGGCGAGGAGCTGCAGCAGGTGATTCTGCACGACGTCGCGGACGGTGCCGTTGGCGTCGTAGAAGCCGCCCCGGTCGCGGACGTCGAAGTCTTCGGCCATGGTGATCTGCACGCTGCGGATGTGGGACCGGTTCCAGATGGGTTCGAGCAGCGTGTTGGCGAAGCGGAACACCATGAGGTCCTCGACCGGCTCCTTGCCGAGGAAGTGGTCGACCCGGCGCAGGTGGTCCTCGTCGAAGAACTTGAGCAGCTCGCCGTTGAGCTCGCGGGCCGAGGCGAGGTCGTGGCCGAACGGCTTCTCCACCACGAGCCGCGCGTCGCGGTTGAGCCCCTCGCCCGCCAGCCCTTCGGCCACGGCGGAGAACAGCGCCGGGGGGACGGCGAGGTAGTGGACGAGGAAGCCCTTGCCCTCGGTCTCCTCGCGCAGACGGGCGAACGTGGCCGGGTCGCGGTAGTCGCCGGGGACCAGGCGCAGGTTGCCGGCCAGCTTGTCGAAGGCCGCGTCGTGGACGCCGCCGCAGGCGGTGCGGGCGAACTCGCGCAGCCCGTCGAGGCCCATGTCGGTCTTGGCCACGCCGATGATCGGCAGGTCGAGCCGGCCGTCGGCGGTCAGGTGGTAGAGGGCGGGCAGCAGCATCTTGCGCGCGAGGTCGCCGGTGATGCCGAACAGCACCAGCGCGCCGGCCTGCGTCGTGTCGGGCCGCATCTCAGGCGCGCCTTCCGCGCAGCTGCCGGTATCGGCGGACGAGCTGCTCGGTGGACGGGTCGGGGAAGGTGGCGGGCGGCTCGTCCGCGGTCAGCGCGGGCGCGAGGTCGAGCGCCATCTTCTTGCCCAGCTCGACGCCCCACTGGTCGAAGGAGTCGACGCCCCAGATCGTGCCCTCGACGAAGACGATGTGCTCGTAGAGGGCGACGAGCTGGCCCAGCGTGGCGGGGGTGAGCTTGGTGGCCAGGATCGTGGAGGTGGGGCGGTTGCCCGGCATCACCTTGTGCGGCACGATCTCCGGCGGGGTGCCCTCGGCCGCGATCTCCTCGGCGGTCTTGCCGAACGCCAGCGCCGTGGTCTGGGCCAGCAGGTTGGCGGTGAGCTGGTCGTGCATGCCCTCGCGGTCTTCGTGGGGCTCGGCGAAGCCGATGAAGTCGGCCGGGACCAGCCGGGTGCCCTGGTGCAGGAGCTGGTAGAAGGCGTGCTGGCCGTTGGTGCCGGGCTCGCCCCAGAAGATCTCGCCGGTGCCGGTGGTGACGGGGGCGCCGTCGGCGCGTACGGACTTGCCGTTGGACTCCATCGTGAGCTGCTGCAGGTAGGCGGGGAAGCGGTGCAGCCGCTGGCTGTAGGGCAGCACGGCGCGGGTCTCGGCGCCGAAGAAGTCGCTGTACCAGACGCCGAGCAGGGCCATCAGCACCGGCATGTTGGCTTCGAACGGGGCCGTGCGGAAGTGCTCGTCGATGGTGTGGAAGCCGGCCAGCATCTCGCGGAAGCGCTCGGGCCCGATCGCGATCATCAGGGACAGGCCGATGGCGCCGTCGTAGGAGTAGCGGCCGCCCACCCAGTCCCAGAAGCCGAACATGTTGGCGGTGTCGATGCCGAACTCGGCGACCTTGGCGGCGTTGGTGGAGACGGCCACGAAGTGGCGGGAGACGGCGTCCTCGCCGAGCGCGTCGACCAGCCAGCGGCGCGCGACCCTGGCGTTGGTGAGCGTCTCCAGGGTGGTGAAGGTCTTGGAGCTGATCACGAACAGCGTGGTCGCGGGGTCGAGGCCGGCCAGGTTGCCGGTGATGTCGGCCGGGTCGATGTTGGAGACGAAGCGGGCCGTGATGCCGGCGTCGGCGTAGTCGCGCAGCGCCTCGTAGGCCATGGCGGGGCCGAGGTCGGAGCCGCCGATGCCGATGTTGACGACGGTCTCGATCGGCCTGCCGGTGGCGCCCTTCCACTCCTTGGACCTGACCCGGCCGGCGAAGTCGCTCATCTTGTCGAGCACGGCGTGTACGTCGGCCACGACGTCCTGGCCGTCGACGACGAGCTCTGCCTCGCGCGGCAGGCGCAGCGCGACGTGCAGGACGGCGCGGTCCTCGCTGACGTTGATGTGCTCGCCGCCGAACATGGCCGCGATCCGCTCGCGCAGCCCCGCCCGCTCGGCCAGGGCCGTGAGCAGGCCGAGGGTCTCGTCGGTCGCGCGGTGCTTGGAGTAGTCGAGGTAGAGGTCGCCGGCGGTCACCGTCATGCGGCCGGCTCTGCCCGGGTCCTGCGCGAACAGCTCGCGCAGCTGCCGACCGGCCAGCTCTTCCTGGTGCTTGCCCAGGGCCGCCCACTCCGGGGTCTGGGTGATGTCGCCGTTCACGTGTTTCCTCCTCGCGTCGCCAAGCCGATCATGCCTGGCCCCATCGTCCCGTAACCGTGTACCCGCCGTGGTTGATTCCGCGCATGGCGGAGCCGAGTCTTGAGCAAGGCATCTCATTTGCCGGCCGTGCGTGCGGGAGCGGATGGGGAACCGGCCTCCTGCCCAGGGGTCTGACAGGGCCCCCTCAGCAGTGCGGTTCCGGTCTTACCTTCGAAGACATGGACATTTCCTCACGTACTGTTTTCATGATCGGCGGCACCTCGGGCATCGGGCTGGAGCTGTCACGCCGCTTTCTCAAGGCCGGCAGCGCCGTCGTCGTCGGCGGGCGGCGCGGGGACGTGCTCGCGCGGCTGGCCGGTGAGGGCTTCGGGACGGCCGAGATCGACGTGACCGACGCCGGGTCCGTCGCCCGCGCCCGTGACCAGGTGCTCGGCACGCATCCGGGCCTGGACACGGTGGTGACGATGGCCGGCACGGGGATGCCGGAGGAGCTGCGCGACCCGGCTCACTTCGCGGCGACCGAGACGATCATGGACGTCAACTTCCTGGGCACCGTCCGGGTGATCGACGCGTTCACTCCGCACCTGGTCGCGCGCGGCGCCGGGACGATCGTCACGGTCAGCTCAGGAATCGGCTTCCTCCCCTTCCCCGTGATGCCGACGTACGCGGCGTCGAAGGCCGCGGTGCACGCCTACAGCGAGGCGTTGCGGGCGCAGCTGGCCGGCACCGGGGTCGAGGTGGCCGAACTGGTCCCGCCGGCGGTCGCGACCGGCATGGGCGGCGCCAGCCCGAGCGCTCTGGCCCTGGAGGACTTCGGCGCGGAGGTCATGGACCTGCTGGCCCAGGACCCGACGCCGGACGAGATCCTCGTACGGGGCGTCCTCATGCACCGCTGGGCGGAGCGCGACGGCACCTACGACGAGCTCGTCGCCCAGCGCTCCCAGGCGCTGGCGACGCTCCCCAGCCGGGCCCCGGCAAAGGCCCAGGCCCAGGCCCAGGCCCAGAGCTGACGGTCATGCCCGGCAACAACTCGGAGACGAACCGGCTGGGCGCCTACCTGCGGGCAAGGCGCGACCTCGTCTCCCCCGAACAGGCCGGCATCCCCTCGGGAGGGGCGCGCCGGGTGCCCGGCCTGCGCAGGGAGGAGGTGGCGATACTGGCCGGGATCAGCGCCGACTACTACCTGCGGCTGGAACGAGGCCGCGACACCCGCCCGTCCCCGCAGGTTCTCGACGCGCTCGCCCGCGTGCTGCTGCTCGACGAGGTCGAACGCGGCTACCTGCACGACCTCGCCGGAGCCGCCGCCGCGCCCCGGCGCCCCAGGCGGCGCAGACCGCCACCGCGCGTCCCTGCGCGGCTGCACCATCTCCTCGCGGTGGTGGGGGTGCCCGCCTTCGTGGAGAGCCGCACGTTCGACGTCCTGGCCGCCAACGCGCTGGCCACGGCGCTCTCGCCGCGGCTGAGGCCGGGCGAGAACCGGCTGCGCTCGCTCCTGCTCGACCCGGAGGAGCAGGCGTTCCACCAGGACTGGGAGGCGGCCGTGGCGGGCATCGTGGCCGCGTTCCGCCAGACCGCCGGCGACGGCGCCGACGACTACGCCGACGACGCCCGCTCGGTCGAGCTCGTGGGCGAGCTCTCCCTGGCCAGCGGACGCTTCCGGAAGCTGTGGGCCCGCCACGACGTCAGAATGCTCGACGGCGGCAGCACCACCGTCAACCATCCCACGCTCGGGGAGCTGCGCCTGCACCGCGACAAGCTCCCCGTGGGGGACGTCCTGCTCGTCCTCTACTACCCGGACGCGGAGAGCGAGACGGCGGAGAAGCTGAAGCTCCTCGGTTCTCTCGCCTGAGAGTGGGCGGTCAGTGGGATTCGCGGCCGACGTGGTCGCCGCCGGAGCCGAGGAGGAAGTCGAGGTCGGCGCCGCGGTCGGCCTGGGTGACGTGCTCGACGTAGAGGCGTTCCCACCCGCGTACGGGCCGCGCGTGCCCGGTCATGACCGGCTCCCTGGCGGCCAGCTCGGCGTCGGGGACGTCCACGTCGAGGCGGCGGGCGGCCACGTCGAGCACGATCGGGTCGCCGGTGCGCACCCTGGCCAGCGGCCCGCCGGCGGCGGCCTCGGGGGCGGCGTGCAGGACGACGGTGCCGTACGCGGTGCCGCTCATGCGCGCGTCGCTGATCCGCACCATGTCGCGTACGCCCTTCTCCAGCAGCTTGGCGGGCAGCGGCAGGTTGCCGACCTCGGGCATGCCGGGATAGCCCTTGGGCCCGCAGCCGCGCAGGATCAGCACGGAGGTCTCGTCCACGTCGAGGTCGGGCGAGTCGAGCCGGGCGTACACGTCCTCGACGCTGTCGAAGACGACGGCCCGGCCGCGGTGGCGCAGCAGTTCGGGCGAGGCGGCGGCGGGCTTGATCACGGCGCCGGAGGGGGCGAGGTTGCCGCGCAGGACGGCGATGCCGGCGTCGGGCAGCAGGGGGTTCGAGCGGCGGCGGATGACGTCCTCGTCCCAGATCTCGGCGTCGGCGAGGTGCTCGACGAGCGGCCGTCCTGTGACGGTGATCGCGGCGGGGTCGAGCAGGTCCTCGACCTCCTTGAGCAGGGCGGCCAGGCCGCCCGCCCGGAACAGGTCGTCCATCAGGTGGCGTCCGGCCGGCTGCAGGTCCGCCAGCAGCGGCACGCCTGAGCCGGTGCGGTCGAAGTCGTCGAGGTCGAGCCGGACGCCGAGCCGGCCGGCCACGGCCAGCAGGTGGACGACGGCGTTGGTCGAGCCGCCGACGGCGGCCAGGGCGACGATGGCGTTGAGGAAGGAGCCCCTGGTCATGACCTGGCTGGGGCGGCGGCCGCGTTCGACCAGCTCGACGGCCAGGCGGCCGCTCTCGTGGGAGAGCTCCAGCAGGCGGCTGTCGGGGGCGGGGGTGCCGGCGGTGCCGGGCAGGGTCATGCCGAGCGCCTCGGCCATGCAGGCCATGGTGGAGGCGGTGCCCATGGTGTTGCAGTGGCCGCGGCTGCGGATCATGGAGGATTCGGAGCGCAGGAACGCCTCCCGGGAGAGGGTGCCGGCGCGTACCTCCTCGCTGAGCCGCCACACGTCGGTGCCGCAGCCGAGCGGGGCGCCGCGGAAGTGCCCGGTCAGCATGGGGCCGCCGGGGACGACGAGCGCGGGCAGGTCCACGGAGGCGGCGGCCATGAGCAGCGACGGGATGGTCTTGTCGCAGCCGCCGAGCAGCACGACGCCGTCGATGGGATTGGCGCGCAGCATCTCCTCGGTGGCCATGGCGGCCAGATTGCGCCAGAGCATGGCGGTCGGGCGCACGTTCGTCTCGCCGAGGGAGACGACGGGCAGGTTGAGCGGCACACCACCGGCCTCCCAGACGCCGTTCATGACGCTCTGGGCCACCTCGTTCAGGTGGGAGTTGCACGGGGTGAGGTCGGAGGCGGTGTTGGCGATGGCGATGTGCGGCTTGCCGCCCTCGAACGCCTCGCGCGGCAGCCCGCGGCGCATCCAGGCCCGGTGAATGTAGGAGTTACGGTCGTTCCCCGAGTACCAGCGCGAACTCCTCAAATCCATGTTCGGCACCTTATCGGCGCTTCGGGGGATTCATCACGCTCTGTGGAGGAAGCAGCAGGGGCATGGAGCACATAGACGCGTATTGGCGGGCGGCCAACTATCTGTCCGTCGGGCAGATCTACCTGCTGGACAACCCGCTGCTCACCGAGCCGCTGCGGCCGGAGCACATCAAGCCGCGCCTGCTCGGCCACTGGGGCACGACGCCCGGCCTGAACTTCTGCTTCGCCCACCTCAACCGGGTGATCCGCGAACGGGACCAGGACATGATCTACATCGCGGGCCCCGGCCACGGCGGGCCCGCGGCGGTGGCGCACGCGTGGCTGGAGGGGTCGTACTCCGAGCGGTATCCGGACGTGTCGCAGGACGTGGAGGGCATGCGGCGGCTGTTCCGCCAGTTCTCCTTCCCCGGCGGCATCCCCAGTCACGTGGCACCGGAGACGCCCGGATCCATCCACGAGGGCGGCGAGCTGGGGTACGCGCTCGCGCACGCGTACGGCGCCGCCTTCGACAACCCCGACCTGGTGGTGGCCTGCGTCATCGGCGACGGCGAGGCCGAGACCGGCCCGCTGGCCGCGAGCTGGCACTCCGGCAAGTTCACCGACCGCCGCCGCGACGGCATGGTGCTGCCCATCCTGCACCTGAACGGCTACAAGATCGCCAACCCGACCGTCCTGGCCCGCATCCCCACCGGCGAGCTGCTCAAGCTCATGGAGGGGTACGGCTACCGCCCCCATCTGGTCGGCCCCGACCACGAGGAGATGGCCGGCACCCTCGACACGGCGTTCGAGGAGATGGCCGCGTACAAGGCGGGCGACGCCGAGCGGCCGCCGATGATCATCCTGCGCACGCCGAAGGGCTGGACCGGCCCCAAGGAGGTGGACGGCAAGCCGGTGGAGGGCACCTGGCGGGCGCACCAGGTGCCGCTGGCCAAGGTCCGCGAGAACTCGACGCACCTGGCCATGCTGGAGGAGTGGATGCGCTCGTACCGGCCGGAGGAGCTGTTCGGCGCGGACGGGCGGCCGGTCGAGCAGATCCTGCGCACGGTCCCCGACGGCCCGCGCAGGATGAGCGCCAACCCGCACACCAACGGCGGCGAGCTGCTGAAGCCGCTGCGGCTGCCGGACTTCCGCAGGCTCGCGGTCGAGGTCAAGGCGCCGGCCGAGCAGTCCAGCGAGCCCACGCGGGTGCTGGGCGGGTTCCTGCGCGACGTGATCGCCGCGAACCCGGAGACGTTCCGGCTGATGGGGCCGGACGAGACCGCCTCGAACCGGCTGTCGGAGGTGTTCGAGGTCACCGACCGCGCCTGGAACGCCGAGACGCTGCCCACGGACGAGAACCTGGGGCCGGGCGGCCGGGTCATGGAGGTGCTGAGCGAGCACCTGTGCCAGGGCTGGCTGGAGGGCTACCTGCTGACCGGGCGGCACGGGCTGTTCAACTGTTACGAGGCGTTCATCCACATCATCGACGCGATGTTCAACCAGCACGCCAAGTGGCTGGAGTCGTCGCAGAAGATCCCGTGGCGGCGGCCGGTGGCGTCGCTGACGTACCTGCTGTCGTCGCACGTGTGGCGGCAGGACCACAACGGCTTCAGCCACCAGGATCCCGGCTTCCTCGACGTCGTGGTGAACAAGAAGGCGTCGGTGGTGCGGGTCTACCTGCCGCCGGACGCCAACACGCTGCTCTCGGTCGGCGATCACTGCCTGCGTTCGCGCGACTACGTCAACGTGATCGTGGCCGGCAAGCAGCCGGTGCTGGACCTGTTCACGATGGAAGAGGCGATCGCGCACAACACGCGCGGGCTGGGCATCCTGCCGTGGGCCTCCACCGACCAGGGCGCGGAGCCGGACGTGGTGCTGGCCTGCGCAGGTGACGTGCCCACCCTGGAGACGCTGGCCGCCGCCGCGCTGCTCCGCGAGCACCTGCCGGAGCTGCGGGTACGCGTCGTCAACGTGGTGGACCTCATGCGCCTGCAGCCGCCGACGGAGCATCCGCACGGCATGTCGGACGCCGAGTTCGACACCCTGTTCACCCGGGACAGGCCGGTCATCTTCAACTTCCACGGCTATCCGTCGCTCATCCACCAGCTCACCTACCGCCGCAACGGTCACGCCAACATCCATGTGCGCGGTTACAAGGAGGAGGGCACCACGACGACGCCGTTCGACATGTGCATGCTCAACGACATCGACCGCTTCCACCTCGTCATGGACGTCGTCGACCGGGTGCCGGGGCTCGGCTCCAAGGCCGCGCACCTGCGCCAGCACATGAGCGACGAGCGGCTGCGGGCCCGCGCCTACACGCGGGACCACGGCGAGGACCCGGCGGACATCAGGTCGTGGACATGGCCGGGCGCATCCTCGTCCTGAACACGGGCTCCTCCTCGATCAAGTACGAGCTCGTGGACATGGGCACGGGCGATCGTCCGGCCCGCGGCCTGGTGGAGCGCATCGGCGAGGAGTCCGGGCGGCTGGAGCACCACGCGGGCGCCGGGCCGCCGTACGAGCGGGCGGAGCGCTTCGCCACGCACGAGGAGGGGCTGGCCGCGGTCATGGACGCGTTCGCGCGCCAGGGGCCGCGGCTCGACCCCGTCGCGGTCGGGCACCGCATCGTGCACGGCGGCGAGCGCTTCACGGAGGCGGTGCTCATCGACGACGGCGTGATCGCCGCCGTCGAGGAGCTGGCGCCGCTCGCGCCGCTGCACAATCCGGTCAACCTGGCCGGCGTACGCGTGGCGCGGGCGGCGTTCCCCGGCGTCCCGCAGGTGGCGGTGTTCGACACGGCGTTCCATCGCACGCTGCCGCCCGAGGCGTACACGTACGCGGTGCCGCGCGACTGGCGCGAGCGGCTCGGCGTGCGCCGCTTCGGCTTCCACGGCACCTCGTGCGCGTACGTCTCCCGCCGCGCCGCCGCCGTCCTGGGCCGTGACCTGACCGATCTCAACCTGATCGTGCTGCACCTCGGCAACGGCGCGAGCGCGACCGCGATCTCCGGCGGGCGCAGCGTCGACACCTCCATGGGCCTGACCCCGCTGGAGGGGCTGGTCATGGGGACGCGCTCGGGCGATGTGGACCCCGCGCTCGGCGGCTACCTCGCCCGGGTGGACGGGATGGACGCCCGGCGGGTGGAGGACGCGCTCGGTTACGAGGGCGGCCTGCTCGCGCTCGCCGGGACCATGGACATGCGGGAGGTACGCGCCCGCGACGACGAGGAGGCCAGGCTGGCCCTCGACGTCTACACCCGCCGCATCCGCAAGTACGTCGGCGCCTACTACGCCCTGCTCGGCCGCCTGGATGCGATCGTCTTCACCGGCGGGGTGGGCGAGCACGACGCCGCCACCCGGGCCGAGTCGCTGGCCGGGCTGGAGCGCCTGGGCATCGTGGTGGACCAGGAGCTGAACGCGGCGGCCTCGCGGGCGGAGCGGGCGGTCTCGCCGCCGGACGCGCGGGTGGCGGTGCTGGTCGTCCCGACGGACGAGGAGTGGGAGATCGCCTGCCAGGCCCACGCCCTGATCGGCGGCGCCTGACCAGCTTCCCCCCGGTAAAAACCCGGAGCATTTCCCACCGAACACGCAAAGCGCGACCGGATGGTCATAAGGCATGAACCACCCAAGGTAAGCCGTTGGTAAGGTTGTCCAGAAATGTTCGAGTTTGGACGGGTGGGATAGGTGGAGGTCGAACAGACAGCGTTGCCGGGAATCGGCTTGAAACATGACTTCCTTACCCGCAAGGGACAGCGGGTGGGCGTCGTGTCTCATCGCACCGGACGCCGGGATCTGGTCATCTACGACAAGGATGACCCGGATTCGGTCTGTCAGATGGTCAAGCTCAACGACGAGGAGGCCGACGCCCTGGCCGAGCTCCTCGGCGCCCCTCGCATCGTGCAGCGGCTCAACCAGCTGCACCAGCAGGTCGAGGGCCTGGTCAGCGTGCAGCTCCCCATCCCCGACGGCTCCCCCTACGCGGGCCGTCCCATGGGTGACGCGCGCGTGAGGACCCGGACGAGCGCCTCGATCGTGGCCGTCGTCAGGAGCGGGCAGGTCTTCGCCAGCCCCGGACCTGACTTCACCTTCCGCGTCGGTGATGTCGTGGTCGTCGTCGGCAGCGAGGACAGCACGGCCGAGGTCGCCGGCATTCTGGCCGAAGGATAGGGCCGCGGGTGCACGAAACCGCGATCATCTTTCTCGAATTCGGTGCCGTTCTTCTCGGTCTTGGCGTCCTGGGCGCTCTGGCACTGCGCGGCGGAATCTCCCCCATCCCGCTCTACCTGATCGCCGGCCTCGCGTTCGGCACCGGCGGCGTGCTGCCGCTGGCCACCAGCGAGGAGTTCATCTCGGTCGGCGCCGAGCTGGGCGTGGTGCTGCTGCTGCTCACGCTGGGTCTCGAATACAACGCCGACGAGCTGGTCACCAGCCTCAAGAGCAACGCCCGGGCCGGCATCGTGGACCTGGTGCTCAACGCCGCCCCCGGCGCCGCCTGCGCGCTGCTGCTCGGCTGGGGGCCGGTCGCCGCCGTGGCCATGGCCGGCGTCACCTACGCCACCTCGTCCGGCATCACCGCCAAGGTGCTGTCCGACCTGGGGTGGATCGGCAACCGGGAGACGCCGACCGTCCTTTCGCTGCTGGTCTTCGAAGACCTCACGATGGCGATCTACCTGCCGGTCCTGACGACCATGCTGGCCGGGCTGAGCCTGCTCAGCGGGGCCATCTCCGTCGGCATCGCGCTGCTCACCGTGAGCGTCGTGCTGGTCGTGGCGCTGCGTTTCGGGCGCTTCATCGAGGCGTTCGTGTCCAGCCCCAACTCCGAGGTGCTGCTGCTCAAGGTCGTCGGCCTGGCCCTGCTGGTCGCCGGTCTGGCCCAGCAGCTGCAGGTCTCGGCGGCGGTGGGCGCGTTCCTGGTCGGCATCGCGCTGTCGGGCGAGCTGGCCGAGGACGCGCAGGCGCTGCTGGCGCCGCTGCGCGACCTGTTCGCGGCCGTGTTCTTCGTCTTCTTCGGCTTCCAGACCGATCCGGCGAAGATCCTCCCGGTCGCGGGCCTCGCCGCACTGCTGGCCCTGATCAGCATGATCACCAAGCTGCTGACCGGTATGTACGCGGCCAAACAGGCGGGCATCGCCAAGGCCGGCCAGGCGCGAGCGGGCATCGCGCTCATCCCGCGCGGCGAGTTCAACATCGTCATCGCCGGTCTTGCGGTGGGTGCGGGCGTGCATCCCGACCTGGGAGCGCTGGCGGCGGCATACGTGCTCATCCTGGCGGCGTTCGGCCCGCTGGCGGCCAAGCTGGTGCAGCCGCTCATCACCTCCATCGCCAACCGGGCGGTCTGACGCCGGGAGCGCCGATCCGCTAGTTTGTTCGCATGGCAGACCGCAGGCTCGGCGTTCCCGCACCCCCGGTGGAGCAGACGATCAGGTCCGCAGACTGGGACAGCCTCGACATCTCCGGCGAAATCCATCGCCGGGTGCTGTTCCAGGACGTGGACCTGACGGAGCTGTCCGACCACGGCTCCTCCTTCGAGGAGTGCCAGTTCAGAAACGTGCGCTTCAACGTCTCGGTCCACGAGGACGCGCGCTTCCTCAACTGCGTGTTCTCGCGCTGCTCGTTCTTCGACGCCACGTTCACGGGCTGCAAGCTGACCGGCTGCGTGTTCGACGGCTGCACCTACGGGCTGCTCAAGGTGTCCGGCGGCGACTGGTCCTACGTCGCCCTGCCCGGCGCCGACCTGCGCGGCAGCACCTTCCACGGCACCCGGCTGCGCGAGGCCGACCTGTCGGCGGCCCGGCTGTCGGGCGCCGAGCTGCGGCGCTGCGACCTGTCCGGAGCGTGGCTGCGCGAGGCCGACCTCACCGGATGCGATCTGCGCGGCAGCGATCTGAGCACGCTCGACCCGCGTGAGGTCACGATCAAGGGCGCGATCATCGACCCGTTCCAGGCGACCGTGGTGGCGGGGGCTCTAGGGTTTGACGTACGAGACTGACCCCCACCCCCCGGGACACCTCTTGCCGAACGCCGAACTCACCCCCGCCGAGCAGGCCGTCTCCGCCGCCGTGGCCCGCGGCGCCAAGGTCGACCTGCGCTCGGGCGACCCCGCCCGCGACTCCCCCGCCGGCGCCGCCTCCTGGGGCGCCGAGCGCGAGATCCGCGCGGAGGTGCTGGAACGGCTGCTGCTGGCCGAATACAGCGAGCCCGCCGACAAACCCGGCCTGCGCCTGACCGGGGCGCGCGTCACCGGCACGCTCAAGCTGGCGTTCGGCGAGATCGACTTCCCGGTCATCCTGCACGACTGCGCGTTCGACGAGGTCCCCGACCTCTACCAGGCCCGCACCCGCTTCCTCAGCTTCGCCGGCTCGCACCTGCCCGGCCTGATCGCCTCCAACATCCAGGTCGAGGGCAACCTGCGGCTGGTCGGCTGCCACGTACGCGGCGAGCTGCGCATGCCCGGCGCCCGGATCAACGGCAACCTCACGCTCAACGGCGCCCGCCTCGACCATCCCGGCGCCACCGCGCTCAACGCCGAGCACCTCGACCTCGGCGCCAGCCTGCGCGCCGAGGACGGCTTCAGCTGCGACGGTGAGATCCTGCTCACCGCGGCCAACATCGGCGGCGCGGTCCAGTTCGACGGCGCACGCCTGCGGGCGCCGGGCGGACTGGCGTTCGGCGGGTCCAACCTGGTCGTGCAGGTCGCGCTGTTCGCCAGGGACGTCGAGGTGGACGGCGAGTTCAGCCTGCGCTTCGCCCGGGTCGGCGGGCCGCTCTCGCTGCGCGGATCCCGGCTGCGCAACCCCGGCCGGCTCGCCGTGCGCGCCGGCGGGCTCAACGCCGAGGGCGGGTTCTTCATGTCGCTGACCGAGGTGGAGGGCATCGTCTGGATCGAGGCCGCCGCCGTCAGCCGCTCGTTCAACCTCAACGGCGCCCACCTGCGCAACCCCGGTGACCTCGTGCTGGCGGGCGACGGCCTCGTCGTCGACGGCGCCCTCGTGGCCCGCGACGGGCTCATCGCCGAGGGCGAGATCAGCCTGCTCGACGCCTCCGTCAGCGGCCCCGTCCACTTCGAGGGCGCAACACTGGTCAACCCGGGCGGCGCGGCGCTGTCGGCCAACGGGCTCACGGTCGGCAAAGTGCTCAACCTCTGCGACGGCTTCACGGCGCGCGGGCGCATCCGGCTGACCAACGCCAGGATCGGCAGCCGCCTCTGCCTCAAGCGCGCCACGCTGGAGGCGCCCGGCGACGTGGCGCTCAAATGCCTCGGGATGGAGACGCGGGAGCTGTCGCTGCACACCGCCAAGCCGGTCGAGGGCACGGTCGAGTTGCGGCACGCCCGCATCGGGGTGCTGCGCGACAGCCCCGGCGTGTGGCCGGACGAGTTACGCATGGACGGGCTGTCGTACGAGGCGCTCGAACCCATGCTGCCGGCCGCCGAGCGGCTGGGCTGGCTCGGCCGCGATATCGACGGCTACCTGCCCAACGCCTACGAGCAGCTCGCCGCGCTCTACCGGCGCCTCGGCAGCGACGCCGACGCCCGTGACACGCTGCTGGCCGGTCAGCAGCAGCGCCGCACATCACTGCCCTGGTACGCGCGCCTGTGGGGGCACCTCCAGGACGTCACCGTCGGCTACGGCTTCCGCCCGCTGCGCGCGGCCGGCTGGCTGCTGGCGCTGCTGGGCCTGGGCACGCTGGTGTTCGGGCAGAACGAGCCGCCGCCGCTGAAAGCGGGTGAGGCGCCGGAGTTCAACGCGCTGGTCTACTCGCTCGACCTGCTGCTGCCGATCATCGACTTCGGCCAGGAGAAGGCGTTCAACCCGGGTGGTGGGACGCAGTGGCTGGCGTACGGGCTGATCGCGGCGGGCTGGGTGCTGGCCACGACGATCGCCGCCGGCCTGACCCGCTCACTGCGCCGCGCGTGAGCTGGTCGAGCGCGGCGGCGGTGGCGGCGTCGGCGGGCAGGTAGACCACGATGCGCTGCTCCGACCCCGTCAGGTCGAGCTGCTCCCTGGCCAGCCGCAGCTCGCCGGCCTCCGGATGCGCGAAGCGCTGCACGTCGTCCGGCACCGGCGGCCCGGGCGTCGCGGCAAGACGCCCGGTGAAGGCGTCCCCCGCCACGAAGGACAGCTCGTCGAACAACTCGGCCGCCCAGGGGTCGTCGGCGCCGGCCTCGTACTTGAGCGTGGCGGCGTGCTCGTCGGCGACCCGGTCCCAGTCGGGGTAGGCGGTCCTGGCCCGCGCGTCGGTGAAGACGAAGCGGGTCAGATTGGGGACGTCGTGCTCCAGCAGGCCGACGGGGCCGTGCAGCCGCTCGAAGCCGGTGGTGTGGGCGAGCACGTCGCCCAGCCGGTTGAGCAGCGCCGCGGGGGCGGGTTCGAGCCGGTCGAGCAGCGCCCGCACGGTGGGCCGCACGGTGCTGTGGGGCGCCTGGGCGCCCGCCGGGCAGAGCGCGATGCCGCCGCCGGCCACCTTGGCCAGGTGACGCAGGTAGATCCGCTCCTGCGGCGTCAGGCGCAGGGCGTCGGCGAGCGAGGCGAGCACCGCCACCGACGGGTTGCGGTCGCGGCCCTGCTCCAGCCTGGTCAGATATTCGACGCTCACCCCCGCCACGGTGGCCAGCTCCGACCTGCGCAGCCCGGGCGTGCGCCGGCGGCCGCCGCCGGGCAGGCCGACGTCGGCGGGCCTGGTCGCCTCCCGGCGTGCGCGCAGGTAGGCCCCCAGCTCGTTCTCACTCACGGTGCCGAGTCTAGGGGCCGGCCGCTCCGTTATCGTGGCCCTCCGGGGGCCAGTCTGGGCCCGGCCTTCCTGCGCCTGCGGCGGCACGGCAGGGTTGGTGTCCATGACGAAGACGACAGTGATCACCTCCGGCCCGGGGAGGGCGTGATGCGGTATCGGCTGCTCGGGCGTACCGGATTGCGGGTGTCCGACCTGTTCCTCGGCGCGATGACCTACCAGGAGTCCTCGCCCGAGGTGCGGCGGATCTTCGGCACGTACGCCGACGCCGGCGGCAACGTGATCGACACCGCCTCCATGTACGGCGAGAGCGAGAGCGTCGTCGGCGAGCTGCTCCAGGGACGTCGCGACCGTTTCGTCCTGGCGACGAAGTACACCGGCACCCGCGACCGCACCGACCTGAACGCGGCCGGCAACCACCGCAAGAACCTCGTGCTGTCGCTGGAGCAGAGCCTGCGCCGGCTGCGCACCGACTACGTCGACCTGTTCTGGGTGCACGTGTGGGACCGCCACACGCCCATTGAGGAGACGATGCGGGCGCTGGACGACGTGGTCCGCTCGGGCAAGGTGCTCTACGCAGGCATCTCCGACGCGCCGGCCTGGCTGGTCAGCCGGGCCAACACGCTGGCGGAGTGGCGCGGGTGGACGCCGTTCGCCGGGCTGCAGGTGCCCTACAGCCTGCTGTGGCGGGACGTGGAGCGCGAACTGCTGCCGATGGCGCGGGCGTACGGGATGAGCGTGGCTGCGTGGGGCGTGCTCGCGCGGGGCGTGCTGTCCGGCCGGTACGCCCGGCCGGGGGCGGCGGCCTCGCGGGTGTCGCCGGAGTCGATCAGCGAGCGGGACCGGGCGGCGGTGCGGGTCGTGACGGAGGTGGCCGGCGAGCTGGGCGTGACGGCCGCGCGGGTGGCCATCGCCTGGGCGGTGTCGCGTGGCGTGCATCCCATCCTCGGGGCGAGCACCGCCGAGCAGCTCGCGGAGCTCCTGGGGGCCTCGGACGTACGGCTGCCGGAGGAGACGGTGCGGCGGCTGGAGGGGGCGGCGGAGTTCGAGCTGGGCTTCCCCGGCGACTTCATCGCCCAGACGGACGCCAGCCAGGACCTGTACGGCGACGCCCTCCCCCGCCTGACCGGCCGCTGACCCCGCCCCGCCCGTCCCGATCGGTAAGGCCCTCGCGAAGCCGGGCAGCGCGCCGCCCCTCTCGCGCGCCTCCTGCCGCGCGATCCGCCCCGGGCTGCTCAGCCCGGGTCCACGTCCTCCCGGTCACGGCCCCGGCGCGTGGTCCTCAGCAGGACGAACGCGCCCAGCACCACCAGCACGGCCAGCCCGCCCCAGATCCATCCGGGAACGCCCGCCGAAGACGCGGGCTGCTGCCCGGCCACCACGGATGCGTCCGTCCCGTCGGCCGCTCCCGTGGCGGAACCGCTGGCAGGAGCGCCGGTGGTGGGGGTGGTGGTGGGGGCGGCGGACTGGCCGTCCGCCGGCGCGGTCTGCTCGCCCGAAGGCGACGCCGTCGAGGAGGATCCGCGCACGCCGAAGGGGATCTCCCCCTCGATGGGATGCCCGTCCGAGGAGACGACGCGCCAGGCGAGCACGTACGAGCCCGGCGGGAGAGGCTGCGGCACGTCGGCGAGGACGAGGGGGCCGTCCAGCCGGGGCTCGCCGAGGCCGATCTCCTTGCCCGCCGCGTCGTGGAGCACGACGAACGGGAACTTCACGCTGGCGGTGAATTCGAGTTCGATCTCCTTGGGCGAAGACACCTGGGCGTTCTTCGCGGGCGAGCTGCTCTTGAGCGAGTCGTGGGCCAAGGCGGGCGAGGCCGGAAATATCAGGAAAAGGGCGCAGGCGAACGCCGCCAGCGCGGCCTTGCGAATGTGTCGCGGCGGGAATGTCATGCTGGTCTCCAGAGATCATCCGGACGACCGCGCCCACGGCGCCGCCGTCCGGGCACAGGCAAGGGCGGGGAGGTGCGTCAGTGACGCGCCATCGCCGGTGGTCCTCGCCTGCTGATCGTCCCCGGTACGGCCCTGCCCGAGCAGGCGGCGGCGCCGTACGCCATCGACCGCCCGTCCCGCCCCGCCGTTCCCGCGCCGTCCGGTGCCGGGGCGGGGACGAGCAGGCGTACGAGCGAGCCCACGAGAGGCCCCACGGCCGGGCACTCCGTGCCGCACAAGCGGATCATGGTCCACAACGCGCGCTCGCCCCGATGCAGCCACCACGCCGTCAGCGCCGCGACCGTGAGATGGGCCAGCGCCATGCTGAACGAGGGGTGCCCGCTCGGCGAAGTCCCGTGAAGAAGGTGGCCGGGGTCTGGCTGCGGTCCGAAAGGACCAGGGAAGTGGGTCCGCGCGGGCGCGAGCCGTTCGAAGAGCAGGTGCAGCAGCGTCTGGGTGCCCACGGTGACGGCCAGCACGGCCGCAGGGCCCCGCTCGCGCCCGTCGATCAGGTACGCCAGCGCGAACGCGGCGAGCGTCCCGGCCAGGTAGGCCCCGAACGGCACCGCTCCCCCGCCGGCCAGCGCGTGCCCACCGGCCGACACCGCCCCGCACACGGTCGCGAACACCACGGCCCGCGCCAGCCGCAACCCCGCTCCCCCGGCAGCGGCCCCGATAACGCCCCCGGCAGTGCCCGGGAGAGGTGTCACGTCCGCGAAGGCCACCCCGCCGAAAGCCCTCCCGCCCGAAGGCGCGCCACCGGACGCGGCGCGGGCGAAGGGCCCGGAGAGGGACGGAGTGGGCACAGCCGACATCTTTCCACAGAGTTCGTCAGGACCCGGAGGTTCGAAACGCCCGCGTGGGGGCAGCCGATTCGGATGGACATCGTCACGAACTCCGGCGAGGACCTGGAGCGCGTGGTCCGTCAGGAGCTCGCCGAGGCCGGCTTCACTGTCGAACCGTCTTTAATGTCCGCCGACGGCGGGCTCGGCATCTGGCACGATCCGGCGCGCGGAGTGGTCATCGTCTGGGGCGCCTCGGCGGAGCAGCTGGTCAAGTACGCCACGATCCGCGCGGCGGTTCAGCTGGCGCTGCGGACCGTGCTGACCGACGCCGGGCATCAGGTCCGCCAGGACGACAACGGCATGGAGCTGATCGTCACGTCCTGACGCCACCCGGCGGCCGGCCCGCCTCGTGCGAAGCGTCACATCCTGGCCTCGCGCAGCGGCCGGCCCACCTCGTGCAGGTGGCGCAGCGCCTGCGTCCATGACTCCACCAGCCCGCATTCGACGTAGTCGACGCCGAGCGAGGCGCAGTAGTCGCGCACGATCGGCTGCGCCTTGCGCAGGTTGGCGGTGGGCATGCTGGGGAACAGGTGGTGCTCGATCTGGAAGTTGAGCCCGCCGAGCGCGGTGTTGACCAGCCGCCCGCCGCGCACGTTGCGCGAGGTGAGCACCTGGCGGCGGAGGAAGTCCAGCTCGTCCTCGGCGGTGAGCACGGGCATGCCCTTGTGGTTGGGCGCGAAGGTGCAGCCGAGGTAGACGCCGTAACACGCCTGGTGGACGACCAGGAAGAGCAGCGCCTTGGGCAGCGGCAGCACCAGGAACACCGCACCCAGGTAGGCCAGCACGTGCGCGCTCAGCAGCAGCCCCTCGGTGCCCCTGCCCTTGAGCGACCTGCGGCGCAGCGCGCGGAAGCTGGAGAGCTTGAGGTTGAGCCCTTCGAGGGTGAGCAGGGGGAAGAACAGCCAGGCCTGGTGCCGGCCGATGAAGCGCGGCAGCCCCCGGCTCTCCTCGGCCTGCTTCTCGGACCAGATGAGGATGTCGGGGGCGACGTCGGGGTCGTGGTCCTCGTGGTTGGGGTTGGCGTGGTGGCGGGTGTGCTTGTCCATCCACCAGCCGTAGCTGAGGCCGACGGCCAGGTTGCCGACAAACAGCCCGGCGATCCTGGCGACACGCCGCGACCGCGCGATCTGCCCGTGCGCCAGGTCGTGGGCGAGCAGGGTGACCTGCGCGAACGCCACCGCCAGCAGCACCGCGACGGGCAGCTGCCACCAGGAGTCGCCGACGACGGCGAACAGCGTCCAGGTGCCCGCGAACAGGGCGGCGACCAGGCCGATCCGGACCGCGTAGTAACCGGGCCGTTTGTCGAGCAGCCCTTCCTGGGCGATGCGCCGCGACAGCCGCGCGAAGTCGCTTCCCCGCCGTTGTCCCGGGGCCGGGCGGGAGGTCTCTGCCACAGTCACGTACGTCTCCGATGCCGAGGAGGGGAATGGTCCTCCTAGCATCGCCAGGGACAGGGGGCTCGCGGACCCCCGCTGTCACCCGGTTTCACGGTAGTGCCCGCCCTACCATGGGCGTCCCCGCCGCCTGGGGGATCGGGACCGCCTCACGCCCTCAGCGTCGGCGCCGGGCGGCCCCACCTGGTGGGGAATGGCGGGCGGCGGGGACACCGGCTCGGCACGTCCGCACGGGTCCCTCGCCCGGCCCTGCGCGGCTCACGCGGCGCCCGTCCGGTCCCGTGCGGCTTCCGCTGCCGGTCCCGCACGGCTCACCCGGCCGGTACCAGGTGGGCCGTGGCCGCGGACTCGCCGTGGACGTGCAGGTCGGGGCGGAAGGCCGCGAGGTAGGCGGCCCGGTCGCGGAAGGTGGAGGCGAGGGCGTCGCCGTAGTCGATGAGCTCCCTGTGGGCCTGCCTGCGCGGCTCGTAGCGGGCGCCGAGCAGCCGGTCGAGCAGGTCGTGGTCGCCGCCGGCCGCGCAGATGACGTCGGCCAGGATCTCGGCGTCGTGCAGGGTGTAGCTCATGCCCATGCCCGTCATCGGGTGGCAGGCGAACGCGGCCGAGCCGAGCAGGGCGGCGTTGCCCTTGTGGTAGGACTCCACCCGCAGCGAGGAGACCTTGATGCGCTGCCAGGTGGCGGGCAGCAGGAAGTTGAAGGCGTCGGAGCTCTCGGTGACGAACTTCTTCAGCTCGTCCAGCAGCACCGGGATGCCGTCCTGGAAGATCTCCTTGTCCGCCTCAGGCGGCAGGCCGACGAACACCCTGGCCTGGTCCCTGTTGATCGGGTACAGGTAGGTCATCCAGCCTTCCGAGCTGAAGTAGAGCCGGTTGAGCTGGGCGACGCTGGCGCTCAGCGGCACGGTGGCCACCCGCATGAGCAGCCGTTCGTACGGCATGGTGAGCTGTTCGATGCCGAGCGCGCGGCGGATCGCGGACTTGGTGCCGTCGGCGCCGATGACGACGTCGGCGCGCAGCCGCCGGCCGTCGGAGAGCGTCAGCTCCTCCACGTGGTCCCCGTCCGTGGCGATGTCGTCGATGCTGACGTCGAACCGGAACTCGACGCCCTCCATCGCGCAGGAGGTGTAGATGAGCTCGACCAGCTCACGGTACGGGCGGATGAGGAAGCCGCCGTCGGGGAAGTGGCAGTCCTGGATGGGGTCGCCGTCGTGGTAGTAGCGGACGAGGTCGCGTCTGAGTCCGTGGCGTCCGACGAGGTCCGCCAGCCCGTGCCGGGCCAGCACCCGCAGTCCAGGCGGCTTGAGGAAGTCGGCCCCCGCGCTGGGGACCGAGGGTCCCTGTTCGATGACGACGACGTTGCGGCCGCGGCGGCCCAGGAGTAATGCCAGGAAACAGCCGCCGAGACCGGCGCCGACGATGGCTACGTCGCAGGATGTGGTTGCCATGACGGGGAGCCCTTTCGAATGGTTGAACTAGTGCGTGTGCCCGCGCGTGCCGGCGAGCGGGCCTGGTTCGGCCGCCCTGGGACGCGGGACAGGGTCCGGGTAGTGATCCGGGTTCGGGCCCGGATAGGGGGGTGCGGACGGAGCACGGGTCTCGACCGGCAGCAGCGCGTCGGCCTCCGCCGCGACGGTGGCGAGGGTCATGCGCAGTTCGAGCAGCATCCGGCGCGGCACCTTGATCATCACGTCACCCGGGTCCGGCCGGAGCCGGGTGATCTTGGTCAGGGCCAGTGCCCCGATCAGCACCGAGATGGCCACGCACAGCGCGAGCGCGCCGGCCAGGCCCGCGTAAGGCCCGGTCATGAACGGGTGGTCGATCACGACCGACACGACGGCGACGCCGACGGCCCCGCCGACCATCCGGGCCATGGTGGCCGCGCCGACGGCGGAGGCGTACTGGTGCGGGTGGGCGGCCAGGGTGGTCGCGACGGAGGTGCCGGGGGCGAGCGCGCCGACCCCGATGCCGACCACGACGCTGGCGATCAGGCCCCACACGGTGGGTCCCGCCTGGACCAGCACGAGCACGCACGCGCCGCCGCAGAGCAGGGATCCGGCGTAGATGAGCCCGTACGCGCCGATGCGCTTGACCATGCGCCCGGCCAGGAAGCTCGTGACGACGACGGCGACCGATGTGGGGGTCAGCCACATGGCCACTTCGAGCATCGGGTAGCCGAGGTGGAGCAGGTAGAGGGGCTGCACGGTCAGCAGCCCGTACGACAGCGCGCCGAACCCCCAGGTGGCCAGCCAGCCCCAGACGAACTTGGGCCGCCGCCACAGGGCCAGGTCGATGGCCGGCAGGCGGTGGTGCCTGGCCTGCGCGAGCGCGCCGCCCAGCAGGGCCAGCGCGGCCAGCGCCAGCCACACCACGTCCATGCCCCAGGCCATGGCCTTGGAGATGGCCAGCACGATCACGGCGATGCCGGCGGCCAGCAGCCACGCGCCGAGCACGTCGGGAACGCCCTTGGCGGTGTTGCGCCGGCCCGAGGGCAGTCCGGCGCAGGCGATGAGGAGGGCGACGCCGATGACGACGTCGGGGACGAACAGGGACCGCCAGCCGACGGTGGCGGCCAGCCAGCCGCCGCCCGCCTGCATGAGCAGGCAGCCGAGCCCGGAGGCGGAGCTCCACAGCGCGATGGCGCCGCGCCGCTGCGATTCCGGCAGTTCCCCGAGCAGCAGCCCGAGACTGGCCGGGATCATCGCCGCGGCTCCCGCGCCCTGCACGGCCCGTGCGGCCAGCACGTACGACCAGGGTTCCACGGTGACGGTGGCGATCCCGCCGAGCACGAACACGACGAGCCCGACCGCCAGCACGCGGCGGCGGCCGAACAGGTCGGCCCAGCGGCCCGCGGTCGCCAGCAGTGCCGCGATCGGGATGAACGCCGCGCTGGTCAGCCAGACCAGGTCGCCGAGCGGCATCCCGGCGCCGGCGGGCGTGTATCGGAGCACGCCCACTGCCAGGGTGGTGGCCGTGGTGTCGGCCATCACCGTCAACATGACACCCGCACCGACCAGGCGCAGCATCACTCCGTGACGCCGGTTCACGCCGGGCGTGCCCGTCCCCCTGCTGGCCGTTGGTGACGAACGCACGTGGTTCCTCCTATGTGAGCGTCGATCGTTCTCCGCCGCGGGCGCACTCCGGCGGGTGCCGGCGGCGGAGCCGGACGTGATGTCTCGTGCTGTCTGTGGCGAGTGCTCAGGCGCCGTACCGGCCGGGCGACAAGAGGCCGTCCGGGTCGAGCGCGGTCTTGAGCCGGTGGAGCATGCCGAGTCCGGCGGTGCTGGTCTCCGACCAGACGTCGGCGGCGGCGTGGTCGATGTCGGAGCGGTAGATGGCGCAGCCGTTCCCGCGCAGCAGGCAGTTGCCGTCGTTGCGGAGCTGGTGCGCGCGGTAGGCGGCGTCGGGGGTGCCGCGGTCGAAGAAGATCTGGATGACGCCGTTGGCCAGGTGCTCGCTGACCATGTTCCACTCGACCATGAGGGCGGTGGTGTGGGCGTCCACGGCCGTCTGGAGCGCCGCCAGGATGTGCTCGGTCCTTCTCTCGTGCATCGGCATGACCGGCAGCAGGGCCAGGAAGCCCATCGCGCCCTCGTCGATCTGGTCGCAGGAGGTGACGCCGAGCGCGGCGTGCACGCCCCGGCAGGTGGGAATGCCCTGCGCCATGAGCGCCCTGGGGTAGAGCGGGTCGTCGGGGGCCACCTCGGCCGCGTCCACCACGCGCAGGGCCTCGGCGCCCTCGACCTCGATGAGCGCCTTGCGCAGCAGCTCCTCCGCCAGTTCGACGGTGGCGTCGCTGCCCATGAGCGGGCCGAGGACGGTGAACAGGCCGGGGTCCACGCCGGGCGGCAGCGCCCAGTCGCCGTGGCCGGGGACGAGGGACAGCTCGCGTACGCGCAGCAGCCCGTCGGCCGGGTTGCCGCTGCGCAGGAAGCCGGTGACGGCGCCGACCGCCGCGCCGACCTGGTCGCGCGGCATCCGGCCGTGCACAAGCCCGATGGTCTGCGGGCGCGGCACGAGCGAGACGGCCATCGCGGTGACGATGCCCAGGTTGTGCTGGACGAACGCGGACGTCAGGTCAGGCCCGGCGACCCGGCCGTGGTAGCGGCCGGCAGGGTCGAGCCCGCCGGTGGTGACCACGCTGCCGTCGGCCAGCACGGCCTCCAGGCCGGCCACGTCGTGCACGCGGGAGCGGACGCACCCGTCGCCGCGGTCGAGTGCGTTGCCGATCACAGAGGTGTCGGCGCACGAAGCGGTGACGTTCAGCATCCACGGGGTGTCGCGCAGGACGGCGGCGAGCTGCCGCTGGGTGACGCCCGGCTCGATGACCGCGTAGCCGGCCTCCAGGTCGAGGCTGCGCACCCGGTTCATGCCGCCGAGGTCGACGACGAGGTTGTCGTCGGTGACCGGCATGCCGGAGCCCATGCCCCAGTTCCTGCCGGTGCTGATGGGATAGAGACGGAGCTTGGCCGCGGTGGCCCGCCGGACGAGCGCGCGTACCTCGTCGAGGGTGCGCGGTGATTCGACGCCCGCCACGGAGCGCGGCTGGTGGCCCCCGACGTCACGCGACCTCAGCTCCGGTCGCGACAGATCCTGCATGACTCTCCTTGAATGGTGCGGTCCATTTCTCCGGCTCCCCGGCGAGGGAGCCACTGGGGGCACACGTCAGGCGGTGTGCGTGAGCAGGTCGTCGATGGAGCCGATGGCCTGGTTCGACATCTCTCTGATGTCACGCAGCCGCTGCTCGACGAAGACGTCGGCCTCGCCGTACGGGTCGGCGGGCGGGCTGACGGGCGGGACGCTCTCGGGGAAGGCGGGGAAGTCGAGGCTGCCGCGCGGCGGGGTCTGCGCGGGCACGTCGTGCAGTCCGTACGGGTGCCGCCGGACGTGGTCGGTGTGCTCGCGCCGGGAGCGGGCGGGCAGGTGCGGGGGGGTTCGCATGACGGGAGCTCTCCTACCGGATTCGTATGGGGTTTTCCGGGCGACCGCTCGCCGTTGAGCGGGTCGAGGTCAGCGTGCGCCCTCCTCGATGCCGGGGTGTCCGGCCCGTGGAGTGACGGCCGCGGGGGTCGCCCGCGGCACGCCGTGGTTGATGACGCTCGCGGCGATGCGGCGCTCCGCCAGCCCCATGTGGGGTCGGCCGGCACCGGGGGTGCTCGGCCTGGGAGTGGCCGAGCCGCGGATCATGGAGCTGGCGTGCACCCATCGGCGCGTCTCCGCCAGCACCTCTCGCTGCGCGCGGACCAGGTCCGCGTGCCGCGCGTAGTGTTCGCAGACGGCCCGCGCCAGCACCCGTGCCATGACGAGGTGCTCTTCGCAGGCACCCGCGACCTTCGCCTCCAGGCCGGCGACCTGGGCGAGGAGCAGTTGCAGGTGCGGCAGGCCCGAGCTGCGCTCGAAGCCCTTGAGCTCGGCCAGCCGCTCGGGCCAGCGCAGCCGCCGCTCGATGGCGGCGCACACGTCCGCGACGAGCCGCGCGGCCGGCTCCTCGTCGGGGTCGTGCCCGTCCAGTTGCACGGCCCGCTGGGCCGTGGGTTCGAAGTCGGCGAGCCGGCGCAGCCCGCTCTGCAGCAGGCGTACCCGGTTGTGCAGGCACGCGGCGCTCCAGCCGAGTACCAGCAGGCGGTCCGCGTCCGCCTCGCAGTGCCAGCCGACCAGCGCCACTTCACGAGCCATCTGGTGGTGCAGCACCCATGACTCGTGTCCGGCCGGCGGTACCGGGGTGTCGATCCACACCTGGAGGCCGCCGGGGGGCAGCTCCGCCACGCCGATGTCCATGCCGTCGGGCGCGACCCTGGCGCAGATCCGCTGCACGACCCGCTGCTGTGCCGCCGTCTCCGGCGACATCGGCACCGGGCCCGGCAGCACGCGCTCCTGGGCCACTCTCGCCCTTGGCTCGATGCTCATCTGGGGCCACCTCCTGACCCGCACGGTCTCTCGACCTACGTAAATTGACACTTAATAGTGCCGCTCTGATCGTCGTAAGACACCGGTTTTCTGTCAACTGGCACTTTACGTAGCCGGATTTGGGGCCAGGTTTATCCGGCCCCCGTTGCGGGGAGGCGGCGCGTTCTCGCAGGTGAATGCCGTGTCGTCGCAGGTGGATGATCTAAAGTCCGTACGGTGCGGTGAACCGTGGACGACAGCCGAGGAGTGAGCCGGTGCCGATCTGTAAAGTCATGGTCGCGGCCGTGACCGTGGCCGCCGGGCTGCCTCCGCATCCCGGCCCGGTGCAGGCCGGGGCCGGTTACTGCGTGCTACCCGATCACTCCCTGCGGTCCCCTGCGGCGGAGCCTTACCTGATCGATACTGCTTCCTTCCTAGACTGGATTCATCCCAATCCGCCGCCCGCCGAGCGCGAGCCGACCTCCTCAGAACGGCTCGACTTCGCCGGGTTCCCCAACGTCTCGGCGCTCGACGTCACCGATTCCGACGGCGGCCCCGCGCTCAAGGTGATCTCGACCTTCACCACCAACGTGGACAAGGTCGTCACCCTGACCAGTTCGGCGGCGGTCTCGGAGGACGGTGGCGTCACCTTCGGCCCGTCGGGCGCCACGCCGCTGCGCGAGTCCCCGGTCGAGCTGCACGACGGCCGGTTCTTCGCCACGGAGTACTACCTGGAGCGAACCGGCCCGCACACGGCCCGGCTGGGGGTACTCACCTCGTCCGTGCTGGACGACGGGGAGAGCTGGCTGCGCTCGGAGGCGCTGCTGTCCACGCCCGGCGAGCTGCTGCCCGGCGGGGCCGCGCACGGGGCGCCGATCCAGCTCGCCGACGGGACGATCCTGATCACGGCGTACGCCCAATACGCCGAGACGGGGACGTACCAGGCCGAGGTGTACGCCAGCGGCGACGGCGGCGTCACCTTCGAGCGGCGCGGCGTGATCGCCGGGCCCGAGCCCGGGTTCGTCTACAACGAGGCGGCGATCGAGCAGGCGATGGACGGCAGCCTGGTGGCCGTGCTGCGCCGCGACGGCGGGCAATACTCGACGCTGCACCAGAGCCGCTCCACCGACGAAGGCCGCACCTGGTCGCCGGTGCGCGAGCTGCGCTTTTCCGGCCTGGACTGCGTGGTGCGCGGGGTCGCCCCGCGGCTGCTGCTGACCCCCGGAGGCGTCCTCGTGCTGAGCGCGGGGCGGCCGGACAACTGGCTGGCCGTCTCCCCCGACGGGCTCGGGGACGAGTGGCGGGAGCCGGTGGTGACCTACCACAACCGCGACGGCATCTGGGACGCGCACGGCTCGTCCGGCTACACCGGCCTGGCCGCCGTGGGGCCGCACCGGCTGATCCAGGTGTTCGACAACTGCAAGCTGCCGGGGGTGCGGCCGAACGGGCTGCTCGACGAGACGGCCTGCCCCCTGCACGATCGTTTCGAGCACGGCGGCTGGTACGCGATCAAGCGCCTGCTGTTCAGCGTGGCCACTCCGGGCGCGGCCGGCGGCACCCGGATCGACCTGGGCGAGCTGTACCGGCGGGGCGCGGTGCGGGTCTCGACCGATATGCGCTGGTCGAGCCCGTACCGGCCGCGGACCGGTCCTGGGGGCGCGCTCGACGGCAGCACCGGCTACTGGTCGAGCGCCGTCGGCAAGGGGCGCGGACGTTACGTGCTGCACCTGGACCGGCCGTACCGGCTGAGCCGCATCGGCCTCAGCCTGCGTCCCGGGCATCCGGCCGGGGCGCGCGTGTACGTGTCGGGGGACGGGCGGGAGTGGGGCGAACCCGTCGTCACGATCAAGGACAGGACCGATCACGCCCTGCGTTACGACGACCTCGGGGGGCGCACGGCCCAGCACGTCAAGATCGTCGTCGAGCCCGCGGCGGACTGCGACCCGGAGATCGGCCGCTCGTGCACCATGCTGAACGAGGTCGAGCTGTACTCAAGGTGATTTCCGGTCGTCACCGCCGGTGATTCCGGTCACCGGCGGGGCCGGCGGACACGGTCCCACGCGGCGCCCGCGTTCATCGGGGCCCGCTCGCCGTCATCGCAGCCGATCGGACGGACTTTCGACGCGGACACGCCTTCCACGCAGACACGCTTGCCGCGCGGACACGCCCTCCGCGCGGACACGCCTTCCGCGCGGACGCCGGGGAGTGACGGCACCAGCGATGCCGTCACTCCCCGCGGCGCTTCTCCGCGCGCGGCCCCGGCCGGCGCGGCCGGTGGACCTCGGCCGGCCCGCCTCGAACCGGCGCGGCCGGTGGTCTCACCGCTCCGGCGGCAGGTTCCTGTCGCGGCGGCCGGAGCCGGTGCTGTCGTTCCTGGTCTCCTCGTCGATCTCCAGGCGCTCCTTGCGGACCTGGCCCTCGACGGTCTCCTCGTGCTGGACGTCCTGCTTGTGCACGTGCACGCGCTCGACCGGCCTGGTCTCCTTGCCGACGACCGGACGCTCCTCGTGCAGGATCATCTCCCGGTCTTCCTCGCCGATCTCGAACGTCCCCGCCGTCTCGCCCTCGCGGATGACCTCGCGCTCGATGACGACCTCCTCGTGCGAGAGCGGGATCGTCTCGCGGACGACTTCGGTGTCCACGTACTTGTGCAGGTGGACGCGGCCGGACTCCCGGCTCTCCTTCCCGATGTGGATCCGCTCCTCCGACCGGATCATGTCGATGTCCCGCTCGTCGCGCAGACCGCCGGACGTCTCCCTGCCGGTCGTTCCGGGCATCGCAGCACCCATCGCACCACCGGTCAGTCCGCTGCTCATCTCGCCGGACGTTCCGCCGCCCATTTCGCCGGACGTTCCGCGAGGCATGTCGCCGGTCGTCTCGCCGGCCAGTCCCGCTCGCCGTTCCGCGCTCTCCCCCGTGATCGGTTCCCTGGTACGGGTCTCGCCGGGACGCTGGCGCGGTATGTCCGACGGGTGCATGCCGTAGTAGCGGTAGAGGTCGGCCTCCTCGTTCAGCGACAGGCGGCCGTCCACGTCGATGTTCGGCGCGCCTTTGATCATCTCCTTGTCGAAGGGGACCCGGATCTCCTCACCCGAGCGGCGGGCGTTGGCCAGAGGCACGAACGTCTGCTTCATCCCGAAGAACCCCGTGCGTACGGTCACCCACTCCGGCTCGCCTGTCCGATCGTTCAGGTAGACCTGGCCTACCTTGCCGATCGACTGTCCGTCCGAACCCACCACGTGGCAGTCGAGCAGGTTACGGATCTCTGTTTGCATAGCCACGTCGATCCCCCCGATGTTTCTCTCGTGGTTCAAAAGGGACAAATACCCTAAATCGCCACATATTCACACAAGGGAAGGTCAGTTTTGGCCCTACTCCGGGCGACCGGGCCGGTTCACGGTCACCCGGCCCGGATCACCTACCCCGACCCGGTTCACCACCACCCGGCCCGGTTCACTACCACCCGGCCCGGCCTGCCGTCAGCCGACCCGGCCCGCCGTCACCCGGGCGGCGTTCAGTTGCTCTGAGCCTTGCGCAGCGCGGACAGATGCTGCCGCAACGACGGGGCGGCCGTCTTGGCCAGCGCCACCACCGCCGGCGACGAGCCCTTGGTGATCTCCTTCTGGGTGGCCGCCAGCGCCTGCTTGTGCGCCTTGACCATGCCCGACAGGAAGTCCTGGTCGAAGTCCTCACCCATGGCTTCTTCCAGGCGGTTCAGCTCCTTGTGCTGGCCCGCGTCCGGCGAACTGGGCAGCCGCACGCCCAGCCGCGTCGCCGCCTGGGTGACCTTGCGGTCGAGCTGGTTGTGATCCTCGATCAGCATCCTGCCGATGGACTTGACCTGCTTGGTGGTGCCCTTGTTCCTGGCCAGCCCGCCGGCCTGGACCTCGGCCAGGTTCCCCTGATGGATGGCGCCCAGCCAGGCCTTGTCCTGCTCGGACGGGGGCGCGACGGTGGGGGTTGCCACCGCCGCATAGTTCTGCGCCGTGTCACCGGCGCAACCGGGCAGGGCGGCCAGGGCCGCGACGGCCAGGGACAGGGTGAGGCGAGTACGCATGAGGATTCCTCTGACCAGGTGAAATGACTCTGATACGGAGAGTAACCACCACGGTCGGAAGCACCCCGGCATTGCGGCCGAGGTGGCGCGTCCACGCCGCTCGCCGTCACCGTCACCCGGATCTGGACCCGGTGTTTCCTCAGGCGGGGCCGCGGTAGTCCGTGGGCGGGCCTTCGGCTTCGTAGGTGTCCACCGGCCGGTCCGTGAGGAAGGCCCGGAGGAGACCGAGATAGGCGGTACCGCGCCCGGGGAAGCCCTCGTCGCCGGCGGCGTAGGCGAAGCGCGCGTCGGGGAGGGCACTCCGGTAGTCGGTGGCATCCGCCCAGCTCTGCGCATCACAGGGACCCTTGACGATGAGCACGGGCGCCTCCACCGCGCTCAACCCTCGCCGGACGGACGCAGGCACTGTCCTCCCGGCCAGCGCGACATACCCGCCATACCCGGCAGGAGCGGCATCGGTCTCGGGAACGCGCACGGCGGCATCGCTTCCGGCACGGGGCGAAACAGCACCGGCCCCGGGACCGAGCGCAACGACGTCCTCTCCAGAACGCGGCGAAGCGGCGCTCCCAGCCGCCCTAAGCCTGAGCCCCGTGACACCGGCCCCCTCCTGCCCGAAACCCACCGCCCCCGGACCGGAATCCGCCGCTCCAGAGCCCTCCGACCGGGAGCTCGTCGCACCGAAACCCGTCATCCCCGAGCCGCCCTCTCCAAGTCCGGCCACCCCTGGACCTGCCATCCCCGGACCCGCCGCCCCGGAACCAACCGCTCCTGAGCCGACCGCCCTTCCATCGGAGGATGGGCAGGGAGGTGGGGTTTGGTGGCGGAGGAGAGTGAGGTGGGTGGCGAGTTCTCGGTCGCCGGCGAAAGCGTGGGCGGCGACCGGGTCGACCCGCAGCAAGGTGGACACGGCGAGCGTGCGCGGATCCGGGACCGCTCCCGGGCCCAGCAGGATGGCCGAGGCTCGCGGCCGGTCACCAGCGCGCCCAGCCGGCAGGCCGGTGAGGCCCGCCGGGGAGTACAGGACGGTTCTGGCCACCCGGGCCGGGTGCTGTGCCAGGTAGGCCGCCGCCAGCTGGGCGCCGTAGTCGCGGGCGACGAGGTTCAGCCGTTCGGCCCCGATGGCCAGGCGGACGGCCTCCAGGTCGGCGACGTCGCGGGTCAGCCCGTACCCACGGGGATCGGCCAGCCGTCCCGAACGGCCGGCGCCGAGCTGGTCGTAGACGTAGACCCGGAACCCGTCGGCCGCCAGTTTGCCCAGGAACGCCGAGTCGCCGGCCAGGTCGCCCACTCCGGGGCCGCCGTGCAGGAACACCACCGGTTCCGGCCGGGTGACCCGCCGGGGCGAGACCCGTACGTACGCCAGCCGCGACCCCGTCTCCAGCCGCCACTCGCGCTGCCCGGCCACCTTCGCGGGCGTGGCGGGGACGGCGGACGGGCGCAGCGTGGCCGCGGAGACCTGCCAGACCACGGCCGCCTCGACGCCGAGCAGCACCACGGCACGTGCCCAGCGGCCCCAGCCGGCCGCCGGCCTGGGCACGCACAGCAGCAGCCCCAGGAAGAACACCGAGGCGAACACCGCCAGCCCGGTCACCGCGAACACCTGGGGCCGCGCTCCCACCATGGCCGTCCCGGCGAGCGCGGCCAGCCCCAGGACCGGCGAGAGCGCCAGCACCACGACGCCCGCCACCGCCCGCCCGGCCAACCTGCCGAAAGAAGCCACGAAGGGGACGTTAGCCCACGTTCCCCACCAGGGTCGGAAAAACCCCAGGAAGCACCCGCCACCAACGCCCGGGACGAAGGACAAGCAGGGTTGGAGGGAGCAGCCGACGCTCGGAACGGAGAGAGGCTGGGAGCGGGATCGGGGTCAGAGGAGGTGGGAGTACGCAACCTCGGCAACATGCTCAGTCACGTGCCGACGTCTACCCAGATATCACGCTTTCAGCGGAAGCGGATGGCGGGATAGCGCTTTCCGGCGCTATGGGATGAAATGGCAGCATCCTTATCTACAGGCTGGAGTACCACCGTGCCACTGTTCGACCTGCCGCTCGACCAGCTCCGCAGCTACCTCCCCGACCGTGACGAGCCCGCCGACTTCGACGCGTTCTGGTCCGCCACCCTGGCCGAGGCCAGGGAGTTCGACCTGGCCGCCGAGTACGTCCCCTACGACCTGCCGTTCACCGGCGTGGACGTGTACGACGTGTCGTTCGCCGGCTGGGGCGGCCACCGGATCTGCGGCTGGTTCCTGCTGCCGCGCGGCGCGGAGGGGCCGGTGCCGTGTGTGATGCACTACATCGGCTACAGCGGCGGGCGTGGTTTCCCGAAGGATCATCTGATGTGGCCCGCCGCGGGGTACGCGGTGTTCGTCATGGAGACCCGCGGCCACGGCGGCGCGAACGTCGGCAGCCCCGGAGCCACCGGCGACCCCCACGGCAGCGCCGGGCCGCAGGCCCCCGGCATGATGACCCGCGGCATCCTGGACCCGGAGGACTACTACTACCGGCGCGTGTTCACCGACGCCGTCAGGGCGATCGACGCGGCGGCGGAGCATCCGGCCGTGGACGTCTCCCGCATCGTGACGTCGGGCGGCAGCCAGGGCGGGGCCATCTCGCAGGCGGCGGCCGCGCTGCACCCGGGCGTCAAGGCGGCGCTGATCGACGTGCCGTTCCTGTCGCACTTCCGGCGGGCGGTCGAGATCACGGGGCGCGACCCGTACCAGGAGCTGGTCCGTTATCTGTCCACCCGGCGCGACACCGCCGACCAGGTCTTCCGCACGCTGAGCTACTTCGACGGGGTCAACTTCGCCGCCCGCGGCACCGTGCCCGCGTTGTACTCGGTGGCGCTGATGGACGACATCTGCCCACCGTCCACGGTGTTCGCCGCCTACAACCACTGGCAGGGCCCCAAGGAAATCACGGTGTGGCCGTGGAACAACCATGAGGGCGGCGGCGGCTACCAGTCGGAGGAGCAGCTGCGCTACCTGCACAAGCTTCTCAACGACGGCTGAGGCCGGTAAAGCGGCTGAAAGCCTCCGAAAGCCTCTGAAAGCGGCTGAGCGGAGTCCCCGCCGCGCCCGTGCGCCCCGCCGCGCCGCAGCCCGCGTGGGCCGCGGCACGGCGGGCTGGGGCACGGCGGGAGCCGCGTCAGGCGGTCTGCTCGGTCACCAGGAAGGAGACACTCCCCTGGTCGTCGGCTCCCGCGTCGAGGGCCTTGTCGTCCAGTACGGTCGCCGCCACCGGGTCGAGGTAGACCCGAGCGCCTCCCGCCTCGACCACCGCGTCGGCCGGTTCGGGGGCGGTGGCCAGGGTCAGGGTGAGCGAACTCGCGCCCTCTCCCTGCGACGAGATGCGGATCCCGCTCTGCGAGGGCTCCGGCGCGGTCGCGGTCAGGTCACGGATCG
Organism: Nonomuraea sp. NPDC048892; assembly: GCF_040649735.1. Lineage (NCBI taxonomy): Bacteria > Bacillati > Actinomycetota > Actinomycetes > Streptosporangiales > Streptosporangiaceae > Nonomuraea > Nonomuraea sp. NPDC048892. Next base: position 390,777 of record NZ_JBEZFZ010000002.1, on the reverse strand, counting down.
CCTGGGCGGCGTTTTCGGTCAGGGTGAGCACTACGGCTCCTCCTCACGTTCGACGTTCTTTGAAGTTGCCTGCCCTTCCCTCGACTCGGCGCCCTAACCCTTCTTGACTGAATTCTTTTCCCACTGTTCCGCGTGTCGCGGGCCTTGCACAAGATCGCGCACACAGCGCAGTGCCGCGGTCCCGTCGTACGGGACCGCGGCGAGGGAGCGGCTGGAATTACCGGGCGTCGGACCTCTTGCCGGTCTTGGAGTCGGCGCTGGGGCCGCAGGAGCCGGCCTTCGTGCTCGCCACCTTCCACTCAGAGCCCGGGAACGGGCTCATGAAGTGCGTCAGCAGGTCAACCGCGTAGTCGGGCACCTGCCCACCCGGATCCAGCATGGAGACCATCTGCGGCCCGTCGGCGCCGCGCAGCGTGATCGTGTTGGCGCCGGTGCCGGCCGCGAAGCCGGGTTTGGCGTCCACGGCCACGCAGGCCAGGCTGATCCCGGCCGCCTTGATCTCCTGCTTGGCCCCGATCCTGCGCATGCGCTGGTCGTAGCGGCGCAGGGCGAGCGAGGTGGTGGGTCCGATCCTGACCGCTTCGCGGAAGACGTCGTCGCCGACCTCCCTGCTCAGCTTGACGTCGAGCTTGACGTCGGGCCGCAGGTTGACGCCCTTCGCGGAGATCTTGACGGTGCCGTAGTTCCCCTCGAAGCCGGGGGCGAGGTAGCCGACGGCCGCGGGCGCCTTCACGCCGAAGGGCACCTTGCCCGGCCTGATCCGCAGCCAGGACACGCGCCTGATGCTCACCCCGACGTCCTCGATCGAGCTCTTCGCGAGCCCGAACTTCCCGCCGATGTGGTAGGTGAGAAAGCCCTTGGTGTACGGGAGCTCCTTGCTCACCGCGATGCCCTGCGGGGCGACCGCGTCCATGGTGAGCCCGGCGCGCAGCGTGATGCGGCCCGTGGGGACCGGCCTGGAGACCAGGTCGAGCGTGTGATCGGGGTTGAGCCTGACCGTGGTGTCAGCGGCCAGGTCCTTGACCGCGAACGCCACGTCGCCCAGCCGCCCCGACGGGTCCACCAGGCCGCCCTCCACGCCGAAGTAGCCGTCGAGCGTGCTGGCGCCGCCCTCCGCCTTGTACGTGACGGCCGGCACCTTCAGCCCGGCGGACGAGGCGTCGGCGTCCACGCCGAAGACGGCGGGCACGTCGCCGAAGCGCAGTTCCCCGGTGCCCTTGCCGGGCAGGGTGACCTTGGCGGTGAGATGCTTGACGGCGGCGGAGTTGCTCACGCGGATGCGGGTCTTGGCCCCGTACGTCCCCTGAAGTGCCACCTGCGCCGGCACCGGGTCGACGGCGACGTGGCCGCGCAGCCCGGCCGCCTCGGCGTGCAGGTCGAGGGAGCCGAGCGTGGCGGGCGGCTCGATCCGGTACGCGGCCTGCACGGTGTTGCCCTGCCCCACCCCGAACGGCCCGATCGCCATCGAGGTGATCTCGGCGGGCAGTCCGGTCAGGGTGGCCCTGGCCTTGATCGGCACGGGCGACAGGACACTGCTGGACAGGTAGACGCCGAGGTCGGGCCGCTTGGGCCGGAACCCGGAGAACGCCAGCGTGCGACCGGTCAGGTCCACCGTGACCTGGTCGGGCAGGCCGGTCACGTCCACGTACCCCTGCAGGCCGAAGCAGCCGCGCTGGGCCACGCAGAACGGACCCTGCGCGCAGCCGGGCGATCCGGCGGCGCAGCCGCCGTCCACCAGCGACACGCCGCCGGGCACGGCGGGCGCGGCCTGCATGCGGGCGAGCGCGGCCTTCTTGCCGAGCCAGGCGCGGGCGCGGACGTCCAGGCGCGAGCCCGCGTAGGTGAGCTTGCCGTCGGCCGAGGTGACGGACAGGCGTCCGGGCACGGGACCGACCGTGCCGATGAGGCCGAAGCGATCGTCGCCCCGGACGAGGTCGGCGTCCACGGCGAGGATCTGCTTGGCCGAGCGGAAGTCGGCGCTGAACCCCTGCTCGGCCGGGCTGAACTCGACGTGCGAGAGCCCGTTGACCAGGACGCTGGCGTCGAGGTCGCCCGTGCTCTGGTCGTAGTGGGCCGCCAGGTGCGGCCCGGTCGGCGCCTTGGCGCCGTCGTGGTTGGTGAACGCCAGCTCGGCCGTCTCGACCGGCCCCGACAGGCCGCGGAAGCGGTAGCCGGCCGGGTCCCATGAGGCGTCGAATCTGGCGGGCACGCCGCTGACCTCGGCGGCGGCCCTGGCGTACCGGTCGCCCAGCTTGACCCTGGCCAGCGCCGACACCTTGGCGACGGGGGCGTCGGAGGTCCAGGTCAGGGTCCTGGCCTTGGTGTCGGCGACGAGTTCCGCGCGCTTGCTGACGCCTTCGACGGTGGCGGTCAGGTCCTCGCCGCCCACCCGCGTCACGTGCGCTTTATTGGCATAAATCGCCATCGTGGCGAGCTTCGAGGACGTGCTCACCTTGACCGTCGAACGCTCGCCCAGCTCCCACGACGCCTTCACGTCGTCGCGCACGCCGTTCAGGGTGCCGTCGATGGTGGGGCCCGACTTGAGGTTCGTGTACGTGGCCCGCACCCGCTTGATCGGGCCGCTGGCCTGGTACTCCGCCTTCCTGGCCGACGGGTCGAGCATCACGTCCACGTCCCCGGGCGTGTTGCTGATCTCCAGACCCGCCACATGGGTGCGGTCGATGACGGCCGCGCCGACGAACGAGCTCCCGCTGGCGTTCGTCTTCAGGTGGGCGTGCGGCGCGGACCCGTACGTGACGTCGAACCCGGACAGCCCGGACACCAGCCCCGACACGCCGATGGCGGAGCCGTCCTTGATCATGGTGACGTGGCCGCCGCGTGGGGTGGCGACGGCGCCCCCGTTGCGCTGCAGCACGGCGGAGAACCTGCCGATGGGCGAGCTGGACGACTGGGTGATCTGGTGCCGCTCGGGGTCGTTGACCAGGCGCGCCCTGGCGGGCAGCTCGCTCAGCTCCGCCTTGAGCACGGTCTTGGCGGCGGCCCGGTCGTAGAAGAGCATGCTCGCCGCACCGGCGCCCGCGCGGCCCGCGCCCGCCGCGACGGCCAGGCTCTGCTTGCCGCCCGCGGCCACGTACTTGGCGGTGAAGGTGCGCGGGACGCGCTGGAGCTCGGCCTTGACCACCCGGTTCAACTGGCCGTCGCGGTAGTCGAGGTCGTCGACCCGGGCGTGGGCGATGGGGGTGGGACTGGTGAAGCGGACCTCGCCGTGCGCCAGCCGTACCTTCGCGCTGGTGCCCATGCGGTCGAGCACGGCGTGGGTGAGGCGGGCGCCGCGCACGGCGACCGCCTCCAGCTTGGCGGGCGCGGAGGCGGCGACGTCCAGGGCGCGTGTGTCGAGGGCGGCGTTCACGGTGAGCCGGGTGGTGGCCGGGGTCTGGCGCATGCTCACGGCGCTGCGGCCGGTCAGGCCGGCGACCATGGCCGCGGACTGTCCCGGCTCCTTGCGCTCGACGACCGCCTTGACCCGCTTGCCGGTCGAGTCCATCGTGAACGTGCCCTTGTCGGAGGCCGACAGCGAGGTGCCGCGGCGCAGGCCGTCGAACCCGACCGAGACCTTGCCGTCGTACTCGGCCCAGACCTGCGCCTTGAGGTTCTCGTCGCCGAGCCGCTTGACCGCGAACCGCAGCCCGAAGGAGCCCCCGCCGAAATCGGCGGAGGGCACCAGGTCGGCGGCCAGGTCGGGCTTGCTGTCGCCGGTCACGTCGGCGGCCACCGGGATGCCGACCGGCTGCCTGATCGAGCAGGAGACGGGCACCGCCTCGCTCTCGACGCAGAGCCGGTAGGTCAGCCCCGGCACGGCCTGCCCGAGCCCTTCGAACGACTTGGCGATCACCGCCAGGGGCTTGATCAGCCCCAGCGTCGCGGCCTGGGAGGTGTCCGGCAGGATGTCGCCCGGATCGGGCGCCTGCTTACCGAACCCCTGTTCTTCCTGGACGGCGGTGGCGGCCGCGGTGATCTCGTTGACGAGCCCCGGGCCGGCCGGCGTGGTCACCTCGGGCGTGGCGGGGCCCACCCCGCCGTTCGCGGCGGGGCGCAGCGCGAGTGAAGCCTGCTGCGGCACCGTGACGACGGCGGGAGCCGGCTCCCGGACGGCGGGCACGGGCCGCACCTTCTGGGTGGAGGCGGCCTGCGCCCGTACAGGCTGAGCATGTGCCGGTACGGGCCCGGCCTGCGCTCCGGCCGGCGGCAGGGCCACGAGGGCGGCGCCGGCGATCGTCGTCGAAGCGAGCACGCGCAGGAGGGCGTGCGGCATGTAGCGTTCTCCCCCGGACCTGGTTAATTCATCCCATCAGAAACATAGGTCACGAGACGACCATACTTCCTCACTTTCCGTCAAACTGCTTCCGACATGGGACTCCAATTTTCTGGTGGAAGGGATGTTTCGCCGCAGGTGGGGCGTCTCGGGCGCCGCTGCCGGGCGCGGCGTAGGTTTTGGACGGGGCTGAGGTCAGGGATCGGAGGTCCGGACGGGGCGGCGGATCAGACGATCCGGACGACGATCTTGCCGCGTACTCCCCCGGCCTCCAGCGCCCGGTGCGCGCCGGCGATGTCGGCGAGCGGGTGGACCGCGTGCACGAGCGGGCGGAGCGCGCCCTCCTCGACGTAACGGGTCAGCGCGGCGAAGTCGCGGTGGGTGGGGTCGCCACTGAAGAAGCGCACCCGCCGGGAGCCGAACACGGCGGAGGCCAGCACGTACGACAGCGACGCCACAGGCCGGCCGAGGTCGAAGGCGATGGCCACCATGCGCCCGCCCGGCGTCAGGAGACGGCGGAACGGCTCCTGCGCCACGCCCTTGGTGTCCATGACGACGTCGAACGGGCCCAGATCGGCCGGGCCGGTGACCGCGTAGTCGTGGGCCTCGTCGGCGCCGATCTCGCGGACGAAGTCCAGTGTCCTGGCCGAGGCCAGCGCGGTGACGTGGGCGCCGAAGTGCTTGCCCAGCTGGACCGCGGCGCTCCCGACGCCGCCGGCCCCGCCGATCACCAGCAGCCGCTCGCCGGGACGCAGCCGGGCCTTGTCGCGCAGGGCCGTGATCGCGGTCGTGGCCACGGGCAGGGCCGCGGCCTCGACCAGGTCGATGCCGGACGGAACGAGGGAGAGCTGACGCGGGCGCACGGCCAGGTACTCGGCGGCGCTGCCGAAGGTGCGCGACAGCGCGCCCCAGACCCGGTCGCCGACGGCGGGGCCCGGCTGCCGCGAGCGCGCGGCGACGACCTCGCCGGCGAAGTCGATGCCCACGGTCTTGGGGAACCCGCGCTGCATCAGGTCCGTCAGCATCCGCAGTTTGCCCGCGCGGCCGTGCAGCTCACCGCCGTTCACGCTGATGGCGTGCACCTTGACGAGCACTTCACCGGGGGCGGGGGACGGCATGGGGCGCCTGCCCTCGTAGAGCACCTCAGGGGGGCCGTACCTGTCGTAGAGGGCCGCGCGCATCTCGTCCACTGTGTCTTTCGTCCTCTCTGCCGGAATCGTCATCAGTGACGCTAACGCGGCAAACGGACGGGGTGCTCCACTTAAGCTAATGTGAGAAACATGCCTGCTCATCCCTCTCGGATAGCGCCCGACACCCTCCCGCCCACGACAGCCGGCGACCACCACGGCCCGCGCCCCGCCGTACCGGATGAGCCGCGCGCGGCCGTACCCGAAGGGGATCGGCCGGCCGGGCTTCCCACGGCCAGTCCGGGAGGGGATCGGCTGGCTGAGCTGCGCGCGGCCGTGCAGGCCGATCTACGCGTGCCGCCGCAGGACGGGCCTGACGCCGACCTGCGGGCCGACGCGCGGCACAACCGCGAGCGGATCCTCGGCGCGGCGCGGGAGGCGTTCGCCACGCGCGGGCTTGACGTGCCGATGGCGGCCATCGCGCGGCGGGCGGGCGTCGGCGTGGCGACGCTCTACCGGCGCTTCCCCTCACGCGAGTCGCTGGTCGTCGAGGTCTTCGCCGACCAGCTCACGGCCTGCGCGTCCACCGTGGACGACGCGCTCGCCGACCCCGACCCGTGGCGGGGCTTCACCACGGCGATCGAGGAGATCTGCGCGATGCAGCTCGCCGACCGGGGGTTCGCCGCGGCGTTCATGACGACGTTCCCCACGGCGACCGACTACGAGCACACGCGGGCGCACGCCGAACGGCGCTTCGCCGAGCTGGTACGGCGGGCCAAGGAGGCCGGGCGGCTGCGGGCCGACTTCGACCCGGCCGATCTGGTCCTGCTGCTCAAGGCCGTCTGCGGCGTCACCGTCGACGCCGGCGAGGCCGCGGCGGCCTCGTCGCGCAGGCTGGTGGCCTACCTGCTGCAGTCCTTCGAGGCCGGCCACACCGCCCCCTTGCCACCCCCGCCCCCGCTCGACCTCGGCCACCTGCACCCGGCCGCATCCCACTGATTCCTCCCCCGCGCACCGCGTCGCGGGACGGCACGTCCGGGGCGGCGAGTCCGGGGCATCGTGGGGGTGAAGTCGAGCCCGCGCGGCAGGAGAAGTGGTCAGCGGGGTGGATGCTTCTCTGGAGGTCAGCCGCCCAGCGACCGCAGGGCCTGGGCGATGCCGTCGCCGGAGCCGGCCGCGATCACGTTGCCGTCGCGGTCGCGGGCGATGGCGGTGATCCCGTCGCGGACGTCGCGGGCCAGCGTGATCGTGGCGTCCTCGGCCAGCAGCCGCTCGGCCACCGGCGGCCTCGACCCGGGCTTGCCGAGCAGGCGCCTGGCCGCGATCAGCGCGACGACCGGGGTGCGGTGGCGGGTCAGCAGCACGGGCTCGTCGTGCGGCCCGACGGCCTGGCGGACGAGCTCGCCCAGCTTGGACCGGGCGGCCGACAGCGACAGCACCGGCAGCCCGCTGAGCACCCCGGACAGGTTCGACAGCGGGACCAGTGCGGCCCACTCCCAGCGTTCGCGCGTGATGAGGACGGTCGAGCCGTTGGTGGCGGCGTCCACGAGCGAGCCCCACCGGCCGCGGGCCTCCTCCACGCCGACGGGGGCGCCGAAGCGCGCCTCCAGGTCCTCGTACGGGGGCCGATCCGAGTTGATCATCGCCGAATCGTAAGCCGCCTTACAGGAATTTTGCAAGCCGCCTTACATTTCGGCGCCACTATGGGACGGTCGGGCCGAGCTCAGGAGAGGGGCCGGACTCATAAAAGCGGGCCCATGAAAGCGGGCCCGTGAAAGCGGGCCCGTGAACGTGGGGCCCCGTAAGTGAGGTGGCCGTTCAGTGGAGGCGGTCCAGGGCTGCCAGGTCGTCGGGGGTGAGCTCCACACGGGCCGCGTCCAGGTTCTCCTCCAGATGGGCGAGCGATCCTGTGCCGGGCGTCGGCAGGGTGACGGGCGAGACGTGCAAAAGCCACGCCAGCGCCACCTGCCCCGCACTCACCCCATGCCGCCGCGCCACCTCCCCCAGCACCGCCGATCCCGGCACCGCCCCCGCCGGTGCCACCTCCCCCGGCGCCGTGTCGTCGGCGGTCAGGGTGCCGTTCCCGAGGGGGAACCACGGCAGGAAGGCCGGCCCGCGTTCCTCGCACAGCCGCAGCACCGGCTCGGACTCCCGGTCGAGCACGTTGTAGCGGTTCTGGACGGAGGCGATCTCGGTGATCTCCAGGGCCTGCTCCAGTTCGCCCGCCGTGACCGTGTCGAGCCCGATGTGCCGGATCTTGCCCTCCCGCCGCAGCTCGGCCAGCGTGCCGAGCTGATCCGCGAGTGGCACCGCGGGGTCGAGCCGGTGGAGCTGGTACAGGTCGATGGTCTCGGTCCGCAGGCGGCGCAGGCTCGCCTCGCACATGGCGCGCAGCCGTTCCGGCCGCCCGTCGACGTGCCAGACGTTCGGTCCCGTACGAACGACGCCGCCCTTGGTCGCCACCACCACGCCCTCCCGGTACGGGTGCAGCGCCCGGGCGACCAGCTCCTCCGCCAGCGACGGCCCGTAGTTGTCGGCCGTGTCGACCAGGGTCACCCCGCGCTCGACGGCGCGGCGCAGCACGGCCACCGCCTCGGCAGGCTCCATTCTGGGCCCCCAGTAGCCGTGCCCGGTGAGCCGGCCGGTGCCGTACCCGAGCCGCCGCACCCGCAGTTCGCCCCCGATGGTGAACTCCTGACCGATCACGGTTCCCCCTTCGTCAGCCGTGGCTCGCCATGACCTCGGTGGACGCGGGCCCGATCGGAGAGAGTAGCGTCCCACACAGGTGATGGGAGGTGGGCATGAGGCCCATGGAACAGCGGACGATCCTCGTCACGGGCGCGACCGACGGCCTCGGGCGGGGGCTGGCCGCCGACCTCGCGGGCCGGGGCGCGACCGTGCTCGTGCACGGCCGCGACGACGAGCGCGGGCGGGCCACGATGGCGGAGATCAGGGCCGGCGTCCCGGGGGCGCGGCTGCACTGGTACCGCGCGGACCTGTCCTCGCTCGACCAGGTACGCGAGCTGGCCGCCGCCGTCGCCGCGGAGCACGAAGGGCTCGACACGCTGGTCAACAACGCGGGGATCGGCACCACCGTGCCCGGCGGCGAGGCGCGCCAGGAGAGCGCCGACGGCCACGAGTTGCGTTTCGCGGTCAACTATCTGGCGGGCTTCCTGCTCACCAGGCTGCTGCTGCCGGTGCTGCGGGCGGCGGCGCCGTCCAGGATCGTCAACGTCAGCAGCCTGGGGCAGGAGCCGATCGACTTCGGCGACGTGATGCTGCGCGAGGGATACAGCGGCGCGCGCGCCTACCGGCAGAGCAAGCTGGCGCAGGTGATGTTCACCGTGGACCTGGCCGAGGAGCTGGAGGGCACGGGGGTCACCGCGAACGCGCTGCATCCGGCGACGTACATGCCGACCAAGATGGTGCTCGCGTCGCCCCTGAGCGAGCTGCGCGAGGGGGTCGAGGCGACCTCGCGGCTGGTGACCGACCCGGAGCTGGACGAGGTGTCGGGAGGCTTCTTCGACGGGACGCGGTCCGCGCGGGCGATGCGGCAGGCGTACGACCCGGAGGCGCGGGCCAGGCTGCGCGAGTTGTCGCGCGAGCTCACGGGCGTCTGACGGGCACCTGACCTCGACGGGGTGCCCGGGACGCGCCCCGCTCCGGGCGCCTGACCTCGGCCGGTGCCCGGAGACGCGCCCCGGCCTCGACCGGCGGCGGAAAAGCGTTCGAGCGGCGCCGGTCGCCTCGGCTAGCCTGCCGCCGGTGCACGTGTATCTGGAGACCGAGCGGCTGATCCTGCGCCGCTTCACCGAGTCCGACGCCGACGACCTGTTCGCCCTGAACAACGATCCCGACGTGATGCGCTACCTCAACGGCGGCGCGCCGACGCCGCGGGTGGTGATCGAGGAGCGCACCCTGCCGCGCCTCATCGCGGGCGGGTTCTACGCCGCCCTGGAGAAGCCGGCGGGGCGCTTCCTCGGCTGGTTCCACCTGCGGACGGTCGAGGGCCGGCCGCCGGACGAGCTGGAGCTGGGTTACCGGCTGCGCAAGGAGGCATGGGGGCGGGGGTTCGCGACCGAGGGCTCGATCGCGTTGATCGCCAAGGCGTTCACCGAGCTGGGCGCCGGTCGGGTGTTCGCCCAGACGATGGCGGTCAACCTCGGGTCACGGCGGGTGATGGAGAAGTGCGGGCTGCGTTACGTGCGTACGTTCCACCCGGACTGGCCCGATCCCATCGAGGGCTCGGAGCAGGGCGAGGTGGAGTACGAGCTGCTGCGCTCCGACTGGGAGGCCGCGCACGGCGCCTGAGCCGCGCGCCCGAATGGCGCTGGAGCCGAGGGACCGCACGGCTGACCCGGCCGGCTGAACTGCCTGGCCGGCCCACCCGGCTGGGCCGACCCACCGGGGCGACCCATCGGGGCGACCCATCGGGGCGCCCGGCGCGTTGGCGACGCGCCCATCTGATCGGCGACCCAACCTGGTGCACTGGTCGGACCAGTCGCTAGGGTGCCTGTATGGGATATGACGCGCTGTTCCGCCTGGACGGGCGGCGGGCCGTGGTGATCGGGGCAGGAAGCGGGATCGGCAGGGAGTCCGCGCTGGCGCTGGCCGCCCACGGGGCCTCCGTGGTGTGCGCGGACCGGAACCTGGAGGCCGCGAAGGAGACCGCCGACGGCTGCGGCGGGGACGCCCGGCTGGTCGACGTGCTGGACACCGAGGCGGTGCGCGCGCTGGCCGCGGAGCAGCCGGCCGACGTGCTCGTGTTCACGGCGGCCACCAATGTGCGCAAGCGGCTGCTCGACTACACCGGCGAGGAGTTCGACCGGGTGGTGGGGCTGAACCTGCGGGCCTCGTTCGACGTGGTGCGCGCGTTCGGGGCGGGCATGGTCGAGCGGGGACGCGGCTCGATCATCGGCTTCGCCTCGATCAGGGCCTCGGTCACCGAGCCGGGCCAGAGCGTCTACTCGGCCACCAAGGCCGGGCTGGTGCAGTTGCTGCGCACGGCCGCGGCCGAGTTCGGGCCGCACGGGGTACGGGTCAACGCCATCGCGCCCGGCGTGGTGGAGACGCCGCTGACCCGGCAGATCCAGGACGATCCCGCCTGGTACGCGGCGTACTCGGACAAGTCACCCCTCGGCCGGTGGGCCAGGGCGGACGAGATGGCCGGCGCGGTGGTCTACCTGGCGAGCGAGGCGGCCAGCTTCGTCACCGGCTCCGTCCTGTACGTGGACGGCGGCTGGACCGCCGTGGACGGCCGCTTCGACCCACCCAACTGACCACCTGCCGGCCCACTGCCCACCGGCTGACCGCTTCCCGGCCCGCCCGCCCGGCCACCTTCCGAGCGGGCGGGCCGGAACGGGTCAAGGGCGGATGATGGCCATTTTGGTGACCGTCAGCTCCTCGATGGCGAATCGAGGGCCTTCTCGGCCGATGCCCGAGTCCTTGACGCCCCCGTACGGCATGTTGTCGGCCCGGAACCCCGGCACCTCGTTCACCACCACACCCCCGGCGTCGATGCGTTCGATCGCCGCGAACGCCGTGGCCAGCGAGCGGGTGAAGACGGAGGCGTGCAGACCGTACCGGGAACGGTTGACGGCGGCGAAGGCGGCGTCGAGGTCGGGCACGGGGCGCACGCACACGACGGGCCCGAAGATCTCCTCGTCCCAGGCGGCGACCCCGTCCGGCACGCCGGACAGGACGGTCGGCGCGATGGCCCGGCCGTCGCGGTGCCCGCCCGTGACCACCTCGGCCCCGGACGCGGCGATCCAGGCGAGGACACGGTCGGTGGCGGCCTCGTCGATGAGCGGCGCGACGCGGGTCCCGGGCAGGCGCGGGTCGCCGATCGTCACGGCCTTGACGCGCTCGGCCAGCAGGGACAGGAACTCCTCGCGTACGGGCTCCTCGACCAGCACCCGCTGCACCGCGATGCACGCCTGACCCGAGGCGTAGTAGCCGCCGCGCACGACGGCGTCGGCGGCGGCCTCCAGGCCGGCGTCCGCGGCCACGATGAGGGCCGCGTTCGAGCCGAGCTCCAGCAGCACCTTGGTCGGGGCGGCGGAGCGGGCGATGGTGTGGCCGGCGGCGGCCGAGCCGGTGAAGGAGACGGCGCCGATCCGCCGGTCCTCGACGAGCGTCCGGCCGACCTCGACGTCGCCGGTGACGAGCTGCACGGCGGCAGGGGGCAGGACGCCGGACGAGCGCAGCAGGTGCACCAGCCACAGGGTGGCCAGCGGGGTGGCCGGGGCCGGCTTGACGATCACGGGGCAGCCGGCGGCGACGGCCGGGGCGATCTTGTGGGCGGCCAGGAGGAGCGGGTAGTTGAAGCCGGTGATGCCGACGACGACGCCGACGGGCCGGCGCGTCCAGAAGCCGACCAGGCCCTCGCCGGCGGGCAGCAGGTCCAGCGGGACGGTCTCACCGTGCAGCCGGGCCACCTCCTCGGCGGCCGTGGCCAGCGTGACGAGCGTCCTGGCCACCTCGACCTTGCAGTCCACCAGCGGTTTGCCGGTTTCGAGTACGAGCAGCCGTTCGAACTCCTCCCGGTTGGCCGCGACGGCGTCGTGAGCGGCCATGAGCGCGGTACGGCGGGCGTGGGAGGGCAGGGCGGCCATGGCGGGGGCGGCGGCGAGCGCCTCGTCGAGGGCCAGTCGTGCGTGCTCGGGCGTGCCCAGCGGGGCTGCGGCCACCGTGGACCCGTCGTAGGGGAAGATCACGTCGGTGGTGTCGGCGGTCTCCATCCATCCCCCGCCGACGGGCAGCCCGCCGGGCCAGTTCCGCGTCATGGCGGCCTCCATTGGTTCGTAGGTGGTGCTCCCGTGGGCTGCGGTCCCGTGGGCGGTGTGCTCGTGGGCGGTGTGCTCGTGGGCGGGGTGCTCGGCGGGGCCGGGCCGGGCTGTCGTCATGGCCGCCTCCGCAGGGCGCTCGGGAACACGTCGAGGTACGCGGGCGCGCCCTCGCGGCCGGTGGCGGCCAGGACGGCGTGAGCGACGGCCCGGCTGAACACGTCGGCCGCCACCGCCAGCACGTCCTGGAAGGCGTCGTGGTCAGGGGCGGGACGGGCGCAGGTGGCCAGGCCGAAGATGGTGTCGCCGTCGGTCATGGTGTGGGCCGGCCTGATGGCCCTGGCCAGGCCGTCGTGGGCGACGGCGGCGAGCTTGCCGCACTGGGCCTTGGTGAGGGTCAGGTCGGTGGCGGCGACGCCGATCGTGGTGTTGAAGGCGGGCGCCTTCTCGGGTTGCCACGCCTGGGCCTCGCGCGCGTCGGGCGGCTGGAGGTGGTCGAACTCGCCCGGCAGGCCGTACCTGACACCGGCCAGGGTGGCGTCCCGGGGGTCCAGGACCGAACCGGCCGGGTTGGCGACGGCGAGCGCGGCGACGGTCGTGCCGCCGGGCAGGACGACGCTCGCCGTCCCCACGCCTCCGGCCAGCCCACCCGCCACCGCCCCGGTCCCGGCCCCGACGGACCCGCTCGCCACCGCCGGCGCCGTCCCCTGGAAGAACGGCGACGCGGAGGCCCCAGGACCGGGCACGGAACGGCCACGGGAAGGCCCGGGATCGGGCTCGAAGGCGGCAGGGTCCAAGGTGGTGCTGTGGGAGGCGGTGGCGCTCGGGCTGCCGTCCCATGCGGCGTCGTAGGCGGTGGCGCCCTGGCGAGGGGCGTCGGCGGTGACGGCCTGGGGAGGGGTGCAGGCGGCGTCGTAGGCGGCGATGCCCAGGGCGGCGTCAGGTGTCGCGCGGAAGGTGCCGCCGCGGCCCAGGTCGAAGATGACGGCGGCCGGGACGATCGGGACCGCGCCCGCCGCCACCGGATACCCCGCCCCCGCGTCCGCGAGCCGCTCCATCACCCCGCACGCCGCCCCCAGCCCGAACGAGCTGCCGCCCGACAGCACCACCGCGTGCACCCGTTCCACCAGGTTGCGCGGGTCCAGCAGCTCGGTCTCCCGCGTCCCAGGGGCGGCCCCGCGCACGTCCACGCCCGCGACGGCCCCGTCGAAGGGCGCGAGGACGACGGTGGTGCCGGTACGGTAGCCGCCGCCCACCCGGTGCGCGTGCCCCACCCGCAGCCCTGCGACGTCGAGCAGGGAGTTCGTCGGCCCGGCCCGCATCAGTGGTCGCCGCTCAGGAACCGGCGTGCCGCCTCGGCGAACACCCGGGTGCAGCGCACGATCTCGTCGATCTCGACGTATTCGTCCGCCTGGTGCGCGATCCACTTGCCGCCGGGCCCGTACACGACGGACGGGATCCCGCCCCAGTGCGTCAGCACGGTCCCGTCGGTCGAGCCGGGCACCCCGCCGTACACCGGCTCCTCCCCCGTCACCGTCCGGTGGGCGGCGGCCAGCGCGGCCACGACCGGGTCGGTCACGGGGACGTCCACCGGCGGCCGGTCCACCAGCACGGACACCTCGGCCGTGACGCCGTCGCCGCCGGCCAGCGCGGCCACCCGGTCGGCGATCTCCTTGTGCTCGACGCCGGGGATCGTGCGCACGTCCACGAAGACCGAGGCGACCGCCGGGATGACGTTGACCTGCTCCTCGGTGCCGGCCCGCAGCACGGTCGGCGTCACGTACACCTCGCCGAGGTGCTCGTGCGCGGGATGGCGGGCCTGCAGTTCCTCCTGCAGCGTGCGCAGCGTGACCAGCAGCGTTCCCGCGGCCTGGATGGGGTTGCGGCCGTGCTGGGGCATCGCGCCGTGCGCCATCTTGCCGGTGAGGTCCACCCGCAGCCGCAGCGCGCCCTTGGCGACGGCGCAGATCTCGCCCGCCTCGGGCTCGGCCACGATGGCGCCGTCGACGTCGGCGGTCAGGCCGGAGGAGACGAAGTGGTGGGCGCCGATCATGAGACCTTCCTCGTCGGCCAGCGCGCACACCTTGATCCGGCCAGGGAACGGTCCCGCGAGCTGGAGCGCGCGGGTGGCGTAGAGGGTGGCGGCCAGGCCGGACTTCATGTCGGCGCTGCCCCGCCCCCACAGCCGGCCGTCGCGGATCTCCCCGCCGAACGGGTCCACGGTCCAGGAGGACAGGTCGCCCTCGGTCACCACGTCCGTGTGGCCCTCGAACATGAGGGTCGGCCCGTCACCGCCGCCGCCCTCGACCACGGCCACCACGTTCGGCCGGCCGGGCGCGGCCTCGTACACGACCGGTTCCCAGCCCCACTCGCGCATCTTGGCCTCGACCAGCTGGGCGGCGGGCCGCTCGCTGCGCCCGCGCGCGGGGTCGTTGGTGCTGGGCACGCGCACCAGCGCCTGGGTGAACTCCACCACTCCGCCGGCATCGACGTCGATCATGCAAACCCCTCCAGAGTCGGTACGGCCGCCAGCAGCTCCCGCGTGTACGGGTGGGCGGGCGCGGCCCAGACGTCGTCCACCAGGCCCCCTTCCACGATCTCCCCGTGGCGCATGACGGACACGGTCTCGCACACGTGCCGCACCACGGACAGGTCGTGCGAGACGAACACGAGGGTCAGCCCCAGCTCGTCGACGAGGTCGGCCAGCAGGTTGAGTATCTGCCCGCGTACGGAGACGTCCAGTGCGCTCACCGGCTCGTCGGCGACCAGCACCTTCGGCTTGGGCGCAAGCGCGCGGGCGATGGCGATGCGCTGCCGCTGTCCGCCGGAGAACTGGTGCGGATAGCGGCCGGCCGCCTCGGCGGGCAGCCCGACCGCGTCGAGCAGTTCGGCGACCCGGTCGCCGACCGGCAGGCCGAGCGCGGTCAGCGGCTCGGCGACGAGGTCGCGCACGCGCATGCGCGGGTCGAGCGAGCTCATCGGGTCCTGGAAGACGATCTGCAGGTTCTCGCGCAGGAAGCGCAGCCGCCGTTCGGGACGGCCGGTGATCTCCTGTCCGTCGAAGCGGATCGTTCCGCTGGTGGGCTGGTCGAGCGCGCACAGCAGGCGCAGCAGGGTGGACTTGCCCGATCCCGACTCGCCGACGATGCCGTGGCGCTCGCCGCGCCGTACGGTCAGGGAGACGTCGCGCAGGGCGTGCACGGCGGCGCCCGGCCTGGTGAGCGAGGTGCGCGGGCGGTGGTAGACGCGGTTGAGCCGGTCTGCCTGGATCAGGGGTTCAGTCGGCCCATTAATCGGCCCATTAATCGGCCCATTAATCGGCGGGGTGCCAGCATGCGAAGGCATGGCCGTCTCCTGTCAGCGCCGGGGGAGTCTCGCACTCGGGGGTGGCGTGCGGGCAGCGGTTCCTGAACACGCAGCCGTCGGGGAAGCGCCCGGCCGCGGGGACGCCGCCTTTGATGACGGGCAGGCGGGTGCCGCGCGGGGTGAGCTTCGAGGCGGCCAGCAGCCCCTGCGTGTAGCGGTGTCGGGGGCGGGTGAAGACCTCGCGGATGGGGCCCGACTCGACGACGCGGCCGCCGTACATGACCAGGACCCGCTCGCAGACGGAGGCGACGACGGCGAGGTCGTGGGTGATGAACAGCAGCGCGGGCGCGACCTCGGCGATCAGCTCCAGCATCTGTTTCTGCACGGTGACGTCGAGCGCGGTGGTGGGCTCGTCGCAGATGAGCAGCCGGGGCTCGTTGGCCAGGGCGATGGCCAGCATGACGCGCTGGCGCTGGCCGCCGGAGAGCTGGTGCGGGTACGCGCGGGCGATCTGGGCGGGTTCGGGCAGGCGGACGCGTTCGAGCAGCTCGGCCGAGCGCGCCCTGGCCTCCTGGCGGGAGCGGCCGTGCAGGGTCATGACCTCGGCGACCTGGGCGCCGACCCGCATGAGCGGGTTGAGCGCGGTCATGGGCTCCTGGAAGACCATGGACAGCTCATCGCCGCGCAGGCCCTTGATCCTGCTCTCCGGTACGCCGACCAGGTCGCGCTCGTCGAGCGTGGCCCGTCCGGTGGCGGTGACGCCTTCGGGGAGCAGGCCCATGAGCGACAGCGCGGTCAGCGACTTGCCCGATCCGGACTCGCCGATCAGGCCGACCCGCTCGCCGGGCGCGATGGCGAAGGAGACCTCGTGGACCAGGTCGGTCGCGTCCGCGCGGACGGTCAGGCCCTCAACGCTCAGCACGGATCCTCCTGAGCTTGGGGTCGAGGAAGTCGCGCAGGCCGTCGCCGAGCAGGTTGAAGCCCAGCACCGCGAGGGCGATGGCGAGCCCGGGCCACAGGGCCAGGCGCGGGGTGGAGAACAGCAGCTCCTGCGACTCCTGCAACATCCGGCCCCATGACGGGGTCGGCGGGCGGGTGCCGAAGCCGAGGAACGACAGCGCCGCCTCGGCCAGGATGGCGATCGCGAACGACACCGACGCCTGCACGATCAGCATGGAGCCGATGTTCGGCAGCACGTGGCGCAGGGCGATGGCGCCGCGGCGGCGGCCTGCGGCCCTGGCGGCCAGGATGTAGTCCGTCACCATGACCTGGAGCGTGGCGGCGCGGGCCACGCGGGCGAACGCGGGCACGGTGGCGACCCCGATGGCGATCATCGCGGTGAGCGTGCCCGCCCCGTACACGGCGCCGAGCATGACGGCCAGCAGCAGCGCCGGGAAGGCGAACACGAGGTCGTTGACCCGCATGATCAGCTCGGACAGCCAGCCGCGCGGCGTCATCCCGGCGGCCAGGCCGAGCGGGACGCCGAGCGCGGCGGCGATGCCGACCGCGACGACGCCGACGTAGAGGGTGGTGCGGGCGCCGACCATGAGCTGACTGAAGGTGTCGCGGCCGAACTTGTCGGCCCCGAGCAGGTAGCCGCCGCCGGGTTCGCGCAGTTTGTTGGCGGCGTCCACGAGGGTGGGGTCGTGCGGGGTCCAGAAGAACGAGACCAGCGCGGTGAGCACGACGAGCGCGACGAGCGCGCCGCCGACGAGCAGCCCCGCGTTCATCCGGCCCCGGTTCGCCTTCGCGGAGGTCCGGCGGCCCGGCGTCCGGCCGCTCATCGCAGCCTCGGGTCGAGCAGGTGGTAGGTCACGTCCACCACGAAGTTGATCAGCAGTACGGCGGCCACCAGGACCATCACCACGCCTTGAACGAGCAGCAGGTCGCGCCCGGCGACGCCGTTGAGCAGCAGGTCGCCGAGCCCGGGGATGACAAAGACGCGCTCGACGACGACCGCGCCGATCAGCAGCGTGGCCAGTTGCAGGCCGAGCACGGTGACGACGGGGATCGAGGCGTTGCGCAGCCCGTGCCGCCACAGCGCTCCGGTGCTGCCCCGCCCCTTGGCGCGGGCGGTGCGCAGGTAGTCCTCGCGCATGACGTCGAGCACGGCGCTGCGGACGTAGCGGGTGAGCACCGCGCCCTGGACGAGCCCGAGCGACAGCCACGGCAGCAGCAGGCTGCGCAGCCACTCACCCGGGCTCTCCGCGATCGGCACGTAGCCGCCGGACGGCAGCGCCTGGGCCTGGACCGCGAACACGAAGACGAGCAGGATGCCGGCCAGGAAGGCCGGGATCGCGATGCCGAGCTGGCTGGCCGCGCTGATCGCCGCGCCCAGCGGGTCGCGGTGGCGGACGGCGGCGAACGTGCCCAGCGGCACCGCCAGCACCACCGCCACGGCCATGCCGCCGAGCACGAGCACGAGCGTGACGCCGAGCCGCTCGCCGATCTGCGGGCCGATGGGCGAGCTGGTCACGTAGGAGGTGCCGAAGTCGCCCTGGAGCAGGCCGCCGGCCCAGTCGAGGAACTGCGCGACGGCGGGCCGGTCGGTGCCGAACTGCTTGCGCAGCTCGGCCACCGCGTCGGGGGTGGCGTTGACGCCGAGCGCGATCTCGGCGGGGTCGCCGGGCAGCACGGCCATGAACGCGAACACCGCCACCGCGGCCACGGCGGTGCTCGCGAGCAGGACGGCGAGCCTTTTGAGCAGGTAGAGGATCACTGTTTGGCGAGCGCGGTGAAGTCGAAGGACTCCGCGATGGCGTTCTTCGGCAGCCCGGTGACGCCCTTCTTCGCCACGATGAGGTTGGGGAAGAGGAAGAGCCAGTCGGCCGCGGCGTCGTCGGACAGGAGCTTGGCGGCCTGCTTGAGGTCGTCGGTCTGCTCCTGCTCGGTGCCCTCGTCGGCGGCGGCGAGGAGCTTGCCGAACTCGGGGTTGTCGTAGCGGAAGTAGTACGACTTATCGGCAAAAATCCCCATATCGCGGGGTTCGACGTGGTTGATGATCGACAGGTCGTAGTCGCCCTTGGTGAACACCTGGTCCAGCCAGCGGGCCGGGAACTCCAGCGGCTCGATCTCGGCGTTGATCCCCACCTGGGCCAGCTGCGACTTGACGACCTGGGCGCTGTTGACCGCGTACGGGAGGTTGGGGATGCGCATCTTGACGTTGTAGGTCTTGCCGCCGAGCAATTGCTTGGCCTTGGCCGGGTCGTACGGGTAGTCGCCGGTGCGGTCCTCGTACCAGGGGTCGGTGGGCGGCGTCATCGAGCCGATGAGCTGCCCGCGCCCGGCCCAGGCGGTGTCGAGCAGCGCCTTGTGGTCGATGGCGTGCCTGACGGCCTGGCGTACGGCCTTGTCGTCGAACGGCGGGCGGCCGTTGTTCATCGACAGCACGACCTCGCCGTTCGTGGTGCCCTCGACGGTCTCGAACCGGTTGGGGTCGGCGAACTGCTGCAGCGACTCGGGCGCCTGCACGCTGGAGATGACGTCGATGCCGCCGGTCAGCAGCGCGTTGTTCATCGCCGTGGCGTCCTTGAAGTACTTCAGCGTGATGGCGCTCAGCGGCGGTTTCGTGCCCCAGTAGGAGGGGTTGGCGGCGAGCTGGATGGAGTCGCCGCGCCGCCAGGAGCTCAGCACGTAGGGCCCGGTGCCGACGGGCTTGTTGGCCAGGTCGGCCACGCCCGTGCGGCTGAACATGGCGCCGAGCCTGGTCGCCATCGAGTAGAGGAAGCCGTTGCTGGGCCGCTTGAGCGTGACGACGGCGGTGGAGTCGTCCTTCTTCTCCACCTTGTCGATGACGTCGAGCTGCGACTTGATCTTGAGCTTCCAGTCCGACTTGACCCGGTCGAGGGAGAACGTCACGTCGTCGGCGGTGAAGGGCGCGCCGCCGCTGAACGTCACGTTCTTGCGCAGCGTGAACGTGTAGGTCTTGCGGTCGGGCGAGACGTCCCACTTCTCGGCGAGCAGGGGCACGATCTGGCCGTTCTGGTCGAGTTTGACCAGGCCCTCGTAGACGTTGACGAGCAGCGCCTGCGGGATGGCGGCGCCCTCGGTCGAAGTGAAGTCGAGATTCGCCGGCTCGGCCACGAATCCGACGGACAGCGACTGGGCCTTGGGGGTGCCGCCGGTGCCGGCGCTCCCGTTCCCCGATCCGCCGCCGCAGGCGGCGGTGGCCAGCAGGAGACCGCCGGCGGCGATCCAGATGCCGATTCGCCTCATGTCTTACAGCCTCCTGGCTAGTGCACTGGTCGGACCAGTAGGCTCTGCACATTGCCAGTCGGTGGCGGCTCGGGTCAAGGGGGCTTGCATGGGTGGACCGCGCTTCGAGCCGGTGCGTGCCGTGCGCGCTTACGAGCGGGTCGTGGAGCAGGTCGAGGAGGCCATCGAGAGCGGGGCTCTGACGCCGGGCGGGCGGCTGCCGAGCGAGCGCGAGCTGATGGTGCAGTTCTCCGTCAGCCGCTCGACCGTACGCGAGGCGCTGCGGGTGCTGCAAGCGCGCGGCCTGGTGCGCTCGCGGCCGGGCGATCCCAACGGCGCGGAGGTGCTGCCGTTCACGCCCGCCGCATTACACAAGTCGATGACCACGCTCGCCCGGGTGGAGGAGCTGTCGCTGGCCGAGCTGGTGCAGTTCAGGATGGTGCTGGACTCCGCGGCCATCCTGCTGGCGGCGCGCCTGCGCACCGAGGAGCAGCTGGCCGAGATGGACGCGGCGGTCGCGGCGATGCGCGAGGCGCTGGAGGCGGGTGAGACCGGCGCCGGTGAGGGGGACGCGGATGCCTTCGGAACGGCCGACCTGGCCTTCCACGACGCCGTCGTGCGCGCGAGCGGCAACAAGCTGATCGAGATCTGCACCGACGTGGTCCGCTCGATCGTGCTGAAGCTGATCGCCGGCCGGATCGCGGACGAGCCGGACCGGGAGGCCCTGATGCGGCGCAGCATCGGGAACCACGAGGAGGTGATGGCCGCCATGCGTGCCGGCGACGGGCCACTCGCCGCCCGATTGTCGAGAAAAGCGATGTACGACTACTACGCCGGGTACGTACCAGAAAGAGAAAGAGGTGCCTTGCGGGCCTTGCTGGAGTGATCTGGCCCACAGGGTGTTATCTTGCCGAGGTGGCGGCGGTGCACGGGGACGAGCCGGCCGGGGGGCTGGGCGGCGGACCGACAGACGGACCGGTGAGCGGGCCGGCGGACGGGCCGGCTGATGGGCTGATGAACGGGCTCATGAGCGGGCTCACCGAAGCCTTCCTGCGTGAGCCGCGCCGATACACCAGTCACCAGGTCGCCGACATGGCGGGGGTGCCGGTCTATCGGGCGCGGCGCTTCTGGCGCGCCCTGGGCTTCCCCAACGTGCCGGACGAGGCGGTCGAGTTCACCGACTCCGACGTCGAGGCGCTCAGGACGCTCGTCGGCATGGTGGCCTCGGGCGTCTACGACGAGGAGCACGTGCTGCTGCTGGCGCGCTCGCTGGGCCGGGCCACGACCCGGCTGGCCGAGTCGCACGCCGAGCTGGGCGTGGAGGAGCTCGACCAGGCCGGTGTGCCGCTGGCGGAGCGCCCGCGGGCCTGGCGCAGGCGGGCCGAGCTGGTGGTGCCCGACCTGGCGCGGCTGCTGGTCTACGCCTGGCAGCGCCAGCTCGCCGCCGCGGCCGGGCGCATCGCCGTCCAGGACATGAGCGCCGTGCGCCTGGCGGTCGGGTTCGCCGACCTGGTCGCGTTCACCCGGCTGAGCAGGCAGATCACCGGCGGCGAGCTGGCGCGGCTGATCGACAGGTTCGAAGGGCGCTCGGCCGACATCGTCACCTCCTCAGGCGGGCGGGTGGTCAAGACGCTGGGCGACTCGGTGCTGTTCGTCTCCGACAAGGCGCACGTGGCCGCCGAGATCGCGCTGCGGCTGGTGGAGACGCACGCGCGCGGCAAGGACATGCCGGAGCTGCGGGTGGGGCTGGCCTCGGGGCCGGTGATCTGGCGGATGGGCGACGTGTTCGGCACCACGGTCAATCTGGCCAGCCGGCTGACCGCGTTGTCCCTGCCGGGAACGATCCTGGCCGATCCGCAGCTGGCCGAGGAGTTGGAGGGCGATCGGGCCTTCCGGCTGCGCGAGGTCAACCGGCTGTCGGTGCGCGGGCTGGGCGAGCTGGCCCCGTTCACGGTGATGCGCGCGGAGAGCACCTGACGCTGCCTTGAGCGGTCATGCGCGGAGAGCATCTGAACGCCCGGTGCGGTGGCGTGCGGGGGTGTCCGTAGAGTAGATCGTCATGACCGGACGCACCGCTGTCGACGGGCAGCTCGTGGGCGCCGAGGCGCGCCTGCTGCTGGAGGCCCGCTACGGCCACTTCACCGCCATGCAGGTCAGGGAGCGCCGGGTGCGCGGCCTGGACCTGCACCTCGACCGGCTCGACGCGGCCTCGCGCGAGCTGTTCGGCGGCGGGATCGACCGGGCGGCGGTGCTCGCCTCCATCCGCGCCGTGCTGGACGGCGGCGTACGGG
Organism: Nonomuraea sp. NPDC048892; assembly: GCF_040649735.1. NCBI lineage: Bacteria > Bacillati > Actinomycetota > Actinomycetes > Streptosporangiales > Streptosporangiaceae > Nonomuraea > Nonomuraea sp. NPDC048892. The sequence goes on along the minus strand of NZ_JBEZFZ010000002.1, from coordinate 368,801 downwards.
ACGCGAGCGTCCGCGTCTACGTGCTGGACGGCGACCCCCCGCACGTCGTGGCCAGTTCGGGCCCGCCCCACGGGCCGCTCGCCGGGCCCCTGAGCGTCAGGTCGGTGGTCTACCAGCGCTACCTGCCGCACATCAAGCAGGCGGGCGGCTTCCAGCAGGCCCACATCAACCGCATGGCGGCCCGCGACGGGTTCGGCGAGGCGCTGCTGACCACCGCCGACGGGCTGATCAGCGAGGGCTCGATCACGAACCTGGGCGGCTTCGCGGACGGCCGGCTGGTCTGGCCGGACGCGCCGATGTTGCACGGCATCACGATGCGGCTGCTGGAGCGCCTGGACGTGCCGCAGGAACGGCGCCCGCTCAAGGTGGCCGATCTGACCGCCTTCGACCTCGTCTTCGTCTGCAACTCCTGGGGAGTGACGCCGGTCGGGCAGGCGGACGGCCTGCCCCTGCGCCACGACGACGGCCTCGTGCGGCGGCTGCTCGATCACTACGAGACGATCTCCGGCGACCCTCTGGACTGACGCGGGCCGCGGGTTAGGATCACCCGAACGTCGTTCTGTGGACGAAGGGTGCCTTGATGACACGTCAGCACGCCATCAGTGACCTCCTGCGGCGCTCGGCCGCCCGTTATCCCGCCAAGACCGCCGTCGTCTACGGCGACCTGCGGCAGAGCTACGCCGACCTCGACTCCATGGTGAACAGGACGGCCAACGCGCTGGCCGCGAGGGGCGTGGGCAAGGGCGACAGGTTCGCCGTGCTGAGTCACAACAACCACGCGTTCGTGGTGGCGTACTTCGCGCTGGCGCGGCTGGGGGCGATCTCCGTGCCGGTCAACTTCATGCTGGGGGCCGAGGAGGTGGCGTACATCCTTCGGCATTCCGGGGCGAGCGGGATGCTGGTGGAGGACACGCTGCTGCCGGTGGCGGCCGCGGCGGTCACCGGCGAGGTACGGGTGCGCGGCGTGATCGGCGCGGGCGCCGACGGGTGGGAGCCGTTCAGCGCGTGGTCGTCGCACGACGATGCGACGGAGGTGACGGCGGAGATCGGCGACGACGAGCCGATCCAGCTCATGTACACCAGCGGCACCGAGTCCCGGCCGAAGGGCGCCACGCTGTCCAGCCGCAGCCTGATCGCCCAGTACGTCACCTGCGTGATCGACGGCGAGATGAGCCACGACGACGTCGAGGTGCACGCGCTGCCCCTCTACCACTGCGCGCAGCTGCACTGCTTCCTGACGCCCGGCGTCTATCTCGGCGCGACCAACATCGTGCTGCCGGGGGCGAGCCCGGCGGCCATCCTGGCCACGATCGAGGGCGAGCGCGCCACGAAGCTGTTCTGCCCGCCCACGGTCTGGATCTCGCTGCTGCGCCACCCCGACTTCGACCGCAGGGACCTGTCGTCGCTGCGCAAGGGCTACTACGGCGCCTCGATCATGCCGGTGGAGGTGCTGAAGGAGATCGCCGCGCGCCTGCCGGACGTGCGCCTGTTCAACTTCTACGGCCAGACGGAGATGGCGCCCGTCGCCACCATCCTCGGCCCGGACGAGCAGCTGACCCGGCTCGGCTCGGCCGGGCGCCCCGCGCTGAACGTCGAGACGCGGATCGTCGACGACCAGGACCGGCCGGTGCCGCCCGGCGTGGTGGGCGAGATCGTGCACCGCAGCCCGCACGCGATGCTCGGCTACTGGAACGACCCGGACAAGACGGCGGAGGCGTTCCGCGGCGGCTGGTTCCACAGCGGCGACCTGGGCGTCATGGACGGCGACGGCTACCTGTCGGTGGTGGACAGGAAGAAGGACATGATCAAATCGGGTGGCGAGAACGTGGCCAGCCGTGAGGTGGAGGAGGCCATCTACCAGCATCCGGCCGTGGCGGAGGCGGCGGTGTTCGGGGTGCCGGACGAGAAGTGGATCGAGGCGGTCACGGCCGCGGTGGTGCTGCGGGAGGGGGCGGGGCTGACGGCCGGGGAGCTGACCGGGTTCCTGCGCGGGCGGCTGGCGCCGTTCAAGACGCCCAAGCGGGTGGTGTTCGTGGACGCGCTGCCGAAGAACGCCTCCGGCAAGGTGCTCAAACGCGAGCTCCGTGAGTCCATGTCGTGAAAATGTCGTGAAAAATGCTCATGCCATACCTCTGACCAGGCGTTATCCGGTCTGATAGCGGGCATCCCCTCTCGGCGACGACTTCACCTAGAAGCCCCGGGACGTCTGCGTGCGTCCCGACCGGGAGGGGCCGCATGCCACGCCTGCCCGAGCTCATGCACCGCGCGCTCTTCCGCGCGCTGTCCCTGCTGTCGGCGAAGGGGCAGGGGCTGGTCCTGCGCCGCTACTTCGACTGGCGGCACCGGGTCCCCGACCCGTGGCGGCTCGCGACCGACGACTACGAGCAGCAGAAGTACCTGGTCACACTCAAGCACCTGCCGCCGGGGCCGTACCGGCGGATCATCGAGGTCGGGTGCAGCGAGGGGGTGTTCACGCTCGCGCTGGCGGCGGCTTACCCGGAGGCGGAGATCATCGGGGTGGACCTCTCGGAGCGGGCGCTGACGCGGGCGCGGGCGCGCGTGCCGCAGAACGGACACGTGCGCTTCGTCCGCGCCGACCTGCTCACCCACCGGCCGGGTGACCGCTTCGACCTGGTGTTCTGTTCCGAGACGCTCTACTACCTGGGGCGCGAGGAGCGGCTGCGGCTGGCCTCGTCCCGGCTCAGCGAGTTGCTCGCGCCCGGCGGGGTGCTGGTGGCGGTCCATCCGTGGCCCGAGTCGGACCGGCTGCACGGCTTTCTGGACGCGCACGGGTCGCTGGCGCGGCTGAACGAGCAGGTCTACTCCTCCTCGCCGCGGCCGTTCGCCATCACCGTCTACCGGGACGTGTGCCGCCGCCTGACCGCCTGACCGCCGCTCGGCCGCCTGGCTCTCGCGCCGCCGCTCAGCCGCCGTCGGGCCGCCTACTGCTTGCCCAGGAGGTCGGCGGCGATCCGGCGGACCACCACGCGCTGGATCTTGCCGGTCGCCGTCTTGGGCAGCTCGTCCAGCACCAGCACCTCGCGCGGCCGTTTGAACGAGGCCAGCCCGTCGCGGCAGAAGCCGATGAGCTCGCCGGCGTCCACCTGGCGGCCGGGGGCGGGCACCACGCAGGCCACCGGCTTCTCCAGCCCCTCGCCGTCGATGTAGGCCACGACCGCGCACTCGCCGACCGACTCGTGCCGCAGCAGCCGGTCCTCGACCTCCATCGGCGAGACCCAGATCCCGCCCGCCTTGATCATGTCGTTGGAACGGCCGAGGCAGCGGTAGGAGCCGTCCTGCTCGCGGATGTAGGTGTCGCCGGTACGCAGCCACTCGCCCTGGAAGACCTGGCGGGTGGTGGCCGTGCGGCACCAGTAGCCGGTGGCGATCGAGTCGCCGCGGACGAGCAGATGGCCGGGTTTGCCGTCTTCGACGGGGGCGCCCTGGTCGTCGAGCAGCCTGGCCTCGTAGCCGGGCACGACCGTTCCCGAGGTGCCAGGACGCACCTGGCCCGGCGTGTTGGAGACGAAGATGTGCAGCGCCTCGGTGGAGCCGAGCCCGTCGATGATCTCCACGCCGAAGCGGCCGGTGAAGCGGCGCAGGATCTCGGCCGGCAGGGCCTCCCCCGCCGAGACGCCCAGGCGTACGGAGGCGAAGGTGTCGGCGGGCAGACCGGCGGCGAGCAGCGCGGCGTAGAAGGTGGGGCCGGCGAAGAACAGCGTGGGCCGCTCGGCCACCACCTGCGCGGCCACGCCGGCGGGGGTGGGGCGGGCCGGGTCGAGCACGGCGGTGGCGCCGGCGGCCAGGGGGAAGAACATCGAGTTTCCGATGCCGTACGCGAAGAACAGCCGCGCCACCGACAGGCACCGGTCGTCCGGGCGGATGCCGAGCACCTGGCGGCCGTAGGTCTCGTAGACGTCCCTGATCGCGCCGTGCCGGTGCATGGCGGCCTTGGGGGCGCCGGTGGTGCCGGAGGTGTAGAGCCACAGGGCGGGTGAGTCGCGCCAGGTGTCGTATGCGGGCCCGGCCGGCCGCCCCGAGGCGAGCACGTCGTCCCAGGACAGGTCGAGGTCGCCACCCTCGCCGCCCTCGCCGCCCTCGTGGGCCTGGCCGCCCTCGCCGCCCTGGCGAGCCTCGGCGCCCTCGCGGGCCTCGCCGGGCTCGCCCGTGAGGATGAGGGTGGTCACCTCGGGGGCCTGGGCCAGGGCCGCGCGGACGACCGGCTCGAACTCCGGCGTGGCCACGACCGTCCTGGCCCGCGCGTCCCTGATGAGCGCGCCCAGCTCGGTCCCGTTGTACATGGTGGACACCGGCACCGCGACCGCGCCCATCCGCAGCACGGCCAGGATCGTGATCACGGTCTCCGGCCGGTCGGACATGACGAGCAGGATCCGTTCCTCGGGCCGAACCCCCAGGCGGGCCAGCCCGGTGGCCAGTTCGGCCGTGCGGGTGGCGAGCTGGGCGTAGGTCAGCGTGCCCGCCGGGCCGGTGACGGCGACGTGGTCGCCCCGGCCGGCCTCGACCTGGCGGTCGGTGAGAAAGACGCTGGCGTTGAACGATTCGGACGTCATGGCCGTCCCCATCCGCAGGCGGGCGATCGTGACTGAATCTTCTACACAGGATCGGTGAGCCGTCAATGACTTGTAGAGCTCAAAGGTGCACGTACTCGTAGTCGAAGGGCCGGCCGTTGATGCCCGAGCGCGGCGGCGCGACCCAGGCGGCGATCTTCCCCGGCTCGTAGACGGGCCGCATCAGCGACAGCACGTGCGTCTTGTCCTCGGCCGTCGGCAGCCAGCGGCCGGCCGCCGCCTCCCACTCGTGCCGGGCCAGCACCCCCCCGTCCGGGGAGACGTGGTGGCCGGCGAACGTGCCCACCTTGCGGTTGAAGCCCACGTGCGGCAGGTAGAGGACGGGGTCGAGGCCGTGGGAGTCGAGGATGCGGTTCCAGCGGTTCACGCCGGTGACGCAGTCGGCCACGTACTCGCCGCGCAGGTCGGCGTTGAGCGCCGTCAGCGCGGGCAGCCGGGCCTCCGCCAGGCGGCCGTCCTCGATCCGCGGCACGACGGCGACGGCCTCGGTGAGCAGGTGGTCGTCCTTGCGGCGCTCCTCCTGCCAGCGTCCCTTCAGCCCGGCCGTGTAGTAGTTCGCCACGTTGGTGGAGGTCTCTCCGCCGAACAGGTCGAGGCTCACGCTGTAGTGGAAGTTGATGTACTTCTGGATGACGTTCAACGGGATGCCACCATATTTCCGGACATCGTCGTCGTCGTGCTCGCGCATCAACTGCGCCGTCCGCTCCACCACCCGGTCCACGCCCGTGGTGCCCACGAACATGTGGTGGGCCTCCTCCTTGAGCATGAACTCGCACGTCCGGCTGAGCGGGTCGAACGCCGACTCCTTGAGCGTGCCGAGCTGGTACTTGCCGTCGCGGTCGGTGAAGTACGTGAACATGAAGAACGACAGCCAGTCAGGCGTCTCCTCGTTGAAGGCGCCCAGGATGCGCGGCGAGTCCTCGCTGCCCGAGTTGCGCAGCAGCAGCGCCTCGGCCTCGTCCCTGCCGGACCGGCCGAAGTAGGCGTGCAGCAGGTAGACCATGGCCCACAGGTGCCGGCCCTCCTCCACGTTGACCTGGAAGAGGTTGCGCAGGTCGTACAGGGAAGGGGCGCTCAGCCCGAGCCGGCGCTGCTGCTCGACGCTGGCCGGCTCGGTGTCGCCCTGGATGACGATGAGCCTCTGCAGGTCGGCACGGTACTCGCCGGGCACCTGCTGCCAGACCGGCTGCCCCTTGTGCTGGCCGAAGGCGATGCGCCGGTCGGTGTCGCGCTCGGCCAGGAAGATGCCCCAGCGGTATTCGGGCAGCGGCACGTGGTCGAAGTGCGCCCAGCCCTCACGGCCGACGGCGACGGCGGTGCGCAGGTAGACGTCCTGGGTGGGCAGCGCCGGGCCCATCTCCGCCCACCACTGCAGGAACCGCGGCTGCCACGACTCCAGCGCCCGCTTCAGCCGCCGGTCCTCGGCCAGGTCGACGTTGTTCGGGATCCGCTCGGTGTAGTCGATGCCCATGCTCGCCTCCGGTGGCTGGTCATGCTCGCTCGCGGTCGTAGACGGGGCGCCGGCCGGTGCCGTAGCTGCGCAGGGCGCCCTCGGGGCCCGAGGCGTTCGGGCGGGTGAAGATCCAGTTCTGCCAGGCGGCCAGGCGGGCGAAGATCTTGGTCTCCATGGTCTCGGGGCCGGCGAAGCGCAGGCTGGCCTCCATGCCGGTGAGCGCGTCGGGGCTGAGCGCGGCGCGTTCCTCCAGCGCCAGGCGTACCTCGTCGTCCCAGTCGAGGTCATCGGGCGCGAACGTCACCAGGCCGAGCTCCAGCGCCTCGGCCGGGCCGAGGCGCCGGCCCGTCTCCTTCTCCAGCTCGGCCACCCGGCCGGGCTCGGCGTGAAAGCGGGCGGCCAGCCGCGACAGGCCGTTGCCCATCGGGTAGTCGCCGAAGTTGGCGGGCGAGAGCTCGACCTCGGCGGGCCGCTCCGGGTCGTCCAGCATGTACTGGCGGTCGCAGGCCAGGGCCAGCTCCAGCAGCGGGCCGGCGAAGCAGCTGCCCGGCTCGATCAGCGCGATGAGGCTGCGGCTGGTGACGTCGAGGCGTTTGAGCGTGCGCTTGAGGTAGTGCCTGATCTCGCCGTGCGGCCAGGCGTCCGTGCCCGGCTCGGCGGCCAGGACCGCGCCGATGTCGCCCTCGGTCCTGATCACCCAGGTGCCGAGCTCCGGCTCGTTCGTCCGCAGGCGCAGGATCAGGTCGTCCAGTTCCCTGGTCATGCGCAGCAGCCAGCCGTCGTCGCCCGATTCAGGGCCGCGTACGGTGATCGTGACCCGGTGCTCCTCCGGCGCCGCCGTGACCGTGGAGTAGGCGTAGCCGTCGGGGCGCAGCGGCGGCAGCGGCACCGGTCGGGCGTCGGCGGGGCGGGCCGAGCGGGCGGCCGCCTCCTTCGCGCGCTCCCGTACGGTCTCCTCGAACCTGCTGCGCGGCACCGCCTCGTCCACCAGCCGCCAGGCCACCGCCGTCTTCCCGCGCACGCCCTCGCTGCGGGTGGCGAACACGTCGGCCAGGTCCTTGCGCACGCCGCGCTTGTCGGTCAGCCGGGTCAGGCCGCCCGTGCCCGGCAGCACGCCGAGCAGCGGGACCTCCGGCAGCGACACCGCCGTGGAGCCGTCGTCGACCAGGATGATCCGGTCACAGGCCAGGGCCAGCTCGTAGCCGCCGCCCGCCGCGGTGCCGTTGACCGCGGCCAGGTACGTCTGGCCCGAGCAGGCAGTCGCGTCCTCGATGGCGTTGCGGGTCTCGTTGGTGAACTTGCAGAAGTTCACCTTCCACGGGTGGGACGACTGGGCCAGCATGCGGATGTTCGCGCCCGCGCAGAACACCCGGTCCAGGCCGCCGGTGAGGACGACCGCGCGGACCTCGGGGTGCTCGAAGCGCAGGCGCTGGACGGCGTCGTACAGCTCGATGTCGACCCCGAGGTCGTAGGAGTTGAGCTTGAGGTCGTACCCGGGGACTATGCCGCCGCTCTCGTCGACCGCCAGCACGATCCTGGCGACCTCGCCGTCGAGCTCAAGCCTGAGGTGACGGTATCTGCCGGGATCGGTGTCGAAGGACACCTCTGGCTGTCCGGTCATGCCCCAAGTTCAACAACCATCGGGCGCCGCGTCAAGGTTCTGTAGAACTTTCCGGGCGGCGGTCGAGGGCCTGCGTCCACTTGACGGCCACCGCCGCCACCTGGATCAGCTCCGCGCGCAGGCGCTCGGGGTCGGACTCGGCGAACGCCTCCATCACCTCCTCCGCCAGGATGTGCCGCCAGGTCAGCCGCCCGTCGCCGGCGGCCTCGTCCGTGCTGCGCCTGGCCTCCTCCGACTCCTTGGTCGTCCCCTCGCCGCCGGTGCCGTCGGGCAGCAGCTGCATGCCGAACCGCACGTCCTGCGCCACCCGCTCGGCCGCCACGTCGGCCAGCACCCGCTCCAGCGAGCCCGGCACGCCCGCATCGCCGTCATGATTCATGGCTCTCAGTCTGGCGGAGCCGCGCCCGCCCGAACGACGTTCGGAATGGCGCATGCGTTCAGAAGGGCGCGTGCATGTGCGTTCAGAAGAGGGTGTGCATGTGCGTTCAGAAGGGGGTGTGGGGGCGGAAGCCGGGGCCGAAGTCGGTCAGGCCCGAGCAGACGTGGTCGCGGAACGCGCGCGCCGCCGGCGTGAGCCGTTCACCGGCGGGCCAGCTCACCCCGATCGTCCGCGACACCGGCGGATCGAGCGGGATCTCCACCACGCCCCCGGCCGGCGGCTGCTCGGAGCGGGGCAGGACGGCCACGCCCAGCCCCGCCGTCACCAGGCCGCGCACGGTCTCCGTCTCCTGCCCCTCGAACGCGATCCGCGGCTCGAACCCGGCCGCCGCGCACAGGCTGTCGGTGATCTGGCGCACCCCGTACCCGTGTTCCAGCGTCACCAGCTCCTCCCCCGCCAGTTCCTCGGCCCGCACCCGGCGCCGGCCCGCCAGGCGGTGGGACGCGGGCGCCGTCAGCACCATCTCCTGGTCGGCGAGCGGACGGCTGACCAGGTCGGGATCGTCGAGCGGCATGGGGCCGACGAACACCAGGTCGATCTCGCCCTCGCGCAGCGCCCGGAGCATGTCCTGCCGGGACCCCTGGGCCAGGCTGAACCGGATGTCCGGGTTGCGCTCGCGGAAGCCGCCGATGAGGGAGGGCACGAGGGTGCGGCCGAGCAGGTGCAGGAAGCCGAGCACGATGCGGCCGCTGCCCGGGTCGATGTCCTCGCGCACCTCGCGGGCGGCGGCGGTCACGACGGCCAGGGCTCTGGTGGAGGCGGCGGCCAGCGTACGTCCTGCCCTGGTCAGGCGGATGCCGCGGCCGGAGGGCAGCACCAGCGGGGCGCCGACCAGGTCCGCCAGGGCGGCCAGGCGGCGGCTGGCCGTGGGCTGGGGGATGCCGAGCAGCTCGGCGGCGCGGGTCACGTGGCCGGTCTCGCCGACGGCGGCCAGCAGCGCGAGCACGGGGGCCAGGCGGGCGGCCAGCCGGTCATCCGATTCATCCATCACAGTATGAATTATCGCCTATATGCGTATTAGACGTATTTATTAGCCTGGCTTAGCGTTTGTCGGGTGGTAGTGCTCGAAGTCCCCTCCGCCGCCGCCGGGACGCGGCGGGTCAGCGTGGCCGTGGCGGCGGCCGGGCTGTCGTCGTTCGCCCTGCTGTACGCGCCGCAGCCCGTCCTGCCGCAGCTCGCCGCCGCGTACCGGCTGGATCCCGGTACCGCCTCCCTGGCCATCGGGGTGGCCACCGCCTCGCTCGCCGTGGCGGTGCTGCCGCTGGCCTGGTTCGCCGGGACGGTGGGGCGGCGGCGGGTGATCGTCTGGTCGGTGGTGCTGTCGGCGGTCATCGGGCTGCTGCTGCCGCTGGCGCCGTCCTTCCCCGTGCTGCTGGGGATGCGGGCGGTGCAGGGGGTGGCCATCGCCGGGTTCGCGGGGGTGGCGGCGGCGTACCTGGCGGACACCCTCGGGACGGCGCGGCTGGCCGGGGCGGTCGGGGCGATGATCGCCGGCAACTCGGTCGGCGGCATGCTCGGCCGCTTGGGGGCCGGCTTCGCCGCCGAACCCCTGGGCTGGCACGGGGCCCTCGCGGCGGTGGCGGCCGTCTCCCTGGCCTGCGCCCTCTTCACCGCCGCCACCTTGCCCCGCGACCCCCGTACATCCGAGTCCCGGCGCGTCGCCACGCCGGACGCGAACCACGCTCCCGCTGCCCGCTCCTGCGACCCGACGGACGCCATGACGCGCGCGGGTGGCGGGGGCCGGGTTCGGGTGGGGCTGGTGGTGCCGGTGGTGGTGGGGGCGCTGGGGATGGGGGCGTTCGTGGCGTTGTACAACGCGGCCGGGTTCCGGCTGGCCGCGCCGCCCCTGTCGCTGGCCCCGGCCGCCGCCTCCCTGGTCTTCCTGTCGTACGCCATGGGCACCGCCTCCTCGGCCGCCGCCGGACGCCTGACGGCGCGCCTGGGCCGGACGCCGGCGCTGGTCACCGCGCTGGCCGTCACGACGGCGGGCTCCGTGCTGACCGTGTCGGCGTCGCTGCCCGTGGTGGTGGCCGGGTTCGCCGTGCTGACCGCCGGGTTCTTCGCCGCCCACGCCATCGCCAACGCCTGGGTCACCGCCGACGCGCCCCCGCCCGCCAGGGGCAGGGCCGCCGGCCTCTACACCCTCTTCTACTACCTGGGCAGCGGCGCGGGCGGCACGGCCGGCGCCGTCGTGTACGGGCACGCGGGCTGGACCTGGCTGATCGTCATGACCTCCGCCTGGCTCCTGCTGGCCGCCCTCATCGTCCTCGTCACCACCCGCCGCTCGGCCCTGCCCACCCCGGCGACGGCCCTGGCGACGGAAGACGGGAGCGCGAAGGCGCAGGAGACACACCGGACCACGAGCGGCTGAGCGTCCACCCGGCAGCCTCGCCCGGGGAACCCCACCCTCCCAAGGAGACCGGGCGGAGCGGTCAGAGTTCGACGTGGTGGTCGGGGTCGGCGCCGATGCGGCCGCCGTCGATGGCGTCGAGGCGGGCCGTCTCCTCCGGTGACAGGCTGAAGTCGAACACCTCGAAGTTCTGCCGCATCCGTTCGGGATCGCCCGACTTCGGGATGGGCACCGCGCCCGCCTGCACGTGCCATCGCAGCACTACCTGGGCCGGCGTACGACCGTGGGCGAGCGCCAGGTCGGTGACGGCCGGGTCGTCGAGCAGCTTGCTCCGGGCGCCGAGCGGGCTCCACGACTCGGTCATGATGCCGTGCTCGGCGTGGAAGGCGCGCAGCTCGTGCTGGGGGAAGCCGGGATGCATCTCGATCTGGTTGACGACCGGCAGGACGCCCGTCTCGTCGGCCAGCCGGCGGATCTGGGTGGGCGTGAAGTTGGAGACGCCGATCGAGCGTGCGAGGCCCTGGTCGCGCAGGTGGATGAAGGCCCGCCAGGTGTCGGTGTAGAGGTCGCGGCCGGGCAGCGGCCAGTGGATGAGGAAGAGGTCCACGTAGTCGAGGCCGAGGCGGGCCCGGCTCTCCTCGAAGCCGCGCATGGCCGCGTCGTAGCCGTGGTGGGAGCCGCGCAGCTTCGTGGTGACGAACAGCTCGTCGCGGGCCACGGACGCGTCCGCGACGCCGGCGCCCACCTCGGCCTCGTTGCCGTAGATGGCGGCGGTGTCGATCAGGCGGTAGCCCAGCGAGATCGCGTGGATCATCGCCTGGCGGGCCGCCTCGCCGCGCATGGGATAGGTGCCCAGCCCCAGGCGTGGCATCGGGCGGCCGTCGGAGAGCATGACGGTCATTTCGCGGTCCTTCCCCCTCTGTCGTGCGGATCAAGTGTCCTCCCTTACCCGGCGGCATGACGGGCAATCCGTGACGTGCCGGGGAAGGGGGTCGTTCAGGTCTCCAGGTAGCGCAGGATCGCCAGCACGCGGCGGCTGTAGCCGGGGTCGCGGGGCAGGTCGAGCTTCTCCATGATCGCGTTGACGTGCTTCTCGACCGTGCTGAGCGAGACGTGCAGGCGTTCGGCGACGGCGACGTTGACGAACCCCTGGGCGAGCAGCCGCAGCACCTCCCCTTCGCGGGGGCTGAGCCGGCTCAGCGGGTCGGCGCGGGTGGTGCGGGCCAGCAACTGGCGCACCACCTCGGGGTCGAACGCCGTGCCGCCGGCGCGGACCCGTTCGAGCGCGCCGAGGAACTCGCCGACCTCGGAGACCCGGTCCTTGAGCAGGTAGCCGAGCCCTTCGGTGGACCCGGCGAGGAGCCTGGCGGCGTAGTGCGGCTCGACGTACTGCGACAGGACGAGCACGCCGACGCCCGGCAGCCGCTCGCGGATCTCCAGCGCCGCCCGCAGCCCCTCGTCCTTGTGGGTGGGCGGCATGCGTACGTCGATCACGGCGACGTCGGGACGGTGCCGATCGACGGCGTCGAGCAGCGCGGGCGCGTCGCCGACGGCGGCGACCACCTCGTGCCCGGCGTCGTCGAGTAGCCGGGTCAGGCCCTCGCGCAGCAGCACCGAGTCGTCGGCCAGGATCACCCGCACGGCGGCGCCTTCGGCAGGGTCGCGGTGATCCGGGTGGGGCCGCCGGGCGGGCTGTCCACGGTGAACGTCCCGTCGAGCGCCAGCACGCGCCGGGCCAGGCCGGACAGCCCGCCGCCCGAGGCGTCGGCGCCGCCCGCGCCGTCGTCGGAGATCGCCACGCTCACCGTCCGCTCGTCCTCGCTCAGGACCACCAGGATGTCATGCGCGCCGGCGTGCTTGACCGCGTTGGTGATGGCCTCGCGGGCGACGAAGTACAGGGCCGTCTCGACCTCGGAGGCGAGGCGGCCGGTCAGCCCGTGGTGCACGGTGACGGGGACGTCCGACCGTTCCGCCACGCCGGCCAGCGCGGCGCGCAGGCCGAGCTCGTCGAGCGCGGTCGGGTAGACGCGCCAGGCCACGCTGCGCAGCTCGTCGAGGAGCCGGCGGGCCTCGGTGTAGGCCTGGTCGACCAGCTCGGCGGTCCTGTCGGGGGCGGCGCTGAGGCGGGCGCGGCCGAGCAGCATGGCCAGGGCCACGCCGCGCTGCTGCACGCCGTCGTGCAGGTCGCGCTCGATCCTGCGGCGCTCGTCGTCCACGGCCCTGACGATGCCGGTACGGGTGGCGGTCAGCTCGGCGATGCGCCTGCGCATGAGCTCCTGGCTGCCGGGGCCGAGGAAGCGGGCGGCCAGGCGGCGCTCCAGTGCCGCCAGGGCCATGACCATGAGGACGAGCACGGCCAGCAGGACCGCTCCCAAGGTGAGGCCGAGGATGCCGCTGCCGGTCACGATCTTGACGCCGGGCAGGTTGAGCGGGACGGGCTCCATCCTGTCCCTGATCAGGTCCCAGGCGCCGCCGACCGTGAGCAGGCAGGCCAGGAACAGGGTGGACGCGCAGACGTACCCGCCGAGGAGGGACAGGGCGGCGCGGGCGGCCAGGAACGTGTACCCGCCGTCCCGCGTTCCCTGCTCCTGGTCCAGGTCGAGCCAGCGGAACAGGCGGGCGCGTTCGAGGGCGGTGAGGCGGGCGCGTACGCGGGCGAGGGCGGGACGCAGCGCGGGGACGAGGGAGGCGGGGGCCGCCGCGCACAGGAAGGCCAGCTCGGCGAGGCCGAGAACCGTTCCGAGAAGGACCCCGGCCGCCGTCCGCACGATCCGGCCGCCCCACACGGGCGTGAAGTCTAGGCGTCGCGGCGGCGCATCACGACCAAGCCCGCCACCAACGCCGCCGCCGTCCAGACCACCAGCCATGCCAGCCCCTCCCCCGCCGGGTACGGGATCGGCCCGCCGGTCGGATTGTCGGTGCTGCCCATGAACGCCAGCCCGGCGAACATCGGCAGGCGCATCGAGATGTACACCGCCGCCTGGCTCCCGGTCATCAGCAGCATCAGCGGCAGGCCCATGAGCAGCATGAACACCACGGTCAGGGTGCCCGCCGCGCTGCGCACGGCCGCGCCGACGCCCAGGGTCAGCACCGAGACGAAGGCGTAGAAGACGCCGGTGCCCAGCAGGTCGAGCGCGACGTCGGCGGCGGGCAGCACGACGAGCCCGCCGAACACGTCGATGGACAGCAGCAGGTACACCGCCGCCGTCGCCACCGCCCCGGACAGGACTCCGGCCACGAACATCACGGGGGCGACCACCAGTGCCTTGGCCGCCAGCACCATGCCGCGCACGGGCGTGGCCTGGAGCGTGACGCGGATGCCGCCGGAGGCGTACTCGGTGGTGATCGTCAGCATGGCCAGGGCCACCAGGGCGAACTGGACGAACGACGTGGCCGAGACCACGGGCTCGCTGGCCGTGACGCGCACGCCCGCCGCGCCGTCGCGCAGGGCGTCGGTGACGGTGGAGCCGCCCAGCGTGACGGCGGTCAGCACGGTGAGCACGAGCGCGCCGGCCAGGCACCACCAGGTGGACCTGACCGACCACAACTTCCCCCACTCCGCCCCGGCCACCTGCCACAACGTCCGCGCCTGTGCGCTCATCGGCCCGCTCCGTACTCGACGCTGTCCGAGGTCAGCTCCTGGTAGGCCTGCTCCAGGGACGCCTGTCTGGTGCGCAGTTCGTGCAGGCGGATCCCGGCCTCGTGGGCCAGGTCGCCGACGCGTTCGACGGGGGCGCCGGTGGCCTCCAGTTCGTTCTCGCCGAACCGGTCCACCGCGATCCCGGCGGCGCGCAGCCGGGCGGCGAGGGCGTCCGCGTGCGGGGTGCGGACCAGCACGGCCGTCAGCGAGCTGCCCGCGATGACGTCGGCCAGCGGCGCGTCCGCGATGAGCCGGCCCCTGCCGATCACCACGAGGTGGTCGGCGGTGAGCTGCATCTCGCTCATCAGGTGGCTGGAGACGAACACCGTCCGGCCCTCTTCCGCGAGAGACCGCATAAGCCCGCGCACCCACCGCACGCCGTCCGGGTCGAGCCCGTTGACGGGTTCGTCGAACATCAGCACTTCGGGGTCGCCCAGCAACGCCGCGGCGATCCCGAGGCGCTGGCTCATGCCCAGGGACAGCGTCCCGGCCCGCTTGCGCGCCGCGCCGGCCAGGCCCACGGTCTCCAGCACCTCGCCGACCCGTCGCCGCGCGATCCCGTTGCTGCGGGCCAGCGCCACCAGGTGGGCGTGGCCGCTGCGGCCGGGGTGCACGGCACGCGCGTCGAGCAGCGCGCCGACCGTGCGCAGGGGGTACCTGATCCGGTGGTACGGGACTCCGCCGACGAGCGCGGTGCCGGCGCTGGGCCGGTCAAGGCCGAGGACGAGGCGCATCGTGGTCGACTTCCCCACGCATAAGTTAGGTACATAAAGCAGAATAGAAGTAAGGGGGAGACATGACCGACCTGTTAGCGTCCGCTACTCGCCTCACCGTCGATTACTGTCGGATCAGCAGGGACAGGATCGATGCTGGCGAAGGCGTTGATTCCCAGCACCTTGATTGCGAGGAATCTGCTGACGAGCTGCAACTGTCCATCGCGAAGACCTACACGGACAACGACATCAGCGCGTTCTCTGGGGTGGAGCGGCCCGAGTATCAGCAACTTCTTAGGGACATCAAGACCGGAACAATCGGTGTTCTCATCATCTGGCACGCCAAGCGCCTACACCGACTTATCGACGAAGCAACCGCGTTCATCAGGCTTGCTCGTAAGTACAAGGTCCGGGTCTACTCACACTGCGCTGGCTGGTACAACTTCGAGAAGGCAGCGGGCAGGAAAGCATTCCTCCAAGACACCCTAGACGGACAGGGCGAGTCGGAGGAGCGCGGGGAACGTGTGGCACTGGCCCGCAAGCGTCAAGCCCGCACCGGTGCCTACGGAGGCGGAGTCCGCCCCTACGGTTGGGGCGTTGACACTGGTCGCGTACGGTCCCGGTGCATCAACCCCAAAGCCCCGCCCATGGATCGCATCTACGAGGATCATCCGGTCTGGGACATGTCGAAGCACCGGCCGGAAGAAGCCGAGGAAATCCGGACGTGGGCTAAGAAGATCCTCTCAGGCGTTCCCATGGCGCACATCGTGGTCGATCTCAACGCGCGAGGCGTTCCGACGCAGTCACGGACGGACGGGCGTATTTTCCGCCGCAAGGGCACGGTCACCGATAACACGCGGTGGGGTTCCCGAACGATCAAAGCGATACTGACCAACCCCCGAGTGTCAGGCCATACCGTCTACCAGGGCAAGATTCTCAAGCACAACATGTTTGAGCCGATCATTCCCGAGGACACGCGCCAGGCGCTTATCACTCTTCTCAATGATCCGAGCCGCGATGTGTCCGGGGGCAACACTCCCAAGTGGCTTGGATCACTCATCTACGAATGCGGCGACTGCAACGACGGCACCACCGTTAAGCAAAGAGTCCGCAACGGCCGACCGTGCTACGTCTGCATCAAGCACGGACACTGTCTACATCCAGCCGAAGAAATAGACGCCTTCATCGAAGACGTTCTCATCGAACGTCTCGGACGCCACGATGCCGCCGCATTATTGCCCCTGCACGCCGCAGTGGACGCAACAGCTCTCCGTGAAGAAGCAGTCATGCTCAACGCCAACCGGCGCACTCTCGCCACCAAGCTTGCTCTAGGACAGATGGCTGAGGACGTCTACGACATCGGTATGGCCGCCGCAGACGCGCGTCTTGCCGAGATCTCAGCCGAGCTAAAGAAGGCCAGCCCCGAGAGCCCGCTAGCTGACTTCGCCGTCAGCGACGACGCCCGCAAGACCTACCTGTCTAAGGACCTAGGTCAACGCCGAGAGATCCTGAGAACCGTGCTCCGAGTCACGCTGATTCCGGTTGGCAAGGGCCGCCGCTACGTCCCGACCGCCGACAGAGTCGATATCACCGGCGCTAACTCCCCGAGACTGCGAGCTGTGGCCTGACAGCACAAAGCGCTCCCGCCATCAACGACGGGAGCGCTCACTGTGTCCCCAGCTCCGGCCTAGCCCAGCAGCAGCCCCAGCCGGTCTCTCTGCGCTTCGGTCAAGGGAGGCAGTTGATCAACTATCTCCCTGATCTTCCTAGCTCTCTCCTCATCGATCTCCGCCGAAGGAGGTTGCCCCGTCAAGGATCTCCCATCCCCGGCATGATCCTTCCCGCGCTCCCCAGCACCGCGCCGGGAAGCGTCCCCGTGCCCCCGCGCCCTTGATCGCGCCGTCCCCGTCACCTCCTCTGGCCAGCCCTCCCGCCCTCCCAGGGGTCCGCGATGGCTGACCGCCGCCCTTACCTGCACCTGCCGTCCACACCCCGTCAGCCCTACATCGTGCCTTCGGCGCGCTCTTACTCGACTGCGTCCCTCGCCTCTTCACCCCCGCACCGTCCCGCCTCCTCCCTTCGCTTCGCTATCGCCTCGTACGCTGCCCGCCGTTGCCGCACCGTCCGCCACACGCGCGCCGCCAGCGGTGGCACCCCTTCCTCACCTTCCTTAGCCGCCTCCCACAGGTATCGCCCCTCTTCTGCTGCGGCCTCTTCCTCCTCCGCCCCCAGCGCTTCCAGGACCCAGGCCCGTCGCTCCTCCTTGTAGTCACTCACCCGCCGCCCCGACCACCGGCGCGAGACCAGCACCCGCCGTCCGCCGTAGCCCAGCCGATCGGCCCGATGCGCCCGCCGAGGACAAAGCCCCGCCCGCAGGCCCGCTCTGGCCGACTTCGGCTGAACTCCGATACGAAGCCAGTTCGCGCACTCAGGAGAGCACGGCTCCACCCGCACCGCCTCTATCAGCCGTGCCGCGTGCGCCTGCTCCGCCCCGCTCAGCGCGCCCCACCGGCTCAACAGAGCCTCGTTCATCGACTTCGTGAGGTACTTCGCCAGGTACCACACCCCCTTACTCGCCTCTTCGCTCCCGACCAGCACGCCCCGCATGCTCATCTGCCGCCCGAACCGGAGCACGTGACGCGGCACGTCCACCTCTTCCCGCGCCTCCTCCCACGTGGGCAGGACTTCCCCCGTCACCGGATCGACGTAGCCCGCGCCCTCAGACCAGACCGGATGCCCCGCCCCCTCCATGACTGGCCTGCCATCCGCAGGCCACCACAGTTGGTGATAGGTAGCCGCCACGATCTGACGCAGCTCCCGCCGAGGCAGCGTTCCCCGGAAGGCCATGTGCAGGTGCGGCGCTAACCGCCGTTGCGGCTCGACCACCCCGAAGTACTGGACCTGATAGCCCGCCACCCGGCGAAGGTTCTGCACAAAGCGATCCACCAGCTTCCCGAAGTGCATCGCGTCGGCCGCCGCTTGCCCGTACTCATACGCCGCCGGATCCACCGGCACCCCGTCACGCACGGGACCGTATGAGGGCAGCGTGAGCGTCAGGAACATGGACGGCCGATACAGTCGGCCGTTCCCGTCGCCGTACGTCCGCCCCAACGTGCCATCCACGCGCCGCCGCCTAGGCAGCTTCGCCGCGTCCTGCCGCCGCCGCGTCGAGCGGACCACCCGCTCTTTCCCCTGGTCATCCGTACTCGCACCGGCCGCAGCACGCGCCGGCAACCCTCGCTCCGCTCGCCCTTCGGGTGACACAGTCAGCTTGACGGCCCGCCCTGCTCCGTCCTGTTCCTCCTTCCCCCGTGCTTCCGGCTCCTCTTCCAGATGCCAACCCTCACGACACTGCGCCGTGCGAATCTTCCGCGCGTTCTCCGCACAGCCCGGACACTTGCTCGCTACCAGCGCCCCGCAGGCGACCTCTACCACCCAGCTACGCCCGCTCACCCGGTCATGAACGCGAAACGGCAGCGGCCGGACGCACACTCCGCCCAGCTCCGCCGCCGCCGCTTCCGCCATCTCCAGAGACCGAGCGCCCGCCGCCAGATGACCAGCGCCGCGCAACTCTTCGCCGTTCAGCGGTCCGTCTCCTCCCGCCCGGCATCCCCGTTCTCCACCTGCACAGCCGCCCTAGCCCCGCATGCGCCGCATTCCACCAGTGCCCGCACGACGTCCAGGACTAGCGCCTCCTCCCCGCACTGCATACACCCGAGCGCCCTCAGCAGCTCTTTCACCACGTTCCCCCGTCCACGCCATAGCCGCGTTCCATGTTCCGAATGTCGTCGTCCGACACGTACGCCGCCCGCACCCGCACAGGGTCCGGCGATCCTTCTAAGCGCACGTAGCCGACGCCCGCGCCCTCCACTTGCGTCTGTGAGATCTCATCCGCCAGCGCCCCGCGATCCCGTGCCCCGTCCCCTAGCACCATGTCCACCTGTTCCGCCTCATCCAGTCGCAGCGCGATCTTGTCGGGAAACAGGTTCCGGATCGTCAACACCTCCTTTCTCGGGTCTTGCAGCGCAGCCAGCACCCCAACCCCGACCGCGCGCCCCTGTGTCGTCAGCGTGGCCAGCGCCGCCAGGATCCGGTGACGCAGTCCCCGGTCCTCCTGATAGGCCGTCAGGAACGCGACCTCATCCACGATCACCAGCACGAACGGATCATCCGGTGTCGGCACGTGTGACCGCCGCCGACCCGCGTACCGGTCCGCCCGCTCCTGCATCACCCGGACCGCCCGCTCAAGCAGCTCCGTACACTCTTCCGGAGTGGCCGCGTACCGCTTGCCGAACAGACGCCGCCCAAAGGACAGCTCCATACGCTTGGGGTCGAGCGCCCACACCTCCACCAGCCCCGCAGCCATCGCAGGCAGCAGGCCCCGGATCACGCTCCAGATGTAGGAGCCCTTACCCGCTCCCGTTGCCCCAGCGACCAGCACATGTGTCCCGTGCACCTTGAGCCGGTACGGTTCCCCGTTCTCCTGCCGTCCGATCTCCACCGGCCCGACCGTGGCCACTTCCGGGACCGGCAGCGCAGCCAGCGGCACAGCCAGTTCATCGCGCCGCACGATCGTCACCCGCAGCCGTGCTCCTTTCAGCACGGCTACCCGGCACGACACCCCGCCGAGTCCGCTCAGCAGGTTAGGCGTTCGCTCTGCCCACGCCCCAGGTGCTTGGCCGCGCAGCATCCGCACCGTCAGCACATCAGCCCACCCCGAGCACCGCACCCGCACCAGGCGCGGCACGAAGACCCGCCCCTTGATGGAGGCCGTCAGGCCCGCTATGGCCATCGTGCTTTGCCAGCGTGGCCCGTACACGAACGTCATCCGCGCCCAGGCCACCAGCCGCCAGCCGATCCACCGCGCCCACAGGCGAGGCGCGACCACCCACAGGAGACCGACCTCAGCCAGCATGACCCCCGTCACCATGGCCGCCTCTTGCCAGTCGAAGCGAACCCACAGCGCCGCCGTCCCGCCCGTCACCGCCACCGCGATCGGATGCCTGATCACTAGACGGACGACCCCTGCCACCAACCGGAACGCCCAGATGACCAGCGTCACAATCGCTGGCGTCCGTATGACGGTGGGCGCGAACACCACCGACGTTTCCGGAGTCGTTGTCACCAGCCCCGACGTGTCGCCGGGAAGGCGCTTGAACATCGTTACGTCGCTCGCCTTTCTTGGGTAGACGATGGGTTGTTGTGCGACGTAGGGGAGACTGACGCGCTGCCAGCCTCCCCGCCGTTGTTCCTACGCCTCGTTGCCGCTCTGCCGCTTGTAAGCCAGGCAGACCGCGTCCATGTAGGTCGCCGCCGCCCGCGCGATCCGCCGTGCCGCCTCGACATCAGCCGGAGTGACCGGCCCGCCGCCCGTGGTCGAGATCGTCACTTCCGCCAGGCTCGTACCGATGTGGAGATAGGGGCGTCCGTACTCCGGTTGCACCACCCCAGTCCAGGCCCGCACCCGCGCGTCATAGAAGCTGACCGCCACCGCCTGATCGTCCCCGGTTTCGATGTACGTGTACCCCGCGCCCCCCGTGTTCCCCCGTTCCATCACGCCGTGCCCCCTGCCGCCCCCGTGGCCGTGTTACCCGCCCGCCGACCGCTGGGCTTCATGCCCGACGCCCGGAAGGAGTAGGCCAGCCGCCCCGTGCGCTGATCCACGTACGGCGTGACCCACATGTGTTCGAAGGTCACCGGCACAATCGGCATCTCTGCCGTCAGTGCCGGTGCCACAGGCTGATCGGTGCTCGCGATCTTGACCGTGACCGTCTTCTGCGACGGCTTGCACTTGGGGTCCCCGTCCATGACCGCCACCTGCCAAACCGGCTCCTGGCTCAGCTTGTCGCGTGCCTGAACCGGCTTGTCCTTCGTGCTCTGGTCGAAGTCACGGACCGGTTCGACCTCGCCCACGAGGTAGCACCCGTGGGGAAAGACCGTATCCGGATGAACCGGGATGGGTCCCTGTAACAATCTGTCTCCTCTCTTGCCCTACACGATGCGTAGGGGCTGTGGGCTTCGTACACTAAGCCCACACTGTAGACAGAGTTGGCACACATTCCCGGAAGGTATAACTGTGACCCAGCGCACACCCGATTACGTCCGCATCGCGGACCGCATCGGCGCGAAGATCCGCAGCGGTGACATGCAGCCCGGCGATCTTGTGCCGAGTCATGCCCAGCTTGCCCGCGAGCACAATGTTTCGGACAACACAGCCCGCGCCGCTCTCGCCCGCCTCCGCAGTCAGGGCTTGATCATCACCAAGCAGGGCAAAGGGTCTCTCGTAGCCGACACGCCCTCACCGATCATTTCGGAGCGGGACGGCCGAGACATTCGCCCGGACGCCGAAGGGGAAGACCGCGCCCTCAGCGCGCACGTTTCCCAGATAAGCGCTCCCACGGATATCGCCGAGCAATTGGGT
Source organism: Nonomuraea sp. NPDC048892 (assembly GCF_040649735.1). NCBI lineage: Bacteria > Bacillati > Actinomycetota > Actinomycetes > Streptosporangiales > Streptosporangiaceae > Nonomuraea > Nonomuraea sp. NPDC048892. Next base: position 347,575 of record NZ_JBEZFZ010000002.1, on the reverse strand, counting down.
TTGTCCGCAGGTGACCGCGTGACACAAATCCTCTACCGCTGGACTGTTAACGGCGATGTCATCGAGATGTCCGAGTATTACGAGCCGTTGTTTCCCGGCACTCCTACCGTGCAGCCAGCACCCGGTGAAACTTCTACTCAGCCGGACACCATCTCCCGCTTCTCTAGGGTCGGAATCGGCGTTACGGATGTGGACGAGATGACCAGCGCTCGCATGCCGACGCCAGAAGAAGAACACCTAATGGGGATTCCGCCCGGCACACCCGTTCTCACTGTCCGACGCATCCACTACGCCGACACAAAGCCCGTAGCAGTTACCCACAGTGTGTTCCGAGCCGACCTCTTCATCTTGCACACCAGGCAGCGCCTTTCCCCAAGCTAGTCAATGGCGCACCGTTCCTACATCTTAGAAGCTATTTTGGGAACCCCCACGGGTTGACCGCCGTCATGCGTGCCTCTGGCCCGCTGTTCCCGCCGTAGTTCACGCGCGAATACCGCGCCTCCGAAATCGGCCACGGGAAGCGCCGGCCTCACTAGCCTGAACGGCTGCCCTAGCGGGTGCCTACGGCATAGAGGCTGGCCCTTCCCGTTCCCGCCGTCCTGGTTCTAGGCCATACCTAGCAGCGTTTCCACCGACTTCATCGCCGTGACATTCGGAGCGACTTCGTGAACGCGTATCACCCGCGCCCCCAGATAGGCACAGATCGTATTCGTAGCGACAGTCCCCACCCTCACCTCATCGCTACCCCGCTCCGCTTCTAGGCTCTCCTCTATGAAGTCCTTATTTGACACTGCCGCCACCAGAGGGAAGCCCAGCACGGCTATTTCTGCCAGTCGCCGAGTCACCTCGATTGACTCTGCCGTGGTCTTGTTGAGATCGTGTCCCGGATCAATGAAAATCTTCTCTGGCTTGATTCCAGCGTTCAGAGCCATGGTCACCCGATCGCGCAGGAAGTCACACACATCCCGCACCACATCGGTGTAAGGCGTTCTGATGTCTGGGTCCGCTGGTCCGCTCTGACTATGGGTTATCACCACCCCCATTCCTGTCTTCGCTACCAGCGCCGCCAGGCCCGGCGTCCTCAGACCGTTCGTGTCGTTGACGACATCGGCCCCACACTCGAAAGCCGCTTCCGCCACTTCCGGGAGATGCGTATCCACGCTGATCACGGCATCCGTAACTCCCCGAATGCCCTGGATTACCGGCGTAACGCGGTTGATCTCCTCTTCGGTCGTGACCACCCGACCAGGACGGAATGCCCGCCCGCCTACATCGACCCACTCCGCCCCTTCTCTTACTGCCCGCTCTGCCGTTGCTATCAGGGGCTCCACCGACATCGACCGATTCGGGTCAAGCCCAGAATTCGGCGTGCGATTGATGATTGCCATCACCGCGATATGCCGGGAGAAGTCAAAGTCTATTTTCCCTATCCTGCGCACCGGTTCGACCAGTCGCGGGTAATACGCCTCCACCTAGATACGCCTCCTCTTCGCCCAGACGACCCACCGAAGAAGCATGAAGAAACCAAGCGACCCGCCGCCGATTATCGCAACCGTCGTAAGTCCCTGGGTCCAGTTCGTTGTCCGCATGAGCAGCAGAGCCCCGCCACCAACCGCGAAGGTTACGAGCGTCACGAACAGTCCCAGAATTTCGACTACACGTGCGAGCCCATCCGAAACCATGGCCTCAGCCGCCTTGACTCTGGCCTCTGCCTCTTCTCGTGCTTTAGCCACTACTTCGGTTGCGAGATCCCTTGCTTTCTGCTCCATCGCCATTTCGGCACAGATGATCTGCCATTCGCGTACGTAATCCGCATGCACATCGGTCTGCCCAGAGCCGAGCAGATCCATTGCTCGGTATATGTCGTCCAGAGCCCTTTCGTATTGTCCCAGCCGACTATGGCCCCTTGCTCTCCGGAAATAGAGAACCGCGTCACCTTCGCCAAGCGTGATCATCCGACCCGCCAGCTCAAGTATCAGCGTTGCTTGCTCCGGAAGATACTGCGCCATCCACGCCGCCGTAAGGCTCACGTGCCGCGATACCTTATCCGCGTCTGCTGCTTCCACCGACGCCCGGAAAAGCGAAAGGCCATCGGGGAGTCTCAGTCCACACGCCGCGAAAGCGCCGAACGCACACATGAGCGCGTCATCGGGATAGATCCGCCGCCACTCTTCGGCGGCCGAATAAAGCTCTTGGAATCGGAAGTCAAACCGGAAACGCTGGCCACGCACATACGCGAGGACGATTCCGAAAACCTCCGCGTCGATGCCCTTATCCGGCGCAAGATCAGCGGGCGGCATCTCCTCGCCCGCCTGCCTACTCCGCCAGGCCACCTCTGACGACACGTCCCGCACTTCGGCCAGCGTCAGGTGTGCGGACTTCGCAACGCGCGCCAGCTCCCCGACCCACGGCCAGTCACCCTCTTCCCCCACTAGCCAGCCGACATGATCCACTAATATCTGGATTCGGTCAGCTCTGGAGCTCTCGCCCAGAATTCGGCTTAGCTCCTGTCCGAAACGCCCCGTCCTAACCTCTAACTCGTTCTCGTTCACGGCATCACTCCCGCGCAGAGTCGGATTCGTCCGTGCACCTGATCTCGTTCACCTTAAGGCGAGATCGACTCTCCGTGAACCTGCTAGTCGTATCGCTCAGTCCACGGCGTTAAGTTGCCGAATTTCTCTTATGAGGTATCAAGGGGCGGCGTCCCCGCCGCCCTGCCAGGCCGGGCATGCGGCCTAGCGGCCGGTCCCGGCCTGGCAGCTCCAGGAGCGACCGGGCCTGATGTGGCAACGCCCTATCCGACATTGCCGACATTTCTGCCGACCCTTCTCAAAGGATCCATTGTGCTTAGATCTGTCTCGAAAAGGGTCGTAAGCGGTCGCCGGCTGAACTGGCAGCCTGAACGGCTGCCGCCCTTACGGGTGCCTACGGCATTCGACCGGCAACCGCTTACTCAGGTCATCTCGTGCTGGCCGTCACGCAGGTTGCGAAGATGTACCCGACCGTGACACGCCAACCTAAGTTGTTGACGAAGTTGCCTCTCACGGCCCACCAGGTGTTACCCGACCGCCCGCACTTGTTGGTGTAGGCGTTTATCCGAGCCCCCTGGAGGAACCCACAGGACCGGGCTTTGCTCCCTGTCGGCTTCGACCGCAGGACCTCTGCGTTGATGAACGGAAACTCCCTGATGCTGACGTTCGTACCCGTCATGGTCAGCGTCCTCTGACGCGCCACGACCGGACGCCCCGAGAAGGAGACCGGGAACGACTGACCGCACACCGCCGCTGCCTGCCTCGTGCTCTCGGTACTCGCTACTGCGCCTTCTGCCGTGGGCCACAGGATCGCGGCGCTCGCCAGAACGCTCACCGTGAACGCGGTTGTTCTGCGCATGACTGACTTCCTTTTCTTCGGGTTGGTTGATCGTCCAGTCATACGCACATGCAACAAAGAAAGGTTCACGCCACATCAGGAAACTTTCGTTTCGGGAATTGCGCGAATCCGGAAAGCTATCAGCCGTCCCATAGGTCACATAAAAAACAGAGACCCCAGCCGCCTTCTGGCGTCACCGGGGCCTCTGCTCTCGCATCAATTAAGTGGCCTACCTATGTAACTTCTCTCAAACGCTCTCCTCTCTCGACAAATACTCAATTCTGGGGAACCGTTCCGGCTGCCACCGGAAAGGCTTCCCCATTAGTCGGTATGACCCGGGTCGCTCTCCCGTTTGCCGCTCGCAAGGGAGAAAACGTTCTTAGACACACGCACGGCTATTCCAGCCACTTCACTAGCTTTTAACCCCCCTCCCTCACGCCAGTCCATCAGTACCCCATCGATCGCCCCTAGAACACATACCAGGCGTACGCGGATCATGCGCTCGCTCAATCCATGTTCCTTCAATAACGGCTCTAGTGTGCTCATCAACACCCCCCGCCACCGTCCCCCAACTTTGACGTGATGTGACTCCCAATGAAGGATTCGGAGCAGCTTCGGGTTTTCCGTCATCAGTCGCACATAGCGTTCAATGATGTCTCCTACTTGTTCCTCTAATGCTTTCTCCGCCCCCTCCTCAGCTTTGACCTTTAACACCGCTTCTACCTCTTCCGACACGTCGAGTACGACTGCGGATAGCAGCGCCCCTACATCCCGGAATAACGTATAGAATCTTCTGTTGGATATCTTCGCCGCCCTCGTTATTTCGTCGTGTCGAACATCAACGTAACCACGCGTTCCAAAAAGCTCTCTGCCAGCTTCCATGACGCGCGCCCGAGCTTCGTCTTGCGTGCTCCTACTCACCCTATGCCCCTTTTCCCTGAATCCCTGACAATGCTATTTCTCTACATACTGAACACACCGAGTCCTCCTTAATCTCCCACCTCATAGCTTCCCCGCTCGCTCGTGGCCCCCGAACCCGAAGCAGGCACTCACCCTGCCCGCACAGCACATCGACCGAACTCCAGTAATCGAGGTCCTCTTTCCACCTCACCAGATGATCCGGCATCTCCCCGGTCATCGCCAAAACGTAGATATGAGGTTTGCCCGATTGGTCGCTCAATTCGGCCTCTGACCAGCTCGAATCTTTCCGCCGATTATCCGCCGCAGCTTTTAGCCGCTTAGTCAATAGCCCTGGCGTTACTCCGCACTCCTTCGCTACTTCCTTATATGTCGCCCCCTTCGCCAGGCGAAGACGAACCTCCTCCTCGCTCATCGCCAGGGTCCAAGTCCTCACCCTCGACTTTTTCGGTTTCACCCCAGCAATCGCAATCTTGACTCGCGTCCCGTATCACTTCGCGGAACCGTCGCTCCCGCATTCTTGAGCCATTTCTTCGCGTAGTACGGCGTTGCTCCTAGTTCTGATGCGACCCCTCTAACCGAGCCCACTCTGCCGTAAATAGCTAGAAGCTTTCTGTTCGATACCGGACACTTGCGCCCCACTCGACCGCGCAACCTTGCGCCAGCCTTTTGCAATCTGAACGTGATTAATCCAGTACTAACCTCCGCCGCGCGAGCGATATCGCTTATCGTTTTTTTCTCCTTCACGTACATCGCTACTATTTCTCTATCTGTTAGCTTTCCAGTTTTCATGCGTGCTCTTCGCGACTCTCGCACACCGATGACAATCCCCGCGTCAGCTATCCACCTCCTCACCGCTACGGGCCCCGCTCCGCAGGATTTTGCAATTGCCCTGATTGACTCTTTCGGGTACCGCTCCCTTAGCTCCTCCTCTGAGAGGAGCGGCTTTTTCCGTTGATCGACGACAATCCCCGCGCTAGCTATCCACCTGCTCACCGTTTCGCGCCCTACTCCTACTGACTTCGCGATCTCCTGCATTGATTCTCTCGGGTACCGCTCCCTTAGCTCTTCATTCGAGATGAGCTGTTCTTTCCGTGGCGTCATATCAAACTTCCCGCGTGTTGTTTTGGAGTAGAGCGAAGACGACCTTCCCGCCACATCGCGGGAATCTGTACCCCCATACTTTGGCGACTGCCTCAACGATGGCCAGCCCTCGACCCGTCATCTTGAGGGAATCTGTTTCTCGCTCTGGCTTAGGCGGTATACGACTGCAATCCCAGACCTCTATTACGGCCCCTTGCCTCCGATGCGCATATACGCTCACACACACAAGCCATGGTCTCCACCAACCGGCGAAGGTCCCCTCAGCGAGTATTTGTTCCAACGGCACTTTGCCGTCATAAAGCTTGATGTTTTCGTGCCGCTCAGTTTCTTCTACGGCGTTCGTAACTAATTCGCTCGCGACTAGTGCGGCATCATCTGCGAAGCGTCTATACCCCAGCTCTGCCATTCTCTCTTGTACGAAATGACGCGCCGAAGGAACTGCGGCTGCGGTCGGCATGAACCGCCTAAAGCCGCTATCTACAGGCCCACCGCTTCGGCAATTCGCACAGCAGCCTCGCTGTCCTCCGCCGCAACCCAGGCCCGTCGCCCCCGCCCCCATGCCAGCGCCCAAGCTCCCTCGCGCAGTGTCGCCGTCACTTTCACCGTGTCTCGCGCGGTACTGATCACTACGGCCGGGTCCGTCGCTCTCAACAGTTCGAGCCGGACGCTCAGGTTCAGGGCTCTGAGCTGCCATGCGACCTTGACCAGGCAGAGGTACTGACCTTCTGCGCTGCATATCTCACGCGCCTCCTGTGCTGTCTGATCGTGCGTGCTCATCGCTCGCCTCCACACCGGCACGACTCCGGCACTTTCTGCTGTCGGCTTGCTCGTTCAGCTCCCGTCACGTCGCCCCGCCTGAGACCCTGACGCCTAGGCCCAGTGTGCACCTCCATGGCATGCAAATGCAAGGCCGCTAAATGCATACCCTGCAAACGTCGAACAGGTAGGTCTACATGCAAGGTGATCCCCAGATGCGACATGATGAGCAGGTGCCACCGAGACGCCAGCCGCCCAGCGCCCGATTGCGAACCCTGGCCGCCGCGCTACGCAGGTACAGGGCTAACGCCGGGCTTTCGCAGGAGGATGTAGCGGCGGAGACGTCCGTCAACGTCACGACGCTCTACAGGATCGAGACGGGCAGGACGAAGCCTCAGGCTCGTACTCTCAAGGCTCTACTCGCTGCCTACCAGGTCCCGCCGACCGAGCGGGCAACGCTCCTTGACCTGCTCAAACACGCTAGCAAGAAGTCGTGGCTAAATACGGACACGGACTTGCCTGAGCAGTACACCGCGTACATCAACTTCGAGGAAGAAGCGCGCGAGATCCTTAACGCGGAAACGATCTTCGTGCCGGGGTTGCTTCAAACGCGGGACTACGCCACCGCCGTCATCACCGGGGTTCTCCCTTTCGCTACCGCTGAGGAAGTTCAGGAGCGTGTTGACGCTCGCATGACGCGGCAACGCTTGCTTGCCGCTTCTCCTTCTTCATCTTCTCCGCACTTTTGGGCAGTGATCGACGAAGCTGCCTTGCATCGCCGAGTCGGCGGAACGGCCGTCATGCGGGATCAGCTTCGTCATCTCGCCGACCAAGCACGACAGCCCAACATCACCCTTCAAGTTGTCCCGTTCGACGCAGGCGCTCATCCGGGTATGCCAGGGTCCTTTGTGATCCTTCGCTTCGGTGCGCTGGCCCCTGACATCGTCTACATCGACAGCATGGGGGGTGACCTCTTCCTTGAAGAGGAGGAGGAGCTAGCCAGGCATAACATGGTATTTGAGCATCTACGAGCGGTAGCTTTGGCACCGCAAGAAACCATCACGCTGTTGACGACTCTTAGTGAGGATCCGAATTGAGAGGGAGATGCGACGAACTTGAACGTTTCCAACCTCGCCTGGCGCATCAGCACCTTTAGCGGGAACGGTCAGAGCTGCGTCGAGGTGGCTCCGGCTGCCGAGTCCGTGTTGGTCCGTCACAGCAAGAACCCTGCCGCAGGGCTGCTTTCCTATAGTTATCCCGAGTGGAACACATTGATCGTCGGGGCTCGCGGGGAGCGGTGTCCCTTCGCTGAAGTGTCATCTTCCGCTGTAGTCCTCACGGACTCGGGGCACCGTTCCATTGCCTACACCCCCACGGAGTGGCGCGCTTTCGTCAGGGGGGTGACCGCCAACGAGTTCAGTTTCCGCAGAGAGGAAATCTGACCTCACTCTGTTGGTGCACCTTCAAGCAGCCTCCGGCGGGGGCTCCGCTCAAGGATGATCATTCGAGCGGCCCAGCCCGTCCGTAGGTGGGCTTAGCGTGAAGGCGCTGATCTTCCCATTGCTGTCGCCCCAACTACGAGAGCACGGCAGGAGGGGGGTGTCACGGTCGTTCGTCCAGTTGGGCGCTCCACCGTGACACCCCCCTCCTGCCGTGCTTTTCCCCCAGTGGGGCGACAGCGATGGGAAGATCAGCTCAGGTAGGGTCTGGCGTTCGGCCGAGACCCCCAAGACAGAAGCCCTGCGCAACGAGCGTTGCAACGGAGCGAAAACAGTTCAGGTACCCAGCTTGACAGTGGGCTTCCCCGCACCGTTGGGGCCGAGGAAGCCGGTCACCGTGCCCGGCCTCAGGTCGAGGGACAGGTCGTCCACGGCGAGACGGTCGCCGTACCGTTTGGTCAAACCGCGCAGACTGATCACGCCGCCCCACGCTAGGAGCCCGCGGCGGCGGGAACCATGGGGGCGACCCGCCGACCTCGATGGCGGAAAACCGTAACCCGGACGCCCCCGCTCAGGAGTGGGCCGCGCTCATCCATTCGGGGACGTCGCTGAGCAGGCCGCCCAGCTCCTCCAGCAGGTCCTCGTCCACGACGGCACCCGACGCGGACAGGTCCTCGACGCGCCGGCAGAGCTCCGCCTCCCTGACCGCGCCGACCGTGGCGCAGGCGCCCCTGAGCCGGTGGGCGAGCGCCGTGGCGGCCGGGCGGTCGCCGTCGCGTACGGCCTGCCTGAGCTCGTCGAACGTACGCGTGGCGGTGGCGAGGTAGGCCCGCGCCACGTCCGCCAGCGCCTCCTGGGACAGCCCGGCCAGCTCGGGCGGGAGCCCGGCCGAGGCCGTCCACTCCGGGATGCGGGCCAGCACGCGCGGCCAGTCCACGGGCTTGGCCAGATGGTCGTCCATGCCGGCTTCGAGGCAGCGGATCCGGTCGTCGGGCATGGCGGCGGCGGTCATCGCGATGATCGGCGTGTGGACCTCCTCGCGGCCCCTGATCTCCTCGGTGGCGGCCAGTCCGTCGAGCACGGGCAGCTGGCAGTCCATGAACACCAGGTCGTAGCCGCCTTCGAGCACGGCCCGCACGGCCTGGGCGCCGTCGTCGACCACCTCGACCTCGTGACCGGCCTGGCCGAGGACGAGCATCGCCACCTGGCGGCTCACCTCGTCGTCCTCGGCCACGAGGATCCGCGCTGCGGCGGCCGGGCTGCCGTTCTGGCCGGCCGGATGGTCGCCGGGGGACTCGGCGGTGCCCAGGGCGTTCTCCACGGCGGCGACCAGGCGGCGGCGGCTCAGCGGCCGGGTGATCGACTGTACGGCCCGCTCGCCGGCCGGCGCCGGCCAGGCGAAGCCGGAACGGCCCGGGGTGACGACCACGATGACGCTGGTGGCCTGGAGCAGCGGGTCGGTGAGGATGGCGTGGGCGAGCGAACGCGGCGCGCCCGGGTCCGCCCCCAGCGAACCGCCCAGTGGGTGACTCGACGAGCCGCCCGGCGAAGTGCTCAGTGCGGCGTCAGGTGAAGTGGCCAGCCCATTGCCCCGTGCGGCATCCGGCGCGGTGGCCAGCCCATTGCCTGGCGACGGGTCCGGGGTCGTGCCCAGGTCGAGGGCGACGACCGCCAGCTCGTACGGCTCCCCCGCCGCGGCGGCCGACCGCAGGCGGGCCAGGGCCTGCTCCTGGTCCCTGGTCTCCTCGACCTCGGCCCCGGCCTGGGCCAGGTAGCGCGCGGCCAGCGTACGGTCCTCGGGCCGCGAGTCGGCGACGAGCGCGCGCCGTCCCTCCAGGGTGTGCGCCCCGGGCTCGGCCCAGGTCACGACGTCGACCGGCAGCGTGGCCCAGAAGCGGCTGCCCACGCCCTCGACGCTGTCCAGCCCGATGCTGCCGCCCATGAGCTCGACGAGCTGCCGGCTGATCGCCAGGCCCAGGCCGCTGCCGCCGGTCCTGCGCGTGATCGGCGAGTCCACCTGGCGGAAGACGCCGAAGACCCGTTCCCGGTCGTTGGGGCCGACCCCGATCCCGGTGTCGGCCACGGCGAACCTGAGCGTCACCCGTTCCTGGCCCGGCTCGCCCTCGTCGAGGGTGACCCGCAGGTCCACGCCGCCCTGGAAGGTGAACTTGAGCGCGTTGCCGACGAGGTTGGTGAGCACCTGGCGCAGCCGGGCGGGGTCGCCCGACACCTGGCTCGGGACGTTCTCGTCGAGCCGGAGCGTGAGCCAGAGCCCCTGCTCGTACGCGTGCGGCGCGAACGGTGCCACGACCTCGTCGCACAGGCGCGGCAGGTCGAAGGCCACGGCGTCGACCTGGAGATGGCCGGCCTCGATCCTGGACAGGTCGAGGAAGTCGTCGAGCAGGCGCAGCACGTTGTGGGCCGACTCCTGGGCGGTGGTGGCGTAGTAACGCTGCTCCTCGTCCAGGCGGGTGCCCATGAGCAGGGAGTTCATGCCGAGCACGCCGTTGATGGGGGTGCGGATCTCGTGGCTGATCTTGGCCACGAACTCGGACTTGGCGTTGGAGGCGCTGAGCGCGTCGTCCCTGGCGGAGGCCAGTTCGGCGGCGTACCTGGCCAGCGTGGCCTGGGCCCGGCGGCGGCCACGCGTGGAGTGGATCTGCAGGCCGAGGCCGATGAGGATGAGCAGGGCGAGCAGGGCGGCGACGGTGAGCACGTTCGTGCGCAGCTTGTCGGCCGAGGCCAGCGCCTCGGAGGCGGAGACCTCGGCGGTGACCGTCCAGCCGATGCTCGGGATGGGCTCGGAGGCCGACATGACCAGGCCGTCGATGCCGCGGTACATGCCGCTCCACGCCTGCCCGGCCAGCGCGGCGTCCACCCGGAAGTCCTCGCGCAGGGAGGTGAGCGCGTACACCTGCCTGCCGGGGTCGGCGACGAGCACGCCGGCCTTGTCGGTGATGAGCAGCCGGATGTCCTGCGCGTTGGCGGCCTCCTCGGCGAACGCCTTGATCGCGTCCAGGCTGTAGACGATGGCGAGCATGCCGAACATGCGCACGCCGTCGGCGCTCATGATGGGCGCGGCCACGGCGACCGCCCTGGACACGTCGCCCATCGTGGGCGTGTACGCCTGGGAGACGTGGGCCTGGCGGCCGTCGCGCACCGCGCGGTACCAGTCGGTGCTGGTGATGTCCTGGGGCAGCGCGCTCGGGGGTTCGGCGCCGAGCATGCTTCCCTCGGGGGAGATCAGCATGAGCCCGCTGACCCCGTCGCGCATGCGTTCCAACTGGCCCAGCCAGTCGCGCAGCGTCGTCGGCGTGGCGTCGCCGACGGAGGCGCGCACCTCGGGGCGCTGCGCGAAGGCGGTGACGAGCTGTTTGAGCGAGCTCATCTGCTGGTCGACCACGACCCTGCTGACCGACGCCGTGGTCCTGACCCGGTTGCTGACCTCGTCGCGCACCGCGCCCTCGGACAGGGAGATGCTGGACGACGTCAGTGCCGCCAGTGGCAGCAGGCCCAGGAGCGTCCACAGGGCTGTCACCGCGAACAACCACCGCACGGGCGTCCGTCCCTCCCCCCAGCCGTTCGGGTACAGAGTAGGAGGTAACCGGCGCGTACGCCGGATCCGGATGAGCAGAACGAGCAAAAGTCGATCTTTTGTAATAAAACACGCTTAAGCTGCAAGAATCTACTGCTTGGACGAGGAGCGTGGCGATGCCTGAGCCCAGGGACATCACCGTACTCATCGTGGACGATGATCCGGTCGTCACGGCGGCGCTGCACGCGCAGGTGAACCGGGTGCTGGGCTTCAGGGTGGTGGGCATCGCCCACACCGGCCACGCGGCGCTGGCCGCCGCCGGCCGCTTCGCGCCCCGGCTGATCCTGCTCGATCTGCACCTTCCGGATATGCCCGGCTTAGAGGTCGCGCACCGGCTGCGCCGGCCGGAACAGCCGCCCGCCGACATCATCGTCGTCTCCAGCCGCAAGGAGTCGGCCACCGTACGGGCGGCCATCCAGCGCGGCGCCCTCTACTACCTGGTCAAGCCGACCAGGGCCGGCACGCTGGAGCAGACCCTGCTGCGGTACGCGGCCACCGCCGAGCAGCTCGACGGGGGCGGCCGGTTCGCCGAGCAGCAGGAGATCGACCGCCTCTTCCGCTCGCTCCACCTCGACCAGGGCACCCGTCCGAAGAGCATCTCGCCGGCCACCGAGCAGAAGATCCTGGACGCGCTGGCCGAGGTCGAGGAGGACGCCTCGGCGCACGAGCTGGCCGGGATGGTCGGCGTCAGCCGGGCCACCGCCCGCCGCTACTTGGAGCACCTGGCCGATCGCGGGCTGGTCGAGGGCCGCCCGAAGTACGGGGAGACCGGGCGTCCGCAGCACCGGTACCGCGTCCGATGAGCGGCCCGCCCACCGGCCAGCCGACCGACCGGCCGACCGGCCTGATGACCGGCCTGATGACCAGTCCGGTGAGGATCCCCGTGCGGCGCGGGCTGCGCGTGGTGCTGGCGGCAGTACTGCTCTGCGTGCTCGCGACCGGCTGCGGCGAGGCGGACGCGTTCGCCACGGAGTCCACGATGGCGCGGATCAAGCAGCGCGGCGTGCTGACCGTGGGCACCAAGTTCGACCAGCCGATGTTCGGCTACAAGGACCCGGCCAGCGGGCGGATCACCGGGTTCGACGCGGAGATCGCGCGACTGCTGGCCAAGGACCTCACCGGCAGCGAACGCAACGTCCGCTTCGTCGAGACCGTCTCCCGCGAACGCGAGAACTTCATCACCCAGGGCGTGGTGGACCTCGTCATCGCCACCTACTCGATCACCCCGGCCCGCTCCGAGCTGGTCTCGTTCACCGACCCGTACTACTACGCGGGGCAGGACCTGCTGGTCAGGATGGGCGATTCCACCATCAACCAGGTGACCGACCTGGGCGGCAAGACGGTCTGCACGGCCAAGGGCTCCACCTCCGTGGACCGGCTGCGCGAGCAGGTGCCGACCGCCAAGCTGGAGATCGTCGACGCCTACAGCATCTGCATCCCCGCCCTCATCTCCGGCCGGGTGGACGCGCTCAGCACCGACGACACCATCCTGCTCGGGCTGCTGGCCCAGCATCCCGACACACTGCGCCTGGTACGCAAGCCGTTCGGGCGCGAGCCGTACGGGATGGGCGTGCGCAAGCAGGACACGGCCTTCCGCGACTACCTCAACGGCCTGATCTGCCGCTGGCTGCGTGACGGCCAGTGGGACCGCGCCTTCATGGCCACGATCGGCGTCCACGGCAACACCGCCGGGCCGTCCAGGCCGGCCAACTGCTGACCTGGCACCCGACCTGGCTCCTGGGCCGGCTGCTGAGCTAAACGAGCACAAACAACCAAAACGATCACAAGCCTTTCCGCGGAACATGCGGCTCCTACGGTTACGCCAACGCTGACCAAGACGAGGAGCGTGGCGCATGTCCCAGTCGGACCTGATCGTCCTGGACCAGGTCAACAAGAGATTCGGCGATCATCACGTCCTGCGGGACGTGAACCTGAAGGTCCGGCAGGGCGAGGTCGTCGTGATCATCGGCCCGTCCGGGGCGGGCAAGTCCACCCTCTGCCGGGCGATCAACCGGCTGGAGACCATCGACTCCGGCACGATCACCCTCGACGGCACCCCGCTGCCGTCGGAGGGCAGGGAGCTGGCCAGGCTGCGCGCCGAGGTCGGCATGGTGTTCCAGTCCTTCAACCTCTTCGCGCACAGGACCGTCCTGGACAACGTCGTCCTCGGGCAGGTCCACGTGCTCAAGCGGCCGAAGGACCAGGCCGTGTGCAAGGCCCGTGAGCTGCTCGACCGGGTCGGCATCGGCGCCCAGGCGGACAAGGTGCCGGCCCAGCTCTCGGGCGGGCAGCAGCAGCGGGTGGCCATCGCCAGGGCCCTGGCGATGGACCCGAAGGCGATCCTGTTCGACGAGCCGACCTCGGCGCTGGACCCCGAGATGGTCAACGAGGTGCTCGACGTCATGACCACGCTGGCCCGCGAGGGCATGACGATGGTCGTCGTCACCCACGAGATGGGCTTCGCCCGCCGGGCGGCCGACCGGGTCGTCTTCATGGCCGAGGGCGAGATCGTCGAGCAGGGCGCCCCCAGCGCCTTCTTCGGCGCGCCGAGCAGCGACCGCGCCCAGTCCTTCCTCGCCAAGATCCTCACCCACTAAGGAGTGTCATGTTCGGCAGATCCCTTTACGCCGTGTTCGCCGTGGTCGCCGTGACCGCCACCGGGTGCGGAGGCGGGCAGGAGAGCTACGCCTCGATCGTGGACAAGGCCAAGACCGAGAAGAAGCTGGTCATCGGCGTGAAGGCCGACCAGCCCGGCCTCGGCCTGCGCACGCCCGACGGGAGCTTCACCGGGTTCGACATCGAGGTCGCCACGTACGTGGCCAAGCAGCTCGGGGTCGAGCCGTCCGGGATCACGTTCAAGGAGACCGTGACGGCCAACCGGGAGGCGTTCATCGAGCAGGGCCAGGTCGACATGGTGGTGGCCACGTACTCGATCACCGACGCGCGCAAGCAGAAGGTGTCGTTCGCGGGGCCGTACTTCGTGGCCGGCCAGGCCCTGCTGGTACGGGCCGACGACGCCGCGCTGACCGGGCCCCAGGCGCTCAACGGCAAGAAGCTGTGCTCTGTCGCCGGCTCGACTCCGGCGCAGAAGGTCAAGACCGAGTACGCCAAGGAGGTGCAGCTGCAGGAGGAGCGGACCTACTCGGCGTGCGTGGACCGCGTGCTCGGCGGCCAGCTCGACGCCCTCACCACCGACAACGTCATCCTGGCCGGCTACGCCGCGCAGCACGCGGGCAAGCTCAAGGTGGTCGGCGAGCCGTTCAGCACCGAGAAGTACGGCATCGGGATGAAGAAGGACGACACGAACGGCCGCAAGGCGGTCAACGACGCCCTGGCGAAGATGTTCGCCGACGGTAGCTGGACCAAGGCGCTGCAGGCCAGCGTGGGCTCCTCCGGCTTCACCGTCTCGCAGGCCCCGCAGCTCGAACGGTACTGAGGCCCATGGACGCGTTGCTGACCGAGGGCGGCACCATTCTGGCCGCCTTCTGGATGACGGTCCGGCTGACGGCGGTCAGCGCGCTCGGCTCTCTGGTGCTGGGCACGCTGCTGACCGCCATGCGGGTGGCCCCGCTGGGCTCCCTGCGCGCCACCGCGACCGCGTACGTGACCGTGGCCCGCAACACGCCCCTGACGCTGGTGCTGCTCTTCACCGGCCTGGGGCTCGGCGCGAACCTCGGGCTCGAACTGTCCGACGACATCGCGACCAACAACTTCTGGCTCGCCGTCATCGGACTGACCGCCTACACCTCGGCGTTCGTCTGCGAGGCGCTGCGCTCGGGGCTGAACACGGTGCCCGTGGGGCAGGCGGAGGCGGCCCGCTCGCTGGGGCTGGGCTTCGTCAGGACACTGGCGCTGATCACGCTGCCGCAGGCGTTCCGCGCCGTGGTGGCGCCGCTCGGCAGCATCCTCATCGCGCTGACGAAGAACACCACGATCGCGCTGGTGGTGGGCGTCGCGGAGGCGTCGGTGCGGATGCGGGAGCTGGTCGAGACGTACGGGGACCAGGTCATCGAGGTCTTCCTCGGCTTCGCCGCCGGGTTCGTGCTGCTCTGCCTGCCGATGGGGCTGGCGTTCGGCTGGCTGTCGAAGCGGATGGCGGTGACCCGATGACCTACGCGAACCTGTACGAGGTCGCCGGACCGCGCGGCGTCCAGCGCAACCGGGTGCTGACGGGTGTCGTCGCGCTCGTGCTGCTGGCGCTGGCGTACGTCGTCTACGTGCGCTTCGAGGAGAAGGAGCAGTGGGCGGCGGAGAAGTGGGCGCCGCTGCTGCGGGCGGACGTGTGGGCCACGTTCATCCTGCCCGGCCTGGCCGGGACGCTGGCGGCGGCCGTCGCCGGGGTGGTGCTGGCCGGGATCTTCGGGCTCGTCTTCGCCACCGCCCGGCTGTCGGAGCACGCGTGGGTGCGGGTGCCGGCGGCCGTGGTGGTGGAGTTCTTCCGGTCCGTGCCGCTGCTGCTGCTGATCTTCTTCGCCTTCTTCGGGTCGTACGCGCTCATCGGCGTGAACGTCTCCGCCTTCGCGGCGGTGGTGTTCGGGCTCACCCTCTACAACGGCTCGGTGATCGCCGAGATCGTCCGCGCCGGCGTGCTCAGCCTGCCGAAGGGGCAGCGGGAGGCGGCGTACGCGGTCGGCATGCGCAAGGGGCAGGTGATGCGCCTCGTGCTGCTGCCGCAGGCGCTCAAGACGATGCTGCCCGCGCTGATCAGCCAGTTCGTGGTGCTGCTGAAGGACTCGGCGCTCGGGCTGATCGTCGGCTACGACGAGCTGGTGGACCGCGGCCTGAACGGGATCGCGGCGAACTTCTCGAACGTGATCCCGGCGGCGATCCTCATCGCGGCCATCTTCATCGTCATCAACATGGCGCTGGACCGGCTGGCCCACCGCCTGAGCAAGACGGGCACCCGCCGCCCGGCCAAGCCCGCCTCCTGACCCCAACCGGGCGGCTCGCCGGGTCTCAGCGGGCCCTTCCGGCCCGGCGGCGGAGCGCCGGCAGCCAGGGGGCGGCGCCGAGCACGGCGAGCAGCGCCAGCAGGGGCAGCCGCCACCACCACGACACGGTCGCGGGCGGCGGCTGCGCGGGTCCCGCGGCCGTCCACGGCCGGGCGCTCTTCGACCAGGCGAGAAAGGCGTCGCCGATCGGCATCAGCCCGAAGGCGTAGCGCTTGGTCCACGGGGTGCCGACAGGCAGGCCGGCCAGCTCGCCGTAGCCGGCCAGTGCCCCGGCCAGCGCGGCGTCACCGTGCACCTGGGCGGCGCCCAGGGTGACCGCCGTGGCCGACAGGCTCACGCCCAGCGGCAGCGGCCCCGAGTCGACGTCGCCGGGGCCGTCCATCCCCTGGGGGTACTCCCGCACGGCCGGGCCGAGGCCGAGCGGGGTGACGACGTAACGGTCGCGAAAGCGCAGATACTGCCCGGCGGCGAAGCCGGGATCGATGTCGGGCAGGAAGCGCTGGATCATGCTCTGCGAGCTGCCCCTGGCCACCTCCTCCGGCTCGCCGGTGCCGGGAGCGGCGCGGTGCGGGAGCAGCCCGGTGCGCGGGTCCAGCCGCTCGCGGGCCAGCTCCAGCCACCGCGCGACGGTCGCGGCGTGGCGGGGCGGCTCCAGGGTGTCGTGCAGGCGCAGTGACGCCATCGCCACGGTCGAGTCGACCGGCCACGACTGGCCGGGGTAGGCCTCCAGGAACGGCGACGGCGAGGCGTCGAACGCCTTGGCCAGCGCCGCCGAGTCCGCGGCGAAGCGGCGCGACTCCCCGGCGTCCCGCCGCCCGGCCGGCTGGAGGCTCAGCACCCCGCCGCGCAGCCAGTTGCCCCAGCCCCGGTAGAAGACGCCGTACTCGGGGACGAGCTCGGCGCTGAACGGAGCGCGGCCGGGCGGGGTGTCCAGGCGTTCCAGCGCCCAGCGCGCCTCGCGCAGCGCCTCGGCCCTGGTCTCCCCCGGGACGCGCCGGCCCAGCTCCACCCAGGTCAGGCCGTACAGGACGTGCAGGAAGAAGTAGCCCTCGGGGAACAGCGCCTGCGCGTCGTCGCCGGCGCCGGCGTCGAGGGCTCCGCGCAGGAACGCGAGCTGTCGCCGCACCCCCGGCGGCTCACCCTCGGGGCCGCCCGGCGTGGCGGGGACGATCAGGCGGACCGCTCCGGCGAGCGCGCAGAGGCTGATCACGACGGCGGCGAGCCGGCGCGACCAGCGTAAGACCCTGCGCAGGGTAGGGCGGAGGAGGGAGGGCGCTTCCGGCATCCGCCGATGCTAGCGGTCCGGCGTCCCACCCGGATCCGTTGGTGCTGGGGCAGGGGTGATGTGTAGACCGGCGGTCTGGCCCGTCTCCGTTGGTGCTTGGGCCGGGGTGATGTGTAGAAAAGGGTCCATGCCGATTCCCCAGGGACCCTTCACCGGCCGTACCGTCACCGACCTCGCCCGGGAACTGCGCGACCGGAAGACCACCTCCGTCGATCTGGTCGAACAGGCGCTCGGCGCCGTCGCCGTGCTCGATCCCGCGCTGAACGCGTTCGTCACCGTGGACGCGGGCGGGGCGCTGGCGGCCGCGCGCCGGGCCGACGAGGAGCTGTCAGGGGGCGGCGACCGGGGGCCGCTGCACGGGGTGCCGGTCGCGGTGAAGGACCTGATCATGGTGGCGGGGGTGCCGGCGACCATGGGTTCGCGGCACTTCGCCGGATACATCCCCGACACCGACGCCGCCTGTGTGACGCGGTTGCGGGAGGCGGGCGCGATCATCGTCGGCAAGACCACGACGCACGAGTTCGCGTACGGGCCGACCGGCGACCGCTCCGCCACCGGCGCCTCGCGCAACCCGTGGGACCCGGCGCGCATGTCGGGCGGCTCCAGCGGCGGCAGCGGGGCGGCCGTCGCGGCGGGCATGGTGCCGCTGGCGATCGGCACGGACACGGGCGGCTCCGTCCGCATCCCGGCGGCTCTGTGCGGGATCGCCGGGTTCAAGCCGGCGTACGACGCGATCCCGGCCGACGGCGTGTTCCCGCTGTCGGCGACGCTCGACCATGTGGGCGTGCTCGCGGGCACCCCTGACGACTGCCTGATCGCCTACCGCCACCTGGCGCGGGACGGCGGGGCGGTCAAGGAGGGGACGGGGCCCGTGCGGGTGGCGTGGCTCGATCCCGGCGTCGTCTTCGACGGCGATCCCCGGGTGACCCGCACCGTGCGGGCCGTGGCGGCGTCGGTGTCGGGGGCAGCTTCGGGGGCCGCCGATGAGGTGCGGCTGGCCGAGGAGGTCGTCGCGGAGCTCAGGGAGACGTACCTGGCCATCCAGAGCTGCGAGACCGCCGCCGTGCACGCCGAGCGATTGGAGCGGGCGCCCGAGCTGTTCGACGACGAGGTGCTCGAACGCCTGCGCGTCGCCGCCGAGTTGCCCGGCTGGCGCTACGTCCGCGCCCTGGAGGCCAGGCGGCGGCTGGCCGAGACGGTGGGGGCGCTGTTCGAGCGGCACGACGTGCTCGCCCTGCCGTCCGTGCCGATCGTCGCGCCGCCGGTCGGCGCGCGTGAGGTGGAGGTGGACGGACGCGCCGTCGCGGTGCGGCCCGCGCTGCTCGCACTGACCAGCCCCTGGAACGTGCTCGGCTTCCCCGCGCTGACCGTCCCGGCGGGAACGGTGGACGGCCTGCCGGTCGGCCTGCAACTCGTCTGCCGCCCCGGCGACGAACCACTCCTCTTCGAGGCGGCGGCCCGCGCGGGGTCCGCACCGACGCCGGGCTGACGGCAGGACGCGGCGAGGTCCGCGCCGACGCCGGGACGACCGCGGGCGGCGCGCCGGGCGGACGGAGGTCAGTGCTCCTGGGCCGGGCGGGACGAATCGACCGGGCCGGGGTCGAGGGCGTTGAAGATCCCGGCCTCCAGCCCGGTCCCGTACCCGGCCAGGAACGCGTCCCTGTACTCCTGGTCGCCGATCGCCGCCCGCGCCTGCCGCTCGCACCGTTCGCGCGCGCTGACCCACTCGTGGATGCCGAGCTGCGCCCGCCCGATGGTGTCCCACACGTGCTGGGCCAGCCCCAGCCGGCGGGCGGCGCACGCGCCCTCCCCCGAGGCCGCGGCGGCGCAGGCCAGCACGTCGAGGGCGAGCGCGATGCCGATGCTGTCGTGCAGCCGGTACTTGACCTCGAGCGCCGCCCGCGCGTGCGTCTGCGCGGCCTCGTACCGGCCCAGCGTCAGCTCGGCCTGGGCGCGGAAAAGGTCGGCGTAGGCGCGCATCCACCGTTCGCCGCGCTTGTCGCACTCGGCGCACATCTCCTCCAGCACCTTGACCGCGTCCTCGACGCGGCCCTCGGCGGTGTGCACGTGGCACTGGCCGAGGCGGGCCAGGAGGCTGGGCAGGCTCAGCCCGTGCTCGGGCCGGTGCACGGCCAGCAGGCTGTCGGCCAGGGCCAGCGCGAGGGCCAGGTCTCCCCTGATCGTGGCCGCCGCCATCACCATGGCCTGCGCGCCCAGCGCCGCCTCGGTGTCGCCGAGCCGTTCGGCCGCGCCGGCGCACTCGGCGGCCCAGGACATGCCGGCGGTGGCGTCGCCCTGCACGATGAGGGTCAGGCTGCACACCCACAGGGCGCGGTTACGTAGCGTGCTGGGCTCGGTGTCGAGGCGCAGGGCACGTTCGAGGTAGTGCTGGCCCTCTCTGAGGAAGCCGCAGGGGTACCAGAAGAACCAGAGCGCGGCGGCGAATTCCAGCGCGCTGTGGTCGTCAGGGGTGTTGAGGCTGTGGTCGAGGGCGGTGCGCAGGTTGTCGTGCTCGACGGTGGTGCGGTCGTTCCAGGCGATCTGCTCGGGGCCCAGCCAGGAGGCGTCGCCGCGGCGGGCCAGGTCGAGGTAGAAGTCGCGGTGGCGGCGGCGGATCTCGTCCTGCTCGCCGAGTGCGCGCAGCCAGATGGCGCCGTACTCGCGGATGGTGTCGAGCATCCGGTAGCGCTCGCCGCCGCCGGTCGGCGCCCAGATGAGGATCGACTTGTCGGCCAGCCCGGCCAGTAAGCCGGCGGTGGCGTCGGCGGGTAGCAGGTCGTCGGCGCAGACGTCGATCGCGGCCTGGTCGTCGAAGCTGCCCGCGAACACCGAGGTCCGCGCCCACAGCAGCCGCTCCTCGGGGGTGCACAGCTGGTGGCTCCAGCCGATCGCGGTGCGCAGCGCCTGGTGCCAGGGCGGGTCGGCGTCGAGCACCTCGTCCTCGGTGTCGCCGAGCAGCTCGAACCGGTCGTCCAGCCGCGCGGCCAGCTCGGCCGGCGCCAGCTCGCGCAGCCGGGCCGCGGCCAGCTCGATGGCCAGCGGCAGCCCTTCGAGCCGCCGGCACAGGCGGGCCAGCTCGGTACGGTTGCCGTCGCCGACGGCGAAGCCGGGCACGGTGGCCGCGGCGCGCTCGGTGAGCAGCCTGACCGCCTCCTGCGGGCCTTCGCCGTCGTCGTCGGGGACGGGCAGCGGGTCGATGATGAGCACCTGCTCGTCCGGCACGCCCAGGGGGCGGCGGCTGGTGGCCAGGATCGACAGCCGGGGGGCGGCGACGAGCAGCTCACGGGCCGTCCTGGCGCAGTCCTCGATGAGGTGCTCGCAGGTGTCCAGCACGAGCAGCAGGTGCCGGTCGCCGAGATATTCGGTCAGCACCTCCAGCATCGGCCGGGTCGTCTGGTCGGCCAGGGGCAGCGACTCGGCGATCGTGTACGGCACCAGCGCCCCCTGGTCCAGCGCCGAGAGCGGCACGAGCCAGGCGCCGTCGGCGAACCCGGGCCGCATGAGCGAGGCGGCCCGCAGCGCGAGCCTGCTCTTGCCGACCCCGCCCACCCCGGTCAGCGTCACCATGCGGAACTCGCGGCATAACCGGCGGATCCGGGCCAGCTCTCCGCGGCGGCCCACCAGGCTGGTCGTCTCCGGCGGCAGATTCCCGGTGTGCCGCCCACCCATCGTCATGGCCCTCACCTGTCCGGCTCGCGCAACTTGCCGCCTCGGTGAACAGCAGCTTGCCGGACGCGGAGTGGATCCGCCACGAAAAGTGAGAAAGTGACTACCCGTCAGGGCCGTAGTGAAGGCCGGGAAACCTCTAGGCAACAAACCAAGCGCTTGCTACGCTCCGGCCATGGTGTCCACGATCGTCTGGGGTACCGGCAACATCGGCCGCGCCGCCATCCGCGCCGTCGAAGCCCATCCGGCGCTCGAACTGACCGCCGTCCTCGTCCACGACCCGGCCAAGCTCGGCCGTGACGCCGGAGACCTGGCCGGCCTCGGCCGCCACCTCGGTGTCGCGGCCACCGGCGACCCCGAGGCGGTGCTGGCGACCGGCCCCAGGGCCGTCGTGTACGCCGCCTCGGGCGACATCCGCCCGGCCGAGGCCCTGGCCGACATCGTCAAGGCCGTGCGCGCCGGCGCCGTGGTCGTGACGCCGTCCCTGTACGCCCTCTACGACCACCGCAGCGCCCCGCCCGACATGCGCGAGCCGGTACTGGCCGCCGTCAAGGAGGGCGGCGGCTCCCTGTTCGTCTCCGGCGTCGACCCCGGCTGGGGCAACGACGTGCTGCCGCTGCTGGTCAGCGGGCTGGCGACCACCGTGGACGCCGTACGCTGCCAGGAGATCTTCGACTACTCCACCTACGACCAGCCCGACGCGGTCCGCTACCTGGTCGGCATGGGCCAGCCGATGGACTACGAACCGCCGATGATCGCGCCGACCGTGCCGTCCATGGTCTGGGGCGGCCAGATCCGGCTCATGGCCAGAGCCCTGGGCGTCGAGCTGGACGAGATCCGCGAGAGCGTGCACCGCCGCGAGCTCGACACCACCGTGACCACCGCCTCGATGGGCGCCTTCGAGGCGGGCACGCAGGGCGCGGTCCGGTTCGAGGTGCAGGGCGTCGTGGACGGGGAGGCGCTGATCGTGATCGAGCACGTCACCCGCATCCACCCGTCCTGCGCACCCGACTGGCCGCTCCCGCCGGACGGCGTGGGCGCGCACCGGGTGATCATCGAGGGCCGGCCGCGCATCGAGGTCACCGTCGAGGCCGCCGACGAGGACGGCAACCGCTCGGCGGGCGGCAACGCGACCGCCGTGGGCCGGCTGGTCGGCGCCATCGACTGGCTGGACCAGGCCCCGCCAGGACTGTACGACGCGCTCGACGTGCCCCTGCGTCCCGCCACCGGCAAGCTCGGAAGGAGACGGTCATGAAGATCGACATACCGGAGGGCAAGGACGCCATCGCGTACGTGTGGGGCGAGATGATCCCCGGGATCGGCCCGGCCGCCTCGCGCTTCTCCCTGTCGGTCTACACCCACACGACTCTCGGCCTGCGCGAGTTCGAGGCGGCCAGGCTGCGCATCGCGCAGATCAACGGCTGCGCGTTCTGCCTGGACTGGCGGACGGAACGCGACGGCGTCAAGGTCGAGGAGAGCTTCGCCGACGCGGTGACGCACTGGCGCACGACCGGCGACTTCGACGAGCGCACCCGGCTGGCCGCCGAGTACGCCGAGCGCTACGCCCTGGACCACCACAACCTCGACGAGGAGTTCTGGGGCCGGATGACCGCGCACTACAGCCAGCTGGAGATCGTCGAGCTGAGCATGAGCATCGGTTCGTGGCTGGCGTTCGGCCGGCTCAACCACGTCCTGGGCCTGGACACCGTGTGCCAGCTGCCCAGTGGCGCTTCGCCCGCACCCGAGCCGAGAGTGAGGCCGGCCAGATGAGTCAGAACGAGCTCTCCCGCCGCGGTTTCATCGCCGGGACCGGCACCCTGCTGGGCGCCGCCGCCCTCGGGGTGCACGCCCCGGCCGCCCGCGCCATCGCCTCGGGCGCGCAGGTTCCCGCCCTGGTGATCGGCACCGGGTACGGCGGCGCCGTCGCCGCGCTGCGCCTGGCCCAGGCGGGCGTGGACGTCCACATGATCGAGATGGGCATGGCCTGGGACACCCCCGGCACCGACGGCAAGATCTTCTGCAACACGCGCGAGCCCGACTACCGCTCCTACTGGCTGCGTACGAGGACCAAGGCGCCGCTCAACTACTTCCTCGGCTTCCCCATCGACCGCGACATCCCCCGCCACACCGGCGTCCTGGACGCGGAGGAGTTCGGCGGCATCACCGTCTACCAGGGCCGCGGCGTCGGCGGTGGCTCGCTGGTGAACGGCGGCATGGCGGTGACCCCGAAGCGGGCGAACTTCGCCTCCGTGCTGCCGTCGGTGAACGCCGCCGAGATGTACGACGTCTACTACCCGCGCGCCAACGCCGGCCTCGGCGTCGGCACCATCGACCCGGCCTGGTTCGAGAGCACGGCCTACTACCAGTACGGCCGCGTCGGCCGTAAGCACGCCCAGCGCTCGAACTTCCCGTTCGTGTTCGTGCCCGACGTGTACGACTGGGACTACATGAAGGCGGAGGAGGCCGGCACCGTACCGAAGTCCGCCCTGGCCGGCGAGATCCTCTACGGCAACAACCACGGCAAGAAGTCGCTGCAGAAGACCTACCTCGCCCAGGCCAAGGCCACGGGCCGGGTCACCGTCTCGCCGCTGCACCGGGTCACCTCGGTCGCGCCGGCGTCGGGCGGCCGGTACACGGTCACCATGGAGCAGCTCGACACCTCCGGCAACGTCATCGCCACCAAGACCGTCACCGCCGACCGGGTGTTCTTCGCCGCCGGCAGTGTCGGCACCAGCAAGCTGCTGGTGAAGCTGAAGGCCACCGGCGTGCTGCCCAATCTCAACGGGGAGGTAGGCAAGGGCTGGGGCGACAACGGGAACGTCATGTGCGGCCGGGCCAACCATTTATGGGACCCGACCGGCTCGCTCCAGTCGGCCATCCCGTGCTGCGGCATCGACAACTGGGCCGCAGGGGGCGCGTTCGCCGAGGTCGCGCCGCTGCCGACCGGCATCGAGACGTGGGCCTCGTTCTACCTGTCCATCACCAACAACCCGCATCGCGCGCAGTTCTCCTGGAACGCGAGCGCGGGCAAGGTGGAGCTGAACTGGCAGACGGCGTGGAAGCAGCCGTCGATCGACATGGCCAAGACGATCTTCGACCGGATCAACGCCAAGGAGGGGACGATCTACCGGACCGACCTGTTCGGCGTCTACAAGATCTGGGGCGACCACCTGACCTACCATCCGCTGGGCGGCGCGGTGCTGAACCGGGCGACCGACAACTACGGGCGGCTGACGGCGTACCCAGGGCTGTACGTCATCGACGGGGCGCTGATCCCCGGCAACACGACCGTCAACCCGTTCGTCACGATCACGGCGCTGGCCGAGCGCAACATCGAGCACATCATCGCCACCGACCTCTGACGGCCCTCCTGACGGCCCTCCTCGCGGCCCTCTGACGGCATCGCGGCCGAGCGGCCCCACGGGGCTGCTCGGCCGTCCGGTCCTGTTCCACCGACCGCGGTCCTGTTCCACCGACCGCCTCCGTTCGCCCGATCCGACGGGGTGACGGCCCCACCGACCGCGTCCGTTCGCCCGGCCGTGACCCGCCGTCCACCTGGCGGCGCTACGGTGCGCGCATGACGATGCGCAGGTTGCTCGTGAGCGTGCTGGCCGGCGTCCTCGCCGGCGGTAGTGTCGCCGTCGTGCCCGCCCAGACTCCTCCCGCCACGGCCGAGCGCCGTGGCCACGCCCCGCTCGTGATCGGCCATCGGGGCGCGAGTGCCCACCGGCCCGAGCACACGCTGCTGTCGTACGAGGCCGCCATCGCGATGGGCGCCGACTACATCGAGCCCGACCTCGTCTCCACCAAGGACCACGTGCTGGTGGCTCGGCACGAGAACGAGATCTCCGGCACGACCGACGTGGCCGCGAGGCCCGAGTTCGCCGGCCGGCGCACCACCAAGACCGTGGACGGCCGGCCGGTCACCGGCTGGTTCACCGAGGACTTCACGCTGGCCGAGCTGAAGACGCTGCGGGCCAAGGAGCGCGTGCCCGACCTGCGGCCGGACAACACGGCGTTCGACGGGCTGGCGGAGATCCCGACGTTCGAGGAGGTCGTGCGGCTGGCCCTCGCGCACGGCGTCGGCGTCTACCCCGAGACCAAGCACCCCACCTACTTCGACTCCATCGGCCTGTCGCTGGAGGAGCCGCTGCTCGACGTGCTCGGCCGGCACCGGGTGCGGAAAGCGTACATCCAGTCGTTCGAGACCGCCAACCTACGCGAGCTGAGCGGACGGACGCGGCTGCCGCTGATCCAGCTCATCACCTCCGGCGGGGCGCCCTACGACTGGGTGGCGTCCGGCAGCACGCGGACCTACGACGACATGGTCACGCCCGAGGGGCTGCGCGAGGTGGCCCGGTACGCCGACGGGATCGGCGTGGACACGCGGCGGGTCGTCCCCGTGGACGCGGCCGGCCGGACGCTGGAGCCCACGACGCTGGTCGCTGACGCGCACCGCAGGCGGCTCGACGTGCACGTCTGGACGGTGCGGAACGAGAACTCCCAGCTGCCCGCCGACTACCGGCTCGGCGACGCCGCCAGTCCGGCCTACCCGCGGGCCACCGGGAACGTGATGGGGTGGCTGTCGCGGCTGGTCGAGCTGGGCATCGACGGCGCCTTCTGCGACGACCCTGCCATGGGCCGCGCGGTGGTGGCCAAGCACTCGGCCTGAGCCGGCCCGCTCCCCTTTCGACAGCCCGACCGGGCGCTCGGCCCGGTCGCTCGGCCCGGTCGGCCGGTCCGGTCGCCCGGCGCCAGGTCAGGTGCGGCGCCAGCGGGACTCGCCGAAGCAGTAGCCGGCGAACAGCAGCAGCCCGAGCGCCACCACCACCAGCAGCCACGGCCCGACCGGCGTCTCGGCGAACTCGCGCAGGGTCGCGTCGATGCCGCCCGCCTTGTCCGCGTCGTACGTGATCGCCGCCTGGACGACCAGGACACCGGCCAGCCCGGCGATCACGCCCCTGGCCACGTACCCGCCGACGCCGAGCCGCTCCATGATCGTCCGGGCGCGCGGCGACATGCTCCCGAGCCGCAGCTCCTCCTTGAAGCCCTTCGTCACGCCCCGGTGGATCCAGTACACGCCCAGCGCGATCAGGCCGAGCCCGGCCACGCCCACGATGATCTGCCCGCCGGGCAGCTCCAGCAGCTTGGCCGTCATGTCCTGCGACTTCTGGTCGTCGGACTTCGCCTTGTGCGTGGTCAGCACGCTGATCAGGGTGAGGACGAGCAGCACGTACACCACGACCCGGGCGACCGCCTCGCCCTTCTCCAGCGCCTTGCCGGAGCCGAACAGCGCCTCCGAGGTCTGCCAGAGCGCCAGCGCGACGAATCCGGCCGTCATGACCCACAGGATGACCGAGCCGAACGGCAGCCCGGCCAGCGTGGTGATCGCGCCCGCCTTGTCGGCCTGCTGCGAGCCGTCGCCGGTGGCGATCTGCAGGGCCACCACGCCGATCAACGCGTACAGCACACCGCGGCAGGCCAGGCCCACACGGGTCAGCACGGCCATGGGCCGGCTGGAGGTCGCGCGCCGCGTCGCGGCCTTCGCCTCGCGGCCCGCCTGTTCCGCTGTGTTCACGATTCCTCCCACTTGGTCGATGCCGGTCCCGAGTGCCCAGGAACCGCGCATGTAGGCATCGAAAATCCGGTGCGGCAGGTCTTCCCGCTGGTCACAGTGGTCCGGTTACAGTGGTGCGGTGAGCTGCGATCAGCACGGCCTGGCCATGTCGGGTGCGAGCGCCGCGGCGGTGCGGCACTACGACCGGGCGATCGACGAGTTGCTGCGGTTCAGGGCCGAGGTGGACGCCGAATCGGGGGCCGCGCTGGCCGAGTCGCCCGACTTCCCGATGGGCAACGTGCTGGCGGCGTACCTGGGGCTGCTGACCACCGAGGTCGAGGACGCGCGCACGGCCCGGGTCCGTTTCGAGGCGTTCCTGCGCAGGATCGACGCGACCTCGCTGCTGCCGCGCGAGCGCGCGCACGTGGCGGCCGTGCGGGCGCTGTTCGGCGGCGACTACCTGACCTGCGGCGAACTGCTGGCCGGCATCGCGGCCGAGCATCCGCGCGACGCGCTGGCGCTGGCAGCCGGCCACCAGATCGACTTCTTCACCGGCGACGCCCGCATGCTGCGCGACCGGATCGGCGGCGCGCTGAACGCCTGGCGGGAGGAGGACCGCCATTTCGGTCATGTGCTCGGCATGTACGCCTTCGGTCTGGAGGAGGCGGGCCACTACGACCGGTCCGAGGAGGTCGGCCTGCGGGCGGTGGAGCTCGATCCGCGCGACGTGTGGGGCATCCACGCGGTGGTGCACACGTACGAGATGCAGGGGCGTTTCGGCGAGGGTCTGCGCTACCTCGACGCCCGCATGGGCGACTGGTCCACCGGGACGTTCTTCAACGTGCACAGCTGGTGGCACTACTGCCTGTACGCGCTGGAGAGCGGCGACGAGCGGCGGGTGCTGGCGATCTACGACGCGGTGCTCGCCGACGGGCAGTCCTGCATGGAGCTGCTCGACGCCGCCGCGCTGCTGTGGCGGCTGCACCTGGAGGGCTCCGAGCAGCCCGAGCGCTGGCGGGTCCTGGCCGAGGCGTGGCCGCCGCGCATGGGTGAGCCGTTCTACGCCTTCAACGACATGCACGCGGTGATGTCGTACGTGGGGGCGGGGCGGATCGGCGAGGCCGAGCGGCTGATCGCGGGGCGGGAGGCGTACGTGGCGCGGCCGCGTCCCGGCGTCACCAACCACGGGATGACGCTCAGGGTCGGGCTGCCGGTGTGCCGGGCGATCGTGGCGTTCGGGCGGGGCGACTACGAGACGGTGGTGGAGCTGCTCCATCCGATCAGGCACCGGGTCAACGAGTTCGGCGGCAGCCACGCGCAGCGCGACGCCGTGCAGCGCACGCTGCTGGAGGCGGCCCTGCGGGCGGGGCGGCGCGACGTGGCCAGGGTGCTGGTGAGCGAGCGGATCAGCGTGCGGCCGTGCAGCCCGTACAACTGGCTCAAGCAGGCGGCGCTGGCCGACACGATCGGCGACGGCGCGGCGGCGGCCGTGGCCCGCACGCGGGCGCGGGAGCTCGCGACGGGCGGGCGCCGGCTCGCCGGATCGCCGGAGTAGCGCTCGCCGGCCCCTGACCAGTGCTCGCGACGGGCGGGCGCTCGCTTGTCGGACCCGGCGAGTAGTGTTTCCGGACATGAACCGGCAACTCACCCTGATGGTCGTGCACGCCCACCCCGACGACGAATGCCTGACCACGGGCGGCATCCTGGCCCGCTACGCCGAAGAGGGCGTGCGCACCGTCCTGGTCACCTGCACCAACGGTGAGCAGGGCGACGACCAGAACGGCGTCAAGCCGGGCGAGCCCGGTCACGACGACGCGGCGGTGGCCGCGAAGCGGCTGGAGGAGCTGCGCGAGTCCGTGGGCCACCTGGCCGTCGAGCACCTGGAGCTGCTCGGCTACCGTGACTCGGGCATGGACGGCTGGGAGGGCAACGGCCATCCCGACGCCTTCGCCAACGTCCCCGTGGAGACCGCCGCGGCCCGGCTGGCCGAGCTGATGGAGCACTACCGGCCCCAGGTCGTGGTCACCTACGACGAGACCGGCGGTGGCGGCTACGGTCACCCCGACCACGTCCAGACCCACCGCGTCACGGTCGCCGCCACCGAGCGCAGCGGCATCCCCGACAAGCTCTACTACACCGCCATCCCCAGGTCGGCGATCCTGCGCATGTTCGAGATGATGAAGGAGAGCGGCGTCGACGTCGGCGACTTCGACCCCTCAGGCGACTTCGGCACCCCCGACGAGCGCGTGACGAGCGTCGTCGACGTCACCCCCTACGTCGAGCGCAAGATCAAGGCGCTGCAGGCGCACGAGAGCCAGGGCGACAACATCTTCCTGCTGCGCATGCCCGACGAGGCGCGGATGCAGGCGTTCTCGCACGAGGCGTTCGAGCGGGTGCTGAGCAAGGTCGACACGCCCCAGCACGAGGAAGACCTGTTCGCCGGCCTGCGCGACTCCTGACCCCACCGGCGCCGTCCCGGCTCGGTCCGGCTCCCCCGGGACGGTGTCACTTCTGGGCGAGATCTCTGCCGGGACCCGTCCCTTCGGCGCGGCCGGGTCGGGGCGTGAGGGCCATGGCCAGTTCCTCGGCGGCGCGGGTCATGTCGCCGGTGCGTGCGACCGCCTGGAGGATCCTCAGCTGGGTGAAGGTCATAGCGCCGCGCGCAGCAGGCCGACGATCAGTGGGTGCGGGGCTTCGGGGCGCGAGCGGGTCTGCGGCACGAACAGGGTGGCCAGGTAGAAGGGATGCCCGGGGATCTCCAGCACCCTGGCCTCGCCGTCGCCGTCCACTCCGGTGACAGACAAGCCGCCGTCGTGCAAGGTCTCCTGCCGGCCGGGGTCGAGACCGAAGTTGCAGTAGTAGTTCTCTTCGACGTCGGTACGTCCGTACAGTGCGGCCACCCGGGTGCCGGGGGTCAAGGTGACGGGCATGGTCTTGCCGGCCAGTGAGCAGGTCAGTTCGGACACGAAGAGGGTCGAGGCGTACGGGTCGTACTCCGCGTGCTGGGCGTCCTGATAGCCGAGCACGTGGCGGGCGTACTCGATGATCATGTGCTGGCAGCCGCCGCACGTCCCCAGGGTGGGCACGCCGTGCTCGCGGCCGTGCCGGAGCGCGGCGAGTGCGCCGCGCAGGCTGCGGTACGGGCTGCCGGGCGCGCACCACAGCACGTCGGCGGCCTTGACCTCGGCCAGGTCGGACTCGAGTGATGCGGTGGCCACCCAGCGGACGTCCACCTCGATGCCGAGGTGCGCGGCGGCGTGCCGCAGCGCGTCGTCGGTGGCCGCGTGCGTGGGAGCGGCGGGGTCGCGGTCACCGATGACCGCGACGCGCAGAGATCGATCCATGGCCTCAACTATGCGATGTTCCGGCCTGAGCACCAATGCCGGACCATGCGTGTGCCATGGGCGATCACTCATGTCCAGGCGGGAAGCCTCTGGGCGATCACCTTGGCGGCAGAGACCGTGAGCTCGGCGGTCTCGGGGGTGAAAGTTTCAATGGGGCGGAGGCCGCCCCCACGGATCGCCGCAGATCGCCGGAAGCCTCCGATATGGGGCGGCGGGGTGGATTGTGATCTGGTGGCCGGTCTGCCTACGGTGCTGGCATCACGGTGTTGACATCCGCACCCGGTGGCCCGGTCAAGGAGTCCGTCATGCGCGCGAGAGTCGTTCCGGCCCTGATCCTGATGCTGCTCGCGCTGGGCATCGGTGTCCCGGCCGCCCACGCCCAGGGCGGCTTCGACTTCTCCAGGGCGGAGGTCTCCGTCACCGGTCTGCAGGTGCCCTGGGCGATGGCGTTCCTGCCCGACGGCAGCGCGCTCGTCTCCGAACGGAACACCGGGCGCGTCATGCGGGTGCGTCCCGGCCAGGCGCCCGCCGCCGTCGTCACGGTCAGCGGGGTCAGCGCGTCGGGCGAGAGCGGGCTGCTCGGACTCGCGGTCTCCCCCGCCTACGCCCAGGACGGCTGGGTGTACGCGTACTTCACCAGCACCAGTGGCGACAACCGCCTGATCAGGTTCCAGCTGAGCGCCCCGCAGACCCAGACGGTGCTCTTCTCCGGGGTGCCGAGCGCGACGATCCACGACGGCGGCCGCATCGCGTTCGGCCCCGACGGCATGCTGTACGTCGGCACGGGCGACGCCGGCAACACCGCCAACGCCCAGAACCTGAACAGCCCGGCCGGGAAGATCCTGCGCCTGACGCCCACCGGCGGCGTCCCCTCGGACAACCCGTTCCCCGGCTCCCGCGTCTGGAGCTACGGCCACCGCAACGTGCAGGGCCTGGCCTGGGACGCGCAGGGCCGGATGTACGCCACCGAGTTCGGCCAGAACACCTGGGACGAGATCAACCAGATCGTCGCGGGCGGCAACTACGGCTGGCCTGCCTGCGAGGGCGACTGCGGCAACGCCTCCTTCCGCCGCCCGATCGTCACCTGGCCGACCTCACAGGCCTCGCCCAGCGGGCTCGCGTACGCGAACGACACGCTGTTCGCGGCGGCCCTGCGCGGGCAGCGCCTGTGGACGGTGCCGCTGTCCGGCACGGGCACGCCGGGCACGCCGCAGGCCGAGTTCACCTCCGCGTACGGACGGCTGCGCGCGGTCGCGGCCGGGCCCGACGGCTGGCTCTGGGTGGCGACCAGCAACCGCGACGGCCGGGGCAGCCCGGTCGCCCAGGACGACCGGATCATCCGCGTCCCACCGGCCGCCGGCGGCAACTCGGGCGCGTGCGCGGCGACGGCTTCCGTCCAGTCCCAGTGGGGCACGGGCTATGTCGTGCAGCCGGTCACGGTCACCAACACGGGCACGGCTGCGACGACGGGGTGGACGGCGACGTTCACGCTGCCCGCCGGCCACACGGTCACCGGCTCGTGGAACGCCGTCCTGACCACGTCCGGCCAGAACGTCACGGCCGGGAACACCACGCACAACGGCGCCCTCGCCCCAGGCCAGAGCACCACCTTCGGCCTCCAGGCCACCCGCCCGGCCGGCGACACCCAGCTCCCGGCCGCCTACACCTGCACCTGATCCCCCGGCCCGGGGGGCGGTTGTTCGCCGGAGCCGCGGGTGAGCAGGCGGGTGGGGACGACCACGCGGCGAGCACGGGAGCGGTCGCCGTCCAGCCGGGACAGCACCAGCTCCGCCGCCGCGGCCCCCACCGCCGCCGGGTCCTGGGCGACCACCGTCAGCGGCGGGTCCAGGACCTCGGCCAGCGGCAGGTCGTCGAAGCCGACGAGCGCGACGTCCTTGCGTCCGGCCCTGGCCAGCGCCAGCACCGCCCCCATGGAGGCGAAGTTGTTGCCGGCGAAGAGCGCGGTCGGCGGGTCGGTCAGGGCCAGCAGCCGGAGGGTGGCGCGGGCCGCGGCCTCCATGTCGTGCCCGGTGTCCACGAGCGACCGGTCGAACGGCAGGCCGGCCGCCTCCAGGGCGTCGCGATAGCCCTGGAGCCGCTCGCGGCGGGTGTAGAGAGTGGCGGGCACGTCGCCGACGAAGCCGATCCTGCGGTGGCCGTACCCGATCAGGTGGGCGACGCCCGCCCTGGAGCCCTCCCGGTTGGCGCTGACCACGCAGTCCGCGGTCAGGCCGACGGCCGGCCGGTCGAGGAAGACGATCGGCAGCCCGGCGACCCGCTCTAAGCGCAGATGACGATGGTCGCCGCCGGCGGCGGGGACGACCATGAGGGCGCTCACCCGGCGGGCCAGGAACGTGGCGATCAGCGACTGCTCCAGCCCGGCCGTCTCGTCGGACGAGCCGACGATGAGCGTGAGCCCGCGAGCCCGTACGGCGCTCTCGACACCGCCCGCGACCGTGCCGAAGAACGGGTTGCCCATCTCGGGGATGACCAGGCCGATCGCCGCGTCGCGCGCGCCCACCCGGGTGTTGCGGGCCATCAGGTTGGGCTGGTATCCGAGCCGCCTGACCGCCGCCAGCACGCGCTCGCGCGTCTCCACGGCGACCGGCCCCTCGTCGTTGAGCACCCGGGAGACGGTCTTGGCGGTGACTCCGACCTCGCGTGCCACGTCTGTCATCGTCGGACGCCGCATTCGGCTCATCCTAGGTCCCGTTACAGGCCGATCGCCTTCGCCGCGTCCTCGTCGGCGACCACGGACTTCCCGTCCGACAACTGGAGCGCGCCGGTCATGATGGCCACCACCTCGGCCATGCTGTGGTCGCGCGGGCTGAGCTCGGCGACCCTGCGGCCCAGGCGCTGGACGTGGACGCGGTCGGCGATCTCGAACACGTGCGGCATGTTGTGGCTGATCAGCACCACGGGGGTGCCCCGGTCACGGACCTGCCGGATGAGGTCGAGCACCTGGCCCGACTCCTTGACGCCGAGCGCCGCCGTGGGCTCGTCCATGACGACGACGTTCGTGGCCCACGCGACCGCCCTGGCCACGGCCACGCCCTGGCGCTGCCCGCCGGACAGCGACTCGACCGGCTGGGTGAGCGAGCGCAGTCCGATCTTGAGCTCGGCCATGTGCCGGGCCGACTCCTCCCGCATGCGCTTCTTGTCGAGCATGCGGAAGACCGTGCCGAGCAGGCCGGGTTTGCGCACCTCGCGGCCCAGGAACATGTTCGTCGCGATGTCGAGCGAGGCCGCGATGGCCAGGTCCTGGTAGACGGTCTCGATGCCGTGCCGGCGCGCGTCGAGGGGGTCGCGGAAGCGCACCGGCTCGCCGTCCAGCAGGATCTCGCCGGAGTCGGGCTGCAGCGCGCCGGTCAGCGCCTTGATCAGGCTGGTCTTGCCGGCGCCGTTGTCGCCGATGACCGCCAGCACCTCGCCGGGCATGAGGTCGAAGTCCGCGCCGTCGAGCGCGGTGACGTGGCCGTAGCGCTTGACCAGGCCACGTGCCTGGAGGACCGGCTTACGGGGGCTCGTCATCGGTTCCTCCTGCGGGAGAGCTGGTCGACGGTGACGGCGAGGATCACCAGGATGCCCGTGATGAGCGTCTGATAGATCGACGGTACGCCCATGAGCTGCAGCCCGTTGCGGAAGACGCCCACGATGAGCGCCCCGACGAGCGTCCCCAGGACCAGGCCCCGGCCGCCGAACAGGCTGGTGCCGCCGAGCACGACCGCGGTGATGCTGTCCAGGTTGTCGGTCTGGCCGGCCTGGGGGTCGCCGACGCCGGTGCGGCTGACCAGGAGGAGGGCGGCGATGCCGTAGACGAGGCCGGCCACCGTGTAGACGCCGACGGTCAGGCGGCCGGTCCTGATGCCGGTCAGGCGGGCCACCTCCGGGCTGTTGCCCAGCGCGTACACGTGCCGGCCCCACGCGGTGGAGCCGAGCAGGTACGCGAACAGCACGAACAGCAGGATCGTCAGCAGCGAGCCGTAGGTGACGTTCGTCTGGCCGACCTGGAACGTCTGCCCGAGCACCGTCAGCAGCGCGGGCAGCTCGGTCACCGTCTGTTCGTTGGAGTAGATGTGCGTCAGGGCGAAGACCACGTTCAGCATGCCCAGCGTCACGATGAACGGCGGCAGCGAGATCCGCGTCACCAGCAGCCCGTTGACCAGCCCGAACCCGGCGCAGACGGCGAGCCCGGCGGCCAGCGCGAGCACCGGCGGCAGGCCGGAGTCCACGGCCAGCTTGGTCATCACGATCCCGCCGAAGGCCATGATCGCGCCGCAGGCGAGGTCGATGCCCGCGGTCAGGATGATCAGGGTCTGCCCGATGGCCAGCGTGCCGACCACCATGACCTGCTGGATGATCAGCGAGAAGTTGGGCCCGGTGAAGAACTGGCCGCTGTTGACCCCGAAGAACAGGCAGGCCAGCACGAGCGCCACCAGCGGCCCGGCGACGGGGGTGGCGGCCAGGCGGCGCGGCAGCGTTGCTTGCGTCACTGCCATGCTCAGCCCCAGCAGTTGGCCAGGCCGAAGGCGGTGTCCTTGGCCTCGACGCCGGAGACGGCCTTGTCGGTGATGAGCGTGACGCCGGTGTCGGTGTAACCGCTGGCCTTCTGACCGCCCTTGGCGAACGCGGCCACGGCCTTGACGCCTTCCTCGGCCATCTTGAGCGGGTACTGCTGGCTGGTGGCGGCGATCTGGCCGGACTGCACGGCCTTGACGCCGGTGCAGCCGCCGTCCACGGAGACGACGAGCACGTCCTTGTCGCGGCCCTTGGCCTTCAGCGCGGTGTGCGCGCCGAGCGCGGCCGGCTCGTTGATGGTGTAGACGAGGTTGATGTCGGGGGCCTTCTGCAGGCAGTTCTCCATGGCGGTCTGGCCCTTGGCCTGGTCGCCGCGGGTGTCTTGAGAGCAGACGATCGACGGGTCGCCCTCCTGGACGCCGAATCCCTTGAGGAAGCCGTCGTGCCTGAGCTGGCCGACGGTGATGCCGGGGGCCAGGTCGAGGGTGGCGATCTTGGCGGGTTTGCCGGCCATGGCGGCCTTGGCGTACTGGCCGATGAGCTCGCCGGCCTTGAAGTTGTCGGTGGCGAACAGCGCGTCGGTGGCGTCCTGCGGCTCGGTGGGGGTGTCGAGGGCGATCACGAGCACGCCCGCGTCGCGCGCCTTCTTGATCGCCGGGACGATGGCCTTGGTGTCGCTCGGGGTGATGAGGATGCCCTTCACCCCGGCGGCGACCATGTTCTCGATCGCGGTGATCTGGCTGGCGTTGTCGCCGTCGAACTTGCCCGCGGCGCTCATCAGCTCCAGGCCGCCGTCCTGGGCGGCCTTCTGCGCGCCTTCCTTCATCTTGACGAAGAACGGGTTGGTCTCGGTCTTGGTGATCAGGCCGACCTTGGTGGCGGAGGCGCTCTGCGTGCCTCCTCCTCCGCCGCCGCAGCCGGCGACGAGCAGCACGGTGACCAGAATTCCGGCAGGAAGCTTCGCGTTCATTGCGGTTCCTAACAGGGTGGATTCGATGTCATCGTTGACATATGTCATCGTTGACATCGGCTGTGTTGCGATGATGAGCTTCGATCCGGGAAACGTCAATGCCCTGGTGCCGTAACGAATCGGCAACAGGCGGCGAGAGGCAGGCCGCACCATGATCGCTGTCCTGGGCGAGTGCGTCGCCGACGCCTTCACCGACACCCCCACCGCCCCGTCATCGGACGGGTCACCGGACGGACCGGCGGGCGGGTCAGGGATCGGGGTGGCGACCGGGGCTGTCAGCGGGTCAGCGGCCGGGGCTGTCGGCGGGCCGGTGGGGATGGCGTTGCGGGTGCTGCCTGGTGGCGGGCCCGCCAACACGGCGGTGGCGCTGGCGCGGCTGGGCACCGCCGCCCGGTTCCTGGGCCGGATCTCCCACGACGTCTTCGGCGACCTGTTCCGGGCACACCTGACCTCCTCGGGCGTGGACCTGTCGGCGGCCGTCGCGGCCGGGGAGCTGAGCACGCTGGCGGTCGCCGCGCTCGACGCCGACGGCCACGCCGTCTACACCTTCTACGCCGACGGCACCGCCGACTGGGGCTGGACCCCCGGCGAGCTGGACGATGACCGTCTCGGCCCGGCGTCCTGCCTGCACACCGGCTCGCTCGCGCTGGTCAGGCGGCCGGGCGGGGAGGCGGTGGAGGAGTTCGCCCGCGCCGCGCGCGCCCGTGCCACGGTCTCGATCGACCCCAACGTCCGCCCCGGCTTCGCCACCAGGGACGACTACCGGGTGGAGCGCTGGTGCGCGTGGAGCGACATCCTCAAGCTCAGCACCGACGACGTCGACTTCCTGCTGCCCGGCGTGCCGTACGAGCGCGCCTGCGACACCTGGCACGCCGCCGGCGCCCGCCTCGTCGTCGTCACCAAGGGTGCGGACGGCGCCCTGGTGTCCCTGGACGGCGAGCGCGCCGAGGTGCCGGCGCCCCGGGTGCGGGTCGTGGACACGGTCGGGGCGGGGGACGCGTTCACCGCTGGGCTGCTGCACGACCTGGAGGGCAGGGGCTTACTGGAGGGCCGCCTCGACGCCCTCGACCTGGAGACCGCCGTGGCGGCGGCCACGTTCGCGGCCGAGGTGGCGGCACTGACGTGCTCGGTCCCCGGCGCCGACCCGCCCTGGCGCGCCCAGCTCACCGGACGCCGGTCGCCCGGCCCCACCCGGTAGCCGTTCCCCCGCGAACGACGCCGATCGCCCGTACCGGACGTCAGTCGCCTGGGACCGTGCGGTAGCCGTTCCAGACGAAACGGGCGGTCGTCACCGCGTCGTCGCCGTCGCCCGTGATGAGCTGGTGGATCGCGATGCCGTCCAGCTCCCGGTATTCGCACCACTCGTGGTCGGAGGTGAGCACCAGGTCCAGCCCCAGGTCCACGAGCAGGTCGAACACCTGCCCCCGGTTCGTCCTGTCCACCCCGACGAACACCTCGTCCAGCAGGATGAACCGCGGGCACCCTGGATCGGTCTGATAGTGCGCGGCCACGGCGGCGAACAGCGGCAGGTGCAGCGCGATCGCCTTCTCCCCGCCCGACAGCGCCCCGTGCAGCTTCCTGGTCAGCTCCTGCCAGCCCTGCCCGTCCCCTCGGTCGAGCCGGACCACGAACCGGTGCCAGGCCGTGTAGTCGAGCACCCTCATCAGCTGGTCCTCCCAGCTCGCCGAGGAGTCGTCGGCCCGCGCCTCCTCCACGCGGTCCATGAAGAAGACGTACAGGGCCTCCTTGTCGGCCTCGCTCAGCCCGGCGGGGTCGCGCAGCAGCAGGTCGCGGGCGGCACGGGTGCCGGGCGCCTGGGTGGGGTCCACCTGCCACACCAGCCGCACCGCGACCCGGGAGGCGGTGCGGACGCGTTCGAGACGCTGGTTCATGCTCTCGACCAGGGCGGTCGCCTGCCTGATCCGGTCGGCGAGGTGCCGCCGCGTGTCGCCGGCCAGCGTGCGGTCGAACAGGTCCCGCTCGGCCTCCGTGATGTCGGTGCGCCGCTCGTCGCGCTCCTCGCGCAGCGCCTGGCTGAGCGCGGTGGCGCCCGCCCGCACGCCGTTGACGGTGGCGGTGAGCACCTGCACGTCCTCGTCCGGCGCCAGTTCCAGGTCCGCGCGGCCGGCCAGGATCTCCCTGGCGTGGTGGAAGGCGTCCTGCAGCCGCGTCTCGGCCTCCCTGACATGCTTGTGCTCGTACGGGACCGCCGCCAGCTCCCCTGCCACGGCCCTGGCCGCCTCCAGCACGGCCCGCGTCCCGGCCTCCGGCGCCAGCTCGATCGTCACCCCGGCGTCGACCGGCAGGTGCCCGGCCGCCAGGCGGCGGAAGCGCCTGGACACCTCGTCGCGCGCCCGCCTGGCCTCGGCGTGCCGCTCCTCGGCGGTGCCGAGCTCACCCCTGAGCCGGCCGAGCTCGGCGTTCAGCTTCGCCAGGCCGTCGTTGATCGACTTGATCAGTCGGCGGCACGCCTGGTGAGCCCCTTGGGCCTCGCGCAGCCGTTCCAGGACGTGCGCGTGCGCGGGCCCGTCCTCGCGATCGATGCCCGGCTTGATCGCGGACTCGACGGCGGTCAGCCGCTCGGCCAGCACCATCGCGGCGGCGGCGGCCTCCTCGGCCCGTTCGACGGCCTGGACGGCGAGGCGCTCGTACTCGCCCGCCGTCGCCTCCGCCTGCTCGGCGCGTTCCCGGGCGGCGCGGGCGTCGGCGCGGCGGTCGTGCCAGACGGTGCCGGTCGTCTCGGCGGTGCGCAGCGCCTCCTCCAGGTTGTCCAGCGCGGGCGGCGCGGCGGGCAGGGCATGCCGGTCGGCCAGCTCGGTGAGGCGGCGCAGCGACCGGCCGACGTCCTGCTCGCGCTCGCGCAGGCGCTGCTCGCCGGCCCGCAGCCGGTCCTCCAGCAGCGCGACCTTGCGCACCGCGCCGTCGAGGTCATGGAGCGCGTCGGCGTACGGCGTCCTGTCGGGCCTGCGCCGCAGCTCGGCGACCAGCGTGTCGCGGTCGGCCTCGATGACGGCGAGCAGGTGGTCGCACTCGGCGATCCGACCGGCCAGCTCGCCGAGCCGGTCGTCGAGCTCGGCGACGCGGCGGCGCCTGGCGCGTTCGCGGGCGGTGGCGCCGATGTAGGAGGGCTCGGGTTTGACCCAGCGGCCCGCCGCCGGGCCCAGCCGCCAGGTGCCGTCGGCGCCGATGACGGCGGGGTGGTCGACGCCGATCGCGGTGGGCGCGAACGCGATCCCGGCCAGCACGGTGTCGGCGGACACCGGCGAGTCGGACTCGGTGAACAGCACGTGGGCCAGGCTGTAGCCGGGCGCGGGCCTGGACAGCGCGGCCACGGCGAACGCGTCGTGCTCGCCCGCGTCGAACCCGCCGTCGGGGCGCAACCACAGGTCGAGCAGCCCCGACGCCTCCAGCGCCGCCTCCAGCCCGGCCTGGGCGACCGGGTCGAGCCCGGACCTGAACGCGATGGCCCGCCACAGCGGGGTCCCCGGCCGTCCCGGCCTGGCGGCGGTGGCCCGCGCGTGCGGGGCGGGCGGTTCCAGTAGGGCCTGGTCGGTGAGGCTTTCGCGCTCCCTGGCCAGCTCGGCCCGCTCGGTGAGCAGCCCGGCGCGCCGGCTGGTGACGTGCTGCTCGCGGGTGGTCAGCTCGACGGCGGCCATCGTACGGGCGGTGCCGACCAGGTCGTCGGCCCGCTCGAAGTCGGCGGCCAGGCCGGCGAGCGTGCCGGGGTCGAGCTGGAGCTGCGCGCAGCCGCCCGCCCAGTCGGCCAGGGCGGCGGCCAGGTCGCTGGCGCGTTCCTCGCACCGGCGCCCGGCCCGTTCGTGCGCCTCCTGAGCGGCGGCCAGGTCGTCGCGGGCCTGGTCACGCTCGTGCTCGGCCTCGGTGCGGCGCCTGACGGCCTCGTCGTGCCGGACGGCGCCCGCCCTGACGTCCCTGATCTGCGCGGCCCGGCTGGTGACGGCGGCCCGCAACAACTCCCGCGCCCGCCGCACCACCTCATCACTGTCGGCCCCCCGGCCGGCAGTCACGCCACCGTCGGGCTCGGGGATGGGTCGTGGGGGGTCGCTCGTGTCGTCAAGCTGGGTGGGCTCGGCCGGGGGGCCTGCGGGGGCCTCGGCGGCGACCGCTCGTTCGCTCTCCTCGTGCACGCTCAGCAGGCCGGCGCGTTCGGCCGCGTGGCGGGCCTCCGCGCGGGCGCGATCCGCCAGGGCCGCGGCGGCGCGGGCGACGCCGGCGGCGCGGGCCGACAGGTCCTGCTTGGCGGTCACCGCTCGGGCCGCCTGGCCCGCCTGGTCGCGCAGCCCTGCGGCCAGGTCGTGGGCCGCGCGCGCCTCGGTGCGCAGCCGGTGCAGGTCGCCGCCCGTCCGGTACGCCTCGCTCTCCTTGAGCCCGTCGATCTGCGCGGCCAGGGCCAGCTCCTGGGCCTCCTCCTCCCCCAGCCGCATCGACGTGGCGTCGAGCTCCCGTTCGGCCTCCTTGAGCCCGTCGCGCCTGGCCTTGACCTCGGCGGCGAGCGTCTCCAGCGTGTGGCCGGCCGAGGTGACGGCGTGGGCGGCGGCCCGCAGGACGCGCTGGGCGTAGCCGCGCTGCCGGACGGCCAGCCGGTCGGCCTCCTCCACATCGCGGTCGAGCAGCCGCAGCTCCTCGCGCCGCCGGTCGAGCCGTTCGAAGCCTTCGGCGATCTCGTGGATCTCGCCCTCGCCCAGCGGTGGCAGCGCGCTGGACAGCAGCTCCGACAGCAGCCCAGGGTCGAGCCGCTCGGACAGCTTGGGGGTGCGGAGCTGGCGCAGTGCGGTGAGCAGGGAGTCGTAGCGCTGCTCGTTGAGCCCCGGGTAGAGCGTCTGGCGCACGGCGGTGCGGTAGGAGGCGGCCGATTCGTGGACCGTGCCACAGCCGTCGAGCTCGTCGGCGAGCTGCGCCTTGGTCAGCGGCTGGCCGGCCTCGCCGCTGAGGCTGACGCCGTCGGGGGTGCCGACGCGGGCCTCGGTGGTGAAGTAGGTGGCGGTGACGTTCTTGGTGTGGACGGTGGCCTGCAGCCGGGCGCCGCAGGTGAACCAGCGGCCGTCGGCGTGCCGGAACTCCAGCCACACGTAGCCCACCCGGGTGGCGCCGCCGGCGCCGTCGCCCATGAGGTTCCAGTGCATGGTGCGCTCGGTGCCGCCGAACGTGGACAGCCGGCTCGGCTTGAGGCTGGCGTCCAGCACGTACGGCAGCAGCAGCTCCAGCACCTTGGACTTGCCGCTGCCGTTCGGCCCGCGCAGCAGCAGCCGCCCCCGGTGGAACTCGAACACCTCGTCGTAGTAGCGCCACACGTTGAGGATCCCGGCGCGTACGGGAGTCCAGCGGGCGTCCATCCCGTGCGCGGGGCGCGACGGGGTGAGCTCGGTGACCGTCAAACTTCCTCCTGTACGTGCGAGGCCCGCAGCCCGAGGCCTGGGTGCTGCGGACGGTTGCGGTAACGGGCGGCGGCGGGCAGGGCGGCGATCCGGCCCCCGGCACGGCGGGCCAGCCCGAACGACGTGAGCACCTCAAGCGCGTCGGCGGCCAGCCGCGGCCCGCCCCCGTCGGACTGGTACGCCTTGGCCCACTGAGGGAAGCGGCGCAGCAGCCCGGCCGCCTCGGCGTCGAGCCTGGCGTCGGTGACGGGGCCGGAGGTGACGAGCAGGTCGAGCATGAGCAGGGCGGCCACCTTGGCGTGGCTGCCGTCGTCGGGGAAGCGGGTGTCGGTGGCGATGCCGTCGGGGTCGATGAGCAGGAAACCCTCGGCCCGCTCCTCCAGCACGAACCCGGCCTCTCCCGCGGCCCGGCGCAGCAACCGGCGGCCGGTGAGGGAGTCGGCGTAGGCGGCCTGGTCGGGGGTGAGCTCGTCGCGGTGGACGACGGGCTCGTCCAGCAGGCGGCGGATGAGCGAGTGGCGGGCCCAGAGGGTGCGCTGCGTCGTGGTCGGCTCGTCGCCGCCGTAACGCGCCTCGAACGTCAGCCCCGCGAGCACCGGTGACCCCTCCCCCACTAGATCCTTCGACACCGCGCCCTCCCTCATCGGGGCGGCGCCCGCGGCCGGATGCCCGCCGGACGGCGCGGTGCCGGCGTGCGCGTCCGGCGCGGCCGGATGCCCGCCCAGCTCGGCGGCCACGCGGGACGGCGGGACCGGGGCGGCCAGCAGCCGGATCACGCGGGTGGTGTCCACCCGGTAGAGCACCTTGGCGTCCTCGTCGTCCAGGTAGGCGTCGGTGGCGCCGTCCATGGCGGTGAGCGCCCCGTAGTGCTCAAGCAGCTTGAGCGCGTCCACGAACGCGGCCCGCTCCTCGCTCCTGACCGGGTCGAACGCGGGCACCCCTTCCTCCACGGCGGCCGCCTGCACGACCCGCTGGGCCAGCATCCCGATCGTGGTGACCGGCGAGGTGAGCAGCTCGGCCGCGCACAGGCAGAGCAGCGTGTAGCGGCGGCGGTCGAACGGCGCCCTCGTGGTACGGCGGCGGCGCGCGGGCCGGGTGGCGCCGGGCTCGGTCTTGACCTTGACCAGGCGGGCGTACCCCTGGCGCGGCTCCACGACCAGCCGCCAGCCGCAGAAGTAGTCGAACCACTGGATCAGGGGCCGGCGCCGCTTCCTGATGAGGTCGAACGCGGCCGGGTCGTCGTGCCGGGACACCAGGGGGCGGCCGAGCAGGGTCCTGATCGCGCGGGCGATCTCCTCCTTCTCGGCCCGGACGAGCTGGTTGGCCAGGCTGCTCATTCGCCCGCCGCCCGCCCGCGCAGCCCGGCCCCGCCGCGGAGCTCACCACGGAGATCGCGGGCCTCGCCCAGGGCGCGTACGTCGATGAGGTAGTCGGGTCCCCTGAACCAGCCCTCGGGCGTGCGCAACACCGCCACCGCGCCGTCGTCGGGAGCCCGCAGCACGATCTCCACCCTTCCGTCGGAGGTGACGGCCCGCCGGAAGCCGGTGGAGTCGGGCCGCTCGGCCAGGGCCCGGCCGAGCAGGTCGAGCAGCCGGCCGAACGTGTCGTGGTCGAGGTCGCCCATCCGCGACAGCCGCATCGCGCCGGTGGTGACCAGCGCCGCCCAGGCGGCCTCCAGCTCGGCCCGCTCCCGCCCGGCCCGCGCCCTGCGCTGGGCCCGCAACGCCGCCACGTCGCGCACCCGGCCGGTCCGGCCCATCCGCTCGGTACGGCCGCGCGAACGCAGCAGCGCCGACACCTCCACCGGCTCGGCCAGCGCCCAGGGCACCCCGGCCGGGATCAGCTCGGCGTCGGCGTGCCCGAGGTGGGCGTGGCGGGCCGAGCCGAGCCCGAAGGCCGCCTCCCACAGCCGGTGCGCGTCCTGCTCGCCGGGCGCGGCGGCGAACCAGCGGGCCAGCGTACGGAAGTCGGCGGCGGCGCTGGAGGAGCGGCGGCGCGAGTCGGTGATCCGGTCGAGCACCTGGAGCAGCGAGACGATGGCCCGCCGCGCCACGTCGTGCAGCTGCCGCACGCGCGGCCGCGGGTCGGCGGCCCCCTCCTCGGGGGCGAACCACTGCCGCAGCCCCTCCCACTTGGCCTGCCTGGCCACCAGCCACGGGCCCGCGTGGTCGGCGCCGGGCACGGCGGGCAGGTCGGCGCCGTCGAGCGCGCGGGCGTGCAGCACGGCGACCCCGTTGCCGGAACCGTGGCCGGCCCCATGACCGGCCCCGTGACCGGCCCCGTGACTGGCCCCGTGACTGGCCCCGTGACCGGCCACCGCCCGCACGCCGGCCGCGACGGCGTCGCCGCGCTGCTCCAGGTTGGTCACGAACTCCTGGAGGTAGGCCACCGTGGCCGCCTTGACCTCGTGGAACGTGCCAATGTCCGCGCCTTCGACGCGCAGCAGGCGTTGCAGCTCGCCGTTGAAGCGCTGGGTGTTGCCGCGCAGCCCGTCGAGGTGGCACTCCAGCTCCTGGAGCGCGGTGAAGATGCGCCGGTTGCGCCCGGGGTCGGGGTCGCGGAGCAGGCCGTCCAGCTCGCGCAGCCGGTCGGCGATGGCGTCGAGCACGGCCGTCTGCAGCGCGCCGGCCGACTCCAGCGCGGCCATGGCGTGCCGTACGCCCGCGACCGCCGCCTCGCCCCGCCTGGTCAGCGAGTAGTGCAGGTTCCTGCGCTCGTACTCCTCGGCGGTGGCGAAGCTGCCGGCGTGGTTGAAGATCACGTCGAGCAGGCCCCAGCCGGCGAGCTGTTTGAGCGTGGCGGCCAGCTCCTGCTCGCGTACGGGGGCGTACCAGCCCGTCTCGCGCAGCCGTTCGCGGACCTGCTCGACCGTCAGGGCCGTTTCGAGCCGTTCGCCGGCCTCGCCGAAGGCGTGCAGGACCGCCGTGTGCAGGTCGGCCCGCTCGGTGGTGGTGAACCGGAACATCTCCGGCGGCACCCGTGGCGGCTCCGCCATCGCCCCGCTCCCCTCGCCGCACGATTGTCCGGACGCCACCGTAGCGGGAGAGACCGGCGGCGGGACCGCTGTTTGCGAGCAGATCACGGGCGTTCGGCGCACGCATGGGAACGCCAGGGGGCGGTATGGCCGGGTTCGGGATAGCGCGCGTGATCCCGGTCGGCCAGGACGGCCCCTGGCGTCACGGCCGGAGTCCGGAGGGGGCTTGTCGCTTCGTCCCACGACGAGGTAACGTGCGGCTTTGTCCACAGTTATCGATAACAGCGCGGAGAGTAGCCGGACGGTGGCGGAGACGAAGGCGACGATCTACACGGTCGCGCGGGCGGTCGGGGTGAGTGCCCAGACGGTGTCGCGGGTCCTCAACGGGACCGGCCAGGTCAGCGAGAAGACCAGGGCCGCCGTGCTGGCCGCGATCGAGGCGCAGGGCTACCGGCCCAACGCGGTCGGC
Organism: Nonomuraea sp. NPDC048892; assembly: GCF_040649735.1. NCBI lineage: Bacteria > Bacillati > Actinomycetota > Actinomycetes > Streptosporangiales > Streptosporangiaceae > Nonomuraea > Nonomuraea sp. NPDC048892. Next base: position 303,266 of record NZ_JBEZFZ010000002.1, on the reverse strand, counting down.
AGGAGCCTGCGCGCGTCCCGTACGCCGATGGTCGGGGTGCTGGTGGCCGACATCGGCAACCCCTTCTACGCTCGGTTGCACCGCGCCATCGAGCGCCGGCTGTCCGGCAGCGGCTACTCGCTGATGCTGATGAACTGCGACGACGACGCCCGCATCGAGCGCCGCCAGCTGGAGCTGCTGCGCTCGTACCGGCCGACGGGGCTGGTCATCGTCCCGTCGGTGGGCAGTTCGCTGAGCGCGGCCGACCTGCCGGCGTTCGGGCACGTGGTGAGCGTCAGCCGGGTGCTGGAGGGGCTGCCCGTGCCCGCCGTCGTCACCGACGAGCGGGAGTCCGTCGGGGCGGCGGCGGAGGAGCTGATCTCGTACGGGCACACGGAGATCGCCCTGATCGCCGGCCCGCAGAAGGCGTCCACCACCCGGGCCCGCGAGGAGGGCTTCCGCGCGGCCCTGGCGCGGCACCCCGGGCGGCGCGGGATCGTCCGGCACACCGACGGGACCCGGGCGGGCGCGCAGGCCGCGGCCGCCGAGCTGCTGAGCACGCGGCCCGGCCCGACCGCAACGGGCCCGACCGCGATGATCGGGTTCAACGCGCTGGTCACGGAGGGGATCGTCAGCGCGATCATGGCGGCCGGCCTGCGCTGCCCCGAGGACGTCTCGGTGATCGGGTTCACCGACGCCGGCTGGATGACACTGCACCGCCCGCCCATCTCCGTGATCGACCAGCCCGTGGAGGAGATGGGCGCCCTGGCCGGGCGGCTCCTGCTCGACCTGGCCGCGGGCGAGAGCGTCGCCCCGGGCCCGCGGGTGGTGCCGAGCACGCTGGTCCGGCGCGGCTCCGTCGCCGCGCCCACCGCGACGGGTGCCGCGCCGGACACGGAGGGCAGCGCGCCGTCCACACAAGTCACCGTGTCGGCCGCGAAGGAGGAGGGGTCATGAAGATCGTCGGGGTGGAGACGCACGTCGTCACCGAGCGGCTGCGCACGCCGTTCGGCATGTCCCAGTGGCACTGGGAGACGCGCTCCAGCTGCCTCGTCGAGATCGTGACCGACGAGGGCGTCACCGGGTGGGGCGAGTGCTTCGGCCCGGCCGAGGGGAGCCGGGCGCTGATCGAGACGGTGTTCGCCCCGCTCCTGCTCGGGGCGGACGCGTTCGAGCACGTGGTCCTGTGGGAGTCGATGTACAACCGCAGCCGCGAGTGGGGCCGCGCGGGGGTGCCGATCGCCGCGATCTCGGGCATCGAGATCGCCCTGTGGGACGCCGTCGGCAAGGCTCTGGGCCAGCCGGTGCACCGGCTGCTCGGCGGGCGTGCGCCGGCCTCGTTCGACGCGTACGCCTCCGCGTTCTACTACGACGGCGAGTGGGCCGGCGACCTGGAGGCGGAGGCGCGCCACCTCCTCGATCAGGGGTACCGGCACGTCAAGATGAAGGTCGGCGCCGACCTGCGCTCCGACGTCGAGCGCGTGCACCGCGTCCGCGCGGCGCTCGGCCCCGAGACACAGCTGGCCGCCGACGCCAACCGCGGCTACACGACGGCGGAGGCGCTGACGTTCGCCCGCGAGACCGAGTCCGACGGGCTGTGGTTCTTCGAGGAGCCGGTCATCCCCGAGGACCTGGCCGGCTACCGCGAGCTGCGGGCGGCCACGGCGGTGCCCATCGCGGGCGGCGAGTCGGCGTACACGCGGTGGGGGTTCGCCGAGCTGATCGAGTCGCGGGCGGTGGACCTGCTCCAGCCCGACGCCACGGCCTGCGGCGGGCTGCGCGAGACGCTGCTGATCGCCGGCATGGCGAGCGTCCACGGCATCCCGACGCTGCCGCACGTGTGGGGGTCGGCGATCACGGTGGCGGCCGGGCTGCACCTGGCCACCGCGCTGCCGGTGGTGACCCCTTCGCTCGGGCGCACGCCGCCGGTCATCGAGCTCGACCAGGCGCCCAACTCGTTCCGCCAGACCCTGTCGGACCTGGAGATCGGGCCGGTGATGTCCGTGCCTCAAGGTCCTGGGCTCGGCATCGAGATCGACCGTTCGGTGATCGAGGCGTATCGGGCCTGACCACCACCACAGTTCCAGCACTAAGGAAGACCCCGTGCCATCGGATCAGCGTTCCACCCCGCACCCCCTCCCCTCCACCGCCCCCTCGCTTCCGCACAAGTGGCTGCGCATCAGCGGCCTGCTGCTCGTCGGCCTGTTCGTCGCCTACCTCGACCGCTCGAACCTGTCGATCGGGATCAAGAACATCAGCACCGACCTCGGCTTCGCCGGCGACGGCTTCGCCGCCACGTCGAGCCTGGCGCTGACCGCGTTCCTGGTCGGATATCTGATCTCGAACTTCCTCGGCGGCTTCCTCACCGCCCGCGTGGACGCCAAGTGGATCCTGCTCGTCACGGTCGCGGGCTACTCGGTGTGCACGCTGCTCATCGGGTTCACCGACTCCGTGGGGGTGCTCGTCGCGCTGCGCGTGGGAGTGGGCATCTTCGAGGGGGTCTACTGGCCGCAGCAGTTCAGGATGGCCAAGGCCTGGTTCGACGAGCGGGAGATGACCAGGGCCAGCGCCATGATCCAGTACTACGGGCAGTATCTCGCGCTGGCGCTCGGGTTCTTCCTGCTGACCCCGATCGAGGCGTCGTTCGGCTGGCGGCCGATGTTCTGGGCGCTCGGCGCGATCGGCCTCCTCGTGATCCTGCCGCTCTACGCCCGTTTCCTGCCGACGGCGCCGGGCACCACGATCCGGGCCACCCCGGAGGAGGGCGCGCGCAAGAAGCTCACGTTCGCGTCCTTCGGCGGCGGGCGGTTCTTGCTGCTCGTCTTCAGCTACTTCGCCAACGGCATGCTGTTCTGGGGCATCACGCTGTACATCCCGCTGATCGTGCCGACGTTCGGGTTCGCGCCGAGCGTCAACGGGCTGCTGTCGGCGGCGCCGTACCTGGTCTCGCTGCTGCTCACGGTGCCGATGATGATCCTCGGCGACCGTTCGGGTCGGCGCGGGCCCATCGCGATCTCCGGCCTCGTGGTGGGAGGCGTGCTGCTGGCGTGCGTGGCGCTGACCGGGTCACCGGTGGCGCAGTTCTCGCTGATCTGCCTCGGGCTGGGCTATTTCACCGCCGCGTACACGCCGAACATCTGGGCGATCGCGGTGACCGACCTGCCCGCGCACGTGGTGGGCCCGGCCACGGGCATCATCAACGGCTTCGGGGCCGGCGGGGGCGGCGTCGTGGCGGGCGCCCTGGTGGGCGCGCTGCTGGCGGCCACGGGGACGTACACGCTGGGGCTGTCGATCCTGGGGCTGGTCGCCATCCTGGGCGGGCTCTCACTGTTCCTCTATACGAGGATGCGCCCCGCGGTCCCCGAGGTCCCCGAGGTCACCGCCGCCTGATCACGGCGTGGGGAACGGGCCGCGCGGCGAGGGCGGGGAGCCGTCGGCGGACAGGCCGTTGGTGACCCGCAGGAACTCCAGCTTCTCCGCGTCGGCCGAGTTCGCCGCCACCGTGTAGACGACGAGCCTGACCTCGCAGCCGGGCACGGTGAGCACGTCGCAGTCGCACGTCACCTCGCCGACCTGGGGATGCACGATGACCTTGCGGGCGGAGACGTGCCGGCCGACCGCGCCCTCGTCCCACAGCCGGGAGAACTCCGCGCTGGTGGCGCGCAGTTCGGCGACGAGGCCGCTCAGGCCGCGGTCGGCCGGGTGGTCGACGATCGCGGTCCGCAGGTCGGCGACGAGGGCGGGGCCGAGCGCGTCGCCTTCGTTCAGGACTGGCCAGGCGGCAAGCCCGCGCGGCCCGGTGGCGAAGACCGCCCGCACCAGGTTCCGCTCGGCCGGTGACCGGGTGGCGGGGTCGCCGAGCAGCACCGCCCACGCGGGCGTCCAGGACAGCAGGGTCCAGTCGGCGGCGAAGACCCCGACGGGGAACTCGCCGAGGCGGGCCACCATCCGCTGCACCCCGGCGGGGACGTGCGTGGAGATCGTCCCGTCGCGCGGCGGGAGCAGGCCCGCCAGCCGGTAGGCGTGGTCGCGTTCGGCGGGCGCCAGTTGCAGCGCCCTGGCCAGGCTCGCGACGACCTGCTCCGACGGGCGCGTGGCGCGGCCCTGCTCCAGCCGTACCACGTAGTCGACGGACAGGCCCGCCAGCTCGGCCAGCTCTTCGCGGCGCAGCCCGGCCGCGCGCCGCCCGGCCCGCGCGATCCGCCCGACGTCGGCGGGAGAGAGCCGGTCGCGCCAGCGGCGCAGCGCCGTTCCGAGAGTCTCGTCCACGATTTCCATCCTGCCTCGCGCCCGGCCGTCCTGCCTGGTACTGGCCGACCCACCGTCGCGCGGGGCACTGGCCGGCCGTCCAGCACCGGCCGAGAGTGGACGCATGACCACGACGTTCATCACCGGAGCCAACAAGTCCCTCGGGTACGAGACCGCCCGCCGCCTGATCGAGGCCGGGCACACGGTCCTCGTCGGCGCCCGCGACCCCGAGCGCGGCCGGGCCGCCGCCGACGCGCTCGGCGCCCGTTTCGTCCAGATCGATGTGACCGATGACACGTCGGTGGCCGCGGCCGCCGCCGACGTCGAGGCGCACGAGGGCCACATCGACGTCCTCGTCAACAACGCGGGCGTGCACGGGACGCACAAGCCCGCCGACCGGATCACCGCCGCCGACGCCAGGGAGGTGCTGGAGGTCAACGTGGTGGGAATCGTCCGGGTGACGCACGCGTTTCTGCCTCTGCTGCGCCGGTCGGCGAACCCGGTCATCGTCAACGTCTCCAGCGGCATGGGGTCGTTCGCGGCCACCCAGGACCCTTCCCGCCCCGAGTCGAAGGCGGTCGCGCCGCTCTACTCGCCGTCGAAGGCGGCCGTGACCATGCTGACGATGCAGTACGCCAAGGCGCTGCCCGAGGTGAAGGTGAACGCGGCCGACCCGGGCTACACCGCGACCGATTTCAACGCGCACGCGGGGCCGCAGACGGTGACCGAGGGCACGGACGCGATCGTCGAACTGGCCACCATCGGTGAGGACGGGCCGACCGGGGTCTTCCGTGACCGGAGGGGCCCGATGGCCTGGTGAGACCGGTCGGAATGAGGGCGGGGAGGCGCGATTTTTCTTTACTAAAATCGCTATCCCTTGCCCTGCCGCCGACCTGGGCAAATGCGCGCCCTAAACGATCTGACGGCACTTGCGGTGGATCTTTTCGGTTGCCTATAAAGGTCCTCGAATCATTTGCCTACCCATGTCTGAGTATGCGAATTCTAAGTAGAGTCATGACGCCCGCCGTCGCAGGCCTGCTCGCTGTCGCGGGCCCCGCCTGCCCGGTCAGGGCCGCGGAGTCCGGCGGGCTTGACGCTTACTACCGACAGCGACCGGCCTGGACCGCCTGCGGCAACGGTTACGAGTGCGCGGACATCACCGTCCCCCTCGACTACGCCAAGCCGGACGGCAAGAAGATCAAGGTCAGCCTGACCCGTCTTCCCGCCACCGGCAAGAGGATCGGCTCTCTCGTGCTGAACTTCGGCGGCCCGGGCGGCTCGGGCGTGGCAGCGCTGAAGGGCAGCGGGGCCACGGTCTCGGCGGCCGTGCGTGAGCGGTTCGACATCGTCAGCTTCGATCCCCGGGGCGTCGGCGGCTCTTCGCCGGTGCGCTGCCTGGACACCGTCCGGCAGGACACCTACCTCGCCCTCGACCCCACCCCGGACAACCGCACCGAGGCCAAGCGGGCCGACAAGTGGGACAAGGTGTTCGCCAAGTCCTGCCTGGCCCACTCGGGCAAGGCGCTGCTGTCCCACGTGGGCACCGTGGACGTGGCCAAGGACATGGACGTGCTGCGCTCCGCGCTGGGCGACGAGCGGCTCAACTACCTGGGCTTCTCCTACGGCACCTACCTCGGCTCGATCTACGCCGACCTGTTCCCGAAGCGCATCAGGACGATGGTGCTCGACGGCGCGGAGGACCCCTCGCAGCCCGCCGCGGACTTCTACGCGGACCAGGACCGCGGGTTCGACGTGGCGACGAAGTCGTTCCTGCGCAACTGCTTCAAGTCGAAGGACTGCCCGTTCCGCGTGCACACGGTCAAGGCGGCGATGAAGCAGCTCGACGAGCTGTACCAGCGCGCCGACGCCTCGCCGCTGCGCAACGACCACGACGGCAGGCAGGTCAACGAGGCCATCGTGCGCACCGCGGTGAACGCCGCCATGTACCAGTCCTCCAGCTGGCCGCTGCTGCGGCAGGCGCTGGCGAAGGCGTACGAGAGCGGCGACGGCACCAGGCTGCTGCTGCTGGCGGACGGCTACAACGGGCGCATGCCGGACGGCAGGTACGACAACAGCCTCGACGCCCTCATGGCCGTCAACTGTGTCGACCACCCCGAGGAGCCGTGCCCGTACTGGCCGGTCAAGGGCACCCGCTACCCGAAGAAGGTCAAGGCCGACGGCGCCCCGCCGATCGTGGTCGTGGGCACCACGCGTGACCCGGCGACGCCGTACAAGCTGGCCAAGGCGCTGGCGGGGCAGCTGTCGAAGGGCGTGCTGCTGACCAACGACGCCGACGGTCACACCGGCTACGCCACCGGCTCGGACTGCCTGGACGCCAAGGTGGACCGGTACCTGATCACGGCGGTGGCGCCGAAGCCGAGCACCTGCACGAGCACCAAGACCTGAGGGCCGCGCACACAAAACCGCGCGCACGACCGCGCACACAAACCGCGCACACGACCGCGCACACAGAACGTCACCAGTCCCACCCCTCGGTGTGGGACTGGTGACGTTCGGGTCAATCCCGGCCGCGCCTGCGTGGCCGCGGTGGCGCGGAGGGGCAGATTGGGCGGATGTAACCGGAGATTCCCGCCCGAGAGCCCGAGGAGCCCGTGGGTCCCCTGCAGCCTGTCGAGTCGCTGCTGATTCTGCACGCGGTCGCCGCGGTCTGTGCTCCCTGGCTGGTCCCACGCCTGGGCCGGGCCGTATCCTTCGCGCTGCTGGCCCTGCCTCCTGCGGCCGGCTTCGTCTACGCGGGCTGGGCGGGATGGCGCGGGCTGCCCGCCCGCGAGAGCACCCCGTGGGCGCCGGTCATGGGCCTGGAGTTCTCCTTCCGCCTCGACCCCCTGGCGCTGCTGATGACGGCGCTGGTGACCGGGGTCGGCGTGCTCGTGCTCTGCTACAGCGCCCGTTACTTCCCCGAGGGCGACGAGGGGCTCGGCCGCTACGGCGGTGTGATGGTGGCCTTCGCCGGGTCGATGCTGGGCCTGGTCACCGCCGACAACCTGCTGCTGCTGTACGTGTTCTGGGAGCTGACCACGGTCTTCTCCTACCTGCTCATCGGGTCCGACCCGCAGAGCCGGGTGAGCAGGCAGGCCGCGATGAAGGCGCTCACGGTCACCACGCTCGGCGGGCTGGCGATGCTGGCCGGGTTCGTGCTGCTCGGGCAGGCGGCGGGAACGTACCGGATCTCGGAGATCGTGGCCAGTCCGCCCGGTCTCACGCCCGTCGCCGTGCTGCCGGTGCTGGTGGGCGCGCTGTCGAAGTCGGCGATCTTCCCGTTCAGCACGTGGCTGCCGGCCGCGATGGCCGCGCCCACGCCCGTGTCGGCGTACCTGCACGCGGCGGCCATGGTGAAGGCCGGGGTGTACCTGCTGGCCCGGCTGGGGCCCGCGTACGGCGACCTGGTGGTGTGGCGGGCGGTCGCGGTGCCGCTCGGCGCGGTGACGATGCTGCTGGGCGGCTGGCGGGCGCTGCGGGAGAACGACCTGAAGCGGCTGCTGGCCTACGGGACGGTCGGCCAGCTCGGCTTCCTGGTGCTGCTGTTCGGGGCGGGCACCAGGAGCGCGGCGCTGGCCGGCGTGGGGATGCTGCTGGCGCACGCCTTGTTCAAGGCGGCGCTGTTCCTGGTCGTGGGCATCGTGGACCGCGCGGCCGGCACCCGGGACCTGCGCGAGCTGAGCGGGGTCGGGCGGGCGATGCCGTGGGTGTGCGCGGCGGCGGTGCTGGCGGGCGCGTCGATGGCGGGGCTGCCGCCGCTGGCCGGGTTCGCCGGTAAGGAGGCGGCGCTGGAGGCGCTGGTGGGCTCGCCGGCGCTGGTGGGCGTGGTGGCGGGCTCGGCGCTGACGGCGGCGTACACGCTGCGCTTCCTGTGGGGGGCGTTCGCCGGCAAGCCGGGCGTGCCGGCGCGTCAGGTGCGCCCGACGCCGGCGGCCATGTCCGCTCCCGCGGCGCTGCTGGCCGTGCTGGGGCTGGTGCTCGCGCCGCTGACCTCCTGGTACGGCGGCGCGATGTCCGGCTACACGAACACCTTTCGCGAAGCGGGTCATCACGCCCATCTCGTGCCGTGGAGCGGCTTCACACCCGCGCTGCTGCTGTCGGCGCTGGCGCTGGCGGCCGGGCTGCTGCTCTTCCTGACCAGGGCCCCGGTGGCGCGGGCGGGGGCGGCGCTGCACGTGGCCGACTCCGGCCAGCTCTTCTGGCTGGCCGTCCGCCGGCTGGACCGGTTCGCCATCCAGCTCACCGGTTTCATCCAGCGCGGATCCGTGCCCGACTACCTGATGCTGACGCTGCTGGCGGGGGTCGGGGTGGGGCTGTTCTCGGTCGTGTACGGCGGCGCGCCCCACGTGGACGTCCCGATCCTGCTCTGGCAGCGGCCCGAGCAGCCCGTCGTGGTGACGCTGCTGGCCGCCGCCGCCGTGCTGGCGCTGTTCTCCCGCGCGTACGTGCTCCTCGCCCTCGTCGTCGGCCTCACCGGCTACGGCACCGCCCTGCTGTTCCTCGCCCACGGCTCGCCCGACCTGGCGCTGACCCAGTTCCTGGCCGAGACGCTGAGCCTGGTGGTGTTCGCCCTGGTGCTGCGGCGGCTGCCGATCCAGCCGGTCAGGGGACGGGTGCCGGTCGCGGTCAGGCTGGCGCTGGGCCTGGCGGCGGGCGTGGTGGCCGCGGGCGGCGGCATGGTGGCCATGGCGGCGCGCGGCACCGAGCCGGTCGGGGCGCTGATGGAGGAGGCGGCGGAGCGGTCCGGCGCGCGCAACGTGGTCAGCGCCATCATCCTCGACATCCGGGCGTGGGACACGCTGGGCGAGAGCGCGGTGATCATCGTGCTGACGCTGGGCGTGACCAGCATGGTGTTCCTGCGGCGCAGGTCGTACAGCATCGAGCGGGGCGGGGCCGGGCACCGCGCGGAGGAGCGCCCGCACTGGCTGGCGGCCACGCTGCCGCGCGGGCAGGCGGCGCTGGCGCTTGAGGTGGTGGCCAGGCTGACGTTCCACACCGTGCTCACGCTCTCGGTGTTCCTGCTGTTCATCGGGCACAGCGGCGTCGGCGGGGGGTTCGCGGGCGGCATCGTGGCCGGGCTGGCGATCACCGTGCGCTACCTGGCGGGCGGCAGGAACGAGCTGGCCACGTCCGTGCCCGTGCACGCGGGCGTGCTGATGGGGGCCGGGCTGACACTGTCGGCGGGCACGGCGCTGATCGGGCTGCTGTTCGGCCGGGCGGCGCTGGAGATGCTGGCCACGGACGTGAGCGTGCCGCTGCTGGGGCACGTGCACCTGTCCACGGGCCTGCTGTTCGACCTCGGCGTGTACGTCTCCGTCATCGGCATGGTCCAGGACGTCCTGCGTGGCCTGGGCGCGGAGCTGGACCGGCAGATCGACGCGGAGGAGACCCCGTGAACAGCGTCTCCCTGCTGCCCTTCGCCGCCTGCTGCATCATGATCACCGTCGGGGTGACGCTGCTGCTGGAACGGAGCCTGGTCCGCGTCCTGGCCGGCGTCATCGTGCTGGGCAACGGGGTGAACCTGCTCATCGTGACCGCGGGCGGCGACGCGGGCGGCCCGCCCTTCGTCGGCCGGTCCGGCATGGCCGACCCGCTGCCGCAGGCCATGGTGCTCACCGCCATCGTGATCACGCTGGGCGTGACCGCGTTCCTGCTGGCCATGGTGCACCGCTCGTGGCAGCTCACCGGCAGCGACGAGGTCCAGGACGACACCGAGGACCGCCGGGTGCGGCTGCGTTCCCGGCGCGGCGAGCTGGGCGACGCCGTCCGCGCCAAGCGCGACGCCTACCGGCGGCTGGTCGTCGAGCAGCGGGCCGAGCTGGCGAACCTGGAGGCCGAGCAGGCCGAGCGGGAGCGGCTGGAGGAGGCCGACCTGGAGCAGCGCATCTCCCGGGTGCACAGCGAGCTCGAACAGTGGGCCAGGCGGCTGCGCGAGCAGGGCCTGCCGGAGGAGGAGCTGCAGCTGCGCCTGGAGGAGGCCGGGCTGCGCGACGACACGGGCGCCATGTCGAACCTGGAACGCATCGAGCAACTGCGCGAGGAGTACGAGCGCAGGCGGGCCGGGCAGGCCGCCGGCGAGAAGGAGATGCTCAAACAGCTCAAGGCGCGCCAGAAGGAGGCGCGTAAGCAGATGCGGCAGGCCATCAGGGAGGAGCGGGAGCGGCAGGCGCTCGCGCAGGACCCCGAACTGGAGGGCGACGACTGACCCATGGACGGTCCCGTGCCCCTTTCCAGCCTCGTCTGCGTGCCCGTGCTGCTGCCGCTGCTGGCGGCCGGGGTGAAGCTGGCGATCGGCGGGCGGCTGCGCCGGCTGCAGTCGCTCATCAGCCTCGTCACGCTCGGCCTCTCGCTCGCCGTCTCGGTGGTGCTGCTGGTCGCGGCCGACACGAGCGGGCCACTGGTGACCGAGCTGGGCGGCTGGGCGGCCCCGGTCGGGATCTGCCTGGTCGCCGACCGGCTCTCCACGCTGGTGCTGGTGGTGTCGTCGGCGGTGACGCTGTGCGTGATGGCGTACTCGGTGGCCAACTCCTACGACGAGCAGGAGCACGACGCGCCGATGGCGATCTTCCATCCGGCGTTCCTGGTGATGGTGGCGGGGGTGGCGGACGCGTTCCTGTCGGGGGACCTGTTCAACCTGTTCGTGGCGTTCGAGCTGCTGCTGAGCGGTTCGTACGTGCTGCTCACCTTCGGCGGCACCGAGGCCAGGATCCGGGCGGGGGCGACGTACACGCTGATGGCGCTGGCCTCGTCGATGTTGTTCCTGATCGCGCTGGCCATCACCTACGGCGCCACAGGGACGCTGTCGATGGCGCAGCTGGCCGAGCGCTTCGCCACGCTGCCCGAGCAGGTGAAGCTGCTGGTGGAGCTGACGCTGCTGCTGGCGTTCGCGATCAAGGCGGCGATCTTCCCCATGTCGGCGTGGCTGCCTGACTCCTACCCGACCGCGCCCGCCCCGGCCACGGCCGTGTTCGCCGGGCTGCTCACCAAGGTCGGCGTCTACTCGATCATCCGGCTGGAGGCGCTGCTGTTCCCCGGCGGGCCGGTCTCGACGCTGCTGATGTGGGTGGCGCTGGCCACCATGCTGACCGGGGTGCTCGGCGCGGTGGCGCAGACCGACATGAAACGCATGCTCTCCTTCACGCTGGTCAGCCACATCGGGTACATGGTGTTCGGCGTCGGCCTGTCCACGGTGGCCGGGCTGGCCGGGGCCGTCTTCTACGTGGTGCACCACATCACCGTGCAGACGAGCCTGTTCCTGGTGGTGGGGATGGTCGAGCGGCGCACCGGCACCACGTCGGTGACCCGGCTGGGCGGGCTGATGCGGGCGGCGCCGCTGATCGCCGTGCTGTTCTTCGTCCCGGCCATGAACCTGTCGGGCATCCCGCCGATGTCGGGATTCCTGGGCAAGCTCATGCTGGTGCAGGCGGGGCTGGCCGAGGGAGGGTGGCTGCCGGTCACGCTGGTGGCGGCCGGCCTGGTGACGAGCCTGCTCACGCTGTACGCGGTCGCGAAGGTGTGGGGCAAGGCGTTCTGGCGCGGCCCGAGGGCCGACCGCATGGGCCGGGTCGTGGAGAGCGAGGAGCGTACCGGCGAGGACCCGGTCGTGACCACGACCGCGCTGCCCGCCGCGCTGCCGCTGTCGGTGGCGGCGCTGGTCACGCTGGGGTTGTCGTTCACGGTGCTGGCCGGGCCGCTGTCGGCGCTGGCGCAGCGGGCGGCGGCGGAGCTGATGGCGCGTGAGCCGTACATCTCGGCGGTTCTGGGGAGGCATCCGTGATTTCGGGGAGGCATCCGTGAGACGGCGGGATCTGACGACCGGGCGGATCTCCAGGCGGTTCGTCGTGCGGATCTTCGGGCGGCGGGTGCCGCTGCCGCTGGTGGCCTGGCTGGCGCTGGTGTGGGTGACGTTGTGGGGCGACGTGTCGGTGGGCAACGTGCTGGGCGGGGTGGCGGCCGGGCTGGTGGTGACGTGGCTGCTGCCGCTGCCCGTTCTCGACCCGGGGATCCGGATCCATCCGGCGGGGCTGGTGCGGTTCCTGCTCTGGTTCGGCTGGGACATGGTGACCTCGACCGTGCGGGTGGTGTTCTGGGTGGCGCATCCCGGCCGGCCGCCGGCGCAGCTCGTGCTGGTGCCGCTGCGCACGTCGTCCGAGGCCATGACCGTGATCGTCATGGTGGCGCTGTCGACCGTGCCCGGCAGCCTGGTGCTGGAGGCCTACCCGAGGGCGCTGATGCTGCACGTGCTGGGGCGGCCCGGCGACATCGCGGACGCCGTACGGACGGACGTGGCCGCGCTGGAGGCGCGCGTGGTGGCGGCGTTCGGCACCCGCGGGGACCGGAAGGAGCTGGAATGACGTCGGTGTACGCGGTGACGCTCGTGCTGCTGGGGGCCGGGGCGGCTGCCTCGCTCTACCGGGTGGCGCGCGGGCCCACGATGCTGGACCGGGCGATGTCGCTGGACGTGTTCACGTCGCTGTCGATGTGCGGCGTCGGGGCGTTCGCGGTGGCCAGGGACGACTACTCGGACCTGCCGATCCTGCTGGTGCTGTCCCTGCTGGGCTTCGTCGGGTCGGTGTCGCTGGCCAGGTTCTTCTCGGGGAGGTCGCGGTGAGGTCTCGTGGTGCCGGTTCCGGCGGCGTGACAGCGGTGATGGCGCGGTGAACGTGCTGGACGTGGCCGCGGCGGCCTGCCTGCTGGCGGGCGCGCTGCTGGCGCTGTCGGCCGGGGTCGGCCTGGTGCGCTTCCACAACACGTTCAACCGTATGCACGCCGGCACCAAGCCGCAGGTGCTCGGCGTGCTGCTGGTGCTGCTGGCCATGTGGCTGCACCGGCCCGGCTGGGCGACCGCCGGGCCGCTGCTGCTGGTCGCGATCTCCCAGGTGATCACCGTGCCGGTGGCGGCGTACATGATCGGGCGGGCGGCCTACTCGCGGGAGTCCTCCGACGACGACACCGAGCTGCCGTCGGCCGACTGATCCCGGGGACCGACCTCGCCCTGCCGGTTGAGCGCGGCCTGGCCGAACCACGTCCACAGCGCGAACACGGCCAGCAGGCCCGCGGTGACCCACGCCAGCGTCGCCTCGAACAGGTAGTCGATGACGAACATGGTCGACGTGGTCATCGACACCACCAGCGCGAGCGCCCCGGCGATGCCGTACAGGTTGGACCGGCGTACCAGCGTCTCCTTGAGCCCTTGCCGGAACAGCACGCGGTGCTGCGCCGTCGGCGCGATGTAGCAGATCGACGCGACCGCGGCGCTGATCAGCGCGGCGTAGTAGAGCCACCGGTCGGCCTGGTCCATCCGGGCGAACCCGGTGGAGAAGGGCACGGTGAGCAGGAACGCGAACAGCACCTGCACGCCGGTGACCGCGACCCTGGCGCCCTGGAGCAGCTCGACGAAATTGCGATCAGCGCGCTCCTGATCCGACTCGTTCTTCAACGCCGCCTCCCGCCTTCCACGAGAGACTTCCTCTTCCTTGCCAAAGGGGGTTAAAACCTCATGAGGATCTTCGCCGGAGTGATCGGGAGTTCGCGCACCCGGTGGCCGGTGGCGTGGAAGACGGCGTTGCCGATCGCGGCGGCCGTCCCGACGATGCCGATCTCGCCGATGCCCTTGGTGCCCATCGGGTTGAGCTCGCCGTCGCTCTCGTCCAGCCAGACCGCCTCCACGTCGCGTACGTCGGCGCAGACGGGGACGTGGTACTGGGCGAGGTCGCGGTGCAGGAAGCCGCCGAACTCCGCGTCGGTGAGCGTCTCCTCCATCAGCGCCATGCCCATGCCCATCGTCATCCCGCCGATGAACTGCGACCTGGCCAGCACCGGGTCCACGATCCGCCCGGCGGCGAAGACGCCGAGCAGGCGCGCGACGCGGATCTCGCCGGTCACCGAGCTGACCCGCACCTCGGCGAACTGCGCGCCGAAGGCGTGCCTGGCCAGCTCGGCGTCGCCCTTGATCTCCTCGGCGGTGTCGGCGCGGCCCTGCTTGCCGTCGCGTTTCAGCTCCTCGCAGGCGCGCACCACGGCCGAGCCCCACGAGGCCGTGCCCATGGACCCGCCCGCCACCGGGGCCCGCGGCAGGTCGCTGTCGCCCAGCTCGACGTGCACCCGCTCGGGCGCCACCTCCAGCGTGTCCGCCGCGATCCTGGTCAGCGCCGTGCGCGCGCCGGTGCCGATGTCGGCGGCGGCCACCTGGATCAGGAAGTCGTCGTCCCGCACGGTCGCCACGGCCTGGCACGGCAGGCGCCTGGCCGGGTAGGTGGAGGCGGCCACGCCGGTCCCGACCAGCCACTCCCCCTCGCGCCTGATCCCCGGCGCCGGGTCGCGGCGCTCCCAGCCGAACCGGCGGGCGCCCTCGCGCAGGCATCCGACCAGGTCGCGGGAGCTGAACGGCAGGCCAGTCCCGGGTTCGGTCTCGGCGTCGTTGACGATCCGCAGCTCGACCGGGTCCAGGCCGGCGGCGTAGGCCAGCTCGTCCATGGCCGACTCCAGCGCGTACATGCCGGGGCACTCGCCCGGGGCGCGCATCCACGACGGCGTGGCCACGTCCAGCCGGACGAGCCGGTGCGTGGTGCGCAGCGCGGGGGTGGCGTACATGACCCGCCCGGGAACCGCGGTCTGCTCGGCGAACTCGATCAGGGTGGAGCTCTGCTCGTACGCCACGTGCTCCAGCGCCGTGAGCCGGCCCTGGGCGTCCGCGCCGAGCCGCAGCCGCTGGATCGTGGGCGTGCGGTAGCCGGTGATGTCGAACATCTGCTGCCGGGTGAGCACGATCTTGACCGGGCGGCCCACCGCCCTGGCGGCCAGCGCGGCCAGCACCGCCTGGGGCCTGGTGGTGCCCTTCGAGCCGAACCCGCCGCCCACGTGCCTGGCCACCACGCGGACCTGTTCCGGCGGCAGGCCCAGGGCGGTGGCGATCATGTCGCGGCTGGTCGAGGTGCCCTGCGCGGTGTCGTACACCATCAGCCTGCCCTCCGCGTCCCAGTAGGCCAGCGCGGCGTGCGGCTCCATCGGGTTGTTGTGCAGGACGGGCGTCTCGTAGGTGACCTCGACGGTGGTCGCGGCCTCGGCCAGGCCCGCCTCGACGTCGCCTTTGCCCACGTCGGTGGGGAAGCCCGGGTTGACGACGTCGGGCTTGTAGAGGCCCGGATGGTCGGCGCTCAGGGTGACGTCGTGGTCGTCGGGGTCGTAGTCGACGCGGACGGCCGCGGCGGCGGCGCGGGCGTCCTCGTAGGTGTCGGCGACGACGGCGGCGACGATCTGGCCTCGGTAGGCGACCTCGCGGCGCTGGAACAGGGCCAGCTCGGGATCGGCGTCATCGGACATGGCGGGCGGGTCCTCGCAGGAGAGCACGGCCAGCACGCCGGGCAGCTCCAGCGCGGGCCCGCCGTCGACGCGCTTGATCCGGCCCTTGGCGATCCTGGACTGGACGGCGAAGGCGTAGGCGACGCCCTCGGCCGGGTACTCGGCCGCGTACGTGGCCAGCCCCGTGACCTTGACGCGGCCCTCGATGCGGTTCACGGTGCGAGCTCCTCCAGCGTGGCGACGATCAGGTTGCGGGTCAGCGGCACCTTGTAGGCGTTGCCCGGCAGCGGGGCCGCCTGCTCCAGCTCGGTCTCTGCGGCCTGGAGGAACGCCTCCCCGGTCGCCGGGCCGCCGATGAGGGCCTGTTCCGCGCGCTCGGCCCGCCACGGCGCGTGCGCCACGCCGCCGAGCGCGATCCGGCAGCCCGCCACGGTGCCGTCGCGCACGTCGATCAGTGCGGCGATGGAGACCAGCGCGAACGCGAACGACGACCGCTCGCGCACCTTCCGGTAGCGCGAGGCCCCAGGGGGCGGCGGCGGCAGCTCGACCGCGGTGATCAGGTCACCGGGTTCGAGCACGGTGTCGCGCTCGGGCTCGTCGCCGGGCAGCCGGTGCAGGCCGGGCATGGGGATGACGCGGTCGCCGCCAGGCCCTGTGACGTGCACCTCCGCGTCGAGCGCGGCCAGGGCGACGGCCATGTCGGAGGGGTGGGTGGCCACGCAGGCGCCGGACGTGCCGAGCACCGCCAGGCCTGCGTGGTCGCCCTCGATGGCAGGGCACCCCGAGCCGGGGCGGCGCTTGTTGCACGGCCTGCTGACGTCCTGGAAGTAGGTGCAGCGGGTGCGCTGGAGCAGGTTGCCGCCGACGGTCGCGACGTTGCGCACCTGGCCGGAGGCTCCCGCCAGCACCGCTCTGGCCAGCATCGGGTAGCGGCTCCTGATGGCGGGGTGGGCCGCCAGGTCGGTGTTGCGCACGGTGGCGCCGATGCGGACGCGGTCGCCCGGCTGCTGCTCGATCGTGTCGAGCGGCAGGCGGCTGACGTCGAGCAGCCGTTCGGGCTCGGCGACGCCCAGCTTCATCAGGTCCACGAGGTTGGTGCCGCCGCCCAGGTACATGGTGCCGGGGGAGAAGGCGCGCACGGCCTCGGCGGGGCTGGCGGCGCGGGCGTACTCGAAGGGTTTCACCGGGCCACCTCGCCGATCGCGGTGACGATGTTGACGTACGCGCCGCAGCGGCACAGGTTGCCGCTCATCCGTTCCCTGATCTCGTCGGGGGTCAGCCCCGGGTCGGTCAGGAGGTCCTCGGTGATCGCGCTCGGGCCCGGCTCGCCCAGCATGCCCTCGGCCGAGCAGAGCTGGCCCGGCGTGCAGTAGCCGCACTGGAAGGCGTCGTGCTCGATGAAGGCCGCCTGCAGCGGATGCAGGGTGTCGCCGTCGGCCAGCCCTTCGACGGTGGTGATGTCGCGGCCGTCCACCGCCACCGCCAGCGCCAGGCAGGAGTTGGCCCGGCGGCCGTCGATCAGCACCGTGCAGGCGCCGCACTGGCCGTGGTCGCAGCCCTTCTTGGCGCCGATGAGGCCGAGTCGTTCGCGGAGCAGGTCGAGCAGCGACATTCGCGGGTCCACGTCCGCCTTGCGCGGCACGCCGTTCACCCGCAGGGTGATCTCCATGGCGCTCGACTACCCGACCTGACGACGAGACAACCTATGAGTGCGGCAAAAGGTGTAACCGTTCGTCCACGGATGCCCGGTTTTGCTGGGGCGGCCGGGGGTAGCCGGGCGGGCATGGGCCGGGCCATGGACGAGCAGGTGACGGAGTCGGCGGCGGTACTCACCGTCAACGCCGGGTCGTCGAGCCTGCGTCTCGATCTCGTACAGGGCGGGTGCGTGCTGGACAGCGCCCGCTCCGAGCGCCCCGCCGACGCCGGCTCGGCCGGGGAGGAGCTGTCGGCCTTCCTCGGTGGGCACTTCGACCGCGACATCAGGGCGGTGGCGCACCGGGTGGTGCACGGCGGCGACGTCGTACGCGCTCCCGTGGTCGCCGACGACGAGACGGCAGGCGCGCTGCGCGGCCTGACCGGCCTGGCGCCGCTGCACCTGCCGCCGGCGCTGGCGCTGCTGGCGGCGGCCCGCGAGCAGTTGCCCGCCGTGCCGCACGTGATCTGCCCCGACACGGCCTTCCACGCCGGGCTGCCGGACGAGGCCGCCGTCTACCCGTTGCCGCGCGAGTGGCGTGAGCGGCACGGCCTGCGCCGTCACGGCTTCCACGGGCTCTCCTACGCCTGGGCCGCCGACCGGGTCGCCGAGCTGCTCGGCCGCCCGGTGGCCGAGCTGGACCTGCTGATCACCCATCTGGGCGGCGGCTGCTCGGTGTGCGCGCTGTCGGGCGGGCGCAGCCTGGACACCTCGATGGGGTTCACGCCGCTGGAGGGCATGCCCATGAGCAGGCGCTCGGGCAGCGTGGATCCCGGGATGCTGCTGTGGCTGCTCCGGTACGGCGGGCTGACGGCCGAGGAGCTGGCCGAGGGCCTGGAACGCCGCTCCGGGCTGCTCGGGCTGTCGGGCGGGCGCTCAGGGGACACCCGCGAGCTGGTGGCCGCCGAGCGGGACGGCGACGCGGCGGCCGGACTGGCGCTGCGGGTCTTCGCCCACCGGGTGAGCCGGGAGATCGCCGCCGCGGCCACCTCGCTCGGGCGGATCGACGCGCTGGTGTTCACCGGCGAGATCGGCTGGGACCAGCCAGAGGTACGCGAGGCGGTGTGCCGGCGGCTCAGCCTGCTCGGCGTGCGGCCGCCGGTGCTGGGCAACCGCCACGACGACGGGCCGATCAGCGACGGCGGCGTGCCCGTCCTGGTGGTGCAGGTACGCGAGGAGCTGCAGCTGGCCCGCGAATGCCTGCGCGCCCTCGCGGAGGACGCCGAGCCGGAGTCGTACCCGACGGCGCTGTAAGCCCGCCGACCGAGCCTGGGGTCGTCTCTGATCTGACAGGCGGGGTTCTGATCCAACAGGCCGGGAGTGCTCCCGTGGCCCTGTGAGGCGTTTGTCGGTCGCGGATGGTTGGATCTGCCGTGTGGAGGCGTCCGTCGAGCAGCTCGTCTACGTCCGTGATGACGAATACACCGTCGCGCGCATGAGCGCCGACGGCGAGCCCGACTTCGTGGCCACCGGGCGGGCGCTGGCCGGGGTGCAGCCGGGCGAGACGCTGCGGCTGTTCGGCGACTGGAGCAGGCACGCGCGGTTCGGGCGGCGGTTCGCGGTCACCGGGTGCGAGCGGGTGACGCCGTCGTCGGTCCGGGCGATCCGCATCTATCTGGGCTCGGGGCTGATCAGGGGCATCGGGCCGAAACTGGCGTACGCGATCGTCGACCATTTCGGCGAGGCCACGCTCAAGGTCATCGACGGCGAGCCCGAGCGGCTCACCGAGGTCGTCAACATCGGGCCGCTGCGGCAGGGGCAGATCGTCGAGGCGTGGCAGGAGCAGAAGGCCATCGCGGCGCTGATGGTGACGTTGCAGGGGCTCGGCGTCAGCCCGCTGCTCGCGGCCAAGATCTACCAGGTGTTCGGGCAGGACGCCGACGAGGTCCTGACCACCGACCCCTACCGGCTGATCGGCCGGGTCAGGGGCGTCGCCTTCCGGGTCGCCGACCGGATCGCCCTCCAGGCCGGGGTGCCCGAACGCAGCCCGCAGCGGGTCAAGGCGGCGCTGCTCGACCGGCTGGAGGCGGCCGGCAGCCGCGACGGCCACTGCTACGTACCGGCAGCCACCCTGGTCAGGGAGGCGGCCGAGCTGATCGAGCAGGACCAGGAGCTGGTGCGGCCGATGGTCGACGCGCTGGCGGCCGAGCGGCGGCTGGTCCTGGAGGCGGCGCCTGACCAGCCCGGCCAGGTGGTGGCGTACGCGAAACACGTGCACAGCCGCGAGGTGGCGCTCACCGCCCAGCTCACCGCGCTCATGGAGGCCCGCTCAACGCTGCCGCTGCGCTCCTACCGCGAGGACCCTGGCCTGCACGAAGACCAGCGCGCCGCGCTCACCATGGCCCTGACCAGCACCGTCTCGATCATCACCGGCGGCCCCGGGTGCGGCAAGAGCCACACGGTCAAGTCCATCGCGACCACCGTGCGCGCGGCGGGCGGCACGGTGACGCTCACGGCTCCCACGGGCAAGGCCGCCAAGCGGCTGTCGGAGCTGACCGGGCTGCCCGCGATGACCGTGCACCGCATGCTCGCCCAGCAGCCCGACCCCGATCCCGAGACGCTCTTCGACGAGCTGCCGGCGCAGGCCGACCTGATCGTGGTCGACGAGGCGTCCATGCTCGACCTGCACCTCGCCACCCGGCTGACCGCCGCCGTCCGGCCCGGCAGCCACCTGCTCCTCATCGGCGACAGCGACCAGCTGCCCAGCATCGGCCCCGGCGACGTCCTGGCCGACCTGCTGCGGGCGCCGTCGATCCCCCGGGTCCAGCTCACCCACGTCTTCCGCCAGGCGGGCGGCAGCGGCATCATCGACGCCGCCCACCGCATCCGGGCCGGCCGGCTGCCTTCGACTCCTGGCGGCGGCGGGTTCTGGTTCGAGGAGCTCGACGACCCCGAGCAGGTGGCGCGGCGGGTGGCGCACCTGGCGATGGTGGCGATCCCGCGCAAACAGAACGTCGAGCCCGGGCAGGTGCAGGTGCTGTGCCCGATGCGCAAGGGCGACACCGGCGCCACCGCGCTCGGCCGGCTCATCCAGGACCAGCTCAACCCGGCCGCCGACGACAAACCCGAGCACTGGTCGGGGTCGTCGGTGTTCCGGGTGGGCGACCGCGTCATGCCGATCCGCAACAACTACGACAAGGGCGTCTTCAACGGCGAGACCGCCACGGTGACGGCGGTGGTGCGCGAGGAGCGCGTGGTCGAGCTCCGCACGGACGACGGCGAGAACGTGACCTACTCCTTCGACGAGCTCGACGACCTGACCCACGCCTACGCGATCAGCGTGCACCGGTCGCAGGGCAGCGAATACCCGTTCGTGGTGGCGCCGATCGTGGCCGAGTCCGGCGGGGTCATGCTGCGCCGCAAGTTGCTCTACACGCTGGTGACTCGGGCGAAGGCGTGGGTGGTGCTGGTGGGGCAGCGGGAGGCGCTGGAGCTGGCGGTGCACCGGCTGGGCCACCGCCGCAACACCGGCCTCGCCCGCCGCCTCACCTCGGCCCTCGACGCCTGACCGAGAGTGGGCGAAACGGGGGGCTTATCCGGTTGGCGGGGGTGCCTCGGGCACGGCAGCATGGCCGGTGATGGACGAACCGCGCATGATCCGCATCTCCAAATACCTCGCCAGGCACCTGCGGCACGACCCGCGGCGCATCGGCCTCACCCTCGACGAGGGCGGCTGGGTGGAGGTGGACGAGCTGCTGCGCGCCGCCGCCGAGCACGGCTTCACGATCTCGCCGGAGGAGCTGCGGCAGGTCGTCGCGGCCAACGACAAGCGGCGCTACACGATCGAGGGCGGCCGCATCAGGGCCAGTCAGGGGCACTCGGTGCCGGTGGACCTCGGCCTGCCCGCCGTCGAGCCGCCCGAGGTGCTCTACCACGGCACCGTCGGCCGCTTCCTGGCGGCGATCAAGGCGGAGGGGCTGCGCCCGATGAGCCGGCACCACGTCCACCTGTCGCCCGACCGGGAGACGGCCCTGCGGGTGGGGGGCCGGCGCGGCGTTCCGGTGGTCCTGGTGGTGGCGGCGGGAGAGATGCACCGGGACGGGCACACGTTCCGGCGCAGCGCGAACGGGGTGTGGCTGGCCGACCACGTCCCACCAACCCACCTGCGCTTCCCGTCCTGACGCCCCACCCGGCTCTGAACCGGCACCCGGGCGCGGGCCTGGGGCGAGGCGGCGCAGTCAGCCCGATGGATGCGTAAAGGTCAACGGTCGCGGTCGGCGGATGCGTGCGGGTCAGCTGACCCGGCAGCTCCAATCAGCGGGTGCGGTCGGCGATGAGGGTGGTGCGGGCCACCATCAGGGCGAAGCCGAGCAGGTTGAGGCCCTTCCAGGCGGACGGCGCGGCGGCACGCTCGTCGTCGGCGGCCAGGCCGATGCCCCACACCCGGTCCAGCGGGCTGGCCTCCACCAGGACACGGCCGGCCGTCCCCAGCAGATAGCCGGCCAGTGACGGGTTCTGCCCGAACTTGGCCGCGTTCCCGCGCACCACGATGTCGAAGCGGCGCTCCTCCCACACCGCCTCGTCGAAGTCCCGTACGCCGCGGCCGAGCTTCTTGGCCTCGCCCGGATGCCCGGCGGCCAGGATCGCGGCCGCGGTCGCCTCGTCCCCGAACAGCCAGGACTTGTGCGCCATCATGTAGTGCTCGGCGGAGGCGAACGTGTGCCCGTCCTCGGTGAAGGTCACCGGCCACCACTGACTCAGGCAGCCGGGCCCCACGCTTCCGTTGCGGGCGGGCTGGTGACCCCAGAAGTACAGGTACTTGAGACGCCGGCCGGATCGCTCGGCGGCGACCGCCTCGTCCACGGTCATGGGCAGAGACAGCGGCACAGGGGCCTCGGCGGACATGGCGGACATGGCGGACTCGGCGGACTCGGCGGACATGGCCTTCAGCGTGCCACAAAACCGATCACATCACTCCTGTTTAATCCCCGTGCCGCCTCACCGCTCCCCCGTTCCCGCGGCCCGCGCGAGGCGGTCGGAGAGGGCGCGTAGCACCGGGACCAGCTCCGCCGGCTCCAGCACCTCGAAGTCGAACCCCTTCGTCGCGACATAGACGGCCAGGTCGTCGAGCGAGTCGGAGCCGGCCAGGAACAGGCACGTGCCCGCGTCCACGGCCTCCAGCCGCCCCGCTCCGGGCGAGGTGCGCGGCGCGACCGAAGCCAGCGGCGCGTGGAAGAGGATGCGGGCCTGGTAGCGGTAGGGGGCCGAGGTGATGGAGCGCGACACGTAGGCGGCCACGTCGTCCTGCGGCAGCGGCCGGGGCGTGAACCGGGCTCCGGGCAGGCCCAGCGGCCCCTCGATCCGGTCCACCCGGAACGTGCGCCAGTCGTCCTTGCCGGTGTCCCAGGCGAGCAGGTACCAGCGCCGCGGCGTGTGCACGAGCCGGTGCGGCTCGACCTCCCGCTCCGTGACCCCGCCGACCCCGCCGACCCCGTCGACCCCGTCGCGCCCTCGGTAGCGCAGCCGTTGCCGGCGCCGGTCGCGGCAGGCGGCGGCCAGGTCCGCCAGGAGGTCGGCGCCGACGGCGGGCGCGGCGGCTCCCGTCAGCGGCACGGTGGCGGCCTGGAAGGCGCTCACCCGGTGCCGCAGCCGCGACGGCAGCACCTGCCGCAGCTTGGCCAGCGCTCGCAGCGCGCCCTCCTCCAGCCCCGCGACGCTGCCGGTGGCGGCCGTGCGCAGGCTGATGGCCACGGCGACCGCCTCCTCGTCGTCGAGCAGCAGCGGCGGCAGCGCGGCGCCGACCCCGAGCCGGTAGCCGCCGGCCACGCCGGGGGCGGCGTCCACGGGGTAGCCGAGCTCGCGCAGCCGGTCGATGTCGCGCCGCACGGTACGCAGCCCGACCTGGAGGCGTCCGGCCAGCTCGGCCCCGGTCCAGTCCGTCCGCGACTGCAGGAGGGACAGCAGGCGCAGCAGCCGCGCCGAGGTCTCCAGCATGACCTCGATTCTGCCGTGGAATCGAGGCCAGGGGATGACACCAATTTCCACCAATTCTCCCAGCGTTTCTGCTGTCGAATCGGTGCCAGAAGTTGACACCAATTGTTCCTATCGTCGGAGACATGACGAAGAGCGACAGCACCTCCCAGATCAGCGCCTCCCAGATCCGGCCGTACCGCATCGAGATCCCGCCGGCGGAGCTGGACGACCTGCGTGACCGGCTCCGGCGTACCCGCTGGGCTCCCGACCTGCCCGGCGCCGGCTGGGAGCGCGGCGTGCCCACGAGCTACCTGCGCGACCTGGCCGCGTACTGGGCCGACGGCTTCGACTGGCGCGCCCAGGAGGCGGCGCTGAACGCGTACCCGCAGTTCGTCACCACCGTCGACGGTGCGGACGTGCACTTCCTGCACGTGCGCTCGGCCGTGCCGGACGCCACCCCGCTGCTGCTCCTGCACGGCTGGCCGGGCGGCGTGATCGAGTTCCTCGACCTGATCGGCCCGCTCACCGACCCGGCCGCGCACGGCGGTGACGCCGACTCGCCCGCATTCCACCTGGTGATCCCGTCGCTGCCCGGCTACGGCTTCTCCGGGCCGCTGCCCGGCACCGGCTGGACCGACGGCCGCACGGCCGCCGCACTGGCCGCGCTGATGGACCGGCTGGGCTACGACCGGTACGGCGTCCAGGGCGGCGACGTCTCGGCCTTCATCGGGCCGCTGATCGGCCGGGCCGCGCCGGAGCACGTCATCGGCGTGCACGTCAACGCGCTGCTGACGTTCCCCACCGGCGACCCGGCGGTGATGGGCGCGCTGACGGAGACCGAGCGGGCCCGGCTGGCCGGGATGGAGGAGTGGCAGGAGCGGCTCGGCGCGTACATGCGGCTGCAGGGCACCCGCCCCCAGACCCTGGCCGCCGCCCTGCACGACTCCCCTGCCGGGCAGCTCGCCTGGATCGTCGAGAAGTTCAAGGACTGGACGGATCCGGCCGCCGAGCAGCCCGAGGACGCCGTGGACCGGGACCGGATCCTGGCCGACGTGAGCGTCTACTGGTTCACGGGGACGGCGGGTTCGTCCGCGCACACGTACTTCGAGCGATTCACCGATCCGGACATGTGGCGGCCGGTCGAGCGCGGGAGCGTGCCGACGGCTGTGGCGGTCTTCCCGACGGACTTCTCGGTGCGGCCGCTGGCCGAGCAGGCGCACCACGTGGTGCGCTGGTCGGAGTTCGGCCACGGCGGCCACTTCGCGGCCCTGGAGACGCCGGAGGTGCTGGTCGCGGAGCTGCGCGCGTTCTTCGGCTCGCTCACCTGAGTGCTCCGGCGCGCAAGCGTAAAGAAACGGCAGGCGGCGGGTACGGGGCGGGGCGCCGGGTAGCCCGGGTCGACATGACGAAGAAGAGGGAGCCCAAGCCGGGCGACGAGGTCACCTGGCGCAGCCATGGCTCCACCGCCAAGGGCAAGGTCGAGAAGAAGCTGACCGAGCGGCAGCACGAGGCGGGCCGCGAGGTCGCCGCCTCGCCCGACGACCCCCAGTACGTCGTACGCAGCGAGAAGAGCGGCAAGAAGGCCGTGCACAAGCCGTCCGCGCTGCGTAAGGGCGGCAGGTGAGCGAGGACGGCAAGGCGGTCGCGGCCGAGTTCGGCGAGGTCGTGAACATGACCGCGAAAGAGCTCGAACGCTGGCTGGCCACGGACGAGTCGAAGTCCGTCGGTCAGAAGGACGGCGGCGGCGAGTCCGTGGGCCACGAGTCCGGCCGCAAGATCGTCGAGCTGCTGCAGGGGAAGGCGTCCGACCGGACCGACGCCGACTACGCCCACATGCGCAAGGTGATCGGCTACGTGCGCCGGCACCTGGCCCAGCGTCCCTCCGGCGACGTGAAGGACACCCACTGGCGCTACTCGCTGATGAACTGGGGCCACGACCCGCTCAAGTGAACACCCCCGCCCGGGCGCGTGTGTCGCGTATGTTTCGCGTAGGAACGCGCGTATGTTTCGCGTACGAATCCGTCGTTTCTCCGTCAAGGAGTCGTAGGTGCGCTGGCGGCGGCGTGGCCTGTTACGGTAGTGCGCGGCACGCCGGGAAGTAGGGTCGGCATCGACTGCCGGTCTGCTGCCTGGGGGAGGCGTTCACCATGGATGGCCGTTGCCGGAGCCGGCGCCAGAACCGCTGCCGGGGCCGCTGCGAGGGCCACTGCCCGAGCCGGCGGTGGGGCACGCGCGAGTGCCACGGTGACGGCTGCCGCCGCAAGGCGCGGTGGTGAGCGTGCGACTGCCCTTCACCTTCCGCTTCCGGCAGCCGGCCCAGGTCGTCGTGGCCGGGTTCGGCCTGGTCATCGCGGTCGGCACACTCCTGCTCGCCCTGCCGGTCGCCAGCGCGTCCGGCGAGTCGGCGGGCTGGATGGCGGCGCTGTTCACCTCGACGTCGGCCGTGTGCGTGACCGGGCTGGCCGTCGTCGACACCGAGTCGCACTGGTCGGCGTTCGGCGAGGTGGTGATCGCCGGGCTGGTCCAGGTGGGCGGTCTCGGCATCATGACGCTGGCCACCCTGTTCATGCTGCTCGTGTCGGGCCGGTTAGGACTGCGGGCCAGGATCGCGGCCCAGGCCGAGACCAAGACGCTGAGCATGAGCGACGTGCGCCGGGTCGTGCGCAAGGTGGTGCTGTTCAGCCTGCTGTGCGAGAGCGTGGCCGCCGCCGTCCTGGCCGCGCGTTTCCTCATCGGGTACGGCGAGCCGTTCGGCCGCGCTCTCTACCTGGGCGCCTTCCACGCGGTCACCGCGTTCAACAACGCCGGCTTCGCCCTCTGGCCGGACAGCCTGGTCCGGTTCGTGTCGGACCCCTGGATCTGCCTGACGATCGCGTTCGCCTGCATCGTCGGCGGGCTCGGCTTCCCCGTCGTGTTCGAGCTGGCCCACGCCTGGCGCCACCCGCGCAAATGGTCGGTGCTGACCAGGATCACGGTCGGCACGAGCCTGGCCCTGCTGCTGCTCGGCACCCTGGTCTTCCTGGCCACCGAGTGGAGCAACCCGGGGACGCTCGGGCGGCTCGACGACCCGGGCAAGGTGCTGGCGGCGTTCTTCACCGCCGTCATGCCGCGCTCGGCCGGGTTCAACACCCTCGACATCACCCAGCTGTACCCGTCGAGCTGGCTGGCCACCGACCTGCTGATGTTCATCGGCGGCGGCAGCGCGGGCACGGCGGGCGGCATCAAGGTCACCACGATCGGGCTGCTGGCCTTCGTCGTGTGGGCGGAGATGCGCGGCGAGAGCCGGGTCAACGTCGGCCGGCGCAGGCTGCCGGACACCACCCAGCGCCAGGCCGTCACGATCACGACGCTGGGGGTGGCGCTCGTGGGGCTGGCCACGTACCTGCTGCTCGCCCTCACCCCGCACGGCCTCGACGTGGTGCTCTTCGAGGTGATCTCGGCGTTCGGCACGGCGGGCATGACCACCGGCATCACCGCGAGCCTCGGCACGGCCGGCCACCTGCTGCTGGTCGTGCTCATGTTCATCGGCCGGATCGGCCCGCTCACGCTGGGCTCCGCGCTGGCCCTCAACACGCGCGCACGACACTACGAACTACCCGAGGAGCGAGTCATCGTTGGTTGAGTACAAGGGCGACCCGGTGGTCGTCATCGGGCTGGGCCGGTTCGGCACGTCGCTGGCCCTGGAGCTCACCCGGCGCGGCACCGAGGTCCTGGCCATCGACCACCGGCCGAAGATCACGCAGAGCCTGGCCGGACACATCACCCAGATCGCCACCGCCGACGCCACCGACATGGAGGCGCTGCGCCAGCTCGGCGTCCCCGACTTCTACCAGGCGGTCGTGGCCGTCGGCAGCGACATCGAGGCCAGCATCCTGACCACGTCGCTGCTGGCCGAGCTGGAGATCAACGACATCTGGGCCAAGGCGATCAGCACCCAGCACGGCCGCATCCTGAGCCGCATCGGCGCCCACCACGTCGTCTTCCCCGAGCACGACATGGGCGAGCGGGTGGCCCACCTGGTCAGCGGGCGCCTGCTCGACTACATGCAGGTGGACGAGAGCTTCGCGCTGGCCAAGACGCGCCCGCCGAAGGAGTACGTGGGAGTGCCGCTGGGCCGCTCCAACCTGCGCCGCAAGTACGGCGTCACGATCGTGGCGGTGAAGCCGCCCGGCGAGGACTTCACGTACGCGACGGCCGACACGGAGCTGACCTACGGCGACATCGTCCTGGTCTCGGGACGGACCGAGCAGGTCGAACGCTTCGCCGAGCTGCCCTGAGGAAGATCACCGGCGGAGCGGGGGCGTGCCCGGAGGCGGGCCTGCGCGCGATCTGGGCGGGTCGTCCCGTTCAGTCCGCGCGTGCGGCGTGGCGGGCGGTGAAGGTCAGGAGGGACGCGGCCGTACGGGGCGGGTCCTCCAGGATCGGTGAGTGCCCGAGGTCGGGCAGCAGCTCCACCCTCGCGCCGGGGACGACGCGGTAGCGGTCGGCCGACGATGACCGCCACCTGCGGTCGTCCGCGCCGAAGAGCACCAGGAGCGGCTTGCCCAGCTCCGCCAGCCGCTCAGGGAGCGCCCGCCGCGCCAGGTATTCGCTGGTGGCCGCCATCGTCGCGGTGAGGCTGTGGTAGGTCATGGCCCGCAACTCGGCGAGGGCGGTGGCGGCCACGCCGCCACTGGAGTGGCCGGCGACCACGGCCCGCCGGACGCCGAGCAGGTCCATGACGGCGGCGACCCGGCGCGCCTGGCCGGGCAGCGCGTAGTGGTCTCCGTGCGGTTTCGCCGACCGGCCGTGCCCGAGCAGGTCGATCCGGATGACGCGGTGGGATCCGGTCAGCAGCGGGACCAGCGCGTCCCACGAACGGGCCGAGGACGCGGATCCGTGGACGAGCAGGAGCACGGGGGCGTCGCGCGGGCCGTCCTGGCACCCGTGGACGTCCCCGCCGTCCACGGGCAGCAGCGAGCTCTCCGTCGTATGCGATGTGCTGTCGGAAGGAGTCATGGCGCCACTGTGGCCGCCGGTGGGTGGCGGCGTCTTGAACGAATGTTCCCTTCGCCCGGCTCGCGTAGCATGGCCCGGTGCGTAGGTTCGTGCACGGTGTGGCGGAGTGGGGGGGTCCCGCGCCCGCGCCGGCCCAGCCGGGCGGCCGGAGTGACCATGGCCGGGTTCCGCGTCGGCGACCTGCACGCGCTCAGGATGGTCCCGCACCCGGCCGTGACGCTACTGCTCGACTTCGGCGCCGGCACGTCCGTGGTGGACTGCGGCGCCGGGCGGCGGCAGCGGGGCTGCCTCGTCGCCGGGCCCGGCTTCGGCTCAGGCGGCACGGCACGGGCGCGGGGCGAGAACGTCGAGTGCGTGCAGGTGCGCCTGTCGCCCGTCGTCGCACGGGCGGTCCTGGGCGTCTCCCCCGCCGAGCTCGACGGAGACCTGGTCGCCCTCGACGACCTGTGGGGACGGGACGTGCCGCGCATCCGTGAACGGCTGAGCGAGGCCGCGTCCTGGCCGGAACGCTTCGCGCTGACCGAGGCGCTGCTGGCCCGCCGCCGCGCGTGCGGGCCGCCGGTGGACCCCGAGGTGGCCTGGGCCTGGCGGCGGATCGTGGCCGGTCACGGCCTGCTCCGGGTGGACGGGCTGGCGGACGAGGTCGGGTGGAGCCGTAAGCGCCTGTGGTCCAGGTTCAGGTCCCAGCTCGGGCTGGCTCCGAAACGGGCCGCGACGCTGGTCCGCTTCGACGAGGCCGCGCACCGCCTGGTCGCCGGTGAGCCCGCGGCCGCCGTCGCGGCGGGCACCGGGTACGCCGACCAGTCCCACCTGCACCGGGACGTCATGGCGTTCACCGGGACGACCCCCGCGGCCGTGGCCGGCGAGACGTTCCTGGCGGTCGACGACCTCGCCTGGGCCTGGCCGGGAACACCGGCCGCGCAGGTTGGCTAGGCTGGCCCGCGGAGGATCACTGATGCGCGCACGCGATCTCGCCGTCGAGTTCCCGACGGTCACCCTCGACACCCCGGCGCTTGAGGCCGCCAAGCTGCTGGCGGACCTGGATCTGCCGGGCCTCATCCTGGTGGACGAGAGCGGCCGGCCGCACAGCATCCTGCCCGGCACGCAGGTGCTGCGGCTGGCGGTGCCGGCGTACTGCCAGGACGATCCGGCGCTGGCGCGGGTGGTGGACGAGGCACACGCGGACCGGTTCCTGCACCGGCTCGGCGGCAAGAGCGTCCGGGAGTGCCTGCCCGAGCAGCGGCGCGAGCTGCCGGTGGCGGATCCGGACGCGACCGTGCTGGAGCTGGCGGCGCTGATGGCGCGGACGCACAGCCCGCTGGTGGCGGTGGTGGAGGGTGATCGCCTGATCGGGGCGGTGACCCTGCAGTCCCTTCTCGACCGGGCACTGCTGCTCTGACGAAGGCGCCCCTGGGCACGGCCTTCGGCAGAACAGGTGCCGGTCAAGGGCGATGCCTACCGGAACGGGTGCCGGTCAACGGTGGTGCCTAACGGAACCGGTGCCGGTCAAGGGTGGTGCCTGCGGAAACGGGTGCGGACGGGGTCGTAGGCTGGTCCCATGGTCAGGACCGCGGCACGTCAGCCCGTACCCGCCCGGCACGCGGAGGCCGAGCGGGACGTCGCCGCGATCCTCGACGCCGCGACCAGGCTGCTCAGCGCCGATCCCACGGCCGGCATGACCGACGTCGCAGAGGCGGCCGGCGTGGGCCTGCCCGTCCTCTACCGCCACTTCCCCTCGCGGGAGGCGCTGGTCGGCGCCGTGCTCGACCGGGCGGTGGACCTGACGGACGCCGCGCTGGAGCACGAGTGCATCGACGCGGCGCCGGCCCCAGAGGCGATGGCCGGGCTGCTCCGATCGGCGTGGGAGGTGCTCGACCGGCATCGCCGTCTGTTCCTGGCCGCGGACCGGGCGCCGGCCACCGATCCGGTCGGGGAGCGGAACAGGGAGCGGCACGAGCGCCCGCTGCGCCACGTGCGGCGGCTCATCGAGCGCGGCAGGCGCGACGGCGACTTCCGGCACGACCTGCCGCTGCCGTGGCTGGTGACCACGTTCTTCGCGATCATCCACGCCGCCGCGCGGGAGCGGGACGCGGGGCGGCTGAAGCCGGAGGAGGTCGAGCACGTGCTGGTCACCACGATGTCGTCGCTGCTCGCGCCCGGCCCGGCAGACGGCCCGGCAGACGGCCTGACCCGGCCTGACCCGACGCCATGACCCGGCCTGACCCGACGGCATGAACGCGGGATGTCGCGGGCGAGTCCGGCGGTCTATATTTCGTTGATGGCCGCATTATCCCGGCGAGAGCGGTGACCCCGCCGATGCCGTCCCTGACGCTGGCGTACCAGCACCTGCCCGAGGTGACCGTGATCGCCGTGACCGGCGAGATGGACGCCACCAACCGGGCGCAGCTCGAAGGTCATCTGCGCGAGGTCAGGCGGAGCCCGGCCGAGACCCTGGTGTTCGACCTGTCGGGAGTGCCGTTCATGGACAGCTCGGGCCTGCACGTCCTGCTGATGTGCGCCACCGACTGCCTCAGGCAGGGCGGGGCGGTGCACCTGGCCGGCGTGCAGCCGCTGCCCTCCCGGCTCTTCGAGATCACGGGGGTGGTGGCGCACCTGCCGCTGCACGACACGGTCGAGCAGGCCGTGGCCGCCGCCGCCCGCTCCTCCCAGCCCTCCCTCTGAGCAGGGCTGAAGGGCCTGGCCGCGGCGACGGGATGTGCGGGTGAGAGTGTTCTCACCACCCGTACACGTCCTGTGATAGATAGATGACAACTCGCGGCTAGCGCGCGCGGCGGGCACGTCCGGCTACTCTCTCCGCTACCTGAGCAACTCAGGCACGCAGGACCGGTATCCATCCTCTCCCTCCGGGGAGAGGCGCTCTGCTTCATCGCCGATCGCCCGCCGAGGAGGATTCCTCTTGAGGTCTTACGCATCGCGCAGACGTTCCGTCCCGCAGCACCTTTCCGCGTTGCTCAAGGAGATGCGATGAGCGATCCCAGCGTCGGCTCGTCCCGTTCGGCGGCACGGGTCAAGCGCCCCAGAGGCTCAGGCGAGGCCGGCGAGGAGCAGGAGCTGCGCCGGCTGCTGGCCGGGCTGACCGCCGTCAGGGACGGCGACTTCCGTACCAGGCTGCCCGACGACGCCGACGGGCTGCTCGGCGAGATCGCCTCGGTGTTCAACGGCATGGTCGACCAGCTCTCGCTGTTCACCTCCGAGGTGACGAGGGTGGCGCGGGAGGTCGGCACGGACGGGCGGCTCGGCGGGCAGGCCGACGTGCCGGCGGTGTCCGGCACGTGGAAGGACCTCACCGAGTCCGTCAACGCCATGGCGGGCAACCTCACCGACCAGGTACGCAGCATCGCCCAGGTCACCACGGCGGTGGCCAAGGGCGACCTGTCGCAGAAGATCACCGTGCACGCGCGCGGCGAGATCCTGGAGCTGAAGAACACCGTCAACACGATGGTGGACCAGCTCTCGTCGTTCGCCGACGAGGTCACCAGGGTGGCCCGCGAGGTCGGCACCGAGGGCCAATTAGGCGGCCAGGCCGACGTCAAGGGCGTGGCCGGCACCTGGCGGGCGCTGACCGACTCGGTGAACTTCATGGCCGGCAACCTCACCGACCAGGTGCGCAACATCTCGCAGGTGGCCACCGCCGTCGCGCGCGGCGACCTGTCGCAGCGCATCACGGTGTCGGCGCGGGGCGAGATCCTGGAGCTGAAGAACACCCTGAACACGATGGTGGACCAGCTCTCGTCGTTCGCCGACGAGGTCACCAGGGTCGCCCGCGAGGTCGGCACCGAGGGCAACCTGGGCGGCCAGGCCACGGTCAGGGGCGTGTCCGGCACGTGGAAGGACCTGACGGAGAACGTCAACGTCATGGCCTCAAACCTGACCAACCAGGTACGCAGCATCGCCCAGGTGGCCACCGCCGTGGCCCGCGGCGACCTGTCGCAGAAGATCACGGTCGAGGCGAAGGGCGAGGTCGCGGCACTCGCCCAGACGATCAACACCATGGTCGACACGCTGGGCGCGTTCGCCGACGAGGTGACCAGGGTGGCCCGGGAGGTCGGCACCGAGGGGCAGCTCGGCGGGCAGGCGCGGGTCCCCAACGTGGCCGGCACGTGGAAGAACCTCACCGACAACGTCAACTCGATGGCCGACAACCTGACCAACCAGGTCCGCAGCATCGCCCAGGTCACCACGGCCGTGGCCAGGGGCGACCTGACCCGCAAGATCGACGTGGACGCCCGCGGCGAGATCCTCGAACTCAAGACCACGATCAACACGATGGTCGACCAGCTGTCGTCGTTCGCCGCCGAGGTCACCAGGGTGGCCCGGGAGGTCGGCAGCGAGGGCAGGCTCGGCGGCCAGGCCGAGGTCGAGGGCGTGTCCGGCACGTGGAAGCGGCTGACGGAGAACGTCAACGAGCTGGCGGGCAACCTGACCCGCCAAGTCCGCGCCATCGCCGAGGTGACCAGCGCCGTCACCTCCGGCGACATGACCAGGTCCATCACCGTGGACGCCGAGGGCGAGCTGGCGGACCTGAAGGACAACATCAACTCGATGGTGAAGTCCCTGCGCGAGACGACCAGCGCCAACGAGCAGCAGGACTGGCTCAAGTCCAACCTGGCCCGCATGTCCGGGCTGATGCAGGGCCACCGCGATCTGGCCGCCGTGGCCGAGCTGGTGATGAACGAGCTGGCGCCGCTGGTCGCGGCCCAGTACGGCGCGTTCTTCCTGGCCGAGGAGAGCGAGCTGCAGCTCATCAGCGCGTACGGCTATCCGGTGGCCCCCGATCGCCCGGCCCGGTTCAAGCTGGGCGAGGCGCTGGTCGGGCAGGCGGCGCGCAGCCGCAGGACGATCGCGATGACCGACCTGCCGCCCGGCTACATCACGATCTCCTCCGGGCTCGGCCGGACGGAGCCGACATCGGTGATCGTGCTGCCCATCGTGGTGGAGGAGCAGGTGCTGGGTGTGATCGAGCTGGCCTCGGTGCAGGCGTTCACGCCGGTGCACCGGGCCTTCCTCGACCAGCTCATGGAGACGATCGGCGTCAACCTCAACACGATCGTGGCCAACGCGCGCACCGACGAGCTGCTCAAGGAGTCGCAGCGGCTGGCCGTGGAGCTGCAGGCCCGTTCGGAGGAGTTGCAGCAGCAGCAGGAGGAGCTGCAGCGCTCCAACGCCGAGCTGGAGGAGAAGGCCACCCTGCTGGTCCGCCAGAACCAGGACATCGAGACCAAGAACCTGGAGATCGAGCAGGCCAGGCAGGAGCTGGAGGAGCGGGCGCACCAGTTGTCGCTGGCGTCCACGTACAAGAGCGAGTTTCTGGCGAACATGAGCCACGAGCTGCGCACGCCGCTCAACTCGCTGCTCATCCTGGCTCAGCTGCTGGCGCAGAACCACACCCGCAACCTGACGCCCAAGCAGGTCGAGTACGCCGGGATCATCCACTCGGCCGGCTCCGACCTGCTGCAGCTGATCAACGACATCCTCGACCTGTCGAAGGTCGAGGCGGGCAAGATGGACATCAACCCCGAGTGGGTGCAGCTGCCGCAGCTGCTCGACTACGTCGAGGCCACGTTCCGGCCGATGACCGGCCAGAAGAGCCTCGACTTCCGCGTCACCACCGCGCCGAACGTGCCCGCCGAGCTGCTCACCGACGACTCGCGGCTGCGCCAGGTGCTGCGCAACCTGCTCTCCAACGCGGTCAAGTTCACCGAGACGGGCAGCGTGGAGCTGCGCATCGAGCCGGCCGCCGCCAGTGAGCTGCCGCCGTCGGTGCGCCCGAACGGGCCGGCGATCGCGCTGCGGGTGATCGACACCGGCGTGGGCATCCCCGAGCAGCAGCTTGAGGTGATCTTCGGGGCGTTCCAGCAGGCGGACGGCACCACCAGCCGCAAGTACGGCGGCACGGGGCTGGGCCTGTCGATCTGCCGCGAGATCGCGTACCTGCTGGGCGGGGCCATCACCGTGCACAGCACGCCGGGGCAGGGCAGCGTGTTCAGCCTGTATCTGCCGGTGGCGCGGCCCGGGTTCGACGCCCAGGTGGCCGTGGTGCCCGCGGAGAAGCGGCAGAGCGCGCAGCTCGCGGAGGGTGCGCCGATGGCGGCGCGGCGGCTGCTGGTCATCGAGGAGCGACAGCACGGGCTGCTGTCGCTGGTGACCGAGAGCGTCGTGGGTGACCTGGCGAGCGCGCACCATCTCGGCGGCTCGCTGGAGGTCGTGACGGCGGCCGGGGCCGAAGAGGCGGGCCGGGTGCTGCTGGCCGGCGAGACCTGCCACTGCATCGTCATCAATCTCGACATGCCCGACATCTCGGCATATCGACTGTTGGAGGTCATGGACGGGGACGCGCGCCTGCACGGCGTGCCCGTGCTGGCGTACAACAACTGGCGCTCCCACCCGCAGCAGGAGGTGAGCCTGGCCAACCAGCCGCTCGAACTGCTGTCCAGCCTCGACGAGCTGCGCGAGCGCATCGCCCTGCACCTGACCGCCAACCAGCCCGGCGACGTGCTGCCCCTGGTCAGGAGCGGCGCCGTGACCGCGGCGGAGGGCCGGGAGATCGACAACACCCTGGCCGGCCGCACGGTCCTGGTCGTGGACGACGACGCCCGCAACCTCTACGCCCTCACCAGCATGCTGGAGATCCACGGCATCAACGTGCTGCACGCCGAGAACGGCCGCAAGGGCATCGACACGCTGACCGCCCACGAGGAGACCGACCTGATCCTGATGGACGTCATGATGCCGGAGATGGACGGCTACACGGCCACCGAGACGATCAGAGCCATGCCGCAATACGCCGACCTGCCCATCATCGCGGTCACCGCCAAGGCGATGCCGGGCGACCAGGAGAAGAGCCTGGCGGCGGGGGCCAGCGACTACGTCACCAAACCGGTCGACGCCGACCATCTCATCGAGCGCATCCAGCACTGGATGGACCCGTCCCGATGACGGGCCACTCCCACCCCTCGCGGGCCGAACCCGGCCTGGACCGGCTGGCGGCGACCGTCGAACGGCTGCGCCGCGAGGCCGAGCGCACCCGGCGCGAGGCCGACGACCGCGCCCTGATCGAGCTGGCCAAGGGCGTCCTGATCGAGCGGCTCGGATGCGGGCCCGCGCAGGCGGCCGAGCAACTGGCCACGCTCGCCGCCAAGGCGGGCGTCTCCCGGCTGGAGGTCGCCGCCGACGTGCTGCGCGCGGTGGCCGGCGACCGCATCGGCGCGGCCGGCGAGGCCGATCCCGAGGCCGCGGTACGGCTGCGCGTGGCCGAGAGTGCGGCACTCGGGGCCCCCGACACCCAGGCGGCCGCCGCGGGACTCCTGGAGCACGCGCTCGCCCCGCTGGGGGCCACGGCGGTGGCGGTGTGGGCGGCCGAGCCCGGCGGCGCCCTCACCCTGGCCGGCTACGCGGGCTTCGGCACCGAGGAGGCACGGCGCTGGCGGCACGTGCCGCCCGGCGTGCTCACCCCGGCCGGGCGGTCGCTGACCGAGCGGCGCATGATCTGGCATCCCGACTCCAGCCTGCCCGCCATCGGCCGCCCCACCTCCGCCGGCGGCCGGGTCACCGTGCCCATGACCTCGGCCGGGCGGCAGCTCGGCGTGCTGGAGATCTGCTGGCCGCGCGCGCTGCCGCCGCGTCCGCCCAGGATCGAGCGGCAGATCGAGGCGCTGGCCGAGCTGTGCGCGCACACGCTGGACGCGCCGTTCGCGACTCTCGCGCCCGCCACGCCCGCCAGGACGGAGATCGTGGACCTGGCCGACACGCTGCCCGATCCGGCGGTGGTGCTGCGGGCGCACCTGGGCGCGGACGGCGAGCCGGCCGACTTCCGCGTCCGGCACGTCAACGAGCGGATCACCGCCGGTGACGGGCTCCTGCTGGAGGCGTACCCGCTGGTGCCCGGCTCGCTGCTGCTGGAGGTCTGCCCCGTGGCCGCCGAGGACCTGTTCGCGCGGCTGGAGCACGTCCACGCCACCGGCCGGCCCTTCCGCGCGGAACGCATGCCGTTCGGCCTGACCACGACCGGCGTGGCCGACGTCAGCATCACCCGCCACGGCGACAGCCTGCTGCTGGTGTGGCGCGAGCACGACGAGGACGCCCGGCTGGCGGGGCTGCTGGAGCACGCGCAGCGGCTGGGCCGCATCGGGGGCTTCGAGGAGAACGCGCTCACCGGACAGATCACCTGGAACGCCCAGCTCTACTCCCTGTACGGCCTCACGCCCGGCGACCCGCCGATCCCCCTGGAACGCCTGCGCGACCACGCCCACCCCGACGACGAGGTGGCCCTGGGCCGCTTCCTGCGCACGGTGCTGCACCACCGGCGCTTCTCGGCCACGGCGTTCCGGCTCCAGCGCGCCGACGGGGTGGACCGCCACATGCGGGTGGTGGCCGAGCCGGTCTTCGGGCCCGACGGGCGGCTGATGGCGGTCAGGGGGGCGTACCAGGACATCTCCTCTCAGCACTGGACGGAGGTCGCGCTTGCCGTCACCCGCGACCAGCTCGCCCACACCGAGGAGCAGTCGGCCGCGCGCGACCGCCTGGCCCTGCAGCTGCAGCAGGCCATCATGCCGCCCTCGCACGGCCGGATCGACTCGCTCGGGCTGCGCATCGCCGTCCGCTACCGGCCCGCGCAGAAGGAGCACCTGGTCGGCGGCGACTGGTACGACGCGGTCGCGCTCCCCTCGCGGCAGGTGCTGCTGTCGGTGGGCGACGTGGCCGGGCACGGCGTGGAGGGGGCCACGGGCATGGTGATCCTGCGCAACGCGCTGCGCGGCCTGGCCGCCACCGGGGCGGGCCCGGCCCAGCTCCTGTCCTGGCTCAACCAGGTCGCCCACCACCTCGCCGACCGCATGACCGCCACCGCCGTCTGCGGCCTGTACGACCCGCCGACCAGGACCCTGCGCTGGGCCAGGGCAGGCCACCTTCCGCCCATCCTGCTGCGCGAGGGCGACGGGACGGAGCTGGCGCAGGTCAAGGGGCCGCTGCTGGGGGCGTTCACCGACGCCAGGTACGAGGAGGGGCTGGTACGGCTGCGGGCCGGCGACACGCTGCTCATGTACACCGACGGGCTGATCGAGCGACGCGACCACAACCTGCGGCACGCCCAGGACCGGCTGCTGGCCATCGCCAGACGGCCGGCGGCCACCCTCGACCACCGCCTCGACGACCTGCTCACCCACTGCAACTCCGACACCGACGACGACACCTGCCTCATCGGCGTGCACGTCACCTGACCGCGTCACCTGACCGCGTCACCCGACCGCGTCACCCGACTGCGGGGCCCGGCAGCGGGACCCGGCAGCGGGACCCGGCAGCGGGACCCGACGATGGGGCCGGGCCGCCGGATCGGGGCTGCCGGATCGGGGCCGTCAGGGCAGGCCGGCGAGGCGGAGGCCGTACCGCTGGGGATTTCGTGCGGCGGCCCGGCTGGGGCATGCTTGATCCGGTGGACTTCCATGACGCGGACCGGCTGCTGGCCGACGCACGCGCGCTGCTCGACGAGCACGGCTCGGTGCGCGCGCAGGCCGCGCACGCGCTCGACGCACTGCGCCGCGACCTGGCCAGGGCCGGGCTGGAGGCCGTGCCCGTCTCCCGGCTGAAGGACGTGACCGACGGGCGGCTGCGCGTCGGCACGCTGGAGAAGGCCGGATACACGACGGTGCGGCAGGTGCTGGAGACGACGCCGTACCAGCTGCAGCTGCTGCCGGGGATCGGCGCGCGCACGGCGGGGCAGATCCACGCGGCCGCCCGGCAGATCGAGCAGGCCGCCGCCGAGGCCGCCGGCCTGCGGCTCGACGTGGACCAGCCCGACCACCACACCACCGAGCTGGTGATCGCCCTGCACCGCCTGGTGAACGTGGGCCCCGACCTGCCGCGCGCCCTCGGCGCCGCCCGCGACGTGGCCGGGCGGCTGGAGCCGCTGCTGGCCGAGGCGCGCCCGGCGCGCAGCCGGCTGCGGATGGCGCTCACCCTCCCCCGGCGGCGCCGGCGGGCGCGCGCGGCGGTGGCGGCGATCGAGGAGCTGCTGGCCGGGTTCGGGGAGCGGCTGCTGCTCACGCAGGTCACCACCGACCTGCTGCGACCGGCGGCGCGGGACTTCGAGGCGTGGGCGGACTTCGAATCCCGTTCGCCGGAATATTTCGGCTTACTGGCGGAGATGGCCGGGGAGCCGCTCGGGCGTGAGCAGGGGCTGCTGCCCGACGACCTGGCCGCCAAGGTCGCGGCGCAACCGCTCGACGACGCCCACCGGCGCGTGTCGCTGCGCGGCTACCAGGCGTTCGGGGCACGGTTCGCGCTCGCGCAGGAGCGGGTGATCATCGGCGACGAGATGGGGCTGGGCAAGTCGATCGAGGCCATCGCGGCGCTGGCGCACCTGCGGGCGGGCGGGGAGACGCACTTCCTGGTGGCCTGCCCGGCGAGCGTACTGATCAACTGGGTACGCGAGATCGAGACGCGCAGCACGCTGGGCGCGTACCCGCTGCACGGGCCCGACCGGCTCGCCGCCCTGCGGGAGTGGACCCGCGCCGGCGGCGTGGCCGTGGTCACCTTGGACAGCCTGCACCGCCTGGAGCCCGGCACGACGGGCGTGCCCGAGGTGGGCATGCTGGTCGTGGACGAGGCGCACTACGTCAAGAATCCGGAGACCAGGCGCTCGCGGGCGGTCGCCGCGTGGTGCGGGCGGGCGCGGCGGGTGCTGTTCCTGACCGGGACGCCGATGGAGAACCGGGTCGAGGAGTTCAGGACGCTGATCGGCTACCTGCGGCCCGAGCTGGCGGCGGGGCTGCGCAGCAGTGACGTGGTGGCGGGTGCGCAGGCGTTCCGCAAGGCGGTCGCGCCCGTCTACCTGCGGCGCAACCAGCAGGACGTGCTGTCGGAGCTGCCCGAGCGGGTGGAGGCCGACGAGTGGGTGGAGTTCAGCGGCGCCGACTTCGAGGCCTACCGGCGGGCGGTGGCCGAGGGCAACTTCATGGCCATGCGGCGCGCCGCGTACGCCGAGCCGGCCACCTCCGCCAAGCTCAAGCGCCTGCTCGAACTGGTCGAGGACGCCGAGGCCAACGGGCTGAAGGTGGTCGTGTTCTCCTACTTCAAGGCGGTGCTGGCGGCCGTGGGCGACGCGCTGGACGGGCGGGCGCACGGGCCGCTGTCCGGTGGCATGGCGGCGGAGCGGCGCCAGCAGGTGGTGGACGACTTCTCGGCCGCCGCCGGGCACGCGGTGCTGCTCAGCCAGGTGCAGGCGGGCGGGGTGGGGCTCAACCTCCAGGCGGCGTCGGTCGTGATCCTGTGCGAGCCGCAGGTCAAGCCCAGCATGGAGACGCAGGCGGCGGGCCGGGCGCACCGGATGGGGCAGGTACGCCGGGTGCAGGTGCACCGGCTGCTCAGCGTGGACTCGGTCGACCAGCGCATGCTGGACATCCTGCGGCGCAAGTCGAAGCTGTTCGACGCCTACGCCAGGCGCAGCGACCTGGCCGAGTCGTCGGGTGACGCGGTGGACGTGTCGGAGCAGTCGCTGGCACGCCAGGTCGTGGATGAGGAACAGCGCCGCCTGCTGCCCTCCTGACCGCCCGCCGCCCGGTCAGGGGCCGGTGGTCGCGGGCAGTCTGACGATACGGAAGCCGGCGTCCTGGAGGATGTCGGGCAGTTGCGCGACGGCCTCCCTGTCCTTGTCGCGGGCCTGCTCGGACAGATACTCCCAGTCCAGCAGGTCGGGATGCCGCCGCCCGCCGTAGTCGCGCTCGGCTCCGTGTGCCCACCCCCTGTCGGTGAGGTATCGCATCCAGCGCGTGTGCTCCATCCTGGCCAGCCGCTCCACCTCCTCCCCGGTGAACGCGAACGTGTGCGGCGCCGCGGTGCTCGGCGCCGGCACGCAGCCGACGGCCGCCAGCTTGGCCCCGATGTGGGCGGCCTGGTCGCGGTTCTGGCCCTTCTTGGCCTCGCTGAGCTCCTCGTACGGGACCATGGAGGCGTTCCCGCCGGGCGTGTCACCCCGCTGGACGCACGCGAGCACGTACCTGTCGTGGATCGCCCGCGCGATGCGCTCGATCACGTCCTCGTCGATCAAATCGGGCTTCCCCGCCTCCTCGGTGACGGCGAAGATCTGGAGGGACCCGGCCAGGTCCTCCATCAACCGGCCGTCGCGGAACACCTCGCCGAACATCCGCCGCCGGCTCACCCGCACGACCACAGGCGCGCCCGTCCACAGCGGGGCGACGGTCAGCGTGGCGGTCAGGGCCAGGTGTTCGTCGGCGTAGCACACGTACACCCGCTGGGGGTCCTCCTTGCCCGCTTCGAGCAGCTCCCGCAGGTCGTCCACGCCGCCGTTCTCGCAGGTCAGCGCGCAGTTCTCGGCCACGAACGGGTACGTGCGGCACAGCACCGCCACTTCGGACTCCGCCTCCGGCGCGATCACCCGTACGGGGAGCCGGGTGCCGGGCGGCGGCGCGAGCAGCCGCCACCGCCTGGCCAGCTCGACGAGCAGCGCGGCGCCGAACGTCTTGAGCCCCAGCAGCAGCACCGGCCTGGGCTGGTCGACCGGATCGCGCGCCAGCAGCACACGGACGGCCAGCTCGTCGAGGTTGAAGAAGTCGAGCCGGTGGTCGCGCGGCTCGCCCACGCCCAGCCTGCGGGCCCGCAGCGCGGCGCACAGCCCGGGGTCGGGGACGTGCGCGTACGCCGCCACCGGCGCGGCCGGGTCCATGCCGTGTACGGTGGCGGCGATGGCCACGTTGACGGTGGCGTCGTCCTCGCAGGCGTAGACGGTCCTGGCCCGCCCGGCGCCGGCCGCCCGCAGCACGAGCGGGTCGGTGGCGTCCCCGGTGACGTGCAGGACGCCGGGGGCGCGCGGAAGGTCACCGCCCGCGGAGCCGATGACGACGACCTTGCGGCCCTCCTCGCGCAGCCGCTGGGTCACGGCCTGGCCCAGCGCCCCCGTGCCGCAGACGATCGCGTGCCGGCTCGACTCCCGTGCCCTGAGCCGGCGGAACTCGCTGCTCAGCAGCAGCCGTACGGTCTCGATCAGCGCGTAGACGGTGACCGCGGGAGCGGTGAACCTGGCGATCTCCAGCGGCCACGGCAGCGGGCCGCCCTCGCCGAGCGGCGTGCTGTCGATGACGAAGAGCTGCAGGTCGTAGTAGACCAGGTCGAGGAAGGAGACCTGAGGCTCGTCCGCGAGGTAGACGCGCAGCCCCGCGTAACCCAGGACAAGCGACAGCACCGCCAGCACCCCGAACGCCACCATGACCGAGGACCTGATGGAGGTCGTTTCCTTCATCTAACCTCGCTCCGCATCCGGGAGACGACGGGAATCGCCACCCTCTTCATACCCGGGCACGGCCGCCGCGTTACCGCCTGAAGGGCCGGGGGCGGCCGGGAGAGCTCAGCCGGCCTGAACCGCCGGAGGCCGGCCCGGAGAGCTCAGCCGGCGCCGAAGCAGACGAAGGTGGAGGCGGGTTCGGCGGCCGAGGCGGTGGCGAGCGCGTCGGCGGGGCGCGCGCCGTCGGCCACGCCCTGGTGGTAGGCCAGCATGACCCGCTCGGCCACCTGGTCGGGCACGCGGGTGAGACTGGAGACGACGGTGGAGGCGCCGAGGTGGAGCAGCGCGGCGGTGAAGCCGAGCAGCTCGTCGCCTGGCCTGACCACGGCCTGTCCCACGTCGCAGGCCGACAGGACCACGTGTCCCGGCGCCCGGTGCAGGCTCTGCAGGTCGTGGGCCATCAGCGGGCCGTCGGCCAGGTCGAGGCGGGAGAAGAGCACGTTCTCGCGCTCGTGGTGCCCGTGCACGGCGAAGTGGGCGAACGGCGCGCCGTCGAGCGCCGCGAGCGTGGCCGGCACGGTGGCCTGCTCGCCGCTCAGCCGCAAGGCCTTGGGATGCACGGCGCCGAGCCGTTCGACCTCCCGCTCGGCGTGCTCCAGGTCGGGCCCGGCGACCAGGACGGGAGGGCCGCCGTCGTACGGGTCGCCGGCGCGCCTGGCCGCCAGCCAGACCAGCGCGGACGGGGCCACCACCAGCGGCATGCCGTTCAGGCCGGGCAGCAGGCCCCAGGGCACGGCCGACAGGCCCATGGTCGGGACGAGCACGATCCCCCTGGCCCCGGAGAGCGCCTGCCGCAGGGGCGCCTCCAGCGCGCCGGCGATGACGCCGAGCTGGCGCCGGACGGACGCCTCGATGACCTCCTTCAGCGCGGGCCGCAGGGCGCGTCCCGCCTGGGCGTTGAGGTCTCCGGCCAGCCGTCTGGCGGCCTCCGCGACCGGTTCGTACGCGCTCAGCCGGTGCAGGTGGCACCGCCCGCGGACGAGGACGAGCGCCAGTAGCGTGCCGTCCACGTTCAGCAGGCTCACCATGGCGAGATCGTCCTCGGCCAGCGCCGACTCCACCTCGGGGGCCGGGGCGTGGGCCAGCCGCTCGCCGACGCCGGGCAGCTGCCAGCCGCGTTCCCTGATCACCTGCTCCAGCTCCAGGCAGCGCCTGCGCAGCGCCGGGCGGCGGCGTCCTGCGGCCTCGTCGGCGTGCATCCGCTGGGCCAGTTGCCGCAGCTCGGCCAGCGCCTCGGCGGTCCGGGGGTCCTGCGCGGCGCGCGGCGGCCGGTAGCGGAACGCCTGCGCCCGGCACCGTTCCGACCAGACGAACACCTGGCGGGGCGAGCCGCCGTCGAGGGCCGCCCTGAGGCCGTAGGCGGCCAGGTCCGCGCCGAGGGCGGCGACGCCGGTGAGCATGTCGAGGCTGCCCAGCCGGCCCCGATGGGAGTCGATGAGCGCCAGCCCCGAGCGCACCTTGCGCAGCGCCGGCCCTCGCCGCCCCTGCGCCCCGGCCAGCTCGGCCTCCGCCAGGTGCCGCATGAGCCGCACGTCGAGCGGCCCACCTCTGGACCCTGCGGTCGTGCCGGGCATGGCGCCTGCCGCGACCTGGGCCCGGAGTGCGACCAGGCGGGCCATCTCCGCGTCGTCGCGCATGTCCAGCTCCGCGAAGCGCGCCGCGAGGTCGTCCGCGCGCCGGGCCACGGAGCCAGGGGCCTTGCCCAGCGCCAGCTCGGAACGCAGCCGCATGAGCGCCGCGCGCAGCGCCCACGCCGTGCTCCCCCTGCGCCGGAAGTGCGTCTCCGCCTGCCTGGCCCGGTCGCGGGCCTCGTCGTGGCGGCCCGCGTCGAGCGCGCACTGGGCCCTGGCCAGCTCGGCCTCGGCGTAGTCCTGCATGAGGCGCTGCCTGCGGAAACCGTCGGCGGCCCGATCGAGCGTGCGGCCCGCCTCGTCGGTCAGGCCCACGGCCAGCAGCGCCCGGGCCCGGTCGAGGGCCAGCACGGGCAGGAAGCCGGGGTTGAGGTCGCGATAGAGCTCCTCCACCCGGGCGAAGACCCCCAGCGCGGCCGGCACGTCCCCGAGCAGCAGGTCGCAGTAGCCGTCGTTGTGCAGGGCCTTGGCGGCGATGACCCGGTGGCCGTGGGCGTGGGCGAGCTGGGCGCTCCTGCGGGCGTCGTCCCTGGCCTGACGGACGCTGCCGGTCATGAGGCGGATGACCGACCGGTTGAGCAGCACCCTGGCCAGCTCGACCGGGTCGCCGCCGACCAGCCTGGGGACGGCGATGTCCAGCTCCCGCAGCGCTTCGGCGTTGGAGCCCATGCGCAGGTGCAGCAGGCCGCGCTGGGCGTGCACGATGGCCTCCTCGCCGGCCGGTGCGCGGCGCTGGGCCTCGTCGAGCAGCTCCATCCCGAGCCCGGTGCGGCCCTGCTCGGCCTCGGCGTGAGCGAGGCTGGTCAGCAGCCGCGCGAGCAGCCCG
This sequence comes from Nonomuraea sp. NPDC048892, assembly GCF_040649735.1. NCBI lineage: Bacteria > Bacillati > Actinomycetota > Actinomycetes > Streptosporangiales > Streptosporangiaceae > Nonomuraea > Nonomuraea sp. NPDC048892. The sequence goes on along the minus strand of NZ_JBEZFZ010000002.1, from coordinate 259,365 downwards.
TCGTGCCCCTCACCGGGCCCCTCGCCGGGAGCGGACTTCGCGCCCGGCGTGGCGGCGGCGGTCCAGCCGAGCAGGCGGAGGCCCTGCCGCAGCCTGCGGGCGGCCAGCGCCGGGCGGCCGTCGTCGGTCGCCTCGACGCTGAGCCTGTGCAGGCGTTCCACCCGCTCGCGCAGCTCGGTCACCGGCTCGTGGTCACGCAATCGGACCTCGCGGGGGTCAGAGGATGAGTGAGGGAGTCACCGCCAGTATCGTCGCCCGCGCCGGATCATCAAGCCCCTGGCGCACCACGAGTTGCGACAATCCCCTCGGCACCACGTCCAGCACGAACCTGCCCTGGTCGTCCGCCCTCACGTGCTGAGCACCTCCCCCGGTACGCAGCTCGACCAGGTGCTCGCCGGGCGGCGCCAGCCAGCCGTCCACCCGTACGGCGTGATCGTCGCGCGCGCTCACGCTGATCATGATGGTGAGGATCTCGCTGTCGAACGTGATCGTGCGGCTGTCCTCGCCGCCGCGCACGCCCGACGGCAGCCCGGCCTCCTCGAACGGCCGCAGAACGGCGAAGTCCGCCGACTCCAGCGCCAGCGCGAAGCGCAGGCGTTCGACCAGGGTCGCGGGGACGGGATCGATCATGTGGTAGACGTCCGCGATCTCCTCGGCGAGCAACTGGTCCTCGGGGGTGAGATGGGGAGAGCTGCTCCCCTCAGTGATGTTCATCGGGGACTCCAATCGGGATCCTTCGCGAGCACCAGACGCAGCTTCGCGAAGCACCGGCCGCGCGTGGGCCCGATGCTGCCCAGCGGCATGTCCAGCGCGGCGGCCACCGCGTCGTAGTGCGGGCGCGGCACGAAGGCGATGATCCTGAGCAGCTCCGCGCACCTTTTCGGCAGGCTCTCGACCGCCTGCCAGAGCGCGCGCCGCCGCTCGTCGTTCACGAGCAGCTCGTCGGGGGTCAGCACGCCGTCGGGCAGGTCGTCGAACACGTCGTCGCCGGGCAGGTCGTCCTTGCGGGAGGCGGCGCTGACCCGCCACGCCTCGCGCCTGGCCGTGGTGACCAGCCATTCGATGAGCGCGCCCGGCGCGGCGATGGTGTCCAGGCGGCGCAGCAGGGTCAGCCAGGTCGTCTGGACGACGTCCTCGGCGGCCTGGCTGCTCAGGCCCTGGTTGCGCGCGGTGTGCCAGAGCACGGGCGTGAGCTCGGCGACGATGGCGTCCAGGGCCGCGCGGTCGCCCTGCCTGGCCGCCACCAGCAGCTCCGCGAGCCGGGCGCGGCGCTCGGCCCCGGCGGCGCGAGCACGGGCCCTGCCGGACGGAGCTCCCGAGGCTGCGTCCCTGGAAACGGGGGCCCTGGAAGCCGGCGCCCCGGCGGTGGGGGCATGGCCTGTCACCGGGTCGCCGGCCATCAGATGCGCACGACTTCCGGCCGGGCCACCTTGTCCTCGATCATCCGGTCGATGACCGCCCTGGCCCGCTCGACGGGATCGACGCCCACCTGCCCGATGGTCCTGGTCAGCTCGGCCGCGATGACGCCCGCGACGATCGGGGCGGCGAAGGAGGTGCCGCTCCAGCCGCAGAACGGCCCCATGGCGTCGCAGTCGAGCGAGGCCCGCTCCCCCGTGGCGAGCAGCGCGCTCTGGGCGCCGCTGAACTGGGGCGGGAAGGTGCTGACGACCATCGCGCCGGGGGCGCGCCAGCGTACGGCGGGATGCTCGTTGCTGAAGATGGCGATCGTGCCGTCGGGGTTCTTGGCGGCCACGCCGAGCATGGGCGCGACCGGCGGGCCCGGCACGGCCGTCTCGGAGAGGGCGGCGAGGTAGAAGGGCCGGCTCGTGGCGTAGTTGCCGGCGGCGTTGACCACGATGACGCCACGCGCCCGGAGCTGGTTGACCTTGTCGAACAGCGCCTGCATCGCCGCGTCGCCGGTCTCGGCGAAGCCGCCGAAGGAGCAGCACAGCACATCGATGTTGCGCCCGGCGTCCATCAGCGCGAGCAGGCGGTCGAGCGCCGCGTGCACGGCCTCCTCCGGCACCACGCCGTCGCTGTGCATGACCTTGTACGAAAGGACGCGGGCGTCCGGCGCGATCTGGGCGATCAGGCCGGCCAGCATGAGGCCGTGGCCGGTGTGCGAGTTGAGCGTGCCGATCAGCGGGTTGGGCAGGTGGCCGAGGTCCTCGTAGCCGACGAGCCTGGCGATGTCGCGGCCCTCGTAGGCGGGGTGGGTGTCCTCGATGAGCTGCTGCCCGTCCGGGTCGACGGTGAGGAACGCGTCGGGCTCGGTGACCGGCAGGAACCAAGGGTGCGCGGCCACGCCGGTGTCGAGGATGACCACGGTGATCCTGGGCCCGCCGAGCTCTTCGAGCGTGCGGCGGCGCGGCGGCCCGGCGACCACGGTCAGGGGGACGCGGCCGTATCCGGGGCGGGTGGCGGTACCGGGCTCGTCGGTGACGGCGTGTCCGCTGGTGGCGGGCTCGCCGCCGAGGCTGAGCGAGCCGATCCCGCTCGTGGCCGAGCCGACGAACAGGTGGTCGAGCGAGATCTGGGCGACGCCGTCCCTGATGGCCTGGGCGGTGTCGGACTCCTCGGTGAGCCGCCTGCGCAGGGCGCGGAGCGCGGGCCAGGCGTCCGCCCGCACGTCCCGGCGTTCCGGGGCGATCTCCAGGACGGCGGGCATCCAGACGGTCTCGGCGCCGAGCTCGCGGTCGCGGGCGCGGTCGATGCTGGCCTGCGACAGCCTCAGGCCGACGTCGTACAGCGCCGCGTCGATCCAGTCGGTGGCCTCGCGGGCGCGCAGCACCTGGCCGGGGACCAGCAGCACGTCCGCGCGGTAGACGGTGGAGTCGGGACGGGTCTCGCCCGGGTCCAGGCCGACGGCCCACGGATCGAGGACCTTGGCGCCGTGCCGGTCGAGGATCTCGCGGGGAAGGGTGACCCCCTGCCAGGACGGCCCGAAGGGCTCACCTCCACCGCGCCCGGTCGGCTCGGGGATGTAGTCGATGGTCAATTGCACCGCCTCCGTTCTTCCCTCTGTGGCTACGAGAGCGGATCGGCGGCGGCGATACGCGGCGCCGGGTAACGGAAGCATCACGATCCCGTCTGGCCAGGCCGGCGTAGGTGGCCGGGCGGGCGCGGGTGGTCAAGCGGGTGCGGCGGTCAGCGGCCGGCCAGCGGGTCGACGCCGCGCAGCATCATCCCCTGCCCGCGTGAGCGGTGCACGTCGTCGGCCGGCAGGTCCTCGGGGTCGCGGAACTGCACCAGCAGCGTCGTACGGGCCTCGTCGGACCGGTTCACCCCGGACCCGTGCACGGTCAGATAGTTGAGGAACAGCACGTCACCCGCCCGCGCCTCGACCGGCACCGCCTCCTCCAGCGGCCAGCTCGACGGCGGCAGGTGCCAGCCGCCCTCCTCGACGTGCGGCAGCGGGCCCTGCCGGTGGCTGCCCGGCACGACGCGTACGCAGCCCTTCTCCTCGGGCGCGTCGTCGAAGTGGAAGATGGCCGCGCCGACCGTGTGCTTGGTGTGCGGGAAGTGGGCGGCGTCCTGGTGCATCGGGAACGGCGAGCCCTTCTCCGCCGGCTTGACGAAGATCTTGGTGTGGTGGAGCTGGACGTTGCCCGAGCCCATCAGCTCCGCCGCCACGTCGGTGAAGCGGGGGTCGACGATGAGCCGGGCGAACGCGGCCGAGTAGAACTGGGCGTCGTGGCAGTGGCGCAGCTCGGTGGCGCCGCCTCCGGCGATCCGCCGCGCGCTGCCCCAGGTGGGGTCGGAGGGGCGCAGCCGCGCCAGCAGCGCGTGGCACTCCTCGCGGTACGCCCGTGCCTCGTCGGCGCTGATCAGGCCGCTGACCAGCGCGTAACCGTTGTCCCGGTAGAACCGTGCCGGGGAGATCTCGTTCATGCAGCCCTCCAGTTCCTCCATGGTCATGCCCACTGTGGGCCGCCTGTCCACTTCGTACCGGTACGGCCGGGCATCGGACGCCGGAAAGATGATTGACTGTGCTCCGTAAAACGTTTCATTGCGATCTTTGCGGAAGGTCACCCCCGTGGACTACGAACGCCAGCCGTACCGGAGGTGCGGCCGCAGCGGACTGCTCCTCCCCGCCGTCTCGCTCGGCCTGTGGCACAACTTCGGCGAGGCCAAGCCGCTCGAAAGCCAGCGCGCGATCCTGCACAAGGCCCTCGATCTCGGCATCACCCACTTCGACATCGCCGACCGGTACGGCCCGCCGATCGGCGCCGCCGAGGCCGCGTTCGGGCGGATCTTCCCGCGGTCGCTGCGCGACGAGGCCGTGGTGACCACCAAGGGCAGCAACCCCATGTGGGACGGCCCGTACGGCAAGGGCAACTCGCGCAAGCACCTGCTGGCCACCCTGGACCGCTCGCTGGCCCGGCTCGGCCTCGACTACGTGGACATCTTCTACCTGCACCGCGACGACGAGGACACACCGCTGGAGGAGCAGGTCGCCACGCTCGACCACATGGTCCGCACCGGCCGCGTCCTCTACGTCGGCGTCTCCAACTTCTCCCCCGAGCGCACCGCCGAAGCCGCCCGCCTGCTGCGCGGGCTCGGCACGCCGCTCCTCGTGCACCAGCCGTCGTACTCGCTGCTGAACCGGCGCATCGAGGAGTCGCTGCTGGGCGTGCTCGAACAGGAGGGCATGGGCTGCGTGGTGTACTCCCCGCTGGCCCAGGGCCTGCTGACCGACCGGTACCTGAACGGCATCCCGGCCGACTCGCGGGCGGCCGAAGGCCGCTTCCTGACGCCGGACCGGGTGACGCCGCAAGTGCTGACGTTCGTCCGGGCGCTGGCCGAGCTGGCGAGCGCGCGCGGGCAGACGGTGGCCCAGCTCGCGCTGGCGTGGGCGCTGCGCGACCCACGGATCACCTCGGTGCTGGTGGGCGCCTCCAGCCCCGAGCAGCTTGAGGCGAACGTGGCCGCGGTGGACCGGCTCGACTTCACCGAGGACGAACTGGCCACCATCGAACGGGCCGCCAAGGAGTCAGGCGTCGAGTCCTGACCCAACGTGGGTGACCAAAGTATCGGGGCGGTACATCAATCGATGTACCGCCCATTTCGCTCCTGGGGACGATCAGAACGAGCCCGCCCGCCAGCAGGCTTGAGTGCGTGGACAGACGCATCGGCGCGCTCGACGTGCTGCGCGGCGTGGCCATCATGGGCACGCTGGGCACCAACATCTGGATCTTCACCGACCCCGGCGGCCCCGGGGCCTTCCTGAGCCTCGGCGCGGACGCCGGCGGGGCGGAGACGCTCCTGCGGTTCCTGTCCAACGGCAAGTTCCTCGGGCTGCTGACCCTGCTGTTCGGCGTCGGCCTCGAACTGCAGTACCGCAGTGCGGTGCGCAGGGGCCTGACCTGGCCGGGACGCTACCTCTGGCGGGCCACGCTGCTGCTGGCCGAGGGGATCCTGCACTACGTGCTGATCTTCGAGTTCGACGTGCTCATGGGGTACGCGATCACCTCGATGATCGTGGCGTATCTGATCGGGCGGAGCGAACGCGTCGTCACGGCCTGGATGGTCGCGGCCGGGACGCTGCTCCTGGCCATGGTGGGCCTGCTCACCGCGCTGCTCATGATCGTGCCGGCGGGCGGGGGCACGGCGGCACCCCACCCGTCCGGCTGGCTCGAGCAGGTGGAGCTCCGCCTGCGCCACGCCGCGATCTTCCGCGCGGAGCTGCTCTTCATCGTGCCGCTCGGCATCGTGCTGTTCCTGCTCGGCGCGCGGCTGATGCGCGCCGGCGTCTTCGAGGAACGCGGCGCGCGCCTGCGCGGCCGGCTGATCGCCGCCGGGATCGGCGCGGGCGTGCCGCTGAACCTGCTCACCTCGTTCTCCGGGCCCGCCTGGTTCATGGTGGACCGCTACCTCGTGGCGCCGCTGGTCTCCCTGGGCCTGCTGGCGCTGATCACCTCGATCGTGCTGCGGGCGCGGAGCGCGCCCGGCGTCCTGCGCCGCGGCTTCACCAACGTCGGCCGTACGGCGCTGTCGTGCTACGTCTTCCAGAATCTGGTCGCCGGCGCGCTCTGCTACGGCTGGGGCCTCGGCCTCGCCACCCGCCTGGACGGGTTGCGGCCCTGGTGGGTGCCGGTCGCCTGGGCCGGGATCTGCTTGCTGTTCATGTCCCTGTCGTCACTGTGGCTGCGCCGCTTCGACCGCGGGCCGATCGAACTGGCCTGGCAGTGGGCTTACCAGGCGCCGTGGCGGCAGGCACCCGCCGAGGCGAGCCGATAGCCGGCCGGTGGAGCGGGCGGGGTCAGGGGCGGCGGTGGGCGGCGCCCGGGTGGGTGGCGGGCAGGCGGTTGACGCCGGGGCCGAGCAGCCGCTCACGCAGCGTCGAGTCACCGTACTCGGTGCGGTAGCGGCCCCGCCGCTGCAGCTCCGGCACGACCAGCTCGATGAAGTCCTCCGCGGTGCCCGGTGACAGGTACTGCATGAGGTTGAACCCCGTCGCGCCCGTCTCGTCGGCCCAGCGCTCGATCTCGTCCGCGACGTGCCCCGGCGTGCCCGCGACGAAGAACGGACCGCCTGCGCCGATCCGGCCGACCGAGTCGAGCACGTCGCCGACCCGCAGGCCGCGGCCGGCCAGTGGACGCACGGCCCGCTCGGTGAAGTCGCCGCCGCGGGCCACGATGTCGTCGATCAGCTCGCCCGGATCGTAGGCGGCCAGGTCGATGCCGCTGCCGCGCTGCGCCAGGAAGCCCTCCGGCCTGATGTGCCGCTGCAGGCCGGCCACCTTGGCCTCCACCTCCCGCTGTGTACGCGCCACGATGACGGACGCGCCGGGGAAGAAGGTGATGTGGGCGGGATCGCGCCCGTACGCGGCGGCCCGGCGCCGGGTGTCGGCGATGTCCTCGCGCAGCGCCTCCAGGGACGCGCCTCCGGTGAAGACCGCCTCGGCGTGCCTGGCCGCGAACTCCTTGCCGCGCTCGGAATTGCCCGCCTGGTAGAGGACGGGGGTGCGCTGCGGCGACGGCTCCAGGTGCGGCCCGGCGACCCGGAAGTGTTTGCCCACGTGGTCGATGGCGTGCACCTTGGCCGGGTCGGCATTGACGTGCCGCTCCCGGTCGCGGAGCACGGCGCCGTCCTCCCAGCTGCCCTCCCACAGCTTGTAGAGCACCTCCAGGTACTCCTCGGCGATCTCGTAGCGCAGGTCGTGCTCGATCTCGTCGTCCAGGCCGAAGTTGCGGGCGGCGCTGCGCAGGTAGGAGGTGACGACGTTCCAGGCCACCCGGCCCTTGGTGAGGTGGTCGAGGGTGGACATGCGGCGGGCGTGCGCGAACGGCGGCTCGTACGTGGTGGAGAAGGTCACCGCGAAACCCAGGTGCCTGGTCACGGCGGCCATCGCGGGCACCACGAGCAGCGGGTCGTTGGCGGGGATCTGCACGGCCTCGCGGATGGCGGTCTCGGGGCCGCCCCGGTAGCGGTCCGTAGGCGCCTACGACGTCGGCCAGGAAGACGGCGTCGAACAGGCCGCGCTCCAGCAGCCTGGCCAGGTCGGTCCAGTACTCCAGGTCGGTGTAGCGGTGGCGGTTGTTGCCCGGGTGGGTCCACAGGCCGTGCTGGATGTGGCCGACGCAGTTCATCTCGAACAGGTTGAAATGGATGATGCCGCTCATCGGGGGAAACCCCTGGGGGCGATGCCGTTGAGGTGGTAGTTGCCGACGTCGTGCACCTTGGCCCGCCGCGGGTCGTGCACGGTGTGCGTACGCGCGTTGCGCCAGTGCCGGTCCAATCCGAGCGGGCCGCGGGCGGCGCTCGCCCCGGCCAGCTCGAACCATTCGGAGGTGACCCGGTTGGCGGCCCGGTCGGCCTGGGCCCGCGCGGCGGCCATGGCGACGGCGGCCTCTCCCGCCAGCTCCTCGAACTCCTCCGGCGCCGCGGCGCGGGCCCGGTCCACCGCCTCGCCCGCGCTCTCCAGCAGCGCCCTGGCGGCCCTGGTCAGCACGGCCAGCTCGCCGAAGCGCTGGACGACGACCGGGTCCTCGACCACCTTCTCCGGCAGGGCGCCCGGCCAGCCGCCCTTGGTGTAGCCGCGCAGGAAGGCGTCGGCCTCGGTGAGGGCTCCTTCGGCGATGCCGGTGTCGATGGCGGCGTGGATGAGCAGCCCGAAGCTGCGGAACGTGCTGAGGTCGTCGCGGCGGACCGGCATCACGTGCTCGGCGGGCACGGTCACCACCTCCAGCGGCTTCCTCTCCTGGAGGGGCGGCGTCCGTACCTCCGGCAGCGTCACGAGCCGTCTCCGATCGGGTACGGGACGGCGGTCGAGGCATGGTGGATCACGAATCTCTCCTCTTCGGGAGGGACAAAGGGGTGAAACGGCGAGATTTCGTGATCAGCGACATTGCGCGCTGGCGACGTGACCGAAGTCCACGTGCGGGCGCCGGGTCAGGTGGAGGCCCTGGCTCATGCCCTTGAAGCTACGAGCCCTTCTGGAGAAAGTCAACATTTCCTACTGGATATACATATAATTCGGACGACCGGGGCCCGGCGGACAGGGTGCCCAAGATTGCGGACCTGGCCTTTCCCACGACTCGGCGGAGGATGGGGGCGTGCGTGACAGTCGTGTGCATGACCGACATAACGCCCTCAGCCGAGCCCACACCCACCCCCGCAGGCGCGGAGCGACCGCTGCCGATCCGGGCGCTGCTCGGCATCGCCCACCGCTGGCCCACCTGGCTGGGGCTGGCGGTCATGGCGCAGAGCGCCTTCGGCATGGACGACGGCCGGCCCCAGGCGCTCATCGTGTTCCTGGCCGCGCTCATCTACCTGGGCACCGCGCTGCTCGGCCGGCCGGCCGTGGTCTGGCCGCTGTTCGTCGCGTCCGTGGTCGGGGTGGCGGTGGCACGGGTGCTCGACGCGGACCCGTGGCCGGCGCTGGTGGGCGGGGCGGTGTGCGTGACCGTACTGGCCCTGGTGGCCGGCGTGGCGCGGCGGCCGCCGCTGACCGCGCTGCAAGTGCCCTTCATGCTGGTCTTCGGCGGCGCCGCGGTCGTCGCACTGTCCCTGTCGCCGGTCGCGGGAAGTTATCTCGTCGCCGCCGCCCTCATCGGCCACGCCGTGCAGGACGTCGTCGTCTGGCGGGCGAACCAGGTGGTGACGCGGTCGCTGGCGGAGTTCTGCGCGGTGCTCGACTTCACGCTCGGGGTCGCGATCCTGGTGCTCGTCTGATCGGACCGGCGGAGTCCGCCGATTGACCCTTGCCCGGAGGTTGACGACCTGTCCGGGCAGCGCTTACGGTTCCGGCAGCCGGTGAAATTATCGGACACACCACCGAAACTTTCGGTCGCGTGTCGCGCTCGTCTGGCACCCCCGGCTCCGGCATCGGAGGTAACACGGTGAAGCTCCTGATCATCGCTTTAGCGCTCGTCCTCGCCACCCCGGCCCTGCCCGCGTCCGCCCATCCGCGCCCACCGCGCGACCTGCGGCAGCTCGCGCAGCAGACCGGCGTCAAGATCGGCTCTGCCGTCGACATCGCCGCCCTGCGCGCGGAGTCCGACTACCGCAGGGTGCTCAACCGCGAGTTCAGCCACGTCACCGCGGAGAACGCGATGAAGTGGGAGTCCGTAGAGCCGGAGCGCGGGGTGTTCACCTGGGCCGACGCCGACGCACTGGTCGAGAACGCGCGCCGCAACCACCAGCAGGTACGCGGCCACACCCTCGTCTGGCACAACCAGCTGCCCGCCTGGCTGACCAGCGGCGTGGCCGACGGCTCGATCGACGCCACCGAGCTCAGGAAGATCCTGCGCGACCACATCACCACCCAGGTCCGCCGCTACAAGGGCAAGATCAGGGCCTGGGACGTGGTCAACGAGGTCGTCGAGGACGACGGCACGATGCGGCAGACCCTCTGGCTGACCCACCTCGGCCCCGGCTACATCGCCGACGCCTTCCGCTGGGCGCACCAGGCCGACCCGCACGCCAAGCTCTACATCAACGACTACAACCTGGAGTGGAACGCCCCCAAGATCGAGACCACCTTCGCCCTGGTCAAGGACCTGCGGGCGCAGGGGGTGCCGATCCACGGGGCCGGCTTCCAGGGCCACCTGGGCATCCAGTACGACTACCCGGGCGACTGGGCGAACGTGATGCGCCGCTTCGCCGGTCTGGGCCTCGAAATCGCGGTCACCGAGCTGGACGTGCGCATGGTGCTGCCCGTGACGCCGGAGAAGCTGGCGACCCAGGCCACGTACTACAGCCGGGCGCTCTCCGACTGCCTCAGCGTCCGCGCGTGCCGCGAGCTGACCGTGTGGGGCTACACCGACCGGCACTCGTGGGTGCCCGGCTGGTTCGAGGGTGAGGGCTCGGCCTGCCTGCTCGACGAGAACCTCGCGCCCAAGCCGGCCTACCGGGCGCTGCTGACGGTGAAGCGCCCCCGCTGACGCCACCCGGCCCAGGTCCGCGCCAGTGGTTCGGCGCGGACCTGGGCGGCGGTCTCGTCAGGACGGGTCCAGGCGCTGGAGCAGGCCGTACACGAAACGGGCGCGGTACGTGCGGCCGTCGTGGGGGAAGTCGACCGTCCAGTGCTGCGGGGCGGGGCCCTCGATCTGGACGGCGCCGGGGAAGCTCGCGCCGAGGTCGGCCACGACGCACGTCCACGGTGTCAGGTCCGCGAACGCCACCTCCGCCGGGCCCTCGGGCCGGACGAACCACTGGTTCCACACCTCGCCGCCGGGGCCGACCAGGGCCTCGAACGCCAGGCCCGGCCAGCTCGGCAGCGGCCAGCGCAGCACGTCGCAGGTCAGGCTGCCCGCGGGCCTGCTGTCCCGGTACGGCGGCGCCCCCAGCGCCATCCGCAGCGCCGCGGCCCCCTTGGGCGCCCTCGGGGCGTGGGCCAGCCGCGTCCAGTGGGCGTGGGCCTCACGGAGCTCGGCGCGGGAGGCGCCCATGCCGTGCAGCGCCTCCTCCACCTTGCCGGCGTTGAGGTCCTTCATGCGGTGCATCAGCGCCAGCTCGAACTCGCGCACCCGGAAAACCACGGGATACAGCTTGCCAGCCCGTCGGGGTCACGGCGCCCGTCAACGGCCGGAGGTCTTCACCGCACCTCCCGACCGGCTACCGCCGAATCGTTGGAGTCGCCGGCGGCGATCACGTCGGCCAGGGTGATCTCGCTGAGCAGGGCGTTCTCGTGGCTGCGCAGCCGGTCCCAGATCTCGGCCAGCGGCGCGGCGGCCGGGGAGAAGGGCCGGGCGGGCGGTTCCGCGCCCTCGGTGACGCGGATGACGTCGGCGAGCGCGATCTGCCCGGCCGGGCGGGCCAGCCAGTAGCCCCCGTCGGGGCCCCGCTGGCTGCGGATCAGGCCCGCCCGGCGTAGTTGGAGCAGGATGTTGTCGCAGAAGCGGCGCGGGATCTCCTGCGTGACGGCGATCCGCTCGGCGTGCACCGGGCGGTCGGCCACGGCCAGGGCGAGCATGGCGCCTAGGGCGTACTGGGTACGGGCGGAGATTCTCATGGGCGGCGGGCTTCAGGCGGAGGCCGTCTCCTCCTCTGAGCCGCGGGCGCGCAACTCGCTCTCCACCGCCTCGACCGACTCGTTGGCCTTGTCGCGGCGGTACTCGCGTACCGAGTAGGCGATGGCCGCCGCCCAGATGACCGCGATGACGATGTACGCCACGGTCTGGACGCCGGTGGAGGCGTCGATCCAGTCGCTGCGCAGCAGCGTGCGCACGTTCGTCAGGACGATGACGCCACCGACGGCCGAGCCGAGGATGCGCGGCGGGATGTGCCGGACCAGCCAGGCGGCGATCGGCGCGGCGATGACGCCGCCGAGCAGCAGCACGGCCACCCAGGAGAAGTTGATGTTCTCCGAGCCGATGCCGACGAAGAAGCCGACGCTGGCCGCGATGGCGACGAGGAACTCGCTGGCGTCGATCGAGCCGATCACCTTGCGCGGCGCCATGCGCCCGCTGGCCAGGATCGCCGGGGTGCCGACGGGGCCCCAGCCACCGCCGCCGGTGGCGTCCACGAAGCCGGCCACCAGGCCGAGCGGCGCGAGGAAGCGCCGGCGCAGCGGCTTGCCCAGGTTGCCGCGCGGCAGGCCGAAGGCGGTGAAGCGGATGAGGATGTAGACGCCCAGGGCCAGCAGGATGATCGACATGACCGGGGCGGCGATCTCGGTGGAAAGGCTCGACAGGAACGTCGCGCCGGCGAACGCGCCCACGGCTCCCGGGATGCCGATCTTGGCGACGACCTTCCAGTCCACGTTGCCGAAGCGCCAGTGGGAGATGCCCGAAGCGAGCGTGGTGCCGATTTCGGCGAGGTGGACGGTGGCGGATGCCGCCGCCGCGTTGGTGCCGATGGCCAGCAGCAGCGTGGTCGAGGTGACGCCGTAGGCCATGCCTAGGCTGCCGTCGACCAGCTGAGCCGCGAGACCGACCAGCCCGAGCAGGATGAGTGCCCGCACGATCTCCCCTTTCCCACCATTCCTACTATACAAGTAGGAATAATAATTTAAGGCGGGAGGCGTCCTGTCAACCCCTGGCCGGGGAACAACTGAGCGTCGGCTGCCTGAACGACGACGGCCGCCCCACCCCTCGAACGGGGCGAAGCGGCCGCGGCGGCTCGTCTGGAGCGGTTCTGCGGGAACGGTTCTTGTAGAGCGTTGATCAGCCGGGATCACGCGGATCGGGATCGGGCGGGATCAGCTGGGGATCAGGGCCTTGACGGCGAGCTCCTCCTGGCCGGCCGGACCGTCGAGACGGATCGACAGCTCCCACACACCGCTCATCGCGAACAACTCCCCCTCGGCCACGAAACGGCCGGGCTCCCGCTCGCGTGCGGCGACCTCGGGCGTCGAGTGCCCCATGTCGGCCATCACCGCCGACAGGGTCACGGTGTCGGCGTCGCCCGAGGTCACCTCGACCTCGGCGGCGACCCGCCCGGGCGCCGGATTCTCGATCAGTACGGTGACGGCGTAGCGCGTGCCCGTGGTCGTCAGGCGCAGCGGCTCGGCCGCCATGCTCCTGCCCACCACGAACAGCGTCACGGCGACGACCACGAGCGCCAGGGCCGGGAGGGCCCATTTCCGGCTCATCGCGTGGCCTCCGATGCCGTCACGTCCACGGCGAAGGGCACGGTGACGACGCCCTCGCCGGTGGCGTACTGGGCCCAGGCCAGATAGCGGCCCGCCTGCGGGAAGCTGAAGGTGAACCGCAGCCGGGAGCCCGGGGCGCCCATCTCGTGGACGTGACCGAAGAAGGTGCCGTCCTGGCTGCGGATGAGCAGGTGACCGGCCATCCCGAGCCAGGGCCGCACGCCCGCGGGCGCGTCCAGCTCGATCGTCGCCGGACGCCCCGCCACAGGAACGTCAGGCCGCAACCGCGGCACAGCACCCACGCCACCGGCACCCGTCTCAGTCGGGTCTGTCGCAGCCGAGTCGGTGGTGGCCGGATCCGTGGTGGCCGGATCCGTGGCTGAACGGTTCGACGACGGTGGGTCCGACAGTGGGGCCTCGCCGCCTATGGTGACGGTCGCGGTGGCGAGCTGGCCGCCTGAGTTCTCCCGTTCCAGCTCGGCATGGGTCAGGTAGCGGCCGGGGCGGTCGGCGCGCAGCCTGACTTCCAGCCTGCCCGGCGCCGTGCGCAGGGGGTGCAGGTGGCGGAAGTAGCGGCCGTCCTCGCTGGTCACGACCACATGGGCGAGCGCCTCGTGGTGCACGGTGAGGTCGTCCACGGGACGGCCGGTGGAGCCGTCCACGAGGTCGATCCGGAGCGTGAACTCCTCCCCCGCCGCCGGCCGCGCCGGCACCGTCGCCACCCGCGTCTGCACGTACGGCCGCCCGCCCGTCACCACCCTCGACCCCGCCTCCGACCCCGCCCCGGACAACGGCTCCGACGACGCCTCGGGTGCGGCACCGTCGGGGACGGGCGGCGGCATCCAGGGTTCGAACACGATGACCATGACGGCGACCGTCACCCCGGCCGCAGCCCCCGCCGCCAGCAGCATCGCCGTGCCCCGCCGGGCGAGCGCCCCGGTGAGCAGGCCGCCCACCAGCAGCATCGCGGCCACGAACAGGCCGCCGTAGATCAGGAAGTCGCCCGCGGAACCGCGGTCAACCAGCACCCGGAACGGGATCACGGCGACCTCGTTCCCCGCGCTCAGCTTCAGCTCGTGCGGCCCGGTCCGGTTCACCCGGAGCTCCGCGTACTGCGGATCGCGCGCCGCCGCCCGCGCCGTGGCGGTCGCGGTCCGCCCGTCCTCGACCGAGCGCACCTCCAGGCCGACCGGCAGCGCGGTGACCGGCTGGTACGCGATCACCCCGATGCGCAGCGGCCCCGGCACGCGAGGCGTCCCCTTGATCACCACCGTGACCTCGGCGCCGGCGATCGTCTGGGCGATCCGCAGATCCGCCCCCACCGTGACGTTGTGCGCCGCGGCGGGAACGGCGGTGCCCACGACCAGCACGGCGACGAGACACAGCACCTGGACCGCCGCCGCTCGGAGCCGTCGGATCATGCCCGCTCGGTGTCGTCGAGCACGTTGGAGCGGGCGAGCACGCCGGAGTCGGCGGACGCGCCGGGATCGGCGAGCGCGTCGCGGTCCGGTGCCGCGTCGGGGGCGGGGAGCGCGTTGGGCAGGAACAGGGCTCCGAACGCCAGGCCGATCAGCCCGGCCACGACCGGCGCGCCCGTCCACAACTCCGGGACGGCGGGCAGGCCGCCGCCCGCCACCGAGGCGACCGCGAAGTAGAGCGACCAGGTGGCGAACGGCGACAGCCCGGCGAAGGCCCAGAAGGCGCCCCTGCGCGCGGCCGACGGGCGCAGCCGGAGGATCAGCAGGTCGCTCACCAGCCCGCCGGCCACGAACGCCAGCAGGATCGGCAGGTTACTGAACTCCGTCTGCGCGCCGGGCATGAGGACGCTCAGCGCGTACAGGACGGTCACCGCGCCGAACGGGAGCCGCCAGCGGCGGACGAGGAACAGCACGGGGGTGAGCGTGACGACGTTGGTGATCACCAGCGCGGACGCCAGCCGGGCGGCGCCCTGGTTGTCGGTGGCGGAGAAGCTCTCGACGATGCGCTGCGGCCCGTACTGCATGGCGTCGCCGTAGGAGAGGAAGAGCCACACCAGCGCCGTGGCGAAGCCGAGCCCGATCAGCGCGGGAAGCAGGCGTCCGAGCGACGGCCTTTCGCCCACGTCGGGGGCGTTCCAGGTGGAGCGGAGTGGGGTCGTGATGATGATGAGCATCGTCACGATAAGGCCGAGATGCGAAGGGCTGAAAAGAATGTCAAGATTCGTCTCGATGCCGAGGATCGTGTGCCACATCATGTCCACGAATCCGAAGGCGGCGAACCCGGGAATCGCCACCAGCCCGGCCAGATATCCGTTGGGCACGGCCGCCGGCCCCTGCCGACCGGCGCGCACCCCGCGCCACACCTGCCAGCAGATCCAGCCCGAGACCACGGCGAACCCCGAGTAGAACACCGCGTGCCACGGCGTGAAGAACGTCTCCAGTTCGGTGAGGTTGGTGTGCGCCCACGCGTCGATCATCAACCCGACGCCGAACCAGATGCCCAGCAACGCCGTCACGAGGTCCGTCTGGGGAGAGACCCAGCCGCGCGGCTCGCCTGAATCCGCGAGTAAACGCCGCATGCCGGTATTGGTCAACGCCACTTGATGTCCCCTTTCGGCGGCCCGATTTTCCGACGCCTCGAATCTAGCGCGGCGCGCCAAAATACGCGTAAGTAGAATTGCAGTACAATTTCACGCTACGTACCTGCACGAACACGATTCCGCGCCTTTCTGGCGAAAAGGGGGATTTCTGGCGTCCGGAATACACAGGAAACCTGGAACTATCCCGCTTGAGAACAGCGGGCGTCCTGCGCGATGCTGGTGTGTCAACAGCGCGTGAAGTCCGTACCGGGGGTGGGATGAGGTCGTCTCTGCGGGTCCTGCGCTGGCTGCCGTTCATCGTCATGCTGGGCGTCACCCTGGTCGATCTGCTCGCCGGCCAGAACCTCGTCTTCCTGCCGCTGCTCACGCTGGGCCCGGCCTTCGCGTCGGTGTCGGGCGGTGTACGACGCACGGCCGCCGTCGGAGCGGTGGCGCTGGCCATCTGCGTGCCCATGGCGATCTACAACGACCTGCTGTTCACCTGGGCCAACAACCTCACCGTCATCTCCATCGCCGGGGTGACGGCGGCGAGCATGCTGGCCAGCCGGCTGCGCTTGCAGCGCGAGCGCGAGCTGGCCAGCGTGCGGCAGGTCGCCGAGGCCGCTCAGCGCGTGCTGCTGCGGCCGGTGCCGCGGCGGGCGGGCGACGTGCGGGTGGCGCTGTCCTACACCTCCGCGGCGGCCGAGGCGCGGATCGGCGGCGATCTGTACGAGGTCGTCACCACCCCGCAGGGCGTCCGGCTGCTGATCGGCGACGTGCAGGGCAAGGGCCTGGCGGCGGTCGAGACGGCGGCGTGGGTGCTCGGCGCCTTCCGCGAGGCCGCCTACGACGAGGCCGACCTGGGCGACATCGGCGACCGCCTGGAGGCCAGCCTGGCCAGGCACTTAGGCGGCGAGCAGTTCGTCACCGCGATCATCGCGGAGATCCACGAGAAGGAGATGTCGCTGGTCAACTTCGGCCACCCGGCGCCGCTGCTGATCACGGGCGACGGCGAGCTGCACGCCCCCGAGCCGGCTGAGCAGGGGCTGCCCCTCGGGCTGGGCGTGTTCGAGACCTCGGCGCCGAAGCCGCAACGGATCCCGTTCGGCTCCGGCGACCGCGTCCTGTTCTTCACCGACGGGGTGATCGAGGCCAGAAACGCGGCCGGCGAGTTCTACCCGCTGATGGAGCGGGCGTGGCTGCTGCGCCGCGACGACCCGCAGGAGGCGCTCGACTCTCTGCGGACGGACCTGGTGCAGCACACGGGCGGCCCGCTGCACGACGACGCCGCCATGCTCCTGCTCCACCGTCCGTAATACCCCACCGCCCGTAACACCCCAGTTCCCGTGACGCCCCCAACCGCCCGTGACGGCTGGTCAGGCGATGCCGGGAACCAGCGGCACCGTGGTCGACTCCCGCACCACCAGATGGCACGGGCGGGCGTGCCGCCCCGGCGACGGCGAGCCGTTGATGGCGGCCAGCAGCATCTCCGCCGCCGTCCTGCCCAGCCCTTCCAGGTTCATGTCCACGCTGGTCAGCGGCGGCTGGGAGCCCTCCACCATCACGCCCCAGTTGTCGAACCCGACCAGCGCCACGTCCTCGGGCACCCGCCGCCCCACCGAGCGCAGCGCGTCGGCCACGCCGCGGGCGATCTGGTCGCTGCCGCAGAAGACGGCGTCGAACTCCGTCCCGCCGGCCAGCAGCATCCCGATCGCCTGCCGCCCCCACACCTCGCTCCACGCCCCGAACAGGGCCGGCCCCGCGGGCGCGAGCCCCGACTCCGCCAGCCGCTCGGCCGCGGCGCCGGCCCTGACGCGGGCGGAGTGATGGTGTTCTGGACCGGTGATCTGCGCGACGCGGGTGCGGCCGATGGCCAGCAGGTGCTCGACCGCCTTGCGCGCCCCGCCCGCCTCGTCCGGCACCACGGAGCAGTCGTCGGGGTCGGTCGAGCCGATGTAGGCGTACACGACGGGGACGGGCAGGGCCGGGGAGATCGGCGCGCGTGCCTCGGTGCGGCGGCCGGTGACGATGATGCCGTCGACCCGGCGGCCGATCAGGGTCTTGACGTGGTACTGCTCCCTGATCGGATCGTCGCGCCCGTCGCACAGGAACACCGACATCTGCCCCGCCCCCAGCGCGTCCTCCGCGCCCATGAGCACGGGGATGCTGAACCGCCCGATCGTGTCCGTGGTGATCATGCCCACGGTGTACGTCCGGCCCGAGTGCAGGCTGCGCGCCCCCGCGTTCACCTCGAAGTTGAGCTGCCTGGCCGCCTCCCTGACCCGCGCCCTGGTCTCCTCCCGCAGCGATCCGCGCCCGTTGAGGGCCTTGGAGGCCGTGCCCACCGACACCCCGGCCAGCGCCGCGACGTCGGTGATCGTGACGTGCCGCTCCAATTTCCCCATTTTTCCTCCGCTTTCCCCATCCCTCGCCACCCCCACTTTATCCTCCGTTGACGTTCACTCCAGGGCGGCACCGGCCGGAGGCAAACGCTTTCCCCCGCTTTCCGCACCAGCGCCGGATCATACGGGTGCGTCCGGACAGCAAAAGGCTCCGGCGTTGGCCGGGAGGCTGGGGTGGGCGGGAGGGGGAGCCCGCCCCAGCACGTCAGGTGGCGTTCGCCCGCAGCGCGGGCGGCACGATCTGCTCGTACGACGGCAGGTGCTTGACCAGCCCGGTCGTCCGGTGGAAGGCGATGGCGGCGTCGAAGGACGACCGGGGGAAGCCGATGCTCTCGGGAATCTCGCTCCGCATGAGCGCGGGCAGCTCGGTCAGCGCCTTCGGGTCGATGCCCTTGAGATAGACGCCCAGCAGCCGGATGATCTCGGCGGTGTCGGCCTGGTGGATGAAGCGCTGGGCGCGGCCGAGCGCGTTCTGGAAGGCGGCGACCTCCTCGGGCTTCTTGTCGATGATCCGCTGCGTGGTGAACACGACGCCGTGCGAGGTCCGTTCCAGTCCCGGCACGTCGCCGGCGGCGGGCGAGATGAACCGCACACCGATCCCGGCCGCGGTGGCCTGCTGGGCGATCGGTTGGAAGAAGGCGAGCGCGTCGACCCGGCCCGCCTTGAGCGCGCCCAGGGCGGCTGCGGCGGTGCTGCCGAGGTTGACCAGTTCGCTGTCCGTGGCGGAGTTCATCCCGGTCTTGGCGAACAGGTACGTCACCAGCGCCTCGGTTCCGCTGCCCGGCCCGGTGATGCCGATCTTCTTGCCGCGCAGGGCGCGGATGCGCTGGTCGAGCGGGTCGGACGGGGTCGCGCCGGTGAAGGAGGCGCCGACCACGACGTCCACGTAGTAGCGGTCGACCAGGTTGGCCACCAGCCTGCCCTTGTCGTCGATCCTGGCCAGGTTGAGCGCATCGGTCATCACTCCGGCGCCCAGGTCGATGCTGCCCGACTTCAGGGCCGCGGCGACCTTGGCCCCGGTGCCGAGCCTGGGCCGTTCACCGAGCTTGACGCCCTCCTCGGCGAAATAGCCCTTCTGCTCGGCCACGAACAGCGGGAAGAACGCGAGCGAGTTGCTGATCTGGCCGACGTTCAGGACGCCGGGCGGCGTGGTCGAGCTGCGTTGCGCGCAGCCGGTCACGGCCAGCAGGAGCGTGGCGAGGATCAGCACGCTCAGCGCGGCGGGCCGGGGGCGGGTCCTGAGGATCGGCACGCGCGGGGCGGCCGTGCGGGAACGGGGTGCCCTGGCGCGGGTCACCGCTCCTCTCCCAGCGGCTTCCACCGGCTGGCGCGGCGGTCGAGCATCCCGACGAGCAGGTTCAGCAGTGCCGCGATCACGCTCAGCACGACGAGGGTGGCGAACACGCCGGCGGTGTCGAACTGCGCGGCGGCGTCGTTGATCAGGTAGCCGAGGCCCCGGTTGGAGGCCACCAGTTCGCCGATCACGGCGCCGATGAGCGCGTACGGGATGGCCACCTTGAGCCCGGTGAGCAGGCCGGTCATGGACGAAGGGACGACGACCTTCACCATGATGTCGCGCCGTCCGCCGCCCATCAGGCGTACGGCGTCGATCAGGCCGCGGTCCACCTCGCGCACGCCCGCGGCGGTGTTGAGGAAGACGAGGAAGAACACGGTCGCGGCGGCCAGCAGCACCTTCATGCTCATGCCGATGCCGAACCAGACGATGAACAGCGGCGCCAGGGCGACCTTCGGGATGGCGTACAGGGCCATGATGAACGGGTCGAGCACCTGGTAGAGGGCCCGCGCCGAGGCCAGTGCGAAGCCGGTCAGCGCGCCGGCCGCGGCGCCGAGCAGGAAGCCGTAGACCACCTCCTGGACGGTGATCCAGGTGTTGGACCACAGCGTCCCGTCCTGGTGCCACTGGACCAGGCGGGTCCAGATGTCGCTGGGCCGGCTGGTGAAGGTGATGTCGAACCAGCGTTCGGCGGTCAGCTCCCACACGACCAGCAGCGCCACCACCAGCAGCGCTCTCAGGGACCACACCGTGGCGGTGCCGCCGTGCCGGGTCCACCAGCTCCTGTCGAGCCGCACGGTCTGGATCGCGGTCATCGGGCTCCCTCCCGCAGCGCGGCGGTGAGCTCCCGGTGCAGGGCGACGAACTCGGGGTCGATCCTGAGTTCGTCGGCGTCCCTGGGCCGGGGCAGGTCAATGGGCCGGTCGAGCACGATGCGGCCGACCGGGCCGAGCACCACGACCCGGTCGCCGAGCAGCAGGGCCTCTTCGATGTCGTGGGTCACGAACACCACCGTCTGGCCGCCGTCCGCCCACAGGCGCAGCAGCTCGGCCTGCAGCTCGCCGCGGAGCTGGGCGTCGAGGGCGCCGAACGGCTCGTCCATGAGCAGCGTCTCCGGATCGCCCGCCAGCATCCTGGCCAGGCTGACCCGGCGGCGCATCCCGCCGGACAGCTCGCGCGGGTAGTGCCGTTCGAAGCCTTCGAGGCCGACCTTCCCGATCAGCTGGGCCGCGCGTTCCTTGCGTTTCTGCGCGGGCACGCCGCCGATCTCCAGGGGCAGCTCGACGTTCCTGTGCACGCTGCGCCACGGCATGAGCGTGTCGGACTGGGTCAGGTAGCCCACCTCCGTACGCGGGCCCGCGACCGGCCGGCCGCGGTAGGAGACCGTGCCCGAGGTCGGCGTGGTGAGGCCGGCGAGCAGGTTGAGCATGGTGGATTTGCCGCAGCCGCTGCGGCCGAGCACGGTGACGAAGCTGCCCTCGGCGATCGTGAGGTCGAAGTCGCGCAGTGCCACGACGCCGACGGCGTCCTTGACGAACTGCTTGCCGAGCCCGCTCACCTCGATCACGGTGTCGCTGATCACGGTGTCGCTCATCGGGGGCCCGCCAGCCGACGGGAGTTGTCCACGGCCATGGTGCGTACGTCCTTGTCGGTGAAGCCCTCGGCGAGCAGCCGGTCGGCCAGCAGGGCCAGGCCGTCCTCCACGGGCGGGTTGAAGGGCTGGCCGAGGTCGCTGGAGAGCACGGAGTGCTCGGGGCCCACGGCGTCGATGTGCTCGAACCAGGTCCGCCAGGAGACCTTGCCGGAGTGCGGGGTGGTGAAGCAGCGTTCGAGCAGGGCGCCCTTGGCGGCCAGGGCGCGCTGGCGGTCGATCGCGACCCGCTGTGAGGTGAACTCGGGATGGGTGACCACGATGCGGCGTACGCCCTCCGCGACGGCGGCCGCGACCACCGCGTCGATCTCGTCGGCGCTGAGGTGCCCGGTGGCGAGGGTCAGGTCGTGCTGGGCGATCAGCCGCAGCACCTGCCTGGTCCGATCCGGCACCGCGCCGTCCGGCCCCACCACGTCCACGGGGTCGGCGGCCATCCCGGCCTCCCGCAGGTCGTTCTGGAGCCTGGCCCACATGGGCGGCGTGGCGCCCTCGGGGTCGCTCGCGGTGCAGGCCCGCTGGTTGGCGCTGTCCACGGTGGGCAGCCAGACGAACCGGGCGCCGCCGCGTGCGGCGATCTCGACGGCGATGGGGTTCATACCGCCCACGGAGGCGTTCAGCGTGATCGCCCCAACTGCGTCGACGCCGGGCACCGCGGCCCGTACGACCTCGGCGCGTTCCGCGGTGGGCACGTAATGGGACTTGAGCACGAAGCCGGCGAGCCCGACCTCGGCGAAGCGCGCCGCGAGCGTCAGGTCGTCGATCCGCCTGCGCATCACATCCGGTGCCACGTGGACGTGGACGTCGTAGGCGTCCGCGACGAGGTCACGCGCTCGCGCGGAGGGCTGGGGGTGATCCGGCATGCATGTCTCCCACGATCTGTTTGCTGAAACAGATTGTTAACAATATGGGCGACAACCGTCAAGGGCGATCAGTCCCGAGAATCCCGTAAAGCCGCGATCACGCTGCGCAGATGACGGCGGGCCGCCTGTTCGGCCGCGCCGGGGTCCCCCGCGCAGATGGCGTCGATGATGGCCAGGTGCTCGCCCAGCGACCTGGCCGGGCGGCCGCGCTGCATGGACAGCCGGAACTGGTGGCGGACGACCTGGCCGCGCAGCCGTTCCAGCACCCGTTCCGCGATGGACTGACCGCTCAGCTCGCGGACGCGGCGGTGCAGGAGCTGGTTGAGCTCCGAATAGCCGAGGACGTCGCCCGACCGCACCGCCTCGGACATGAGCGCGCCGATCTCGCGCAGCTCGGCGACCGCGCCCGGGGTGACCCGGCCGGCCGCCTTGGCCGCGCACAGGCCCTCGACCACCATGCGCACCTCGGTGATCTCGATCGCCTCCTCCACGGAAACCGCCCGCACCCGCGCGCCGCGGTTCTGCACCCGCTCCACCAGGCCCTCGTTGGCCAGCTGCAGGAGCGCGGAGCGCACGGAGCTCCTGCTCGCGGAGAAGCGCTCGGACAGGTCGGCTTCCACGAGCCGCTGGTCAGGCACGAAATCGCCCCGCATGATCCCTTGACGGATCGCGTCGAGGACCGTTCCCGCGTCTGTGGACACGTTCCCTCACTCAGATTGTCAACAATCATGTGAGAGATATCGTAATCACTCAGCTCGGCGGCGGCAGATCATCAACTCCGTCGTGGGGCTCTCGCGGACGACGCGGACGAGCCGCCGCTCCACCAGCGACAGCAGCGCCCCGGCCACCCGGCCGGTGGCCTCGGTGAGCGTGACGCCGCGCAGGAAGCCGCCCCAGAGCTTGCGCCACACCGGGTTGGCGTCGACCTGGGCGTTCATCAGCACGAGCATGGGCGCGCGCCGGACGACGTCGAAGCCGGCCTCGCCGAGCGCCGTGGTGATCCACGGCAGCGTGTGGTTGACCTGGTGGTCGCCGCGCTGCTCGGGCCTGTGCAGGAAGTTCTCCGACAGGACGAGGACGCCGCCCGGCTTCGTGGCCCGCCCGAGCGTGCGCAGGGCCGAGCGGTAACGTTCGTCATCGGTGATGTGGAACAGCATGTCCATGGCCGAGACCGCGTCGAACGAGGCCGGCTCGATCAGCTCGCCCGGGTCGGCGAGGTCGAGCTGGAGGATCTCGGACTCGGGGAAGCGGGCGATCAGGCGCTCGACCGCGGCCTTGGTGAGGTCGGCTCCGGTGATCGACCGGGCGCCGAGCGCCCGCCACTGGCGCAGGTAGAAGCCGGTGCCCGAGCCGACGTCGAGCACCTTCGCCGAGGCCAGGTCGAGCCCGAGCCGTCCCACCTCACGCCGGAAGACCTCTCCTCGAATCAGATACATGTACGAGTTGAAGGCCCGGCCGAGCTGCTTGTAGCCGACTCCGCTCTCGGTCCAGTCGGCCTCCAGGCGGCGCTCCCAGAAGTCCTTCAGTTCGGTGTGCCTCATCAAGCAGCGCTCCCCACTGAGCCATTCCGAATGGCAAAGCCTTTCGGCAGTAAGCCCGGCTGTCAACACGGCACGGGCTGTTCGAGGATGACGGGAAGGGCTTCCAGGCCGCGCAGGATCATCATCGCGCTCTGCGAGCGCCACTGGAGCCGTTCCGGCGGGCAGGCGAGCCGGATCCCGGGAAAGCGGCCGAGCAGCGAGGTGAACGCGATCGTGCCCTCCAGCCTGGCCAGCGGCGCGCCGAGGCAGAAGTGCGGGCCGTGGCCGAAGGCGAGGTGCTGGTTGTCCGGCCTGGCCAGGTCGAGCTCGTCGGGCCGGTCGAACCGGGCGGGGTCACGGTCGGCGCAGTTGAGGGCGACCACGACCAGGCTGCCCGAGGGGACGGTGACGCCGTCCACGTCGATGTCCTCGACGGCGGTGCGCAACGTGGCCCGCTCGACCGGCCCGTCGTAGCGCAGCAGCTCCTCCACCGCGGCCGGCACCAGCCCGGGATCGGCGGCGAGGGCGCCGAGCACGTCCGGGGCGCGCAGCAGGGCCAGGGCGCCGTTGCCGATGAGGTTGACCGTGGTCTCGTGCCCGGCGACCAGCAGCAGCATGAGCATGCCGAGCAGTTCGGTCTCGTCCAGCTCGCCGTGCCGGTCGGCGGCCACGATCAGGGCGCTGATCAGGTCGGGCTGCGTCTCGCTCGCCGGCTCCCTGTCCATCCGCCTGTCGTCCATCCGCCTGTCGTCCATCCGCTCCCTGCGCTCGGCGACCAGGCCGGACAGGTAGCCGGTGAGCGCCGTGGTGGCGGCCTCCCGCCGCCGCCTGAGCTCGGGGGCCGACGCCGTGGTGATCAGGTCGCGGCTCCACGTACGGAATCGATCACGGTCGGAGACGGGCACGCCGAGCATCTCGCTGATCACCGTGATCGGCAGCGGGAAGGCGAACTCCTCGATGAGATCGACCTCCTCGCCGACCGGCAGGGCGGCCAGGAGGTCGTCCGCGATCTCCTGGATGCGCGGGCGCAGGGCCAGCACCCGCCTGGCGGTGAAGGCTTTGCCGATCACCCGGCGCAGGCGGGTGTGGTCGGGCGGGTCGGAGGAGAGCATGTTGACGCCGAGCGGCCCGGCGTCGCCGGTGACGAGCCCCGCTTCGCGCAGGAAGGCCGGCGCGTTCTTCGGATGCTTGGACAGGCGCGGGTCGTTGAGCGCGGCGCGGGCCTCGGCGTATCTGGTGATCAGGTACGCGTCGCCGCCGAACGGGGTGCGGACGCGGTGCACGGCGCCGCGCTCACGGAGCCGGGCGTATTTCGGGTACGGATCAGCCATGTGGTTGCCGCCTTCGTGCTCAGCCTGCACCGGCGCGCCTCGCGGAGCCCGCGCACCCATTTTACGACGGCCCGCTCTGCCCGATCCGCCCCCCTGCGTCACAACGTGTCGAGGCCGTGCATGACGAGGTCGACGGCGCGCCGCATCGTGGCCAGGAACTCCTCCTCCGACTGCCCCATCTCCAGGCTGACCAGCCCGATCGCCCCCACCGCGCCCATCAGCGCGCCGACCGCCGCCAGCGCCGTCAACCGGTCGATCTCGCCGGGGAACGCCGCGACGAACGCGTCGGCGATCCTGCGCTGCGAATCGAACATCACATGCAGGCCCTTGGCCTGGACGCTGGGGACGGTGGCGACCAGGTTGCGGTAGACGTCCGTCAGCTCAGGGTCGGCCGAGATGGGCCCCTCGGCCATGTATCCGGCCGACAGGGACAACTCACAAGTCCGCAGCAGCAGGTCGGCCACGCGTTCGCCGGGCCGGCGTCCCTTGATCACGTCGAGGGTCAGCTCGTAGTAGCGCTCGGCGTCGGTGAAGACCACGTCCTCCTTGCTGGAGAAGTAGTTGAAGAAGGTCTTGGTCGCTATGTCCGCCTCTGCACTGATCTGCGCGATGGTGGTCTGCTCGTACCCCTGCTCCTTGAACAGCCTGAAGGCCGTACGGACCAGCAGCTCCCTGGTCTGGCGTTTCTTGCGCGCCCGCCGCGTCTCCTCCACGGTGACACATCTTACACGCCGAAAATTTTTACACATCTTGTACTTTTACACGTCGTGAGGCTAAATGGATCGCATCGGCCGTGCGAGTGACGCCGGGCAGGACGCCACTCGCACGGCGTACCCACCCGAGGAGTGACATGTCCGATCCATCAGATCTGCCGAGACTGCTGGTCCAGCACGCCGCGGCCTGCCCCTTCGATCCGCCGGACGAGCTCGCGCGGCTGCGTGCCGAGCGGCCCGTGACGCCGATGATCTACCCGGGCGGCCACGAGGGCTGGCTGGTGACCGAGCACGCCCTGGTCCGCGAGGTGCTGGCCGACCCGCGCTTCAGCCATCGGGCCGAGCTCCTGCGCAACCCGCTACCGGGAGCCTCGTTCAGCGACGAGCCGCAGCCGGCGCCGCCGGGCGCCTTCACCTCGATGGACCCGCCCGAGCACACCCGCTACCGCCAGCTCCTCACCGGCCAGTTCACCGTCCGCCGGATGCGCCGGTGGACCACCAGGATCGAGGAGATTGCCGCCGAGCTGCTGACCGTCATGGAGCGGCACGGCCCGCCGGCCGACCTGGTGGAGATGTTCGCCGGGCCCCTTCCCGGGCTGGTGATCTGCGAGCTGCTCGGGGTTCCCACCGGCGACCGGGAGGAGTTCGTCCGGGCGATGAGCATCCTCGGACGCCTGGGGGTGCCCGCCGGCGAGAAGATGGCCGCCTTCGGCAAGATGCAGTCCTTCATGCTCGACCTGGTGCGCGCCAAGCGCGAGCGGCCCACGGACGACCTGCTCGGCGGGCTCGTCGGCAGCAGTGATCTGACCGACGACGAGCTGGCCATCATCGGCGGCATCCTGACCGGCGCGGGCTTCGACACCACCGCGAACATGATCGCCCTGGGTGTCTTCGCCCTGCTCGACCACCCCGCGCAGCTCGCCGCCCTGCGCTCCGAGCCCGCCCTCATCGGCAACGCCGTCGAAGAGCTGCTGCGCTATCTGAGCATCATCCCCGCCACGGTGCGGGCCGCCCTGGAGGACGTCGAGCTCGGCGGCGAGCTCATCAAGGCCGGCCAGTCGGTCACGGTCTCCGTCCCGGCCGCCAACCGCGACCCGAAGCACTTCCCCGACCCCGACACGCTCGACCTGCGCCGGACCACGTCCGCGCACGTCGCCTTCGGCCACGGCGTCCACCAGTGCCTCGGCCAGCAACTCGCCCGGGTCGAGATGCAGGTCGCCATCCCCGCCCTGTTCGACCGCTTCCCGTCCCTGCGCCTGGCCGTGCCACCGGAGGAGGTCCCCACGCGCGAGGACATGATGATCTACGGCGTGCACAGCCTCCCTGTCACGTGGGACGTGCCGCAGGAGGAGGCCCGCTCATGAGAGT
Source organism: Nonomuraea sp. NPDC048892 (assembly GCF_040649735.1). Taxonomy (NCBI): domain Bacteria; kingdom Bacillati; phylum Actinomycetota; class Actinomycetes; order Streptosporangiales; family Streptosporangiaceae; genus Nonomuraea; species Nonomuraea sp. NPDC048892. Next base: position 232,630 of record NZ_JBEZFZ010000002.1, on the reverse strand, counting down.
CGCCCTCGTCACCGGAGCCTCGTCCGGCATCGGCAAGGCCACCGCGCTCGAACTTCTGCGGGCCGGTCACACCGTCTACGGCGCGGCCAGGCGCCTCACGGCGATGGACTCCCTCCGCGACGCCGGCGGCCACACCCTCCCCATGGACGCCCGCGAGCCCGAGGACCTGGAGCGGGTCGTCCGCACGGTCGTCGAGGAGCAGGGCAGGCTCGACGTGCTGATCAACAACGCGGGCACCGTCCTGCACGGGGCCGCGGAGGACGTCCCGCTGGAACGGGCGCGCGACCTGTTCGAGGTGAACGTGTTCGCCCCCGCCCGGCTGACCCAGCTCGCCCTGCCCCACATGCGCGCCCAGGGGTCGGGCACGATCATCAACGTGTCGTCCGTCGGCGGCGAGATCTCCCTGCCGCTCGGCTGCTGGTACTACGCCTCGAAGCACGCACTGGAAGCGTACTCGGACACGCTCCGCATGGAGGTGGAACCGTTCGGCATCGACGTCGTGATCATCCAGCCCGGCATCATCAGGACGGGCTTCGAGGACCGCACCGCCCAGGACCTCCGCGAGATCTCCGGCTCGACCGCCTACGGACCGATGGCCGAGAAGATGGCGCAGAAGGCCGAGACCCAGAACACCGCCGACGCCCCGGCCTCCGACCCCGGCCTCGTCGCGACGACCATCCGCGAGGCCGTCGAGGCGGACAAACCCCGGACGCGCTATGCCGTCGGCTGGCTGGCGGACAAACTCCTGGAACTCGACCGCACATTGCCGGACCGCGACTTCGACGCCCTCGCCACCAAATCCCTCAGGTAGCGACCTCCTTGCGAAGGGAATGGCAACCCATTCGCTATACCACCAGTAACACCGCTTTCTCCGCCGCCTCCGGGTTATGAAACGCGTTGACTTCACTGCTTCAGGAAGGAAGAGTGTTGTTCCCGGTAAAAGGAGGGAGCCGTCGTGCAAACGCGCGTGAAGGTCGTGCTGACGCTGATGGGGGCGCTCTTCCTCTTCGTGCTGGTCTTCCGGGAAGTAGACGGCATCTGGTCCCTCGTGCTCTTCATCTTCCTCGCTTTCCTGCTCCACGTATTCACGGACGACTCACCCAGCGGGAGTTCCGGCCGCGACGGAGGCGCGGGATATGACGGAGGCGGGAGAGGCGGAGACGGGGGATTCGGCGGCGGCGGAGACGGGGGCGACTAAGAGAATCAGGGAGCATTCCTGATAATGACCTGCATCCACCGGCGCTTGGAGCGGGGTGCCGGGCTCTTTCAGCGGACCGGCAGACCGGTGACCGCGCGGCCGATGATGAGCCGCTGGATCTCCGACGTCCCCTCGAAGATCGTAAAAATTTTGGCGTCGCGGTGGAAGCGTTCCACCGGGTGCTCCCTGGTATAGCCGGCGCCGCCCAGGATCTGGATGGCCTGCTCGGTCACCCATACCGCCGTCTCCCCCGCCACCAGTTTCGACATCGAGCCCTCCGCCTGCTCGAACTGCCTGCCGTTGCGGGCCATCCAGGCGGCTCGCCAGGTCAGCAGCCTGGACACGTCCACCCGGGTCGCCATCTCGGCGAGGAGGAAGGCGATGGCCTGGTTGGCGCCGATCTTGCGGCCGAACTGCTCGCGTTCGCGGGCGTAGTCCCTGGCGTACTCGAAGCCCGCGCGCGCGATCCCGACCGCCATCGCGGCCACCGACGGGCGGGTGGTCTCGAACGTGCGCATCGCGGCCTGCTCGCCCGCCCGTCCCCCCTTGCGTACGCGGGCCAGCCTGGCCTCCAGCTTCTCCCTGCCGCCCAGCAGGCACTCCCCGGGCACGCGCACGTCGTTCAGCACCACCTCGGCCGTGTGGGAGGCGCGGATGCCGTGTTTGCGGAACTTCTGCCCCATCGACAGCCCTGGCGTGCCCGGCGGGACGACGAAGGAGGCCTGGCCCCTGGTGCCGAGCGACGGGTCCACGGAGGCGACCACCACGTGGACGTCGGCGATGCCGCCGTTCGTGGCCCAGGTCTTGACGCCGTTGAGCACCCAGTCGGATCCGTCGGGGACGGCACGGGTGCGGATGGCGCCGACGTCGGAGCCGGCGTCCGGCTCGGAGGCGCAGAACGCGCCCAGCTTGACGTCGTCCGCCGTGCCGAACATCCGCGGCAGCCACTCCCCCATCTGCTCGGGGGTGCCGTTGGAGGCGAGGGCCGCGGCGGCCAGGCCGGTGCCGGTGATGGACAGGCCGATGCCGGCGTCCCCCCAGAAGAGCTCCTCGAACGCCACGGGCAGCGCCAGCCCGCTCTGCTCGAACCACTGGGTGGCGAAGAAGTCGAGGGAGTAGAGCCCGATCTTGGCCGCCTCCTGGATGACCGGCCAGGGCGTCTCCTCGCGTTCGTCCCACTCGGCGCCCGCGGGGCGGATCACGTCGCGGGCGAACGCGTGCACCCAGTCGCGCACCTCGACCACGTCGTCACTGAGCTCCGGGCAGAATCCCGTCATCGCGCCGCTCCTCGAACCGAGACGTTACCGGTGGTAACACCTTACCGGCCGGTCACTCGTCCAGGGTGAGCATGGGCGGGCGTTCGCCGATGCCGACGTCCCGCGTCCGCACGCCGTACCCGGACCGCCGTCTCTTGAACTGCGCCAGCCGGACCGAGGGCTCGGCCAGCGCCGCGATCTTGCCCTGCCGGTCGAGCCGCGACCAGGCGGCGAGCATGATCTGCGCGGCCATGCCCCCGAGTGCCTCGGTGGACTGCGGCGCGTGCTCGCGCGAGCCCAGGTCCACCTGGGCGAACGCGTCCAGCCCCGCCAGTTCGAGCAGGTCGATGAGCAGCCCGAGCTCGACGCCGTAGCCGGTCAGGAACGGTACGCGTTCGAAGGCGGAGCGCCGGCCCGCGTACTCACCCGCGAGCGGCTGCACGAAACCGGCCAGCTGGGGCCAGTGCAGGTTGATCAGCGGCCGGGCGACGAGCTCGGTGACCCGCCCGCCTCCGTCGGGGACGCCGTGGAGCGGACGGTCGTAGCACCCCTTGGCGTAGACGATCGTGGGATCGGCCAGCAGCGGCCCGAGCACTCCCGTGATCAGGGAAGCACGGAAGTTCCTGATGTCGGCGTCGGCGAACACCAGCACGTCCCCCGACGTGACGGCCAGCGACTTCCACAGCGCCTCCCCCTTGCCGTCGAGCGGCTTGAGCCGCGGCAGGATCTCGTCCTGCGCGTGCACCGTGGCCCCTGCTCGCGCGGCCACGCGCGCGGTGTCGTCGGTGGAACGTGAGTCGATGACGACGACCTCGTCGACCAGCGTGCCGAGGTCCCGCAGGATGATCGCGACGATCTCCCCCACGGTCTCCCGCTCGTCCCGGGCGGGAAGCACCACGCTGACCGTGCTGTCTCCCTTGGCGGCCACCAGGTCCCGCAGCGGCCAGTCCCCGGCGGTCGAAGTACGGCGCCCCAACCATCCGCGCACCTCAGGCAGCATGCCAACCCTCCCCCCGCTATCCCATTTGTCAGCTTATGCGAAGTCTTCCCGGTCGGCCGGTCGCATCCGTGTCTCTGGTCATCCGTAGTCCCTCGGGTCACAACCGTCTCCAGGCCCGTCTGACGGCCGGAACGCCGATGCGCACGGGGATTCCGGGTGACAACCCCTACGCTGAACGGTCAATCCGGTGTGGTCTTATCGATAAGGTGGCTGAGTGGCAGAACAGCCGGCTGAACGGCGTACCAGAGGGCCCGGCGCGCACCACGCGCAGCGGCGCGCCGAGATAGCCGACGCCGTGCTCGCCATCGTCGCCGAACGCGGCCTGGCCGCCGTCTCCCTGACCGAGGTGGCCGCCCAGGCTGGCATCTCTCCGGGCCGGGTGCAGCACTACTTCCCGGCCAAGCGGCGGCTCATCGAAGCGGCCTTCGAGCGCGGCAACCACCTGTCCAGCGCCCGCATCCGGCAGCGGGTCGGCTCAGAGCTCGGCGCCGCTGAGCCGCGGCTGGTCCTGACCACGGTGCTCACCGAGCTCATCCCGTACGACGCCACGACCGAGGCCCACATGCGGGTCCGCCAGTCCTTCCACGCCTACGCCTTCGCCGACGAGGCCATCGCCGCCCGGCTGCGCGTCCTGTACGCCGCCTTCCACCGCGACATGGCCGGCCTCGTCGAACGGGACCAGCGGGCGGGGCGCATCCCCGCGGCCATCGACCCGCACGGGGCCGCGCTGTCCTTGGTGGCGCTTGCCGAAGGGCTGGCCGCCTACGTGCTCACCGGCGTCACCCCGGGGGCCGTCGCCCGTGAGCGGGTGCTGGCGGCCGTCGCCGGCCTTTATCAAGGAGCAGCACCCCGTCCGTGACCGGCAGGGGATCGTCCAGAGCGGCATCACCGTGCTCACGGCCGGCGCTCACGCCTGTGCTCGCCTCGGTGCTCGCGTCGGCGACGCGGATGTGGGGCCAACGCCACCGCGCGGCTGGTCGCCTCCGGATCAGGCGCACAGCCAGGGGCGCGAGGGCCAGCAGCGGCACGACCAGGAAGACGGCCGCCGCCACCCGCTGACCGGTGAGCAGGTCCGGTGCGCCGGGCGGCGCCGTCTGCACCAGCCAGTCCGCCGCGACCGGCGGCCCCACCAGCAGGTATGCCCCCACCACCAGGTGCGTCACGGCCACCACCGTCAGCAGCCGCACCAGCTCACCCCGCGCGAACGGCCGGGGCAGCGGATCGGCACCCGCCAGCACCCATGACGTCACCAGGCCGACGCCGAGGAAGAGCAGCTCGGTGACCAGGTGCGGCGCGTACCCGGACAGCGACCACGCCAGCCAGTCCGTCCCGTACAGCAGCAGGAAGAGCAGCGGATAGGCGGCCAGGAGGACGGGCCCGGTCAGGCGCCGCCCGAAGGCGGGCGAACCTGGGCCGCCAGACCGGGACCCAGGCGAGCTCAGAGCACCGGACCGGGACTCAGGCGAGCCGAGGGCGCCGAACCGGGACGCCGGCGAGGTGGCCCGGCCCGCCAGCGTCAGCGGAGCACCCAGGCAGAGCAGCACCGGCACCACGACGGCCAGCGCCACATGCTGGAGCGCCTGCGCGGGCAGCATCGCCCTGGCGTAGCCGGCCACCCCGCCGAGCAGCACGAGCGCGGCCAGGCCGAGCCCGGCGTACCAGGCGATCGTGCGTCCGTACGGCCACGCGGCCACCCTGCGCACGGCGAGCGCGTAGGCGACGGCGGGCAGCGCCAGCAGCAGCGCGACCAGGACGTCCAGCCGCCCCTCGACGATCAGCGCGCCGGGCGAGAACGGGGCCAGCGTGTACTCCAGCAGGGGATGCGCGTGCCCGCCGCCCTCACCGCCGGGTGGCGGCGGGGTCCTGGCCAGGCCGACGCCCAGCCCCATCGCCACCGCCATCACGCCCAGCTCACCGGCCGCCAGCCGGACGAAGGTACGGCGGACCCCGCGATCGGCGACACCCGCGACGGTCCTGCGCCGGTGGACCCACCCGAACCAGCCGAGCACCGCCAGAGCGGCGATCTTGGCCAGCAGGAGCAGCCCGTACGGGCTCTGCCACAGGTCGGAGACGGCGTTCAGCCGTACCCAGCCGCTGACCGCGCCGGAGAAGGCCACCGCCGCGAAGCAGCACAGGGCGATCGTGCTGAAGCGCGGCAGCACCACCGGCAGGTCGCCGGAGCGGCGGAAGTAGACCAGCACCGCGCCCAGCCCGCCGACCCACAGCGCCATCGGCACCAGGTGCGCCATCAGCGCGGACACGGCCAGGTCGTGATCGCCCGCGGAGGCGGCGTGGCCGACGTACGCGGGCGGCAGCAGCCCGAAGACCGCGACCGTCACCGGCACCCACCTCGGCAGCCGCGGCACCATCGTCGCCACCGCCACCACGAACGTCACCGCCGTCACCACCAGCAGCGCCCGCGTCTGCGGCAGGTCCGTGCCGAAGCTGAGCATGCCGGGAGCCGCGAGCAGGTCCGCCACCGGCATCGGGATGAAGCTGGACAGGGTGAGCATGTAGCCCAGCAGGCTGGAGAACGCCCAGCCGAGTGCCCACCATCCGGCCGCGCGCAGGCAGCGCGCCGACTCGGGCGAGGCTGCCGAAGCCAGTGCGGCCGCCAGCGCGGTGCCCACGCATGCCACCGCGCACAGCTCGTGCGCGAACCGCGCCAGCGGCAGGCCCCAGTCGGTCAGCGGCCCCGCGGCCGGCAGCCCGGCGATCGGCGGCGCCCCGGCCCCGCCCCCGAACCGCAGCGCCGCCACCAGCACCAGAACGCCCGAGCCGACCGCGAGTACGGCGTACAGCCGTGCGGAAACTGTCATCAGGAAACCGCCACGTCGTCAGGAGGCACACCATCACACGCGACGGCCCGCCGTGAAGTCGCCGCGTACCTGAGGTACGCGCAGCCGGCGACCGAAGTTCAGCTGAAACCGGTCAGCGCTGGTGATTCCGGGTGGTGCCGCTCCGTTCACCGCCGGTCGAAGCCCTGCCAGGGCCGCTCGGTACCGGTGCCGCCGTGCCGTTCACCAACGGCCGAAACCGAGCCAGCACCGGCCAGCGCCAGTGAGGCCCTGCCAATCGCCACCTGTCGGCGGCGTTCTGCGCCATAACAGAGCAGCGACCGGCGACGGTGCACCGCAATCCTCCTCGGTCAGCGGCGGGCGGGGCTGGCGGAGACGAAGTCGTTGTGGGCGAGGACGCGGAGCAGGCTCAAATGCTCGATGGCGGACGTCCCCGGCACCGGGGTGTAGATGACGAGCCGCTGGTCCTCGGCGGGGCTGAGTAACGTCTCGCAGTTCAGCTCGATCGCTCCGACAGCGGAGTGGGCGACCCGCATCCGGCTGGAACGGCGTACCGCCACTTCGTGCAGGTCCCACAGCCGGGCGAACTCCTCGCTTGTGGCGCGCAGCCGGGCGACCAGGCGGGCGGAGGGCTCGTCGCCGCCCCGGCGGGCGTAGGAGGCGCGCAGGTCGGCGACGTGATCCCGGCTGAGCGCGGCGCGTTCGTCCGGATCGTAGGCCTGGCTCATCGCCGGGTCGGTGAACCACCGCCAGACGAAATTGCGGTCCTGCTCGCGGACCGAGCAGATGCAGCCCAGCAGCGCCTCGGCCATCTGGTTGCGGGCGAGCAGGTCGCCGAGGTCGTTGGTGATGTGGGCCGGGGTCTCGGTGAGCCGGTCGAGGAGGTAGAGCAGGCCGGGGCTGACGTGGTCGTGGGCCAGCGGACCGCTCGGCGGCCGGTGGCCGGACAGCAGGTAGAGGTGGTCGCGCTCGTCGTCGGTCAGCCGGAGCCCGCGGGCCAGCGCGGCCAGGATCTGCAGCGAGGGCTGCGGGCTGCGGGCCTGTTCGAGGCGCATGTAGTAGTCGGCCGACATGCCCGCGAGCTGCGAGACCTCCTCGCGGCGCAGCCCGGGCGTGCGGCGGCGCGGCCCGGCCGGCAGCCCCACCTCCTGCGGACGCAGCCGCTCGCGGGCCCGGCGCAGGAAGTCGGCGAGCTGCTCCCGGTCCATGTCCATGAATCCATGATGACGCGGCCGCGGGGCCTGCCCGACCTCACAGCCTAGGACCGTGGATCCTAGGGAGACCTGTCCGATTCCGCCGGTCGTCAACGCTTGGCAACGTGTCTCCCGAACCGGGTTTCACCACGTCACCCGGAGCAAGAACAGGTCAGGGAGGTCGAGATGACGGTCGAGACGATGCGAGCGGTCCGGTTCGACGACTACGGCGGGATCGAGGTGCTGCGGATCGTCGAGGTGGAGCGCCCGGCGCCCGGCCCGGGGCAGGTCCTGGTGAAGGTGGTGGCCGCCGGGATCAACCCGGGTGAGGCGGCGATCCGCTCGGGGGCGCTCCGCGACATCTGGCCGGCCACATTCCCCTCCGGCCAGGGCAGCGACCTGGCCGGGGTGGTGGTCGCGACCGGCGACGGGGTGGCGGATTTCGCGGCGGGCGACGAGGTGCTCGGCTTCACCGACAACCGGGCCAGCCATGCCGAATACGTCGTGGTGGAGGCGTCCAACCTGGTCCGGCGCCCGCCGGAGGTGTCGTGGGAGCAGGCGGGCTCGCTGTATGTCGCGGGCACGACGGCGGTGGCGGAGGTGCGGGCGGTCGGCCTGCGCGCCGGCGACACGGTGGTCATCGCCGGGGCCGCCGGCGGGGTCGGGACGATCGCGACGCAGCTCGCGGTCGAGGCGGGCGCCACGGTGATCGGGCTGGCGAGCGAGCCCAACCACCAGTGGCTGCGTGATCACGGGGCCGTGCCGATCGCGTACGGCGAGGGGGCCGCCGCCCGGATCAAGGCCGCGGCCGGGCACGTCGACGCCTTCATCGACAACTTCGGCGGCGGTTACGTGGAGATGGCGATCGAGCTCGGGGTGAGCCCCGACCGGATCGACACCATCATCGACGTCGCCGCGGCCGAGCGCTACGGCGTCAAGAACGAGGGCAGCGCCATGGCGGCCACGGCCGACGTGCTGGCCGAGCTGACCGAGCTCATCCGGACGGGCCGACTGGAGGTCCCGATCGCCGCCACCTACCCGCTGGACCGGGTCCAGGACGCCTACCGCGAGCTGGAGCAACGACACACCCGCGGCAAGATCGTCCTCAAGCCCTAGCACGTGCGACCCGACGTCGATCTCCCGAACGGTCCGGCACCGGCCTTCGGGAAGGCCAGACTCAGTAGTCCGGACGGTCCGGTGGGAAGAGCCGACGTCGACCTCCGGTGTCAGTCCTCTCCCGGACGGCCCGAAACCGGCCTACGACGAGACCCCGCTCAAGTCCTCCGACCGACCCGCCCTCAGCTCGCGGAAGGGCGGCGTCGATCTCCGGTGCGGCCCGGTGTCAGTCGTCTCCCGGTCGTCGCAGGGCCAGGACGGCGATGTCGTCGAGCCCTGTCGTCGGCAGTCCGCTGAGCAACTGGTCGCAGAAGGCGTCCACGGGCTCGCGGGCGAGCGTCCCCGCCAGCTCGCGCAGCCGTTCCAGACCCAGGTCCAGGTGCTCGCCCATCCGTTCGACCAGGCCGTCGGTGTAGAGGAGCAGCGTGCTGCGCGGCGGCAGCGGCACCGTCGCCGAGGGGCAGTCGAACACGTCGCCGATGCCGAGCAGCGAGCCGGTCGGATCGTCCAGGAAACGCGCCGTTCCCTCATACGTGACGAGCAGGGGCGGCGGATGGCCGGCGACGGCGTAGTGCAGCCGGTGACCGCCGCCGGCCTCCTCGACACGGGCGAGCACGCAGGTGGCCGTGACCTCGCCAGAGAGGGCCGCCATCACCTTGTTGAGCCGGGTGAGGACCTCGCCCGGCGGCCCCCAGCGGTCAATCGCGAGGGCGCGCAGCATGTTGCGGAGCTGGCTCATCTCGACGGCGGCGGCGAGGTCGTGGCCGGCGACGTCGCCGATGGCGATGATGACGGCGCCGTCGGGTAGGACGAAGGAGTCGTACCAGTCGCCGCCCACCTCGGCGGCGGCCGGGCTGGCCCGGTAGCGGGCGGCGATGCGCAGGTCGGGCAGGAGCGGCGGCTCGGCCAGCAGGCTGTGCTGCAGCGCCAGCGCGATCTGCTGCGCCCGCTGGAAGCGGATGGCGCTGCTCAGCGCGTCGTGCGCGTGGTCGAACATCTGGGTGATCAACGCGCTGTCCGCCTGACTGAGCGGCGCGCGATGCTGGCAGGTCAGCGCCGTCACCACGGCCGGGACCGCGCCGTCCACCACGACGGGCAGGAGCAGCAGGCTGTTGACGCCGTTCTCCGCCACCCACTGCTGCGCTCCCGACGGAGCGAGGTCCGGCGGCGGGTTGCCCGGCGCGAACGTCGCCAGCATCGGGCGCCGCTGCCGGACGGCCTGGACGAGCATGTTCTCGGGCCGCACCTGCTCCTGTCCGTACGGGGTCATCATCGGCAATCCGGGACGTACGGCGGCCGCGACCCGCTCGACCAGCAGCGGCCCCCCGCTATCGGCGCTGGACATGTCGGTGATCAGGTGGATCCCGCAGCCGTCTGCCAGCTCCGGCACGATCACCCCGGCCAGGGCGTGGAGCATGTCCGGCAGGCTCGACAGCTCCCCCATGGCCGCGGCGGCCCGGTCGAGCAGGTCCTGGGAACGGCGTTCCTGCCACTGCCGCTCGACGTCGCTGCAGCTCCCGACCCATTCCACCAGCCGCCCGTGCTCGTAGACGGGCACGGCCCGCACGCGGAAGTGCCGGTAGCCGCCCTCGGTGACGCGCAGCCGGCAGATGTGGTCGTACGACTTCGCCTCGCTCTCGAGGGTGGCCTGCCACGTCCGCAGGACCTCGGGCTGGTCGTCGGGGTGCACCATCCGCAGCCAGCCGTTGCCGCGGAAATCCTCCCAAGCCTGCCCGATCACCCGCTCCCAGCTGGGGCTCGGCTCGATCGCGTCGCCCTCGGGCCCCGTCACCCAGATGATCTGGGCGCTGACCTGGATCAGGCTCCGGTATCGCCGCAGGATGCGGCGGCGCTCGTCGGCGATGGCCTGGACCTGCCGGGCTGCGGCGATCTGCTCGGTGACCTCCATGGCCATCACCAGCACGCCGTGGTCATCGGGCCCGAACGTGATCCGCGACAGGCTGGAGGTGAAGAACCGCTCCTGGTCTACGTCCTCGTCCGCGTCCTGGCCCTGTCTCGGGGCCCGATCCTGAGTCGGGCTCGTGTCCTGGTCCTGATCCTGGACCGTGCTCGTGTCCTGGTCCTGATCCTGGACCGTGCTCGTGTCCTGGTCCTGATCCTGGGCCAAGCTCGTGTCCTGGTCGTGGTCATGGTGCTGGTCGTGGTCATGGAACTGATCCTGATCCCGGGCCGGGCACGCGCGCCGGCCCCGGTCCTGCTCGGGCGGCGCCTCCGTACCCAAAGGAATGGCGGTGAGCACGACGGACTCGCCCGTCCTGAACACCTGGTCGCACAGCCGGCGGTAGCGTTCGCGCGTCGGCGAGGTGAAGGCGCTGGGGAAAGGGCTGCCCAGCTCGGGATCGCCCAGCTGCGCGCGGCACATGCGGTTCATGTAGATCAGCCGGTGCTCGGGGCCGCGCGTCACCGCCACGCCCACCGGCGCCGGATCCAGCATCTCGAAGGCCGGCCCGTCACCGCAGCCGGCGCCGGCGCCGATACCACCACCCATCGTGACCTCCCCCTGGCCACAGTCCCCGTTGATCCTCATCCCCCGCGACGCGGCGGAAACACCCGGATCAGGACAGCAGGCCGCGTTCGATGGCGGTCATGACGGCGGCGGTGCGGTCGGAGACGCCGAGTTTCTTGAACGAACGCAGCAGATACGTCTTGACGGTCGCCTCACTGATGAACAGCTCGCCGCCGATCTCGGCGTTCGTCAGCCCCTGACCGACCAGGCGCAGCACCGCGCACTCACGCTCGGACAGCGCGGCCGGGTCGGGCGTCCGCGCGCGGAAGAGCTTGCCCGCCAACGAGGGGGTGAGCACGGTCTCCCCGCGCGCGGCGGCCCGGACCGCGTCGATCAGCTCCTGCCGTGAGCTGCCCTTGAGCAGGTATCCGGCCGCGCCCGCCTCCACCGCGCGCAGGATGTCGGTGTCGTTCTCGTACGTGGTCACGATGACGATCTTGGTGGAAGGCAGCTCGCGCAGGATGCGCCCGGTGGCGGCGACGCCGTCCATGCCGCCCATGCGCAGGTCCAGCAGAACGACGTCGGGCCGCAGCGCCGGCGCCCTGGCGACCGCCTCCTCCCCCGAGCCCGCCTCGCCCACGACGGTGATGCCGTCGGCGGACTCCAGCATGGCGATGAGCCCCTCGCGGACCACTGGATGATCGTCGGCCACCAGGATGGTGATCGGTTCCGCCTCAGCCACGCGCCCGCTCCTCGCCCGCCGTTCCAGCCATTCCCGCCGTTCCAGCCACTCCGGCCGCCCCCACGGCTTCCGCCGGCAGGGGAACGCCTGCTTGCGCCGGCACGGGAACGCGCACCTCGACGGCGGTGCCCCCGCCGGGGCGGCTGCCGATGCTCACCGTCCCGTTGATCTCCGAGACCCTGGCCCGCATGCCGCGCAGCCCGTATCCGTCGTGGTCGCCCTCCGGGGTGAAGCCCTCGCCGTCGTCGCGGACGAGCAGGCGCACGGCGTCCGGCTCGTACGTCATCACCACGTCCACCGAGCGCGCCCCCGCGGCGTGTTTGCGCACGTTGGCGGCGGCCTCCTGCATCGAACGCAGCAGGACGACGTTGACCGGCATCGGCAGCGGCTCCTCCGCGCCCCGCACCGACGTGCGCACATCGAGCCCGGTGTCGGCGACCAGGCCGTCGGCCTGCCTGCGCACGGCCTGCACGAGCGAGCCGCCGCGCAGGGTGGGCGGGGTCAGGGCGGCGACGAACTCGCGCGCCTCGGCGAGGGATTCCCTGGCCACCTGCCCGGCCCGCGACAGGTGCCTGCTCGCCTGGTCGGGCGCGTCGCGCACGCTCGACTCCGCCGCCTGGGTCAGGCTGATGATGCTGGTCAGGCCCTGAGCGAGGGTGTCGTGGATCTCCCTGGCCAGCCGCTCGCGCTCGGCCGAGATGCCGGCCTCGTGGGAGAGCCTGGCCACCCGCTCCTGGGTGCGGCGCAGCTCCTCGATGAGCTGGGCGCGCTCCCGGCTCTGCCGGGTCACCCGCTTGATCCAGACGCCCAGCAGGATCGACAGCGCGTAGCTCAGCAGCGAGAGGGGCAGCGCGCTCCAGGGCGGGATCCCCAGTTCCTCGCTCCTGATCCAGGTCACCAGCACGGGGAACAGGTTGGCCACCGCGAGCCAGCCGACGGCCCGCCTCATCGGCAGCGTCATGATCAGCATGGGCGCGACGGCGTACAACGCGAAGGAGCTGATGAGGCCGAACCACGTGGTGACGCAGAACAGCGCCACCAGCCCGGCCGCGAAGATCAGGTTTTTCCGCCCGTACGTCTGGACGGCCATCAGGCGGCGGCCGAGCCCCGCGTACCAGGGCACGATCAGGGTCAGCGCGCCGATCGAGACGGCCTGGGCGGCCGTGGGGTCGCCGGAGAGGAACAGCAGCACCGCGGTGAGGAGGTAGGAGACGGCGAAGAAGCCGTCCCACAGGCCGAACCAGCCGGTACGCGGCTCGGTGGCGGGGGGATGGTCGCCTGTCTCTCCGGTATCAGGTCGTACACGCACGGCAACAGTCGTACCACGGAAACGTCCGTGTCCACTGATCGGTTGACAACCGGACCCACCGTTCGGTCGTCTCCGGGCGGGAGCCCCGTCTCTAGCGTGGAAAGCGCCGAAGAGAACGTGCGAAGCGCCAAGCCGCACGGGATCTCCCCACTCAAGATCCGGAGTAACCCCCTGATGAGTCAGTTCCTCACTGCCCTCATAGCCAGCGGAACCATCCTGCTCGTCATCCTGGCCACCGACCTCGGACAGCGCCGCATCACCATGACGCGGGTGCTGCGCTCGGTGATCGTCGTCGCCGTCATCATCCCCATCTTCGTCCACTCCTTCCCGTCGCAGGGGAACGACCTGTCGCTGCAACTCGTGGGCATCGGGACGGGGATCATCTGCGGGCTGATCGCCGGCTCGCTGCTGCCCGCCCACCGGCGCCCGTCGGGCGAGCTCTACACGACCGGCGGGCTCGGCTACGCGCTGGTGTGGATCGTGCTGTCGCTGGGGCGGGTGGTGTTCGCGTACGGAGCCGAGCACTGGTTCGCCGCGGACCTGGTCCGTTTCTCCATCGACTACCGGATCAGCGGCCCCGACACCTACGCCAACGCCTTCGTCTTCATGTCCCTGGCCATGGTGCTCTCCCGCACCACCGTGCTCATGACCAAGATGCGCAGGCTCAAGGCCGCCGCCGTACCGGTGCCCGCGACCCGATGACAGGCGAGTCAGCGACAGGTGACAGTGAGAGGTGACGTCATGGACGAGCTCAGGCTCAGGCCGCCGCGCAACCGCGTAGAGGGCCGTGCGATCGGCTGGTGGAGCGCGCAGGCGGCGGTGTTCGCCCTGCCGCTGCCGCTCACCTTCGGCATCCTGTGGGCCACCATCCCGCCCACGCGCGAGCTGTTCATGTGGTTCACCCTGGGCTCCCTGGCACCCGGGCTGCTCTACCTGGCCGTGATGCCGGTCTGGCGCTACCGGGTGCACCGCTGGGAGGTCACCGCCGACGCCGTCTACACCGCCTCCGGCTGGCTGTGGCAGCAGTGGCGGGTCGTCCCGCTGTCGCGCGTCCAGACCGTCGACACGCTGCGCGGGCCGCTGCAGCAGCTGTTCGGGCTGTCGGGCATCACTGTGACGACCGCCTCGTCCTCGGCCGTCAGCATCAAGGGGCTCGACGCGAAGGTGGGGGACGAACTGGTGGCCTACCTGGCCGACCGGACTCAGGTCGTACCCGGAGACGCCTCATGACGACCACCACCGGCACCCGCCCGCGTACGGCGCCGCGTGACCACGAGGGGCGGCTGAGCGGCCGGCTCGTCCTGGTCAGCCTGAGCGCCCTGCTCGCCCCGGCGGCCCTGTTCGCGGTCAGCCTGCTCGTCACCGGCGGCGAGCCGAACCTGCAGATCCTCATCACCCTCGCCTCGTTCCTCCTCACCGGCCTGATCGTCGGCGGCATCGGGCTGTCGCGCCTGGCGACCACCCGCTACCGGCTCACCGGCGACCGGTTCGAGGTCAGCGCCGGCCTGCTCTTCCGCAGCCGGCACTCGATCCCGCTGGTCCGCGTCCGCGGCATCGACATCACCGCCCATCCGGTGCACCGCCTGTTCGGCCTGACCACACTCCATCTCGACACCGGCAGCGGCCAGGGCGGCGCCGCCCGCCGCGGGGTCCGGTTGGACGGCATCACCGAGGATCAGGCCGCCGAGCTGCGCCGCCTGATCCTCGAAGGGAGCGACACCGCACACGCCGCCGACAGCGACAGCTTGATCAGCGAGCTGGACCGCTCGTGGCTGCGCTACGCCCCGCTCACCGTCTGGGGTGTCGGCACCGTCCTGGCCGCCGCCGGCACCGGCTACCGCACGCTGCACGAGATGAAGATCGACCCGCTCGAACTCGGGGTCGTCCAGGACCTCGTGCGCCGCTTCGGCTCGGTCCCGCTCTGGTTCGGCCTGCTGGTGACCGTGCTCGCCGTCGTCGCTCTCGGGGCGGCCTGCTCGACGCTCACGTTCATCGAGAACTGGAGCGGGTACGAGCTGCGGCGCGGCGAAGGCGGCGTCCTGCGCGTGCGCCGCGGCCTGCTGGCCACCCGGTCGGTGAGCATGGAGGAGCACCGGCTGCGCGGCCTGGAACTGGTGGAGCCCCTTCCGCTGCGCTGGGCCGGCGGCGCCAGACTCAACGCCGTCACCACCGGACTCGGCGACCGCGACGAGAACCGCAGACGCCGCGCCCTGACCCCGGCAGTCCCCCGCCCCGAAGCCCTCACCATCGCCGCACAAATCCTGCCACCAACCGGTTTGGCCGTGTGGGAGCCACGTGACCCGGCCGTGCGAAGCCTGCCGGCCCAGCGCGACCTGACCGAGCGGGAACTGCTGGACGGGCGGGAGTTGCTGGAGCGGCGGGGGCTGGGCGCTCATCCTCGTGTCGCTCTGCGCAGGCGGGTCAACCAGGCTCTGACGGCGTCGGTGCTGATCGCAGCAATCCCCGCCGGCCTCGGGCTGTGGCTCGGACCCGCGTTCGTCATCACCGGCGCGATCACCTGCCTGGTCCTGGCGCCCGTCCTGACGGCCCTGGCCCGCTCGGCCTACCGCTCGCTCGGTCACGCCATCCGCGGCCCCTACCTGGTCACCGCCTATGGGGCGTTCGCCCGCCGCACCGTCGTCCTGCGGCGGGACGGGGTCATCGGCTGGAGCATCACACGCTCACCGTTCCAGCGCCGCACCGGCCTGCTCACCCTGGGGGCCACCACGGCGGCGGGAGACGGCATCTACCGGATCCGCGACGTGTCGGTGGACCAGGGACTGACCCTGGCCGAGACAGCGCTGCCCGGCCTGCTCGCCCCCTTCATCGAACGCCGACCATGACCACCCAGTCCCTCGGTCATCGATGCCGGCTTCCGCCATCCTCGCCCGTCGCAGGCCGGGTGGGAGCCGGTGGGTTCTCCGCGTGCGGTCGTCCGGGGGCCGTCGAGGTGGAGGGCGCGGCGTCCGGCAGTGCGGCCTCCGGTGCTTCGAGCGGGGCTGTCGTGGATGAGCCGGGTGGCGGCGCGGACGTGGCGTGGGCCGAGCCGCCAGGTGGGGCGGTGCCGTTCACCGCACCGCCTCCGCCGATGCCCGCGCCCTCCCCCAGGTCGCTGCCGGCGCCGTTGACCGCGCCCGCGTCCGGTCCGGTTGTCGTACCGCTGCCTGGACCGATGGATGGATCGGTGAGTGGGCCGGTGACCGCCGAGGGCGACCCGGACGGGCCTGTGGGGGACGGTGTGGCGGGCGGCCCCGACTGGACCGGACCGTACTGCTGGGACCCCCGGGCGGCGCGCCGGTCGCGGTCAGGAGCGTGCCGCTTGTCTGACTTCGCTTTCCTCGCGCTCGTGCCGTTCCCCTGATCGGCCGCCATCTGTCCGCTGAACGCCTGGTAGATGAGGACGCCACCGAAGCTGACCGTGACCACGAGCGCAAGCACCGCCCCCACCCGCAGCCAGCCCAGTCGCCCGCGCATCCCATGCGACCAGGCACTGCTCCCGAACGCCGGCCCACCCACCGACGCCTCATCCGCCTGCACCTCACCCGAGGCCGCGCCGCCTACGAGACCTCCGCCCGCCGGAGCACCGCTGCTTACCCAAGCTCCGTCCGCCGGCGTGTCGAGTGGCCAGGTGTCGCCTGCCGAAGCGCTGCCTGCCGGAGCGCCGATCACCCAAGCGTCACCTGCCGGATCACCGCCGGCCGAAGCGTCGCGACCCGCTGGAGCGTCATCCCGGGTTGGGCGGGTTCGCCGGCTGGTCGTGGTGTGTTGTTTGACCCTGTGGCCGGTGCGCCGCAGGAGATGGGCGTAGAACTCGGTCCCCACCGTGGTGGCCACGCTCATCACGGCCGCGCCGATCACCGTGCCCGTCACCCCGAGGTACGAGGCCGTGACGGCGGCGGTGAGTGCGGCCAGGCCGCCGCCGGTGATCTGCGCGCCGCTCAGGCGCGCCACGCGCCGCTTGCCGCGGTCGCGTCTGGTGGTGCTGGTCGGGGTTGGTCGCCTGCCGGTCATGCCTGCGCTGGCCAGCCTTCCTCATGGTCGGGGCGGGCGCGCCCCGTGGTGGGTGTGCGGATGCCTGCGCCCGTGCGTGCCTGCGGCCAGGGTGCGGTGCTGGGACCGCGACCTGGTCGTGAGCGTGATGTGCGAAGCGCCGGTGGCCGGTGACGGCCGGACGGCGGACCCTCGGGGGCGCTGCTGGAAGCAGCCACGATGGCATACCCGGGCAAAGCCGTCAGCAGCGACGCGCGGGACATGTCCTGCTCCTGAGCTGGACATTGCCATTTTGGGGACATCCCCGTGCATGAGTAGCCGCCAGGAGAGGCGCCCTCAGGAGGGGGCTTCATCTCATTCCTGAGCCGCGCCGCCCGGACAGGCGGCGTCAGGAGGAGGGCCATCGCCTTGCGGGCGGGGAACCCGGCGGGGGGAAATCCGCGACGGCATCCAGACGTCGCGAAGGCGCTTTCGGTAGATTCGTTCGCAAACGACGGTGATGGCGAGGTACCGGGTGCCGGACGAACACATTGCGCAGGCGACAGGACGTGAAATGCGGCGATACGGGTGGATGCTCGCACTCGCCGCCGTGGTGCTCGCCGTCGACCAGGCCTCCAAGTTCTGGGCGGTCTCGGCGCTCGCGGACGGTGAACGCGTCACGGTCATCCCCCAGGTGATCCAGCTTCTCCTGCTGCTCAACCCGGGCGCGGCGTTCTCCATCGGCGAGGGCGTGACGTGGGTGTTCGCCCTCACGGCCGCCGCCGCGGTGATCGGCATCCTGTACGTCGGCAGGCGGCTGCGCTCGTCGGCGTGGACCGTCGTGCTGGGCGCGCTCCTGGGCGGCGCCGCCTCCCACCTGCTCGACCGGCTTTTCCGCCCGCCCGCCTTCGCCCACGGCCACGTCGTCGACTTCATCGACTACGGCGGCCTGTTCGTCGGCAACGTCGCCGACATCGCCCTCACCGGCGGCTGCGCCCTGCTCATGCTCCTCAGCGTGCGCGGCATCCCCCTCGACGGCACACCAGCCAAAAATCCACTGGCAATCCGAAGAGCCGGCCATGTCGATGGCCCCCTTCGTTGAAGGCGACGCGCCGTTGAGGACCGGCTTTACTCCAGCTGACGGGACGTGACCCGCGCGGAGGGGGTCTGGGTTACCGGGTCAGGCGGGTGGACTCTGAGGGCAGCCCAGGGTGGATGACGCGGGCGGGCGGGGGATGACCACGTGGCTGGTCAAGATGGGCTCGCGTTACGGCGCTCAGCCGGTGAAGGGTCAGAGGCCGTCTCCCTGGAGGGTCGCCGGCCGGAGTGCGGCGGGTGGGAGGCCACGGCGCCGCCGTAAAGGATGGGGCTGGAACCACAGCCCCGCGGGGGCGGGGCTGGAACAACCGCACCGCAAAGGACGGGTCTGGAACGACGGCACCGCAAAGAACGGGGCTGAAGCCACAGCGCTGCCGGCAACGACGCCGCAATGGATGATGGCACGAAAAGGTGCTCCCACCCGAAGAAGGCGTATCGACCGACCGCGTATCTACCGCGCCGACGCCTGGTCGGCCTCCCGGGCCGCCTGTTCGACGCGGGCGTGGTGCTCCGCCCACCACTCCTCGCCGACCCGCGGCAGGTTGTCGACGCCCTGGCGCAAGCCCGCCGAGCCGTCGATGAACTCCCTGACGATGTCGGCGTGGCCGGCGTGCCGGTTGGTCTCGGCGATCACATGGACCAGGATCCGGTGCAGGGTCACCCGCCGCCGATCCTCCGGCCACCACGGCACCTCGCCGAAGTGGTCGAGCGGCAGCGCGTCGAGCGTCGCGTCGGCGTGCGCCCACACCCGGCGGTAGAGCCCGATGATGTCCTCGCGCGACTCGTCGGGGGTCGCCCACAGGTCCTCGTTGGGCTCGGCGTCGTCCTCCATCCACGGCATCGGCTCGGCGAACGGTCTGCCGAAGATGTCGCCGAAGTAGCCCGCCTCCACTCCGGCCAGGTGTTTGACCAGCCCCAGCAGGTTGGTGCCGGTGGGCGTCAGCGGCCGGCGGACGTCGTATTCCGACAGGCCGTCCAGCTTCCACAGCAGTGCCTCGCGCACGGTCTGCAGGTAGTGCCGTAGATCCGCCTTCGGGTCCCAGTCAGTCATGCGGGCATCCTTGCACCCGGCCCCGACAGAATCATGCCGTTATTCGTGCCGTCCGCCGAGGCCGGGTGCCAGTCAGCCGGTGAGTCGAACCCTGGGAGGGCAGGCGCTCGTCTCCGTCATCGCCGTCAGTCGGTGAGGGCGGTCCGGAGCTGGGTGAGGACGGCGCGCAGGATGCGGGAGACGTGCATCTGGGAGATGCCGAACTCCTGGGCGATCTCCGATTGGGTCATGTTCCCGTAGAAGCGCATGAGCAGGATGTTCTTCTCGCGGGGAGGCAGGGCGTCGATGAGGGGCTTGACGGCGTGCCTGTCGAGGAGGTGGTTGAGGGAGTCGTCCTGGGCGGGCAGGAAGTCGCTCAGTTCGGCGGCGTCGTCCTCGCCGTTGTTGACGGGGGCGTCGAGGGACAGGGTGCTGTAGGCGGTGGAGGCTTCGAGGGCGAGCAGGACGTCTTCTTCGGAGATGCGGAGCTTGGCGGCGAGTTCGGCGACGGTGGGGGCGTGGCCGAGGGTCTGGGTGAGTTCGGCGGTGGCCTTGTTGAGCTCGATGCGGCGTTCCTGGTAGACGCGGGGGACGCGGATGGCCCAGGTGCGGTCGCGGAAGTGGCGCTTGACTTCGCCCATCATGGTGATCATGGCGTAGCCGCGGAACTCGTGGCCGAGGTCGGGGTCGTAGCCGTTGACGGCCTTCATGAGCCCGACGTAGGCGGCTTGGCGCAGGTCTTCCATGGGTTCGCCGCGGTAGCGGTAGCGGCGGGTGACCTCGGAGACGAGTCCTTCGTGCAGCTGGACGATGCGCTCACGGATGCGGGCGGCGCGCAGGTCGGAGATGTGCGGGTCGGCGAGTTCGGCCAGCAGGTCTTCGGCGGTGAGCTGCTCGAATGCGACGGTCATGAGGGACATGTGCTGCTCCAACAGGTGCCAGCGGCTCCGCCCATGACAAAAAGCCCAGGCAGAGGCACGCTTCGGTAACGCGTGAGGGAAGCCCTCTGCTGGACTTCATGATCAAGAATGCCCGCAAATGGCCGACTAAACACTTGATTTGGATAACAAATGCGTTACGACGGCGGCTGCGTTCGACGGCCGGGTAAACCATCAAGCCCGGTTCGAGCACCGACGGTCCGCACCGCCCGGCGTTCAGCCGGCGGCGGCGTGGCGTTCCAGGAAGGTGTAGACGTCGGCCTCGTCCACCCCGGGGAACGACCCCGGCGGCAGTGCGGCGAGCACGTGGGAGTTGGCTCTGGCCGACGGCCAGGCGTACCCCTCCCAGCGTTCCGCCAGCTCGGCCGGTGGGCGGCGGCAGCAGTCGCCGCTCGGGCAGCTGGACTTCGTGCGGTTGGTGGTCTCGCGGCCCCGGAACCAGCGCGACTCCTTGTACGGCACCCCCAGCGTGATCGCGAAGTCCCGCTCGCGCGAAGGATCGACGTGGGCCACGCAGAAGTAGGTCCCGGTGGGCGAGTCGGAGTACTGGTAGAACACCGAGAAGCGGTCCGGCGAGGCGAACACCTGCCGCCCCGACCACTGCAGGCACATCCGCTGCCCCTCGATGGCCCCCTGCTCGTCGGCCGGGAAGACGATGCCGTCGTTCTCGTACGCCTTGTAGATCGTGCCCCCCGCGTCGTTGCGGACGAAGTGGCAGACCAGCCCGAGATGGTGAGTGGCGAGGTTGGTGAAGCGGTGGGCGGCCATCTCGTACGACACCGCGAACACGTCCCGCAGGTCCTCCACCGACAGCGCCCGGTCGGACTTGGCCTCCTGGAGGTAGAGCGCGGCGGCCTTCTCGGGGACGAGGACGGCGGCGGCGAAGTAGTTGGCCTCGGTGCGCTGGCGCAGGAAGTCGGCGAAGTCACGGGGCTTGTCGTGGCCGAGCGCGAGGTGCCCGAGCGTCTGGAGCAGGATCGTGCGCGGGGTGTGCATGCCGAGCTGCTCGTGTTTGACGTAGATGCGGCGGTTGCGCATGTCGGTGATGGAACGCACCGAACGCGGCAGGTCCTGGGCGGTGTGCACGGTGTAGCCGAAGTGCGTGACGAGGCTCTGGATCATGCTCTGCGACAGCGCGCCCGTACGGTATCCGACCGCTTCGAGCGCCTCGGCGGCGGCCTTCTCGATCTCGGGGAAGTAGTTGCCCACCTCCCGCTGCCGGCGCCGCAGCTCGGCGTTGGCGGCCCTGGCCTCCTCCGGCGTGGCGGTGCCGCGGGCCTGGCGGGCGCGCAGTTCGCCGTACAGGCCGAGGAGGTGTTCGAGCACGTCGTTCGGCACGCGCGCGGACACCTTCAGCCGGGGCAGGCCGAGCCCGGCGTAGACGGGGTCGCGCTGGGCCTCCTCCAGCGCGATCTCCAGCTGGGCGCGGCGGTTGGGCGGCTGGCGGCGCAGCAGCTCCTCGACGGGGACGCCGAGCGCGGTCGCCAGCGACTTGAGCAGGGAGAGCTTGGGCTCGCGCTTGCCGTTCTCCAGCAGGGAGAGCTGGCTCGGCGCCCTGCTGACGCGCGAGCCCAGGTCGGACAGGGTGAGCCCGCGCTGTTTGCGCAGGTGACGCAGGCGCTGGCCAAACGCGATCAGATCGAGCTCCTGCGTCAAAGACAGCGGTTCTTCGCCCAGCAAGGAGGCCATACCGAATCTTAGACAGAAATTCGGCTCATCTTCCAGCGCTTCGGGACTCCTCGGCGCAGGATCTTGGACGGCGCCGCCGCAGAGGCGATTGGTCTAGGCCAACGGTAAAACCTGCGAATTCTTCACTGCTGAATACCGGCCGGTAATCCTCAATACGAGAATATCGGCGATTCTTCTCGCAGGTTAACCCTATTTGTCGCAGGTGGCCGGGGCAGAGACTCGGCGTGAGCACCCAGGGGACGACAAAGGAGTGAGCCATGATCGATCGCCTCAAGGGAGCTGCTGAGCAGCTGCAGGACGAATGGGACAACGACCCTCGCTGGAAGGGCATCGAGCGCACCTACAGCGCCGAAGACGTGATCAGGTTGCGCGGCAGTGTCCAGGAGGAGCACACGCTCGCCCGGCTGGGCGCCGAGCGGCTGTGGAGCCTGCTGCACACCGAGGACTACGTCAACACCCTCGGCGCGCTCACCGGCAACCAGGCGGTGCAGCAGGTGCGGGCGGGGCTGAAGGCGATCTACCTGTCGGGCTGGCAGGTCGCCGCGGACGCCAACCTGGGCGGGCACACCTACCCCGACCAGAGCCTCTACCCGGCCAACTCCGTGCCCGCCGTCGTGCGCCGGATCAACAACGCGCTGCTGCGCGCCGACCAGATCACCTGGTCGGAGGGCGACGGTGACGCCCCCCACTGGCTGGCCCCGATCGTGGCGGACGCGGAGGCCGGGTTCGGCGGCGTGCTCAACGCGTTCGAGCTGATGAAGGGCATGATCGCGGCCGGCGCCGCGGGCGTGCACTGGGAGGACCAGCTGGCCTCGGAGAAGAAGTGCGGCCACCTCGGCGGCAAGGTGCTGATCCCGACCGGCCAGCACGTCAAGACCCTGAACGCCGCCCGCCTCGCCGCGGACGTCGCCGGAGTCCCCACGCTGGTGGTCGCGCGGACCGACGCCCAGGCCGCGACGCTCCTGACCAGCGACGTGGACCCGCGCGACCAGGCGTTCACCACCGGCGAGCGCACCGCGGAGGGCTTCTACCGGGTCAGGAACGGCCTGGAGGCGTGCGTGGCGCGCGGCCTGGCGTATGCGCCGTACTCCGACCTGCTCTGGATGGAGACCGGCACGCCCGACCTCGACGTGGCCCGCGAGTTCGCCGAGGCGATCAAGGCCGAGTACCCGGACCAGATGCTCGCCTACAACTGCTCACCGTCGTTCAACTGGAAGAAGCACCTCGACGACTCGACGATCGCGAAGTTCCAGCGCGAGCTGGGGCACATGGGGTACAAGTTCCAGTTCATCACGCTGGCCGGGTTCCACTCGCTGAACTTCGGCATGTTCGACCTGGCCCAGGGCTACGCGGCCGACGGCATGACCGCGTACGTCGAGCTGCAGGAGGCGGAGTTCGCCGCCGAGGCGCGCGGCTACACCGCGACGCGGCATCAGCGTGAGGTCGGCACCGGCTACTTCGACCTGGTCTCCACGGCCGTGGCACCCGACTCCTCGACCACCGCGCTGCGCGGCTCCACCGAAGAGGAGCAGTTCGGCCACTAGGTTCCCCCGATCTCGCCGGCCACCTCCAGGGCATGGGACGGTTCCCCGGCGACCGGGCCGCGCCGGCTCCCAGCGCCGGCGCGGCCCGCTTTCATGTGCACCGGCCGCGCACCCGACCCGCTCAGGGGGCGGGGGCCTGTTCACTTGCCGCCGGCCTGACCTGCTCAGGGGGCGGTGGTGCCGCCCGTCGGGGTCGGGGTGGTCGTGACGGTGGGGGTCGGGCCGGGTGACTCGCCAGGTCCGTCCTGCGGGATCGTGGTGATCGAGCCCGAGGGCCGCGGGCAGTCCCGTCTGGCCGCGGCGTTGCCGCGTCTGCGGGCCGCCGGGTTCGCGCACTCTCCCGGGTCGTTCCCGCCCGGGTCGCCGGGGCCGAACGTGTGCGACGTCGGGACGACGCTCCGCCTGCGGTCGCGCTCGCGTCCGGGCGTGAGCACGGAGACCGGGCTGGTCGTACGGGTTCGCGTGACGAACACCGTGGGCGTGGCGGGCGACGGCAGCGCGGTCGTCGCCAGGCGTACCGGGGGCGGATTCCTGGTCGTGATCGCGGGCCGCACGGTGGAGCCGGCACTGCTCTGCGGCTGCGCGGCGGGCGGGTCGGCGGGCAGGAGCGCGCCTCCTCCCATGTTCGTCCCGTCCCCGCCCGAGGCCGCGATGACGGTGAGGGCCGCGATCGAGACCGTGGCCAGGGCGGCGAACGTCGCGTGCGAGAGCTGCGCCCTCGACTTCGCCCTGCTCCCCCGCCCTCGCGCCCCGGACCGCCCCTTGCCTCCAGTACCGCCCTCGTCCCGGCCACCGCCCCGACCCGTGGCAGCGTCGCCGGCACGCCCCCCGGAACCAGGGGCCGCGTCATCGGGACCGCCACCGGAACCCTCGCCCCAGACGGATCCGGCTTCGGAACGGTCCACGAACGGGGCGTCCTCGTCTCCGGATGACTCCGGGTCGCCGGGCGAGCGCGCCAGCCGCACCAGCCCTCCCCCGGCCGGATACGGCACCGGCGTCCAGATCTCCGCCAGCACCTCCGCCACCGAGTGCCGCAGGTCCCACGGATCCCCGACCCCGCCGGCGGCCAGCAGCGCCCGCAGCAGGTCGGCGGCCCTGGGACGGTCGCCGGGCTCCTTGGCCAGGGCGGCCTCGACGGCGGGCCGCAGCAGGGCCGGCACGTTCTCCACGCGCGGCGGGTCGAACAGGATGCGCCGGGTCAGCACGTCGGTCTCACCGCCGCCGAACGGATGGTGCCCGCCGGCGGCGAAGGCCACCAGGCATCCCCAGGCGAACACGTCGGAGGCGGGCACGGCGGACCCGCCCGTCAGCCGTTCCGGCGCGACCCATCCAGGGCTGCCCATGACCTGGCCTGCCTGCGTGTGCGCGGACAGCGTGTCCACGTCCCGTGCGATGCCGAAGTCGATGACCCGCGGGCCCCGCGGGGATAGCAGCACGTTGCCCGGTTTGAGGTCCCGGTGCACGAGCCCCGCCTCGTGCACGGCCACCAGCGCGGCCGCGACGCCGAGCGCCACCCCGTAGGCGAGGTCGGGCGGGAGTGGCCCCTTGGCCTTGACGACCTGGGAGAGCGCGGGGCCCGGGATGTACTCGGTGACCAGGTAAGGGCGGTCCTTGTCGGTGCCGTCCTCCACGACGGCGGCGGTGCAGAACGGTACCAATCTCCGCGAGAAAGCCACTTCCTCGGCGAAGCGGGCCCGTAACGTGGCATCGTTGAGATGCACCGCATGCGGTGTCTTGAGGGCGACCAGGCCCCCTTGAGGGTGTTCGGCCAGATACACCACTCCCATCCCGCCGGTTCCCAGGCGGCCGAGGAGTAGATATCGGCCGATGATGACCGGGTCGCCCACCGTCAGCGGTCGCACTCCGGCAGGCATGTCCCTCGCCCCACGCGCCATCCGGGTTTCGCCTCTCCTGATCAGGGTCACGGCAAAGCACACTGTGGCGGCTCCCGTGGAGGCTTTCCGCATGTCTTACATAAGGGGTATTGGAGGTAAGGCTGTCATTCCCTCTAGGTAAGTAAATGCTGTGACATAGCGGTCTGAAGTGGCACTTCGCGCCTGCCGTGCCGGGCGGGAACGAGGTCCGCCGGGCCACCGTGGCCGGGCGCGAAAAGCACCGCGGCCGGGTGCGAAAGGCATCGTGGCCGGGCGCGAGAAGACACCGCCGCCCGGCGCGGTTCAGGAGGCGATGGCGGCCGATTCCTCGGCCTCGACCTGGCGGTTCCACTCGCGCTTGACCTCACGCCACGCCTCGTCGTCGACCCCGGTCCGCCAGTAGCCGGAGATCGACAGCCGGTCGAGCCCGATCCCGCGCTCGATCCGCAGATGCCGGCGCAGTTCCTTCACGAACCCGGCCTCCCCGTGCACGAACGCGTGCACCTTACCCTCGGGGAACTCCAGCGCCCGCACCGCCTCCACCAGCCGCAGCCCCACGGGCCCATCGCCCCGGTAGACCCAGGTCACGTGCGCCTCGGCGGCCGTGCCCAGCTTCTGCTCGTCCTCGGGCGCGTCCACCTCCACCAGCACGTACGCCGTGGCGTCCGCCGGCAGCGCCTCCAGCGAGGCCGCGATGGCCGGCAGCGCGCTCTCGTCGCCCACGAACAGATGCCAGCCCGCCTCAGGGTCGGGCGCGTAACCGCCGCCGGGACCCAGCATGAGCAGTTCGTCCCCGGGCACCGCCCGCTCCGCCCACGGCCCGGCCAAGCCCTCGTCGCCGTGGACGACGAAGTCGAGGGTGAGCTCGCGGGTGTCGGGGTCCCAGGCGCGCACGGTGTAGGTGCGCAGGCGCGGCCACAGCTCGCGCGGCATCTGCTCGCGGCAGGTCTGCACGCTGAACGGCTGGGGGTAGTCGACCCCCTCGTACGGGAACACCAGCTTGACGTAGTGGTCGGTGAGCCCCGTCGTCGCGAAGTCCGCCAGCCCGTCGCCGCCCACGACGACGCGTACCATGTGGCGGGAGATGCGTTCGGTCCGCTGGACCACGCCCCGGTGATGATCCGTGCGCTTGTTCGCCATCGAACAGCCCCCTGGTGCAGTTAGGTATACCTAACCTTATACTGCCCTGGCCTCCTGGCGTATGCCAATCCCCTCATTCCGGACAGGCGAAATGCCGGGCCGGCAAAAAGTCAGGCCGCCGCCGAGTCGCCCGCGGGCATCGACGCCGCCCCCACCGCCGCCAGGAACCGGGACACGTGCTCGAAGGCCAGCCGCGCCTCGGGCAGCACGTCGGCCAGGATCGGGAAGACGTG
This sequence comes from Nonomuraea sp. NPDC048892, assembly GCF_040649735.1. NCBI lineage: Bacteria > Bacillati > Actinomycetota > Actinomycetes > Streptosporangiales > Streptosporangiaceae > Nonomuraea > Nonomuraea sp. NPDC048892. The sequence continues at coordinate 206,036 of NZ_JBEZFZ010000002.1, read as the reverse complement.
GGGCATCCGCGGCCACTCCTCGTAACGCACCGGGACCCCGGCCAGCCGCGCCCGCCGGGCCACCTGCCTGCCCTCGTCCCGCAGCACCTCGGTCGAGCCGGTCACGATCATGAGCGGCGGCAGGCCGGTGAAGTCCCCGTGCACCGGCGAGACCAGCGGGTCCCACGGGTCCAGCCCCGACGTCCACCTGCGCGCCAGCCAGCGCACCCGGCCGGCCGGCAGCATGGGGTCCTGCCAGCGGTTGGCCCGGCGCGGCACGTCGGTCAGGTCGGCCCACGGCGACAGGCAGATGGCCGCGCCCGGCAGCGGCGTGCCCCGGTCGCGCAGGGCCAGCAGGGTCGCCAGGGTCAGGTGGCCGCCCGCCGAGTCGCCGGCCAGCACGACGTCCTCAGGCGCGTACCCGCGGCCCAGCAGGCAGTCGTAGGCGTCGAGCGCGTCGGCCAGCGAGTCCGCCAGCCGGTGCACCGGGCCCTGCCGGTAGTCGAGCGCCAGCACCGGCCGCCCGGCCGCCACCGACAGCCGCCAGGTGATGGACCTGTGCGTACGAGGCGAGCACGAGAAGTAGCCGCCGCCGTGGAAGTAGAGCACCACCTTGCCCTCGTCCAGGTTTTCCCCGCCACGCACCCACTCACCTCCGCACGCGGAGAAGGCCGCCGGCTCGATCGTCACGTGCCCGGGATGGGGCACCTTGACCATCCGGGTGAGGTCGTTCAGGCGGGCCGCCCCCGACAAGGCGAGGGGATGACGCATCAGCAAACTGGAGGCCGGCTTGAGCGTGCCGCGCATGAGACCGGTGAGCGCGCGGGCCTGCCAGCTCAAGGGGTAGCCGGGTATCACGTCCTTGTCGATGAGCATTCTCGACCCTCCGAGAGTGATTCTTCCCCCGTTCAAGATCGTCCTACCCATCAGTAGGTAACTAATCTCTTACGCCCGCATTTCGGCCTCGCCACACGCGGACGAACCACACCAGCGCCGGATTTGTCCGGGATTAATCGCGTTGCGAGCCGCCACACGGCCCCCCGATAATTCCGTGCTTCCCACTCGACAGACCCGTGCGCGGGTCCAAGCACGGTGCGCAACCGTGCCATCACCCCCCGGAGGTGCCAAACCATCCCGCTCTATGCCCGGCTCGTCCGGTACGGCTTCCGCAAACACGCCACCTACGTCTGGGCGGCGCTCGCCGGCGCGTTCACCAACAGCGTCTTCGGCATCCTGCGCGCCTACATCCTCATCGCACTGTGGCAGGCCCGCCCCGGCCTGGCCGGCTACGACATGACCGACGCCATCACCTACTGCTTCGTCACGCAGGCGTTCATCGGCCCGATGCAGCTGTTCGGCGGCGGCCTCGGCCTGCCCGAGCGCATCCGCAGCGGCGACATCGCGCTCGACCTGGTCCGCCCCGCGCCGCTCCAAGCCTGGACGCTCGCCGAGGACGCGGGCAGGGCCGCCTACCTGTTCCTGGTCCGCGGCATCCCGCCAATGCTGGTCGGCGCGCTGGTGTTCGGCATCCACTTCCCGGCCGGCCCCGGCCAGTGGCTGGCCTTCCTGACCGGTTTCGCGCTCGGCGTCGTCGTCAGTTTCGGCTGGCGCTACCTGATCGCGCTGTCGGTCTGCTGGCTCCTCGACGACCGCGGCGTGGCCGTCGTGTCGCTGGTCCTCAGCACGTTCTTCAGCGGCATGATGATCCCGCTTCATCTGTTCCCCGGCTGGCTGGGCGACCTGGCCGCGGTCCTGCCGTGGGCCGCCATGGTGCAGCTGCCCACGGACCTCTACCTGGGCAAGGCGCCGGTGGCGCCGACGCTCGCCCTCCAGGCGCTCTGGGCCGTGGTCCTGCTCGGGCTGGGCACGGCCGGCACCAGGGCGATCCGCCACAAGGTGGTGATCCAGGGTGGTTAGGACGTACTTCCGGCTGGTCTGGACGTGGACCAGGGCGGCCGCCGCGTACCCCGCCTCGTTCGCGCTGATGAGCGTGCTCGGCTTCGTCATCGCCGCGATCGACGTCGCCGTGATCCTGGTCGTCTTCGCCAACACCACCACGCTCGCGGGCTTCTCCCGCGACGAGGTCCTCTTCCTGTACGGGGCCGCCTCCCTGGCGTTCACCAGCTGCGACACGTTCGTCAGCAACCTCGACCGGGTCAGCGCGCACATCAAGGCCGGCACCCTCGACACGTTCCTGATCAGGCCGGTCGGCGCCTGGATCCAGCTCGCCACCGACCGCTTCCAGATCACCCGGATCGGCCGCATCCTCCAGTCCGCCCTCGTGCTCGGGTACGCGGTCACGGCGCTCGGCCTCGACCGGGAGCGCGTCTGGATGATCCCGGTCATGGTGCTCACCGGGATCGTCATCTTCGGGGCGCTGTGGACGCTCGCCGGCGCGGCGCAGTTCGTGCTGACCGACGCGCCGGAGGTGGTCAACGCCTTCACCTACGGCAGCTACCAGCTCACCCAGTATCCGCTCGGCATCTACGCCCGCGACGTGGTCAGGGGCGTGACGTACGTGCTCCCGCTGGCCTTCGTCAACTGGCAGCCGGGCCTGTACGTACTGGGCCGCGACGATCCCTTCGGGACACCCGAGTACACGCGTTTCGCCGGACCGGCCGCCGCGCTGGTCCTCGCCCTGGTGGCCGCGCTGGCCTGGCGGCAGGGCATCCGGCACTACCGATCGACGGGGAGTTGACGTACATGATCGAGCTTGACCAGGTGGGACGGTCGTTCAAGGTGAAGCGGGACGTCGTGCACGCCGTGCGCGACCTGTCCTTCACCGTGTCGGCGGGCGAGTTCGTCGGCTACCTCGGGCCGAACGGCGCGGGCAAGTCCACCACGATCAAGATGTTGTGCGGCATCCTGACCCCCACCACGGGCCGGGTCAGGGTGGCCGGGCTGGAGCCGTCGCGCCGGCGCACCACGCTGGCCCGGCGCATCGGCGTCGTCTTCGGCCAGCGTACGACGCTGTGGTGGGACCTGCCGCTGAAGGACAGCTTCGAGCTGATCCGCCACCTCTACCGGGTGGAGCGCGGCGCCTTCACCGCGCGCCTGGCCGAGCTGACCGAGACGCTCGACCTGGGCGCCTTCCTGCGCACGCCGGTGCGCCAGCTGAGCCTCGGCCAGCGCATGCGCGGCGATCTGGCGGCGGCGCTGCTGCACGCGCCGGACGTGCTGGTGCTGGACGAGCCGACGATCGGGCTCGACGTGGTCAGCAAGAACGGCATCAGGCAGTTCCTCAAGCGGCTCAACGCCGAACGAGGCACGACCGTGCTGCTGACCACGCACGACCTCGGCGACATCGAACGCCTGTGCCGCCGGGTCATGCTGATCGACCACGGCCGGCTGGCGTTCGACGGCACGCTCGACGACCTGATGGCCACGGCCCCGGAGGAGTCGTCGATCGAGGACGTGGTGACCCGCCTCTACACCGGCGGGTAGCGCCGCCGGTCAGTAGTAGCTGCCCTCCGGCGTGGTCTCGTAGTCCTCGTCAAGATCGTCGTCCTGCCGGCGCGACCAGCGCGACGGCATCAGGACGGGGATGAACAGGGCCACGCCGATCAGGGCGAGGACGCCGGTCGTGAGCATCGTCCTGGCGCCGAAGCCGGCGTCGCGGATGATCTGGTTGACCGAGGGCTCGGACGGGATCAGGGAGAGCGCCCGGTTCATGTCGAGCGCGTAGACGACCGTCCAGGCCAGCAGGACCATGGACGGGACGAACGTCGCCAGCGGCGAGATCCGGCCCGCCGTCACGAGCCCGAAGACCAGCCCGACGGCGGCCATCGCGCCCAGCGCGATCCAAATCTTCTGCATGTCGGGAGGGTTCGCCGCGGCGTTCCCGACGGCCTGCTGCACCGCCCAGCCGCCGCCCCCCAGCACGGCGACCGTCACCACAAGCCCGATGAGCAAACCACCTAAGTGCCGCAACGTTCTCACCTCAATGTCAACGTGGATCGGCACGACCCTAGCGACAAATGCCAATTTCGGACATGGCATTGGACAGCTTGGGACTCGAGGTCTCAAGCAACCCTGCCCCGTGAGAGCATGGGGCACACCCATGCGTGCGCAACTCCCCCTGAGGCTCGCGCGGACGGCCGCCTTCGCCGCCGTCTGCGGGGCTCTGGCCGCGCTCGCCCACGTCCTCGGCGGCGGATCGGCGCCCGCGCCGGCGACCGCCGCGCTCGGGTTCTGCGGCGTGGCCGCGCTCGGGCTGGCGCTGGGCGGCAGGGAGCGCTCGGCGGGCACGATCAACCTGATGCTGGTCGGGGCGCAGCTGGGGCTGCACGAGCTGTTCGCGGGCGAGGGCGCCGCCTATGTGTCGGTGCACGGGCACGCCCAGGGCGGCCTGGCCGTCAACGCCGGCATGCTGCTCACGCACCTGACGGCGACGGTGATCACGGGCCTGTGGCTGTCGCGCGGCGAGGCCGCGCTGTGGTCGCTGCTGCGCCGCCTCGGCCGGCGGCTCACGCCGCTCGCGCCCGTGAGCGTTCCTCTTCCGCGGCCGTACACGGCGATCGTGCACACCAGGGTCGTCCCGCTCCAGCCGGGGTTCCGGCACAGCGTGGCCAGGCGTGGTCCTCCACTTCCCGCCTGACCTTCTGACACCTGTCCTGCCCCCTGAACACCAAGTGGAGCCTTCCCATGTCCTTCGTACGCCGTGCGGCGACCGTGCTCGCCGCCACCACCGCCCTCACCGCCGGCCTGGCCCTGCCCGCGCTGGCCCACGTCACCATCCAGCCCGGCACCGCCGAGGCGGGCGGGTTCACCAAGGTCGCCTTCCGGGTGCCCAACGAGCGTGACGACGCCTCGACCACCGAGGTCGAGGTCAGCTTCCCCGCCGACCATCCGCTGGCCTTCGTCTCCGTCAAGCCCGTGCCGGGGTGGAAGGTCAAGGTCACCGAGGGCAAGCTGCCCGCGCCGGTCAAGACCGAGTACGGCGAGCTGAAGGAGGCCGTCACCAAGGTCGTCTGGTCGGGCGGCAAGATCGCCCCTGGGGAGTTCCAGGAGTTCGAGGTGTCCATGGGGCAGTTGCCCAAGGGCGTCGACTCGCTGATGTTCCCGACGAAGCAGACGTACTCCGGCGGCGAGGTCGTGGACTGGTCGGATGCCCCCAAGACGGACGGCACGGAGGCCGAGCACCCGGCGCCGCTGCTCAAGCTGGTGCCCGCCGCCGACGCCACCGCCTCCACCCCCGCGACCACCGCTCCCGCCGCCGCGGCGGCGCCGACGATGAGCCCGGTGGCCGGCGCGGCCTCGGCGTCCGCGGAGTCCTCGGACGGCACGGCCCGGCTGCTCGGCGGGGCCGGGCTGGTCGTGGGCGTCATCGGCGTGGTGGTCGGCTTCCTCGGCCTGCGCCGCCGCCCGTCCGCCTGACCCGCCCGCCTGACCCGCCCGTCCGAAGGCCCTCCGGGCCCGTCGCTGTCCCCGCGCCGCGTGCGCGGGGACGGCCGCCGTCAGGACGTGATGTCCTTGCCGGAGAAGCGCGCCCACGCGATCGTGCCGGACAGCAGGATGTAGGCCCCGAACGTGAGCAGCCCGTCCATCAGCGCCCCCGTGTCGATCGGGCTGCGCAGCACCGCGTCGAAGCTCGTGAACCTGGTCGGCAGCAGGTACGGCGTGATCGAGCTGAGCTCGGGGAAGGCCCGCAGCACCTGGCAGACGATGACCAGGATCATGGTGCCCGCGATGGCCCCGATGGAGACCTCGGTGAACACCGACAGCGCCAGCGCGATCGCGGCCAGCGCCGCCATGCCCGCGCCGACGTACCCGACGGTGATGGCGATGCGCACCAGGCCGTCCAGCATCGGGATCGTCGTCCCCGACAGCAGCGTCACGGGCCCGGCGGGGAACAGCGCCAGCCCCGTCAGCAGCGCCGACAGCGCCACGACCGCCGTCACCGCGTAGGCGTAGACGACCGCGTTGAGGTATTTGACGGCCAGCAGCCGGGTGCGCCCGGCCGGCGCGGCGAGCAGGTAGCGCAGCGTCCCGCCGCCCGCCTCCCCCGCGATCGAGTCGCCCGCGACCACGCTGACGGCCACCGGCATCAGCAGCAGCACCAGGAACGAGAACGACGCGAACGTCAGCATCAGGCTGTTGCCCGCGACGGCCTGGATGATCCCGCCCACCCCGTCGTCGGAGCCGCCGACCAGGCGCAGGGCCAGGCCGATGACGACCGGCACCACGGCGAGCACGGCGAGGATCGCCAGGTTGCGCGGGCGGCGGAAGGTCAGGCCCAGCTCGGAGCGGAGCAGCCGCCAGAACGCCCACGTCGCCCGGGCCGCGGAAGCCCGCCCGGAGACCGGCTCCGACGCCTGTCCAGAAGGCCCGGAAGGTCTGGAAGGCCCAGAAGATCCGGTCGTCGCGGGGCGATCCGCCGCATGCTCTTCTGTTCGCTCGGTCGTCCGCATGGTCTCCGTCACCGGCACCAGGCCGGGCGTCCGCCGCGTGGCCGTCGAGGTCGCGCTTTCAGCCGTCGACATCGAAGCCCTCCCCTGTCAGTCCCACGAACACGTCCTCCAGGCTCGGCCGCACCACGGCCAGCCCCCGTACGGCCACGCCCTCCCCCACCAGAGCGGCGTTGATCTTCTCCGGCGCGTGCCCGCCCAGCTCCGCCAGGACCTGCCCGCCCTCGATCCGCACCTCGGCCAAGCCGAGCGAGTCCAGCACGCGGGCCGCGCCGGCCTCGTCGGGCGTCTCCACCCGGATGCGGGTGACCAGCCCGCCGTTGAGCGAGGCGATCGTGCCCTGCGCGACGAGCTTGCCGGCGCGCATGATCGCGGCGTGCGTGCACATCTGCTCGACCTCGGCCAGCAGGTGCGAGGAGACGAAGACCGTGGTGCCGTCCGCGGCGATCTCCTTGACCAGCGCGCGCACCTCGCGCGTGCCCTGCGGGTCGAGCCCGTTGGTGGGCTCGTCCAGGATGAGCAGTTCGCGCGGGCCGAGGAGGGCGGCGGCGATGGCCAGGCGCTGGCGCATGCCGAGCGAGTAGTTGCGGTAGCGCTTGCCGGCCGCGGCCGACAGGCCGACCCGCTCCAGTGCCTCCTCGACGCGCCGCTTGACGGTGCCGGGGACCGCGTACGGGTCGGCGGCGTCGAAGCGCATGAGGTTGGCCGTGCCCGACAGGTACGGGTAGAAGGCCGGGCCCTCGACCAGCGCGCCCACCTTGGGCAAGGCCTCCGCCTGCGGCAGCCCGAGCACGGAGTACTCGCCGGCCGTGGGCGCCACCAGGCCGAGCAGCATGCGGATCGTCGTGGTCTTGCCCGAGCCGTTGGGCCCCAGGAAGCCGAAGACGGAGCCGCGCGGCACCGCCAGGTCGAGGGCGTCCACCGCGACCTGGCCGCCGCGGAAGCGCTTGGTCAGTCCCTCGGTGACGATCGCGTCCCCGGAGGGCGGGGCCGCCCCGAAGGGCGCCCCCGCTTCCTGCATGACGGCGGTCACTTGGTGCCCGCCGCCTTGGTGATCTCCTCCGGAGTGACCGCGCCGACCAGAAGGCGGCCGTCGTCGGTCAGCAGGGCGGTGACGAGCTTGGTCTTGATCAGCTTGCCCGAGCCCCACGTGCCGCTCACCGGGGTGGCGGACTTGAGCACGCCGTCCAGCAGCGCCTGCGGGTCGGCCCCGTCGCCGAAGCCGTCGGGCCGCTCGGACGCGTCGGGCTTCGCGGCGGTCAGGTCCGACAGCGAGAACGGGATCACGGCCACGCTCGCCCAGCCGTCGCCGACGACCTTGGCCTCGCCCGCGACCCGCTCGGCCCGCTCGGCGTGCTCTTCGGCCCGCTTCTCGTGCGTCTCGTCCAGGCCGATCGTCTTCTCCTCCACCTTGGCGCCCGCGGGCGGGGTGAAGGTGAAGTTCTCGGCGGCCGGCGGCGTGAACGTGATCTGGGTGAAGCCGAGCTGGAAGGCCGGCTCGGCCGAGCCCTTGGCGTATACCTGGACCTGGAGGGGGACGTACGTCTCGCCGTCGAGCGCGATCCGCACCTCCTGCACCAGGGAGCCCTCCTCCTTGGGCGACAGGACGAGCTGGTAGACCGGGCGGCCCGCCACCTCGGCGTTGTTGATCACCCGCACCGCGGTGTGCTCGTCGGCGTTGGCCAGCACCCGCGCGGCCACCTGCTGCGGGGTCAGGTCACTGGCCTGGGGCACCGGCGTGGCCGGCGTGTGCGTGTCGCCCTTCTTGATGGTCAGCTTGGTGGCGGTGTTGGTGGCGCTGTCCCAGTACCAGCCCTCGCCGCCGTTCACGATCAGGTTGGTCTCGTTCAGCTGGGTCGGCATGGCCACCCTCAGCTTGTCGGCGGCGCCGTACCAGACCTTCACCTCGTGCGAGCCCGACAGCAGGCTCAACGGCGAGGCCGGTCCGGACGACGGCAGGGCCGGCAGGCCGAGCGAGGCCGTCTGCTGCACCGTGCCGGACATCGGCGCGATGCCACCCTCCTTGTGGGTGGCCGCCACGGCGTCGGCCAGTAGTTGCGCCGCCGAGCGTTCCGGCAGCGTGGGCTCGCCACTCACGGCGGCGATGACGGGGCCGGCGCCGATCGCGGCTCCGATCACGGCCGCTGCCGCGATCGGGACTCCCCACCTCACGAACGTGCCTCTGCGCATTTCACTCCTTAACGGTATGTCGATGCCCAGAGCCTGCGTCATGGATCCTGTGGCAGACCTGAGACAGTCTGAGATGGCTCTCAGCCTTCTCAGCGTTGTCTCAGGGCCGGAACAGGAGAATCGCCACATGAGAGTACTTGTCGTCGAGGACGAGCGGCGGATGGCCGCCGCGCTCCAGCGGGGGCTCCAAGCCGAGGGTTTCGCCGTGGACCTCGCGCATGACGGCGAGGAGGGCCTGTACGCGGCCAGGCAGGGCGACTACGACGTCGTGGTGCTGGACATCATGCTGCCCCGGCTGTCGGGCTACAACGTGTGCAAGCAGCTGCGCGCCGAGGAGAACTGGGTGCCGATCCTGATGTTGTCCGCCAAGGACGGCGAGTACGACATGGCCGACGGCCTCGACCTGGGCGCCGACGACTACCTGACCAAGCCGTTCTCGTACGTGGTGCTGGTGGCCCGGCTGCGGGCGCTGATGCGGCGCGACGCCGGGCGGCGGCCGTCGGTGCTGACCGCCGGCGACCTGTCGCTGGATCCGGCCAGGCGCAAGGTGGAGCGCGGGGAGAGCCCGATCGAGCTGACGCCCAGGGAGTTCGCGCTGCTGGAATACCTGATGCGGCGGCGCGACGAGGTGGTGTCGAAGTCGGAGATCCTGGAGCACGTGTGGGACACCTTCGACACCGACCCCAACGTGGTCGAGGTGTACGTCGGCTACCTGCGCCGCAAGATCGACGCCCCGTACGGGAAGAACTCGCTGCAGACCGTGCGCGGCGCGGGCTACCGGCTGGCGGGCGACGGTGGCTGACTCGCCGCTGGCCTGGTGGCGGCGGCAGGGGCTGCGGTTCAGGCTCACGGTGGCCGCCGCGGCCGTGCTCGCGCTGGCGCTCGCCCTGTCGGCGTCGGTGCTGGTGAGCGCGCTGGAGCGGGCCCTGATGAGCACCGTGGACGAGAGCACCAGGCAGCAGGCGCAGGCCGTCCGTGTGGCGGCCGACGCGGGCACGCTGACCAGCCCGATCACCACGCACGACGGCACGCTCGTGCAGGTCATCGACTCCCGGGAGCGGATCACGCACGTCACGTACGGCACCGACCGGCTGGTGCCGCTGCTGGACGCGTCGGCCAGGGCGAAGGTGCTGGCGAAGGGGGAGGCGACGCTGCTGGACGGGCGGCCGTACGCGATCCCCGGGTTCCTGCGGGTCGTCGTGCTGCGCGCGGACCGGGGGCAGACGGTCGTGGCGGCCAGGCCCATCTCCGAGATCCAGACCAGCCTCGTCACGGCCGGGCGGGTGCTGCTGGTCGGCACGCCGGCGCTGGTGGTGCTGCTGGCGGTGGCGAGCTGGCTGATGATCGGCAGGACGCTGCGTCCGATCGCGGCGCTGCGCAGGGGCGCGGCTGACATCACGCACACGGCCAGGTCGCGCCGGCTGCCGGTGCCCGAGTCGCGGGACGAGGTGCACTCGCTGGCCACCACGCTCAACGGCATGCTGTCGCGGCTGGAGGAGGCCGAGCAGCGCCAGCGGGCGCTGGTCTCCGACGCCGCCCACGAGCTGCGCAGCCCGCTGGCCAGCATCCGATTGCAGCTTGAGGTGGCGCTCGGGCATCCGGAGGGCCAGGACTGGCGCGAGACGGCCGAGGGCGTGCTGGAGGACACCATGCGGCTGTCCCGGCTGGCCGAGGACCTGCTCGCGCTGGCCAGGCTGGACGAGCGCGGCGGCGTGCCCGCGCGGCGCGAGCCGGTCGACCTCGACGAGGTGGTGCGGCAGACCGCCGACCGCTACGCCGAGGCCCGGCTGACGGTCTGCGACCCGGTCGTGGTCCGCGGCGACGCGCTCGACCTCAGCCGGGTGCTGACGAACCTCATGGACAACGCCGTACGCCACACCGCCTCCAAGGTCGAGGTGGCGCTGACCGCCGACGGTGTCCTGACGGTCACCGACGACGGTCCCGGCATTCCCGCGCAGGACCGCGAACGGGTCTTCAACCGCTTCACCCGGCTCGACACCGGGCGCAGCCGCGACGAGGGCGGGGCCGGGCTGGGCCTGGCCATCGTCAGGGAGACCGTGCGGGCGCACGGCGGGACGGTGTCGCTCGAAGACGCCGAGCCGGGACTGCGGGTGGTGGTCACCCTGCCCGTCGCCCGCGACTGACCCCGTCAGGGGAGCACGCGGGCCGGAACCTGTACGCCGTGGCGCGGGCCGGGACCTGACGGCGTCGCGTGCGTTCGCCTGGCGGGCGTCGCGTGAGCGAGACCGGTTGCGTCCTGTCGGAGGCGAGGCCCTGGTCAGCCGACGGGCCGCGTGCTAGGCACGAGGCATGCGCGTATCACGGGTGCGGGTTCGCGGGGAGGTGCTGCGGATCAGGAGCTGACAGCGGATTCCGGTGACCCTCAGGGGCACGGCGTCGTCGCCGGGCCCCCTGGGCTCGGTGTGTGCCGGGCCCTGTCAGTTGATCGTGGTGCGGATCTTCGGGGATGGACTCTGGGGATGGGCATGGAGCGTTCCGAAAGTGGTCAGGCGGCTGTCCCCTTTTCTGCGGTGGCCAGGAAGTCCTGGGCGATGAGCGGCAGGCGGCGGCGGGCGTGCACGACCGCGATGACGCGGCGCACAGCGGGTTCGAGCGAGCGCACCACCAGGCCCGCGCGTCCGGCCTGCTCGGCCATCCCGCGGTACCACAGCAGCGAGGCCTGCCCGGCGCGTACGGCGTTGAGCCAGCCGTTGCGTTCGTCGGTCTCGAGAACGACGACCGGGGTGACCGCGTACTTGCCGAACATGGCGTCGAGGTCCCTGCGCCGCATGCTGCCGCGGGCGGGCAGCGCCAGGCGCATGCCGTGCAGTTTGCCCATCGGCACCGGGTTGGGCAGTTCGAGCCCCGGCGGTGAGATCAGCACGATCTCCTGGCGTTCGAGCGGATGGGTGATGAGGTCGGTGGGCACGGGAAGGTCGGTGAGACCCAGGTCGGCCCGCTGATCCCGGATGGCGCTGACGACGCCGTCACGGCCGTCGCAGCGGACGATGTGCACGCGCACTCCCGGATGCTCGGCCGCGTAGGCGGGGAGCAGCCGTCCGGCCAGGCCGGGTTCGAGGCTCGGGGTGGCGGCGATGCGGAGCTCCGCCTCGGTGGCCGTGCTCTGGTTGGCCAGGCCCTCGATCTCGTGGACCGCGTCGAGTGCCTCCCTCGCCAGCTTGACCACCCGGCGTCCCTGCGCGGTGACGACCACCCCGCGTCCGGAACGGGCGAAGAGCGTCATGCCGAGCTCACGCTCGAGATCGCGGATCGCGCGAGACAGCGCAGGCTGCGCGATGTAGAGCGATCTGGCCGCGTCGGTCATGGTGCGGTGCTCCGCTGTCGCGACCACATAGCGGAGCTGCTGGAGATTCATGCCAAAGAAGCTAGGACACCGCCCGCCGCCGGGACCGGGAGATAGCGGAGATCACCTCGAATGATTTCGGACTGTAACCGAGCACAGCTACATCCGTGACGGGTGTTAAATCAGTATGCTTTTGCCCCAAATTTGCCAAGGGTCCGACAAGTCGCGTCGCAAACCAGGCATTGCACTCAACGGGGCAAACGGGGAGACAAGGTGACAGGGAACGGGCAGTATCCACCCCCGCCACATGAGCCAGGACAGCCACAGCGGCCACCCTCGTTGCCCTGGCCGCCGCCCGGTTACCGGCAGCCGGGCGGCGGCGGGCAGGGCGCTCCCCCGCCACCGCCGCCTCCCCCACCGCCGCCGCCGCGGGGGAATCCGTACCATCCCGCGCCGACGCGGCCGCTGGAGCAGCCGTACCCGCAACACGGCCAGCCGCCCTACGGGCCGCCGCAGGGACCCCCGCAGGGCCGGCAGTACGGACCTCCGCAGTACGGTCCTGGGCCGGGATACCCGCCGCCCACTCCCTCGATGCCGCCCCCGATGCCGCCCCCGATGCCTCCGCCCATGCCGCCGCAGCAGTGGCAGCGGCCGCCGCAGAAGAAGTCGGGGATGGGCGTCGCGGGGGTGCTCGGCACGATCTTCGGCTCGCTGGCGGCGGTGTTCGTGCTGCTCGTCATCGCGGTCGCGGCGATCGGCAGCTCGTCGAGCTCGGACACCTCGAACCCGGTCGCGATCCCGACGTACGACCCCGACGACGACTACGAGCCCGATCCGTATTCCAGCGACGGGCCCGCGCGCCCCAGCGAGCGTCCCACGGAGCGGCCGACCCAGCGTCCTACCGAGCGGCCGACCCAGCGGCCGACCCAGCGGCCGACCCAGCGGCCGACGACGCGGGTCACGCCGCCCGCCAGGGTGTCGGTCAACACGAGCCTGAGGAACAACTCGATGTACCGGGCCGGCTCGCTGCCCCGGCTCAACTGCCGTGGCGGCAACATCAACCAGTTCAACCACAGCCAGCTCAAGGCGCTGATCCTGAAGACCGGCAGGTGCATGGACAAGGCGTGGCAGCCGATCCTGGAGAAGCAGGGCATCCAGTTCCGCCCGCCCAGCTACGCCATCGCGTCCAGGAAGGGCAGGGGCGCCTGCGGCGACTATCCCTCGCCGGGGAGCATGGTGCCGTACTACTGCCCGCGCAACAGCACCATCTACGCCTCCACCTCGGCCCTGGCGTCGGGCGTCGGCAACTCCCCCGGGTACGGCGAGATCATCAGCTGGCACGGCGGCACCATCAGCATGATGGCTCACGAGTACGGCCACCACGTCCAGAACATCACCGGCCTGATGAACTCCTGGTGGTCCTCGACCCTCGACTCCGGCAGCCAGAGCGGCAAGCTGGCGCTGAGCCGCCGGCTGGAGCTGCAGGCCACCTGCTTCGCCGGCATGTGGATGCGGTCGGTGGCGTCGTCGTACCCGGTGAACACCTCCCAGCGCAGCCGGCTGTTCTGGTTCTACGGTCAGGTCGGCGACTGGCCGGGCCGGCCGCGCGATCACGGCAAGCCGGTGAACAACAATCGCTGGTTCCGTCAGGGATGGGAGAGAAGCAAGACATACCAGTGCAATACGTGGCTGGCGCCCTCGTCGACGGTCTCCTGACAGCCGCGTGGCATTCATCTCATGTTGAGCACATGTCTCTGTTGTCCAGATATGGGGACTAGAATCCTGGCAATCTTGTGCCCATCGGGGGGCAAACGTCAGTTTTGCCTGGTAGGCGTGTAAGGAGCCGGGTGTGAGCAAGCGCGATGGGGTAGACACCGTGCCAGAAGGCAAGAAACGGCGCCCCATCCGACGATCGCGGCCGAACGCCCAGCGGGGCGCCGGCCGCCCCTCGGGCGCGCCCGCCGCCCCGCGCTTCGCCAAGCCACTGACGCCCGGCGCGGTCCTCGGCTGGACCGCCCTGTCGGCCATCGTGCCCGGCGCCGCTCACCTGCGGGCCGGGCACCGCCGTACCGGGCTGATCCTCGTCAGCGTGTACGCGGTGTTGCTGCTGGCGGTCCTGGCCTACGGCCTGAGCGTGGCGGGCGATCTGTCGAACGCGGCCGGCCTGGCCGGCGACGGGGCGATGCTCGCGGTGGTCATCGGCGCCTCGGTGCTGGCCCTGGCCTGGTTCGCCCTGCTGGTGACCTCCTACGTGGCGCTGGGGCCGAACAAGCTGCCCCAGCAGGGCCAGATCTTCACCGGCATCGCGGTGGGCCTGCTCTGCGTGACCGTCATGTCGCCGTTCGCTCTCGCCGCCAACAGCGTGCTGACCGTACGCGACGCGGTCGGCTCGATCTTCCCCTCGGAGCCCGACGCCGACACGCCCACCGTCGCCCAGAACCCGGAGGACCCCTGGGACGGCAAGGAGCGGGTCAACTTCCTGCTCATCGGCGGCGACGCGGCCGGCAACAGGACCGGCGTGCGCACCGACAGCATGAACGTGGCCAGCGTGGACCTCAAGACCGGCACCACCGTGCTGTTCAGCCTCCCGCGCAACCTCCAGCACGTCCGCTTCCCCCCGTCCTCGCCGCTGCACAAGCAGTTCCCGAACGGCTTCATGGCGGAGCTGCCCAACGGCGGCCTGCTCAACGAGGTCTGGCAGTACGCCAACGACAACCCGCAGCTCATGGGCGGCAGGAACAAGGGCCCGCGGGCGCTGATGGACGCCATCGGCTACACGCTGAACCTCAAGATCGACTACTACATGCTGATGAACATGTACGGCTTCGCCGACCTGGTGGACGCCATCGGCGGCCTGCGGATCAAGGTGGAGCAGGACGTCAAGTGGGGCGGCCTGTACGGCACCGCCGGCGTCATCAAGGCCGGCGAGCGCAAGCTGACCGGCGAGCAGGCCCTCTGGTACGGCCGCTCCCGCGTCGGCAGCGACGACTTCTCCCGGATGGGCCGCCAGCGCTGCGTCATCGGCGCCTTCGCGCAGCAGGCCACGCCCACGGTGATCCTCACCCGGTTCAACAAGATCGCCGGCGCGGCCAAGCGGCTGGCCCAGACGAACATCCCCCGGCACCTGGTGCAGCCGCTCCTCGAACTGGCCGTCAAGGTCAAGGAAGCCAAGATCTCCAGTCTGCAGTTCGTGCCGCCGGAGTTCTACTCGGGCCGGCCGGACTGGGCCAAGATCCGTACGGCCACCAAGAAGGCGATCAACGACTCGCTGCGCCCGGCCCGGCAGGCGCAGACGGCCAATGTCAGCGCCTCCCCGAGCGTGGCGGCGTCCAGGACCCGCACGGCGACGCCGCAGCGGCCCACGCAGACGCCCACCCGCAACTCGCAGCGAGCCGGCGCCAAGGGCCTCGACGAGCTCTGCGGCCTCTGACCCCAGCTTCTAGAAGACGAGCTCTGCGGCCTCGACCCTGCCCTCTTGGAAGGGGCCTCTGGAAGGGGCCAGGAGCGTGGTCCAGGGGGTGGAACCGGCGGGGTGAGCCCGGAGAGTCAGCCGAACGTCACCGGAAGGCTCACGGGCCCACGCACGGTCAGGCTGGCACGCCAGCGCAGGCGCTCCGGCGGCACCGCGAGGGCCAGCCCCGGCAGCCGGACGACCTCGCTCAGCGCGGCGCGGCCGGTGAGGCGGGCCAGCAGGGCGCCCAGGCAGTAGTGCGGCCCATGGCCGAAGCCGAGGTGCGCGTTGTCCGTCCGGGTGAGGTCGGGCAGGTCGGGGTCGGTGAAACGGCGCGGGTCGCGGTTGGCGGCGGCCAGCGCCACCAGGATCGGCTGCCCGGCGGGAAGGAGCACCCCGCCCAGCTGCACCGGCTCCAGCGGGAAGCGCCAGGTGGCCAGCTCGACCGGGCCGTCGTGGCGCAGCAACTCCTCCACGGCCTGCTCGATCAGCTCGGGCCTGGCCCGCAGCAGCTCCAGCTGCCCGGGGTGGCGCAGCAGCGTGTACGTGCCCAGCCCGATCAGCCCCACGGTCGTCTCGTGCCCGGCGACGAGCAGCAGGAAGATCATCGACAGCAGCTCGTCCTCACTGAGCCGGTCACCGTCGAGCGCGGCGGCGGTGATCGTGCTGATGAGGTCGTCGCCCGGCGCGTGCCGCCTGCCTTCGACCAGCCCGCGCACGTAACCGGCCAGCGCCCGCAGCGCCTCGGGCCGGCTCTCCCCCGCCACCGCCTCCGACGACACCACCGCCGTGGTCCACCGCTGGAAGTCCGTACGGTCGGCCACCGGCACGCCCAGCACGTCGCACAGCACCCCCGACTGCAGCGGCGCCGCGAACCCCGCCACCAGGTCGTCGCCCGAGGTCAGCCCGGCGGCGAGCGCGCGGGCCGCCTCCTCGATCCCGGGCCGCAGCTCCGTCAGCCGGCGCGGGGTGAAGAAGCCGGAGACCAGGCGGCGCAGCCGGGTGTGCTCGGGCGGGTCGGTGGTGAGCAGGTGGGTGCCGAGGCCGGCCCGGTCCTCCAGCGGCCGGCCGCGCCCCGCCTCCTGCCAGTCGGCGGGCGCGTGCCGCGGGTCCTTGCTCAGCCTCGGGTCGGCGAGCGCGGCCCTGGCGTCGTCGTAGCGGGTCACCAGCCAGCCGTACAGGCCGCCGCGGAGTTTCACGAAATGCGGGGCGCCCGACTCGCGCAGCCGGGCGTAGGCGGGATAGGGGTCGGCGAGCAGCCCTTCGTGGCCGGGCAGCATCTCCTCCAGCATGCGTCCTCTCCGGGTGAGTCGATTCGATTTCGGAACGGGGTCGCGCGGAATCCGGTCATGTCATGAAAGCGGCCCGCGGGGCGGCGCGGCAACCCGCGGGCCGATTCCCCGGCTGTTCGCCGAGCCGTCCCGAAATTCCCGCGGCGAGTGCGGCGCTCACCCGGCCGAGCCAGGAGTTCCGGGAATCGCACGGGTGTCGCCGGGCCGGCCGTGCCCCCGGCGACGGGGAAGAGGAATTTCCCCTTTTTCAACGGACGATCACCGTTATCGGAGCGTACCCGATATCTCTACCTCACCTCGCGACCGGCGACAAATCAACCTCCGGAAGAACAAATCTCCTGACCGGTGGTCAATCAATTGTCGAAGTCAATTCCATCATTCTCGAACGGCCGGTCACACCAGGGCGGAATCCTTCTTCGGCAGCAGGACGAGCGCGCCGACGTAGAGCAGGGCCGCCACGATGAGCAGGCCCTTGTAGCCGATCACCAGCGCCACGTACTCCAGGCAGCCGC
Source organism: Nonomuraea sp. NPDC048892 (assembly GCF_040649735.1). NCBI lineage: Bacteria > Bacillati > Actinomycetota > Actinomycetes > Streptosporangiales > Streptosporangiaceae > Nonomuraea > Nonomuraea sp. NPDC048892. The sequence continues at coordinate 188,901 of NZ_JBEZFZ010000002.1, read as the reverse complement.
CGACCATGGCGCCCAGCAGGTTCGCGCCGAAGGAGGTGGTGGCGTCGGCCGTCTCGGCGAAGCGCTTGGCGAAGATCACGTTGGCGGCGAAGATCGGCAGGAACGCCACCGTCACGGCGGCCACCGCCCGCACCGGGAGCGGCAGGCCGAGCAGCCATTCGTTCGGCACGAGCCAGGCCAGCAGCAGCCCGGCGAAGAGCACGCCGTACATGACCGGCAGGGGCGGGACGCGGAAGCGGCGGGTCACCTCGACGGCGGCGAGCACCGCGACGAGCACGCCGGCGAAGACGATCGCGTTGACCACCCACGTCGTGCCGAACAGCAGCGCGAACCCGGTCACGCTCTTGGTCTCCAGCAGCATGAACCCGACGCCCAGCAGGAACAGGTCCGCGTACGGGCGCATCCGCTGGTAGGGGCCCGCCACCACGCGCACGGCGAGCAGGCTGACGATGAGGATCAGGCCGAGCGTGATGATGTAGATCGGCGGGATCGTGGCGTCTTTGAGGTAGAGGAAGGGCCGGTCGTCACCGGCCGGCTCGGGGGTGCCCGCGGCGGCGCCCGGCCATTCGGTGGCGCAGCGCTGGTCGGTGGCGGCCAGGCCGGCGGTGATCACGGCCTGCTGCCCGGCGGTGCTGACCACGTCCACGCACGGCTTGTGGCCGAACGCGCGCTGCATGGTCGAGGCGAGCCGGTCGACCAGCCAGCTCTCCCGGTAGTAGTTGTACATCGAGAAGGTGCCGCCGGGCCGCAGGTGGGCGCGGGCGGCCCGCATGGCCTCCTCGGTGAACAGGTAGCTCTCCAGGCGCAGCGAGCTGGCGCCGGAGACGAGGGTGAGCGAGTCGGGCAGGGCGAAGAGGATCAGGTCGTACTTGTCGCCGGTGCGCTCAAGGAAGGCGCGGCCGTCGGTGACGTGGGTGGTGACGCGCGGGTCGTCGTAGGGCCGGTCGGGGTGGACGGAGCCGCCGAGCTCGCGCAGCTTCGGGTCGATCTCCACGGCGTCGACCTTGCCCGCGCCCTTGGACAGGGCGATGGCCACGTCGGTGCCGCTGCCCGCGCCGACGATGAGCACGTCCTTCGGGGGCTTGGTGGTGCGCTCGTACGGCAGGCCGTACTGGGCCTCCCACTGCAGGCGCGCGGCGGCGGGCACGGCCTGCTGGTGCGGGATGCCGTTGACCGCGATGTCGGTGACGGGGATGCCGAGCTGCTGCAGCTGCCGGGTGGTGACCTTGTAGTACGGCGACCAGATGGCCCCGGCGGTGAGCGTCTCGGCCAGCAGCAGCCCGACCACGGCCACGGACGGCACGCTCACCAGCAGCACGTAGAGCGTGCGCGGCCGGGGCGCCAGGAGCACGCCGTAGCAGGCGGCCGCGATCAGCCCCCAGAACACCGGCGGCGCGCTCAGGAACGACAGCGCCGTGAACGCCACGATGCCGGTGAGGCTGCCGATGAGGTCGTAGCGGTAGGCCTCCAGGCGGGGCAGCTCGGGGAAGCAGCGCCCGACCAGTTCGGCGGGCCCCATCAGCACCACGGCGGCGGCGCAGAAGATCACCGGCAGGATCGCCCAGGCGGGCGGCCCGCTGGTGGACAGGCTCGTCCAGTAGAGGACGCCCTCGGTGTTGCGGTCGACGGTGACGGGGAAGGTCAGCACGACGATGACGAGCACGGCGAGCACGACGGGCGAGTAGTAGGGCTGCCGCCGCGAGCGCCCCACGCGCAGGAAGCCGAGCCCGATGCCGAGAAACGACCCGAGCAGCACGAAATTGGTGAAATAGCTGAGGTGGACGATGTTGGACCCGGTCCACCTGATCAGCGCCAGCTCCAGGAAGAGCATGAAGGCACTGGCGAGGATGAGCCTCGGCCGCACGGCCAGCCAGTGTGCTTTTTCTCCGTCGTCGACCGGCTTCTGCGCCTGGAGCGTCATGATGTCTCACCGTAGTGAACGGACGGAGAACAAGGAAGTCCGACGCTCCGGAAGAAATGCCGGTCGCGCACGGTGAGTGGGGGCGCTCGCCCCTTCCTCACTCCTGTTCGCGGCCGAACACCCGGGTGCCGATCGTCAGGCTGATCGCGGCGAAGACGACGGTGACCGCCACGCCGACAGCCACGGTGCCGGTCGTGTACCGGCCGGCGAACAGGTCGCGCAGTGCCTCCAGCACGTACCGGAACGGGCTGAGGTAGGACAGGCCGACGAGCCAGCCCGGCGCCATCGACATCGGCAGCAGCGCGCCGGACAGCAGGATCAGCGGCATCACGGCGGTGCTCATCACCGGCGGGAAGAGGTGCTCGTCGATCGTCAGCGCGATCGCGTACGACAGCGCGGCCAGGCTCGCCCCCAGCACGACGACCAGCACGAACCCGGCCGCGAGCCCGCCCACCGGGGCCCGCAGGCCGAGGGCGAAGGCCACCGCGAGCAGCAGCGCCGTCTGCAGGATCAGCGTGACCACGTTGTTGAGCACCCGCCCGAGCAGCAGCGCCAGCCGGCTGGCCGGGGTGACGCGCATCCGCTCCAGCACGCCCATGCGCTTGTCGAAGACCACCCCGAACCCGGCCATGCCCGTGCTCAGCAGCCCGAGCTGGAGGATCAGGCCGGGCACCAGCGTCTCCCACGTGCCGAACGTGGCGAAGATGGGCCCGAACAGCACCAGGAACAGCAGCGGCTGGATCGCGCCGAACGCGATGCCGACCTTCTGCCGCAGGGTGACGCTCAGGCCGTGGCGGAACAGCACCCAGGTCTCGCGCGGCATCACGCCTCCTTCCCGGTCAGCGCGCCGCCCTGCTCGCGCAGCGATCTGCCGGTGATGTCGAGGAACACCTCGTCGAGCGTGCGCCCGCCGGTCTTGAGCTCGGCGGGAGCGCCCTCGGCCACGATGCGGCCGTGGTCGATGATCAGCACCCGGTCGCAGAGCGCGTCGGCCTCGTCCAGGTAATGGGTGCTCAGGAACACCGTCATGCCCTGGCCGGCGCGCAGCGAGCGGATGAGGTCCCACAAGCCGGCCCGGCTCTGCGGGTCCAGGCCGGTGGTCGGCTCGTCGAGGAAGAGCAGCGCCGGGTCGTGCAGCAGGGCGAACGCGAGGTCGAAGCGGCGGCGCTGCCCGCCCGACAGGGCGGCGGGGAACGTGGTCTCCAGCCCGGTGAGCTCCAGCCGGGCCAGCACCTCCTGCGCCCTGGCGGCGACCTCGCGCCGGCTCAGGCCGTACAGCATGCCCTGCAGCTCCAGCTCGCCTTTCACCGGCGAGACGGGGGGCATGGCGCCGCTCTGCGCGACGTATCCGATGCGCCGGCGCACCTGCTTCGGCGCGCCGATCAGGTCGTGGCCGGCCACCGTCGCGGTGCCGGCCGTGGGGCGCAGCAGCGTGGTCAGCAGGCGCATCGTCGTGGTCTTGCCGGCGCCGTTCGGGCCGAGGAAGCCGACGATCTCCCCCGGTTCCACGGAGATGTCGACGCCTCTGACGGCCTCGTTGCCGCCCTTGAAGATCTTGCTCAGACCCTTGGTCTTGATCATTTCATCGCCTCCAAAATTTAAGTAACCACAATTTTGGGGTCACTGCAAGTTGGATAGGATGAGGGCATGGCGGAAGGGCTGCGGGAGCGGAAGAAGCGCGAGACGCGGGAGCGCATCTCCGACGTCGCGACGGGCCTGTTCCTGGCCCGGGGGTTCGACAACGTGACGGTGGCGGAGGTGGCGCAGGCCGCCGACGTGTCGGTCAACACGGTCTTCAACTACTTCAGCACGAAGGAGGACCTGTTCGCCGACCGCTACGACCTGGTGGTGGACCTGCCGCAGCAGGTGCTGCGCGAGCGCCTGCCGGGCGAGGGCGTGGTGCGCGCGTTCAGGCGCGACTACCTCGGCGCGATCGAGACGCGCGACTGGCGCTACGGGCTCAACGCGGGCAACGACGCCTTCTCCCGCGTGATCAACGACAGCCCCGCGCTGACGGCCCGGCTCCGCGACGTGCATCTCCAGCGGGAGCAGGGCCTGGCGCGGGCGCTGGCCGGCGAGCTCGGCGCCGGCCCCGACGACGTCGTGCCCCGGGTCGCGGCAGCGCAGATCCTGGCCGTCACGCGGCTCCTGAGCGAGCGCGCCCTGGCCATGATGCTGGCCGGCGAGCCGTGGGAGAAGATCGGGCCGCTGCTGACGGCCCAGGCCCACCAGGCGTTCGACCTGCTGGAGCAGGGGCTGGGCGACCTGTAGGGCTACGCGTCGGACAGCGCGCCGAGCAGGCCGAAGAGCAGGCCGATGGCCACCAGGCCCAGGGTGAAGATCAGCAGCGCGCTGCTGATCATGCCGCAGATGCGGCCGGCCTGGACGTGGCCGCGATTTTCGTAGAAATAGCCGCTGTCGTCGATCTCACGCAGCGCCTTGTTGCCCATCGACCAGGCGAAGGGGCCGATGAACGTGCACACCACCAGGCTCAGGATGCCCAGGACGAGGATGGTGGTGCCGTTGGGGTGGCTCTGCGGCACGGGGCCGTAGGAACCGGCGCCGTAGTCGGGATAGGACATGATCGTTTGATCCCCCACATGGACAAGTCAGGGGGGCTTTATACCACAGTCTCTGGGTTGATCATCTTGCGTCATCATGGTGCGGACCTGATCCATCTTGAGGAGCCTGCACCCGTGCGCGAACGCACTCGAGCTCTGCTCGCCCATCGGCATTTCCAGCGGTTCATCATCGGCCTCATCGTGCTGAACGCGGCCACTCTCGGCATGGAGACCTTCCCTCCCCTGGTCGAGCGGTACGGCACCCTGCTCACCGTGGTCGATCACCTCGCGCTCTACATCTTCGCCGCCGAGCTGATCGCCAAGATCTACGTCGAGCGCGCCGCCTTCGTGCGCGATCCGTGGAACATCTTCGACACGATCATCGTCGGCATCGCCTTCGCCTCCACGGCCGGCGGCCTGTCGGTGCTGCGCGCGCTGCGCATCCTGCGGGTGCTGCGGCTGCTGTCGGTCGTGCCCAGCCTGCGCCGCGTCGTCTCGGCGCTGCTGCGCGCGATGCCGGGGATGAGCTCGATCGTGGTGCTGCTGTCGCTGGTGCTGTACGTCGCCGCCGTCATGGCCACGAAGCTGTACGGCCAGACCGCGCCCGACCGCTTCGGCGACCTGCCGACCTCGCTGTTCACCCTCTACCAGACGATGACGGGCGACGACTGGGGCAACATCGCCAGGGAGGTGATGAGCCGGCACCCGACGGCGTGGATCTTCTTCACCATCTTCATCCTCGTGTGCACGTTCGTCGTGCTGAACCTCTTCCTGGCGGTCGTGGTGAGCGCCATGGACGAGGAGAACGAGGAGGAACGCGCCGAGGAGCGGGCGGAGCGGGCCGAGGAGCTGGCGGCGATCGAGGACACCACGGCGCACACGCAACGGATCCTGGACGAGCTGGCCGCGCTGCGCGACGAGGTCGCCCACCTGCGCAAGCAGTGGCCGAACGGGGCATCGGAGCGATCCGAGCCGCAACCCAGGCGCTCCCGCCGCGCCAAGGCCGGCCGCAACTAGCCGCCGCCCTGGTGCTGGGCAGGGGCTGTGTCGGGGGCTGTGCCGGGGCCAGCGTCGGGGGCTGTGCCGGTGACTGGGCCGCCGCGGTGGCGGTAGGCGACCCGCCACAGGGCCACGAGGAGCAGCAGCACGACCACGAGCCAGCCGGGCAGCAGCCCGGACACCGCGGCCACGATCGGCGGCACGAAAACGGAGGGCACGGCCCAGCCCCAGATCCAGCGCCGCGAGGCCCGCATGGCCACCCCCAGGGCCGCGGAGGCGGCGAAGTACACCGCCAGCCCGCCGCCCAGCACCCAGCCGGAGCCGGCGTGCAGGTGGGCGCCGGGCTCGGCGGCGACCACGCCCAGCCCGGCCGCCGTGGCGGTGAGGCCCGCCGTCATGGCGAAGTGCGCGGGTAAGGCGATGTACGCCTTGAGGCCGCGTTCCGTGGCGCCGGGGACGGCGCTGAGGCCGTACTGGAGGGTGATCCACCACAGCGAGACGATCAGCCCGAACCCCGCCAGGGCGGCCAGCCCGAGCTCCGGACCCCAGGACTGCCCGGAGGCGGCCAGCACGACCTGCATGACGGCCTCGCCGAGCACGATGATCACGAACAGTCCCAGCCGCTCCCCCAGGTGGGCGGGTTCCAGCACGGCGGGGGCGTAGTGGTCGGGATCGGGCAGGGGGCGCCGGGAGACGTGGAGGCGCCGATCGCGCTTGAGCCGGCGCCGGATCTGCTCGTTCAGCTCCTCGATCATGCGCTCGGGCCGGCGGCCGCGGGCCATGGAGAAGCCGAGGTCGAGCAGGACGCCGATGCCCCACAGCACATAGCGCCAGGGGCCCTCCACCCAGCTGGACGCGATCCACGGCGTCAGCCCCGCGCCCAGCTGAGCCGCGGGCCACGCCGTCATGATCGCGCCGGCCCGCTGCAGGCTTCTGGAAGCGCTCGTCCTGGAGATGATGTACGCGGCGATGAACCAGCCCTCGTGCGTGCCGCCCGTGCCCATCTCGCGGGCGACGTCGGGCGCGGCGGCGGCCATCACGGCGATGCCGAACATGCCGATCAGCATGCTGAGCATGCGGGTGCGCTCGCCCCGCACGTTGGAGTAGAGGGTCAGGGCGGTCCACACGCTCCAGATCGCGTAGTACAGGACGACGAAGAGCGCCACGTCCGGCCAGGTCGGGTGGGCCAGCCGGTGGGCGAGCTGGATCACCGCCACCACGACCACCAGGTCGAAGAACAGCTCCAGCCAGCTCGCGTGACGCTCTTCCGCTCCACTCACGGCTAACGAGAATAGAACTCCACCACGAGCTGCTCGTCCACGGGGACCACGATCTGCTCGCGCTCGGGCCGGCTGACCAGGGTGAAGCGCAGCTCCTTGAGGTCCACCGAGAGATACGCGGCCGTGCGCTCGTCGGCGTGCACGCCCTCGGCCGCCGCCACGAAGGGCTGCATCTGGCGCGAGCGGGCCCGTACGGAGATGACCTGTCCTGGCTTGACCAGATAGCTGGGGATGTCGACCTTGCGGCCGTCCACGGCGATGTGGCCGTGGGCGATGTACTGGCGGGCCGCGTAGATCGAGGGAGCCAGCCCCGAGCGCAGCACGAGGGAGGCCAGGCGGGTCTCCAGCAGGGTGACGAGCTCGGCGCCCGAGGCGCCCGGCTTGCGTACGGCGAGGTCCCAGTAGCGGCGCAGCTGGCGCTCCGACACGTCGTAGTACCAGCGCAGCTTCTGCTTCTCCATCAGCCGCAGCCCGTAGTCGCCGGTGTTGCGGCGGTTGGTCTTGCGCCCGTGCTCGCCCGGCGGGTACGGGCGCGTCTCGAAGTAGCGGACGGCTTTCCTGGTCAGCGGGACGCCCGCGCGACGCGACAGTCGCACCTTCGGGCCGGTGTAGCGCACGTTCACCTCGATGTGATTAGGTAATCCTTACTTAGGCAAGCCTAACCTACACCATTGTTCTCCTAGGAGGCGTCATGCTGCCGATCCCCGAGCGGGTCCGCACCCTCGCCGCGACCGCCGACGTCGCCAAACTCACCGTTGACGGCGCCCCCTCCCCCGCCCGCGGCGGAGTGGACGAGCGCGGCCGGCCCGTGCTGCTGGTACGGCCCGGCGAGACGCTGCACGGCCTGCGCGCGGACGCCGTCGTGGCGGTCAACCTGACGTCGATGCGGCAGCTCGGCCCGGTGACGCATCCGCGCGGACTGCTGGAGGTGCAGGGCTGGGCGGAGGCCGTACCGGAGGCCGAGGCCCGCGCCGCGGCGGTGGCGGTGGCCGCGCACAGCGCCGACGAGAGCCTGTTCGAGGCGCTGGAGCGGTTCGGCCGGCCGGACGCGCCGCGGCTGCTGCGGCTGGACGTGGGGCAGGTCGTGTACCTGACCGGGCAGGAGTCCGGGCTGCTGGACGCCGACGACTACCTCGGGGCGGCGCCCGACCCGCTGTCGGAGACGGCCGAGCGAGTGCTCGCGCACGTCAACTCCTCCCACCGGGCGCAGCTCACCGCCGGGGTGACCAGGCAGCTCGGGGAACCGGCGGCGGAGGTGTGGCTGTGGGAGCTGGACCGGTTCGGGGCGACGGTACGGGTGGACGAGACGCTCATCCGCTTCCCCTGGCCGACGCCGGCCCGCTCCAGCGTGTGCCTGGAGACCGCGCTGCGCGGCCTGCTGTGCACCTGCTGACCCGCGCATGATGCAGCGCGTTCTGACCCCAGCGCGTTCTCACCCGCGCACGGGCTGAACGTGCGGCGGGAGGTCAGGACTGGCCGGCCTCGACCGGGGCCGGCAGGGCCGGGGCGCGGTCGCGGCGCAGGGCGGTGAGGGTCATGGTCTCGTCCACGGCCTCCGGCGACAGCACGTGGTCCAGCACCATGACCGCGCAGCCGCTGATGCCCGCCCCCGCCCCGAGCCGGCTCGGCTCGATGCGCAGGCGGCGGGTCGCGAGGGCGGTGGAGCGGCGGTAGACGACCTCGCGGATGCTCGACACCAGCGGCCCGAACGCCTCCGCCACGTCGCCGCCGAGCACCACCACCGACGGATTGAGGATGTTGACCGCCCCGGCCAGCACCTCCCCGATGCGCCGCCCGGCCTCACGGACCGTGGCCATCGTCTCGGCGTCGCCCGCGCGCACCAGCGCCGTCACGTCGGCGATCGTGCGCACGTCCTTGCCCCTGCCGCACAGCTCGCGCAGCAGCGCGGTGCCGCTGGCGACGGAGTCGACGCAGTCCAAGTTGCCGCAGCGGCACAGCACGCCGCCGCCGTCGATCACCGGGATGTGCCCGATCTCGCCGGCCGCGCCCATCGCGCCGCGCAGGATGCCGCCCCCGGCGATCACGCCGGCGCCGATGCGGGTCGAGATCTTCACGAACATCAGGTCGTCCAGCTCGGGGTAGACGCCTCGGTGCTCGCCGATGGCCAGCACGTTGACGTCGTTGTCCACCAGGACGGGCACGGGGAAGCGCGCGCGGATGATCGGCGGGATCACCACGCCGGTCCACGAGGCCATGACGCGGGCGCTCTCCGTACGGCCCTGCGCGAACTCGACCGTGGCCGGCACGCCCATCCCGACGCCCCTGATCATGCTGCGCGGCCGGTCGCCGAGCAGGTCGTCCCAGGTGTCCATGAGCAGCGGCAGCACGGTGTCAGGCCCCTGCTCGACGTCCATCGCGAACTCGCGCCCGGCCAGCTCGTGGCCGGCCAGGTCGCACACGGCCACCCTGGTGCGGCTGGCGCCGAGCGCCGCCACGAGCACCACGCCGCCCGAGGCGTTGAACTCCAGCCGGACCGGCGGGCGCCCGCCCGTGGACGGGGCGTCGGTCCGCTCCACGACGAGTCCGCGTTCGAGCAGTTCACCGACGCGCAACTGCACGGCGGGACGCGACAGGCCGGTGACCCGGCCCAGCTCGGCCCGCGTCACGGCCTCTCCGGTGCGGATGAGGCGGAGCACCTCGCCACTCGTGGCGAGCGCGGCTGCGGTACGTCGAGACATCGGCTAAGTGAACCACATGGGGTTGTGTAATGAAAAGTCACTACTTTTTCATCTCAAATGCCAAAACTCCGCTTGTGTACGACCCAAACTCTCGTTAGTGTCCGTTCTGTCCCTGCTTGGTAGATCCCCCGGAGCCCGGAACCGTGTCGACCGCACCACCGAACGCCCCCACCCAGCCCGACATGCACCCCGACATGCACCCCGACGTGCACTCCGACGTGCACTCCGACGTGCACCCCGGCATGCACACTGCCGACCTCGTCGTCTTCGGCGGCACGGGCGACCTGTCCATGCGCAAACTGCTGCCGGCGCTCTACCACAGCGACAGGGACGGAAGACTCTCCCCGGAGACCCGCGTCATCGCCCTGTCCAGGGGCGGGCTGACCGATGCCGACTTCCGCGGCAAGGTGGACGCCGAGGTACGCGACAGCGTCCCGGTGGACGACCCCGCCATGTGGCAGCGCTTCCTCGGCCGCCTGCACCACGTCTCGGTGGACGTCGGCAGTGGCATCTACGGGGGCGCAGAGGGGAACTCTGGCTGGAGCACGCTCGCCGGCCTGCTGGCCGGCCACGAGGACCGCGACCGGATCTTCTACCTGGCCAGCCCGCCCAGGACGTTCGGCCCCTTCTGCCGCGAGGCGCACGAGGCCGGCCTGGTGACGCCCCGCTCGCGCGTGGTGCTGGAGAAGCCGCTGGGCAACGACCTGGCCAGTGCGCAGCGCATCAACGACGAGGTCGGCGCCATCTTCGACGAGCGCCAGATCTTCCGCATCGACCACTACCTGGGCAAGGAGACGGTGCAGAACCTGCTGGTCCTGCGCTTCGCCAACGCCTTCCTTGAGCCGATCTGGAACTCCCTGTGGATCGACCACGTCCAGATCACCGCCGCGGAGACCGTCGGCACACCCGGCCGCCGTGGCTACTACGACCACGCGGGCGCGCTGCGCGACATGGTGCAGAACCACCTGCTGCAACTGCTCACCCTGACCGCGATGGAGCCGCCGGCCCGCAACGACCGCGAGGCCATCCGCGACGAGAAGGTCAAGGTGCTGCAGGCGCTGCGGCCGATCGCGGGCGGCGAAGTGGATCGCTTCACCGTGCGCGGCCAGTACACCGGGGCCGGGGACCTGCCCGGCTACCTCGACGAGCCCGGCTCCACGCCGCCGACCGAGATGTCGAGCCGGGTGGAGACGTTCACCGCGATCCGGGCCGAGATCAGGAACTGGCGGTGGGCGGGGGTGCCGTTCTACCTGCGCACCGGCAAGCGGATGCCGTACCGGCGCTCGGAGATCGTGGTGCAGTTCAAGGACGTGCCCCACGCCATCTTCCCCGGCGGCACACCGAACCGGCTGGTCCTGCGGCTGCAGCCGGACGAGGGCATCCGGCTGCACATCATGGCCAAGGAACCGGGCGCGGGCGAGGTGGCGCTGAAGCCGGTGCCGATGTCGCTGAGCTTCGGCGAGACGTTCACGGCGCGGGTGCCCGAGGCGTACGAGCGGCTGCTGGGCGACGTGCTGGCCGGGAACCCGACGCTGTTCATGCGCCGCGACGAGGTCGAGGCGGCCTGGCGCTGGATCGATCCGATCCTGGACACCTGGAAGGCCGCCGCCGGCCTGCCCGAGCCGTATCCCGCCGGCACCACCGGCCCCGCCGGCGCGCATGAGCTGCTCGGCCGCAGCGGTCGCGCCTGGCACGAGGAGGAAGCGTGAACGAGCGAACCAACCGATCCGGCGAAGGGAACCCCGTGAACACCCTCATCCAGGAGGTCACCGACCGCATCGCCGAGCGCAGCGCCGTCAGCCGGGCCGCCTACCTCGATCGGATCCGCCGGGACGGCGAGCAGGCCAGGGCCAAGGGCCCGGCGCGGGCGCACCTCGGCTGCGCGAACCTCGCACACGGCTTCGCGGGCGTCACGGGTGAGGACAAGCCGGCCCTGCGCGCCGCCGCCAAGCCGGGCGTGGCCATCGTGACCAGCTACAACGACATGCTGTCCGCGCACCAGCCGTACGAGACGTACCCGCCGGAGCTGAAGGCGGCCGTGCGCAAGGCCGGCGGCGTGGCCCAGGTGGCGGGCGGCGTGCCGGCGATGTGCGACGGCATCACCCAGGGCCGGGCGGGCATGGAGCTGTCGCTCTACAGCCGCGACGTGATCGCCATGGCCACCGCCATCGCGCTGTCGCACGACATGTTCGACTCCACGCTGCTGCTGGGCGTGTGCGACAAGATCGTGCCGGGCCTGTTCATCGGGGCGCTGCACTTCGGGCACCTGCCCGCGATCTTCGTGCCCGCCGGGCCCATGACGTCGGGCCTGCCGAACAAGGTCAAGGCGCGCACCCGCCAGCTCTTCGCCGAGGGCAAGGTCGGCAGGGTCGAGCTGCTGGACGCCGAGGCGAAGTCGTACCACTCGCCCGGCACCTGCACCTTCTACGGCACCGCGAACTCCAACCAGGCGCTGATGGAGGTCATGGGCCTGCACCTGCCCGGCTCGACCTTCGTCAACCCGCACACCGAGCTGCGCCACGCCCTCACCGAGGCCGCCGGGCGCAGGGCGGTGGAGATCACCGCGCACGGCGCCGAGTACACGCCGATCGGCGAGCTGGTGGACGAGAAGTCGATCGTGAACGCCTGCGTCGCGCTGCTGGCCACCGGCGGCTCCACGAACCACACGCTGCACCTGGTGGCCATGGCCGCCGCCGCGGGCATCGTGCTGACCTGGGACGATCTGGCCCAGCTGTCGCGGGTGGTGCCGTCCCTCACCAAGATCTACCCCAACGGCCAGGCGGACGTGAACCACTTCCGCGAGGCCGGCGGCATGCAGGTGCTCATCGGCGACCTGCTCGACGAGGGCCTGCTGCACGCCGACGTGCTGACGGTCGCGGGCCCCGGCCTCGACCGCTACCGCGAGGCGCCGGAGCTGGTGGACGGCGAGCTGGTCTGGTCGCCCGTCACCGGCGGCAGCTCCGACCTGGACGTGCTGCGGCCGGTCGCCAAGCCGTTCTCGGCCGACGGCGGCATCCACATGGTCGAGGGCAACCTGGGCCGCGCGGTCAGCAAGGTGTCGGCGGTCAAGCCGGAGCACCTGGTCATCGAGGCGCCGGCCAAGGTCTTCCACGACCAGCTCGACCTGCTGAAGGCGTTCGAGGCGGGCGAGCTGGACGGGCAGGACTTCGTGGCCGTCATCCGCTACCAGGGCCCGAGCGCGAACGGCATGCCCGAGCTGCACAAGCTCACCTCGCCGCTGGCCGTGCTGCTCGACAGGGGGCAGCGGGTGGCGATCGTCACCGACGGCCGCATGTCGGGCGCGTCCGGCAAGGTGCCGGCCGCCATCCACCTGTCGCCCGAGGCCGCCGACGGCGGGCCGATCGCGCTGGTGCGCGAGGGCGACGTGATCAGGCTCGACTCCGCGGCGGGGACGCTGGAGCTGCTGGTGCCCGCCGAGGAGCTGGCCAGGCGTGCGCCCGAGGGCCGGCCGCTGAGCGACGCGCAGTGGGTCGGCACCGGGCGCGAGCTGTTCGCCGCCTTCCGCCGGATGGCGGGGCACGCCGAGCAGGGCGCGGGCATCTTCGGGGTGAGCGGCGCCGAGTCGCCGCACCACGGCCCCGGCCTGGGCTTCCCGGCCGAGGCGGGCTCCTCGCACCTGGAGACGAACGCGCCGGTGGGCGCACGAGCGGCCGGGCTGGCCCGGTGACCGGTCCCACGTCTGTCCGGCGAGCCGTGCCGGTTCGGGGGGTTCGCGACCTGACTGAGCCCGTACGTACTCGCCGTCCCCTCTGGGGTGTCGCGGGCGGTCGTGGGATCCTTCGGAGTACGGCGAGCGATCTTGCCGCCGCCCCGGACGCCGGAGGTATGCGTGAGTGCCTTTGACCTTCCCTGGCTGGTGGCCGACATCGGGGGGACCAACGCCCGGTTCGGCCTGGTCACCTCGCTCGGGGCGCCCCCGTCGAACGTCGCGGTGCTGCCAGGGGCCGACCACCCGACCCTCGCGGACGCCGTCGCCGCCTACCTCGCGACCCACGCGGGCGGGGCGCGGCCGGGAGCGGCCTGCCTGGCTCTGGCCGGGCCGATCGACGGCGACGACTACCGGCTCACGAACTCCTCCTGGGCCGGCTCCGTACGCGATCTCGGCATCCCCTACGCCCGGCTGCTGAACGACTTCGAGGCCCTGGCCGTCTCGCTCCCCCACCTGGAGGGCGCCGACCTGGTCTCCCTGGGCGGGCCCGCGCCCGGCCACGGCGTCAAGGCGGTGCTCGGGCCGGGGACCGGGCTCGGCGTGGGCGGCCTGGTGCCGTGCGACGACGGCTGGACCCCGATCCCCGGCGAGGGCGGGCACGTCACGGTGCCGGTGGTGGAGCCGCGGGAGTTCGAGGTGGTGCGGGCGCTGCGCGCGCAGGGCCTGCCGCACGTGGTGGCCGAGCACCTGCTGTCCGGCCCCGGGCTCGTCCGGCTGCACCGGGCGCTGGCGGCGGTGAACGGCGTCGGCGCGCCCTACCTGACCGCCTCCGACATCGTGGCCAGGGTGGACGACTCGCTGTGCGCGGAGACCGTCGAGGTGTTCTGCGGGCTGCTCGGCGGCTTCGCCGGCAACGTGGCCCTGACCCTGGGCGCCAGAGGCGGGGTGTATCTGGGCGGCGGGGTGCTGCCCCGTATCGTGGAGCGGGTGCGGGCCAGCGGCTTCCGTGCCCGGTTCGAGGACAACCCCGACATGGCCGCCTACCTGGCGGGCATCGGGACCGTGCTGATCGTCGCGCCGCAACCGGCGCTGACGGGCGCGGCGGCCTGGCTGAGCCGGCGGGCCCGCAAGGAGCTCGTGAGCTGACGGCGGCCCCACCACGGGGCCGCCTGCCCCCATGAACGACCCGAACTGAACTGCCTGATCTCGGACGACCTGGACCGAACGGCCGGATCTTGGACGACCCGGACTGCACGACCTGAACTAGAAGCGGCCCCGTGGTGGTGGCCGATGAGGAGAGACGCATTCATGAGCCTGCTCGATCTCGCCCCGGTGATCCCCGTCGTGGTGATCGATGACGTGGAGACCGCGGTGCCGCTGGCCCGAGCGCTGGTGGCCGGTGGGCTGCCGGCCATCGAGGTGACCCTGCGCACGCCGGCCGCGCGCGAGGCCATCGCCAGGATCGCCGCCGAGGTCCCCGAGGCGACCGTGGGCGCCGGGACGGTCAGGACCGCCGACGACATCTCCGCGTCCGTGGCGGCCGGGGCCACGTTCCTGGTCTCTCCCGGGACGACCCCGTCGCTCGTCGAGGCGCTGGAGGCCAGTGGCGTGCCGTTCCTGCCGGGGGCGGTCACCGTGTCCGAGGCGATGGCGCTGGCCGAGCGGGGGATCAAGGAGCTGAAGTTCTTCCCCGCCGAGGCCGCGGGCGGCGTCACGTACCTGAAGTCGCTCGGCGGGCCGCTGCCCGACGTGCGCTTCTGCCCGACCGGGGGCATCCGCGTGGACACCGCGCCCGACTACCTGGCGCTGCCGAACGTGGGCTGCGTCGGCGGGACGTGGCTGACCCCGGCGGACGCGCTCGCCGCGGGCGACTGGGCGCGCGTGGAGAAGCTGGCCGCGGAGGCCGCCGCACTCCGCTGACGCGCCCGTACAGCCCCCGCGGCCGGCGAGACGGGGCCCGATCGATGAACGACGCCGGTTCCGAATCCGGGACCGGCGCCAGGCGTCAGCTCCAGATCGACACGTGGACCGTGGGGCGGAAGCGGCTGCGTGGGACGCCCTCGTCCGGGGTACGCATGACCTGGGTGGCCGCGGGCGTCGTGAGGAAGTCCATGAACGTGCCCGCCGCCCCCGAGCGCGCCGCCGGTTCGAGGGTGGTGGCATACCAGTAGGAGGCCAGCGGGGTCGCCGCGGTCTCGATGGGCACCAGTTCGCCCCTGCGCAGCTGGGAGGCCACCAGATGGGCAGTGGCCGGCGCGAGGCCGGCGCCCTCGGCCGCCGCCTTCCAGGCCGCCGTCTGGTTGGCGAAGACCCGTACCTGCGGTTCCTGGACCCGTAACAGGCGCAGCAGGCGGCTGGTGTCGCTGGCCGGGTCGGTGCCGGACGGGCCGACCAGCCAGTGGTCCCTGCGCCCGCGCGGCGAGCCGACCACGATGAGGCGGCAGCGCAGGACCGGCCGGCTCACCAGGCCGTCCCCCGTCAGCTGGGCCCCGAGCGCGACGTCGGCCAGGCGGCTGGACAGCAGCAGCGGGGTCTCGGCGGTCGCGGCCACGCCGGTGGTGGCGTCCACCTGCTTGCGCTGGGTGAAGAGGCAGAGCAGCGGGCCCGCCACGTACTCGGCCAGTCCCGCGTCCATCACCACGTGCAGGCGGGCGGGGCGGCCGGGCTGGACGGCGGCGACCGCCTCGGCTCCGAGCGCGACGATCTGGGAGGCGATGCCGAGTAGCCGGCTGCCACCCTCGGTGAGCACCATCCGGTCGCCCGAGCGGGTCACCAGCGGGTCCCCGAGGTGCCTGCGGAGCTGGGCCAGCGACTGGGAGACCGCGGGCTCGCTGACGCCGAGCGCCCGTGCCGCGGCCTTGACGGATCCGAGCCGGGCCACGAAGACGAACGCGCCGAGCTGGCTGAGGGTCACCCACCCTTCATAGTTCGCCGCCCCTCATTAAGGAAAGCCTTATTTACCGATTGTCGTGATAAATCGGTAACAGCAATGTGCAGTCATGCAGGTTCCCGCGACGTTCGAATACGAGAGGGCCGACAGCGTCACGCACGCCCTCGAACTCCTGGAACGGTACGGCCCCGAGGCCAGGGTCGTGGCGGGCGGGCACAGTCTCATCCCGATGATGAAGCTCCGCCTGGCCCAGCCGGAAGCGCTGATCGACATCAACGGCCTGGCCGCCGAGCTGGGGCGGATCATCGTCGAGGGCGGTGAGCTGGCGATCGGGGCGCTGGTGCGCCACGCCGAGTTGCTGGAGAGCACGACCGCCACCGATCTTTTCCCGATATTTCGTGATGCGGAGCGAGTTATCGCCGACCCGATTGTGCGAAATCGGGGGACCGTTGGCGGCTCCTTGTGCCAAGGAGATCCGTCCGAGGATTTGTCGGCGGTGTTCGCGGCATTGCACGCGACCGCCGTCATTCAGGGCCAGGGCGGCACTCGTACGGTGCCGGTCAGACAATTCCACGAGGGTCCTTACGAGACCGCCGTCGGGCCGGGCGAGCTGCTGATCCAGCTCCGCGTGCCCGTCGCACCCGGGACGGGCAGCGCGTACGAGAAGGTCGAGCGACGCGTCGGCGACTGGCCGGTCGCGGCGGCGGGCGCGGTGCTCAGGGTCGAGGACGGCGTGATCGCTCAGGCCGGCATCGGGCTGACGGCGGTCGGCGCCGCGCACTTCTGCGCCCCCGAGGCCGAGCAGCACCTCGTCGGCCGGCCCCCGGGCGCGGAGGCGTTCGCGGAGGCGGGCCGCATCGCCGCCGAGCACTGCGCGCCCAGCGCCGACCAGCGCGGGCCCGCCGACTACAAGCGTCACCTGGCCGCCGAGCTGACCCGGCGCGCGCTGGCCACGGCAGCGGGGAGGATCTGACATGCGGATCACGGTCACGGTGAACGGGCAGCCGTACACCAGGGACGTCGAGCCGAGGCTGCTGCTCGTGCACTTCCTGCGCGACGAGCTGGACCTGACCGGCACCCACTGGGGCTGCGACACCTCCAACTGCGGCGTCTGCACCGTCCAGCTCGACGGCGTGCCGGTCAAGTCGTGCACGGTGCTGGCCGTCATGGCCGACGGGCACGAGGTGACCACGGTCGAGGGCCTGGAGCGGGACGGCGAACTGGACGCGGTGCAGAAGGGGTTCGTGGAGTGCCACGGGCTGCAGTGCGGGTTCTGCACGCCGGGCATGCTGCTGACCGCGCGCTGGCTGCTGGACAAGAACCCGGACCCGGACGAGGGGCAGATCCGCGAGGCGATCTCGGGTCAGCTGTGCCGGTGCACGGGCTACGAGAACATCGTGCGGTCGATCCGATGGGCGGCGGAGGCGGGCAGATGAGCTACGGACCCATGCACCGCAAGGAGGACGCGCGCTTCATCAGGGGGCGCGGCAACTACACCGACGACGTGCGGCTGCCCGGCATGTTGTACGGCGCCATCCTGCGCAGCCCTCATGCCCACGCCCGCATCGTCTCCGTCGACACGAGCGCGGCTGAGGCGCATCCGAAGGTCAGGGCGGTCATCACCGGCCAGACCCTGGCGGGGCTGAACCTGGCCTGGATGCCCACGCTGTCGCAGGACACGCAGGCCGTGCTGGCCACGGACAAGGTGCGCTTCCAGGGGCAGGAGGTCGCGTTCGTGGTGGCGGAGGACGCCTACTCGGCGCGCGACGCCCTGGAGCTGATCGACGTCGAGTACGAGCCCCTCGACGCGGTCATCGACGCCAGGCACGCCCTCGACCCCGGCGCCCCGGTGATCAGGGACGATCTCGAAGGGCGTACCGACAACCACATCTTCGACTGGGAGGCCGGGGACAAGGCGCGGACCGACGCGATCTTCGAGCGGGCGGAGGTGACGGTCGCGCAGGACATGATCTACCCGCGCGTGCATCCGGCGCCGCTGGAGACGTGCGGCGCGCTCGCCGACTTCGACAAGGTCACCGGCAAGCTCACGGTCTGGTGCCCGACGCAGGCGCCGCACGCGCACCGCACGCTGTACGCGATGGTGGCCGGGCTGCCCGAGCACAAGATCCGGGTGATCTCGCCGGACATCGGCGGCGGCTTCGGCGGAAAGGTCGGGATTTATCCGGGATATGTCTGTGCGATCGTCGGCTCGATCGTCACCGGCAAGCCGGTCAAGTGGATGGAGGACCGCTCCGAGAACCTCATGAGCACCGCCTTCGCCCGCGACTACCACATGCGCGGCGAGGTCGCCGCGACCCGCGACGGCCGCATCCAGGCGATCAGGGTGAAGGTGCTGGCCGACCACGGCGCGTTCAACGGCACCGCGCAGCCGACCAAGTTCCCGGCCGGCTTCTTCCACGTCTTCTCCGGCTCGTACGACGTCGAGGCCGCCCACTGCGAGGTCACCGGCGTCTACACCAACAAGGCCCCCGGCGGCGTCGCCTACGCCTGCTCCTTCCGCGTCACCGAGGCCGTCTACCTGGTCGAGCGCATGGTGGACGTGCTGGCCGCCGAGCTCGGCGCGGACCCGGCCGAGCTACGCATGCGCAACCTGCTCAAACCCGACCAGTTCCCCTACACCTCGCCCACCGGCTGGGAGTACGACTCCGGCGACTACCCCAAGGCGCTGCGCCTGGCCATGGACATGGCGGGCTACGACAAGCTCCGTGCCGAGCAGGCCGACAAGCGGGCCAGGGGCGAGCTGATGGGCATCGGCGTCAGCTTCTTCACCGAGGCCGTCGGGGCGGGCCCGCGCAAGCACATGGACATCCTCGGCCTCGGCATGGCCGACGGCGCCGAGCTGCGCGTGCACCCGACGGGCAAGGCGGTGCTGCGGGTGTCGTGCCAGTCGCAGGGCCAGGGGCACGAGACCACGTTCGCGCAGATCGTGGGGCAGGAGCTGGGCATCCCGGCCGACGACGTGGAGGTCGTGCACGGCGACACCGACCAGACGCCGTTCGGCCTCGGCACCTACGGCTCGCGCTCCACCCCCGTCTCCGGCGCCGCCGCGGCCCTGGTGTCGCGGAAGGTGCGCGACCGCGCCAAGATCGTGGCGGCGGCCATGCTGGAGGCGTCGCCCGACGACCTGGAGTGGGCCGACGGGAAGTGGTCGGTGGTGGGCGACCCGTCCGCCGGCCGGTCGATGGCCGAGATCGCGCTGGCCGCGCACTCCAGCCTGGAACTGCCCGAGGGCGTCGAGGGCCACCTGGACGCGGTCACCGTCTACAACCCGCCCAACCTGACCTATCCGTTCGGGGCCTACATCTGCGTCGTGGACGTCGACCCCGGCACGGGGCAGGTGAAGGTGCGCAGGTTCGTCGCGGTGGACGACTGCGGGGTGCGGATCAACCCGATGATCGTCGAGGGGCAGATCCACGGCGGTCTTGCCGACGGCGTGGGCATGGCGCTCATGCAGGTGATGGCGTTCGACGAGGACGGCAACCACCTGGGCGCCTCGTTCATGGACTACCTGCTGCCGACCGCGATGGAGTGCCCGTCGTGGGAGCTGGGCGAGACCGTGACGCCCTCGCCGACGCATCCGATCGGGGCCAAGGGCGTCGGGGAGTCGGCCACGGTCGGGTCGCCGGCGGCCGTGGTCAACGCCGTGGTGGACGCGCTGGGGCCGTACGGGGTGCGGCACGCGGACATGCCGCTCACTCCGGCGAACGTGTGGCGGGTCGTCAACGGCGATCCCTTCCGTACGGACCTGGCGATCCCGTGAGCGGGCGGGCCCGCGCGCGCGGCGGCCCCGTGGAGGAGAAGCCGTGAGCGAGTTCCTGGGCATGCCGGCGCCCCGCCCCTCCGGCCGGGCGCCGGGCCCGGAGGCGGCCGGTTCCCCGGGCCCGCACGCCGCTCAGTCCCCGGGCACCGGGGCCGGCCGGGCCCGGGATCTGGAGGCCAGGGTGGCCTCGTTGCGGTCGGGGCGGGAGCCGTACGTGCTGGCCACGGTCGTGCGGGCGCAGCGGCCGACGAGCGCGAAGGCGGGAGATCGCGCGCTGGTGCTGTCCGACGGGACCATCGAGGGGTTCGTCGGCGGGATCTGCGCCACCGACACCGTCCGCGCCCAGGGCCTGCGGCTGCTGCGCACCGGCGACTCCACGCTGCTGCGCATCACGCCCGAGGCCGAGGCGCCGCACGAGGAGGAGGGCCTGGTCGCGGTGGGCCAGCCGTGCCTGTCCGGCGGCACGCTGGAGATCTTCCTGGAGGCCGTGCTGCCGCCCGTACTGGTGCGGGTGCACGGCGAAGGACCCATCGCGCGAGCTCTCGTCGCGGTCGGCGCGGCGCTCGGCTACACCGTCGAGTCCACCACCGGGTCCGCCGGCGGGTCCGTCGCTGGGCCGATCGCCGCCGACACCTCGGCCGTGCTGGTGGCCTCGCACGGCGTGGGCGAGGAGCCGGTGCTGCGCGAGGCGCTGGCGCGCGGCGTGCCGTACGTCGGGCTGATCGCCAGCCGCAGGCGCGGCGCGGCGGTGCTGGCGCGGGTGGAGGGAGGCGAGCGGGTGCACGTTCCCGCCGGTCTGGACATCGGGGCGAGAACGCCAGGGGAGGTGGCGGTCTCCGTGTACGCGGAGATCATCGCACTTCGCTGAGCGGTGGTATCAGCGCGTGACGGTCCGGGTACGTCATGCAAGGTAAAAACGCAGCCCCGGGAAGCTCCCTGCCGCTCCTCGGCGACCGAAAGGATGTCGATGCCGACGGAAACGGCCGGTCAAGCACTTCAGGTGACGGACCTACGCCCCGCCGCGGACCAAGTCCGGTCCCAGCCGGGCAGCCTGGAGCGGGGGATCGACCTCCTGCTCGCGCTCAGCGCGGCCTCGCGGCCGGTCACGCTGTCGCAGCTGTGCCGGAGCACCGGCCTGCCCAAGTCGACGGCGCACCGCATCCTGGGCGTGCTGTGCTCGCGGGAGCTGGCGCGGCGGGTGGGCAACGCGTACCTGCCGGGCGAGCTGCTGGAGTCGATGGCGGGCATCACGCGCGCCCGCGTCCCCGGCACCCGCACGGTGGTGCTCCCCTACCTGCTCTACCTGTACGAGACCACCAGGCAGACGGTCAACCTGGCCGTTCCCTGGGGCCTGGAGGCCCGCTACGTCGAGCGCCTCTACGGCCACGACCGGGTGCGCTCGCGCTCCGACTGCTCCGACCGGGCGCCGCTGCACTGCACGGCGACCGGCAAGGCGCTGCTGGCCTACGACCCGAGGCTGCGCAGGGAGGTGCTGGCGCGCGGCTCGTTCGAACGGATGACCCGCCGCACGATCACCACCCTGGCCGGGCTCGAACGCGAGCTGGCCCAGGTCCGCAGGCACGGCGTCGCCTACAGCCAGGAGGAGTTCACCGAAGGCGTGGCCTGCGTGGCCGCGCCGGTGTTCGGCCCCTGTGGGCGCATCCGCATGGCGGTCGGCGTGGCGGCGCCTGCCCACGCGGCGCCGCTGGCCAAGCTGGGCATGTCCGTACGCGGCGCGGCCCAGGCCATCTCCGCCGCCTTCCTCGGCGCGTGACCCCGTTCCGACGCGCCATCGCCTCCGCCTTCCTCGGCGTGAGGCGCCGTTCCGGCCACCGGAACGGCGGCAGATCTTGAGGCCGGAAGTGTTCCACTGACCGAAACCCTCGATTGCGGACGCGGGCCCGGGACGATCACATCGGCATATGAACGTCCCCCTCGCCCCGGCCACCGAGAAGGCGCTTGAGGCCCGCCGGGTCCTGGACCGCAGAGCCCAGGATGCGCGGGCGCGGGCCGGATCGCGGGAGGTCACCCGTGCCTAGGGGGCTGCCCAGGGCCACGGTGCTGGAGAACCTGCGCCTGGCCGCGACGCTCGTACCGCCCGGCTCGGCGCACCTGACCCACGGCCGCGACCCGCTGCACTGCCGGGCGCTGCTGGCCGCGCTGGAGTCCCGCTACAGCGGCCGGCCCGTGCTGGTGCGCGGCCTGCGCGGCCGGGTCCTGCTCATCATGTCCAAGCGGGACGTGCTGCGGGTGCTGGCCCGCGACGACCCCGCCTACACCCCCGTGCTGGAGCAGCACGCCTTCGAACTGCCCATCGACGTGCTGCGCCCGCGCTTCATCGAGATCGCCGCGCAGGAGGCGGCCGAGCTGAGCGGCGGCGTGGTGGACCACGCCCGCCTCGACGCCTGCTGGCGGC
The DNA here is from genome assembly GCF_040649735.1 of Nonomuraea sp. NPDC048892. NCBI lineage: Bacteria > Bacillati > Actinomycetota > Actinomycetes > Streptosporangiales > Streptosporangiaceae > Nonomuraea > Nonomuraea sp. NPDC048892. Next base: position 166,684 of record NZ_JBEZFZ010000002.1, on the reverse strand, counting down.
GCGTGGCCAGGCGCTGCGTGTACGGAGACGGCGCGGCCAGGGACGAGGAGCTGACCCGGCTGCTGGAGGACCTCACGCGGGCCGGCCGCTGGCGGGCCAGGCGGCGCCAGGAGATCCTCTCCGGCCGCTACGACACCCGCGTCATCGACCATCTGCGCCGAGCCGAGCCGGGCAGCCTGGCCGGGCTGATCGCCGAGACGCCGGAGAACGAGTCGCGCGGGCTCATGCAGGCCGCGTACTGGCTGATGGGTCTGGGCTCGACCGCGCCCGGCCTGACGCAGACCCTGGCGCTGCTCGCCGCCCACCCGGCCCACCGCAAGGCCGCCCGCGCCGACCACGACCACCTGCGCGCCTGCCTGCGCGAGGGGCTGCGCCTGTGGCCGCCCGTGCCGGTGCTGTCGCGGGTCACCACGACCGAGACCGACTGGTACGGCACCACCCTGCCGACGGGCACCACCGTGCTCGTCCCGGTCGCGGCCCACCAGCGCAGCCCGCGCCTGCCGTACGCGAACACGTTCGCGCCCGAGATCTGGATCGACGGCACCGCCGCGGACGAGTGGTGGGCCATGTCCGGCTGCGACGGGCTGCGCCTGATGCTCGCCGTCGGCACGGCCTTCCTCGGCGGGATCCTGCGCACCTCCCGCCCCAAGCCGATCGGGCGGCTGCTGTCGCCGCATCGCCCGCTCCCGCACGCGATCGACCTCACGCGGCTGCGCGTCTCGATGCGCCCGCTGCGACGCGACCCTGCTCAGGGCTAGTGGCCAACGGGCGGCTTCTTCCTCCGTTAGAGTCTGGGGTACAAACGGGATGCCGGGCGGCGGAACGGTTCGGGTTGTCACAGGGACGAACCGGCGGGAGGAACGGTTCGGTTTGCGACGGGATGACGACGGCGAGAGGACGGCGACGTTGGGGCGCTCGGGAGGCACTCCTCTGCAGCCGGAAGATCCGCCGGCGATCGGCCCCTATGAGCTGATCAGCCGCCTCGGCTCCGGCGGCATGGGCGTGGTCTACCTCGCCAAGGCGGCCGACGGCGCCCGGGTGGCGCTCAAGGCCATCCGGCGCGACTACACCGCCGACCCCGTCTACCGGGCGCGGTTCCACGAAGAGGTGTCCAACGCGCGCAAGGTGGCCTCGTTCTGCACCGCCCGCGTGCTCGACCACGGCGAGGACCGCGGCGTCCTCTACCTCGTCACCGAGTACATCGACGGCATCTCGCTCGAAGACCACCTCATCGAGCACGGCGCCCTGTCGCCGTCCGTGCTGCACGCCGCGGCCGTGGGCGTGGCCGCCGCGCTGACCGCGATCCACGCGGCCGGGCTCGTGCACCGCGACCTCAAGCCGGCCAACGTGATGCTGACGCTGGCCGGGCCCCGGGTGATCGACTTCGGGCTGGCCCGCTCGACCCACGTCAACTCCCGCCACACCAACGCCGGCATGGTCATGGGCACGCCCGGCTGGATCGCTCCCGAGCAGGTCTTCGAGGGGCGCACCAGCCCGGCGGGCGACGTGTTCGCGTGGGGGTCGCTGATCGCGTACGCGGGGCTGGGCGGGCATCCGTTCGGCGAGGGCGACGCGTACGTGATGGCGGCCAGGGCCCGCCAGGCGCCACCGGACCTGCGGGGGCTGCCCGCGCCGCTCGACCGGCTGGTCGCCGCGGCCATCCACCCCGACCCGGCGCGCCGACCGGCGGCCAAGCAGCTGCTGCTCGAACTGGTGGGTGCCGCCGACGAGCCGGCCGCCCAGCTCGCCGCGACCAAGCATCTGACCAGCGCGTGGAACCCGTCGGAGTTCGGCCCCCTGACCCCTCCCGACCGCACCGGCCAACTCCCCGGCCCGCCACCGGGCCACGCGCCGGGCCCCGCGCCAACCCACAGCGCCGTCCCAGGCCACGGCCCCACCCCCGGCCACGCGGCGCCAGGCCAGGCCGTCCCGGGCCACGCCGTCCCTGGTCCGGGCGCACCGGGCCATGCCGGGCCGGGCCACGGCCCCGCCTCCGGCCAGCCGCCGCTGGCTCCCGAGGCGCGCTTGCAGCAGCCCCCGCCGGCCGAGCGCACCGGGCCCACACCCGGGTCTTCGCGGGCACCCCTTCAGCCGCCGCCTGCCGAACGTACGGGACCGACGCCGGGCTCTTCGCATGGGCCGCACCAACCGTCGCCCGCCGAACGCACCGGACCGACCCCCGGATCGCCGACGGGGTCGCCGCGCATGCCCCACCAGCAACCACCCGCTGAACGCACCGGACCCACGCCCGGGTCGTCGCGGGCGCCGCACCAGCCCCCGCCGGCCGAGCGAACCGGACCGACGCCCGGGTCATCGCGGATGCCGCACCAGCCGCCGCTCATCGAGCGCACCGGGCCCATGCCGAGGGTGCCGGGCGGGCCACAGCAGCCTCCGCCCGCCGAACGTACCGGGCCCACGGCCGGGTCGTCGCGCGGGCCTGTGCCGATGCACCAGACCGGGCAGGTGCCGCTCCCCCACCAGACGGGGCAGGTGCCGCCGCCGCACCACTCGACCACCGGCTCGGGACGGTTGCCCGGCTATCCGCCCGCCAAGCGCAAACGGGGGCTGTTCGCCGGCTGTCTGACCGCCCTGGTGATCGCGGTCGTGCTGATGGTGGTGGTGCTGGCCGTGCTGGCGTGGGTGTTCCGTTCGCCGGCCGCCGGGGACGACGGGCCCGTGCAGGACGGCAAGCTGCGCTTCACCGTGACGGGCACCACCTGCCCCAAGCCGGCCAAGACGGCGGCCAAGCGCACGTGCCGGGTCGGCGTACAGGTCAGGAACGTCGGCCAGGAGGCCAGGGTGCTCTACCCCGGCCAGCAGAAGCTGATCGACGAGGACGACGCGCAGCACGGCGGCACCGAGCTGCTCGACAAGGACGGCAAGGAGATCACGCCGATCCGCATCGAGGCGGGCCAGTCGTTCGCCGGCACCCTGATCTTCGAGCTGCCGAAGGGCCTGGAGGTGACCAGCCTCGAAGTGCACGACTCGGGGCTGAGCGCCGGAGCCAGGGTCAACCTGGGCACGTAACCGCCCGGCCGAGGGCGACGGTGCCGGCACCACCGAACCCCAACGCCGCCGGACCCACTGACCGGCGGAGGCGGTGGTCAGGCTAGAAGCCCTGCTTCGGGGAGACCACGCCCTCCAGCGGCGCGCCCGTGCCGAAGCGGCGGACGTTGGAGATGACGCGTTCGGTCAGGCCGCGCCAGTAGGCGGGGCGCGGGTTCGCGCTGTGCGGCGTGATGAGCACGTTGTCCAGCTCCCACAGCGGATGCCCGTCCGGCAGCGGCTCGGGGTCGGTGACGTCCAGCGCCGCCCCGCCGATCAGACCGGCGCGCAGCGCCCGTACGAGGTCGTCGGTGACGACGAGGCTGCCTCTGGCCACGTTCACCAGCCACGCGTCCCCGCGCATGAGCTCGAACTCGCCCGCCCCGAACATGCCGGCGGTCTGCGGGGTGGCCGGAGCGGCGACGACGACGTAGTCGGCCTCGGGCAGCACCTCGCGGTACCGGGCGCGCGGCACGACCTTGGCCGCGCCGGGCACCTCGCCGCGGTCGCTGACCGCCACCACCGTGCAGCCGAACGGCTCCAGCAGCCGGATCAGCGACTGGCCGATGCCGCCGCTGCCGACGATCGCGACCGTCGCGCGGGCGAGCTCCGTGGATTCGTTCGGTCCCCAGCTCTTCATCCTGGCCGACCGGTAGAGCCCCTTGGCCGCCGCCAGCATCATGGCCAGCGCGTGCTCGGCGACCTGCGGGCCGTACGAGCCGGTGGCGGCGGTGAAGACGGGGTCGTCGGTGATGACCCCGGCGGTGGCCCAGCGCTCGACGCCCGCGTGCGGCAGCTGCACCCAGGAGATGCCCTCGTGGATCATCGAGCGCAGCTCGGCCGGGTCGTCGCTGCCGTAGTAGACGATCGCCTCGGCCTCCTCCAGGGGGACGACGCGCCCGCCGGCGCGGCGTACGGCGTCGATGAGCGCGGGCACGGGCTCGGGCCCGACGTGAACGGCGACGGTCATCGAGGGCGGCCTTCCGGTCGTAACTCATTGATCACGGGTGAGCATATATCGCACACCTCGACGGCCCCGGCGCGGGTGTTCAGCGGGCCTGGGCGAGGCGGGTGAGAAGGGCGGTCACGCGCTCGCCCGCCGCCTGGGCGCCGCCCGAGGTCAGCGCCGAGCCCATGCCACAGGCGACGGCGCCGGCCGCGATCCAGTCGGGCGCGTTGTCGATCGTCACGCCGCCGGTGGGGATCGCGGGCGTCTGCGACAGCGCGGCGCGTACGTCACGCAGCCAGGACGGCGACACGGCGGACGCCGGGAAGATCTTGACCGCGTCCGCCCCCTCCTCCAGAGCCCGGACGATCTCGCTCGGCGTGGCCACGCCGGGGAAGACGGGCACGCCGTAGCGGTGGCCCGCGCGGATCACCTCGGGGTGAAGGTTGGGCGAGACCAGGAACCGCGCTCCCGCCTCGACGGCGGCACGGGCGGCGGCGGCGTCGAGCACGGTGCCGGCCCCGATCAGCGCCTCGGGCCGCTGCTCGGTGAGCCGCGCGACGGCGGTGAGCGCGCGGGGCGTGGTGAGCGCCACCTCCACCGCGCGCAGCCCGGCGTCGAGCACCGCCTCGGCGGCGGCGACCGCCTCCTGCGGCCCCGCGCTCCTGACGATCCCGAACACCCGCTGCGCGGTGACGGCCTCGACGATCTCCCAGCGGTACATGACTCCCCTTCGATCGCGCCCCGGTGAAGGTGGCGGCTTGCGGTAACGGTCTCCCCGGTGCAGGTGGCGGCCAGCCGTAAACAGTCTCCCCGGGTAGCAGGTGGTGGCTAGCGGTGCACGGTCTCTCCTGCCTCGGTGAAAGCGGCCAGCGCGCGGTCCAGCCCCGCTCGGTCGGGCAGACCGTCGGTGTCGGTGGCGCACTGCACCACCAGCGCGGCCACGGCCGCCGCCTCGCGCAGGCACACCTCGTACGGCATCCCCCGCAGCAGCCCGGACAGGAACCCGGCGGCGAAGGCGTCCCCCGCGCCGACCGGATCGGTCACGGGCACCGGGAACGCCTCCTGCCGTAACGCCCCGCACGTGGCCGACTTGTCGCGGTGCTTGACCACGACCAGCCCGTCCAGGCTCGCCGGATCCACCTGCAGCAGCTCCAGCTCGTCCGCCCCGGCCAGCACCACGTCGGCGCGGCCGAGCAGCGGCGCGACCCGCTCGCGCCACAGCGCGGGCGTGCCCAGCTTGAGCCGGATGTTCGGGTCGAACGAGACCAGCGCGCCCGCCTCCCGGGCCAGGTCGAGCAGCCGGAGCGTGGCCTGGTGCGCCGAATCGGACAGCATGGGCGTGATCCCGGTGACGTGGACGAGCCGCGCCCCGTTCACCGTCTCCGGCGTCAGCTCCTCAGGCTCCAGCCGGGAGGCGGCCGAGCCGGCGCGGTAGTACTGCACGTCGATGGCCCTGGCCGGATGGCTGTCACGCAGCAGCAGCCCGGTCGGCGCGGACGCGTCGGTGACGGCGTGGCGGGTGTCGATGCCCTCGGCGCGCAGCATGGCCAGCACGGACGCGCCGGTCGGATCGGCGCCGACCCGGCCGAGCCAGCGCACCTCGTGGCCCAGCCGGGCCAGGCCGGCGGCCACGTTGGTCTCCGCTCCGGCGACCGAGCGGCGGAACGTGGTGGCGCGTTCCAGCGGGATGCCCGGCTCGGCCAGCATCAGCAGCATCGCCTCACCGCACACCACGACACTCACGCTTCGAGCTCCTCGATCGTCTCTGCTCCACCAGGGGCGGTGAACCGTACTATCAAATCACCTTTATTACGACTTATCGGTCACCAGCCCCGCAGGCGGTTCCCTTGACCACGAGCCGCCCCTGAGTGACGCTGAACCAGGAGAACAGTGCGGGGGCATCACTCGTGAGGCGTCCATTCATCACCTTGCTGGCCGCCAACGCCCTGTCCACCACCGGCAACATGCTCTCCATCCTCGCCGTCCCGTGGTTCGTCCTCGACACGACCGGCAGCGCCGCCCTGACCGGGCTGGCCGCGTTCGCGATGACCTTCCCCATCGTCATCTCCGCCGCCTTCGGCGGCACGCTGGTGGACTGGCTCGGGTTCCGGGTCACGAGCGTGCTGTCCGACCTGGTCAGCGGCCTGCTCGTGCTGGCGCTGCCGATCCTGTTCCTGACCGGCGGCCTGAGCTATCCGCTGCTCCTCGTGCTGCTGTTCCTGCGCTGGATGGCCTCCACCCCCGGGGAGACCGCGCGCAAGGCCATGCTGCCCGACCTCGCGGCCCTAGCCGGCGTGCCGATCGAGCGGGCGACCGCCGCCTACGACGGGGTGTACCGGGGGTCGGCGATGGTGGGGGCGCCGCTGGCCGGGGTGCTGATCCTCTGGCTCGGGCCGAGTCTGCCGCTGTTCCTGGACGGGGTCACGTTCCTGCTGTCCGCGCTGCTGGTGGCGGGCGGTGTGCCGCGGGTGGCCCGGCGCGAACGGGAGCGCGGCGGCTATCTGGACGGCCTGCGGGCGGGGCTGGCGTTCCTGTGGCGGGACCGGCTGCAGCTGAGCGCCACCGCGATGATCGTGGTGGTCAATCTGCTCGACACCGGCGTGACGCAGGTGCTGCTGGCGCTGTACGCGCGCGACGTGGTCGGCGATCCCCGTGCGTTCGGCCTGCTCACGGGGGCGGTGGGCGCCGGGGCGGTGGCGGGGACGGTCGTGTACGGGGCCGTCGGCAGCCGATTGTCGATGCGGCTGACGTTCGGGCTGTGCTTCCTGATCGCCGGGGTGCCGCGCGTGCTCGTGCTGGCCCTGGACGTTCCGTTCTCCGTCGCGATGGCGGCCACCGCCCTGTCGGGGTTCGCGGCGGGCGCGATCAACCCGATCCTGGCCATCCTGCAGTACGGCCGGATCCCGGTGCGGCTCAGGGCGCGGGTGATCGGGGCGATGACGGCCGCCGCGTACGCGGGCATGCCGGTGGGCGGCCTGCTGGCCGGGACGCTGTCCACACTGACCGGCCTCGGGACCACGCTGTTCGCCTTCACCGTGGTGTACGTGCTGATCTCGGTGCCACCATTCGTCCTGCGGACCTGGCGGGAACTGGACAGCGGCCACCCGGCCGACGCCTGAACGGGCTCAGCCGGCGGCTCTGGCGAGCAGGAGCGGCTCGGTGATCGGGGACTCGTGAGTGCCGGTGACCGTGCAGGCGTGGGCGCCCGCGATCGCTCCGAGGCGGACGCATCGCTCCAGGGGCTCGCCGCGCAGGCTGCCGTACAGGAACCCGGAGACGAACGCGTCGCCCGCGCCGTTGCTGTCGGCCACCGGGCCGGGCAGCGGCGCGGCCGGGAACGCGCGCACCTCGCCGACGCGCGTCCCGCCCTCGCGGGGATGCGTCTCGCCCTCGCCGGCCCGCGTCCCGCCCTCGCCTGCGCACGCCTTTCCCGCGCGGCTCTCGGCCTCGCGGGTCTCGGCCTCGCGGGTCTCGGCCTCGCGGGTCAGGACGAGGCAGCCGTCGGCTCCGCGCGTGCACACGACCGTGTGGGCGCGCCCGCGCGCGATGATGTCGCGCATGACGGCGATCGGGTCGGACAGGGCCGCGGCCGACAGGAAGACCAGGTCGCAGCCGTAGGCGAAGTCCTTCTGGTAGCCGGCGGCGCCGTCCCAGTCGTGCAGGTCGGTGGAGAGCGGCACGCCGTCGAACTCGGGGATGAGGTGGCGGCAGAAGTCCATGATCGACAGGTGGACGTGGCGGGGGCGCACGTCCGCGTACAGCTGCCTGGGCATGAGCTCGCCGGGCGTCGCCTTCGCGTCGTAGAAGGACGTGCGCCGGCCGTCGGGACCCACGAGCAGGACGCTGCGCCGGGTGCCCGCCACGGCGGTGCCCCAGCGGCAGTCGACGTCGCGCAGCGCGTGGCGGATCAGCGCGCCCTGCGGGTCGTCGCCGATGAGGTCGGCGAAGGCGACGCCGAGCCCGAGCGCGTGGCAGCCGAGCGCGACGCCCGCGCCGGTGTTGCCGATCCGGTCGGTGACCGGCGGCACCTGATAGGTGTCGCGGTACGGAAGCGGCAACTCGGGCACGTAGACCGTCGTGTCGACCCCGGCCCCGCCGAGAACGAGAACGTCGTGGCCGCTCACCGGTCGGCCGGCGAGCCCGAGGAACCGACGATGAGGGCGTCATGACCGCCCACCGGTTGACCAGCGGGCCGTGGACGAGGACGCCGGTACCCGTTCACCGGTTGACCAGCGGGCCTGAGCCGGTGGAGCCGCGGACGACCAGTTCGGGCTGGAAGATCAGCTCGACGTGCTTGGCCGGGGCGCCGTTGACCTCTTCGAGCAGGGTCTGCACGGCCGCCGACGCCATCGCCCCGATCGGCTTGCGCACGGTCGTCAGCGGCGGATCGGTGAACGCGATCAGCGGCGAGTCGTCGAACCCGACCACGGACACCTCGCCCGGCACCGACAGCCCCTTCTGCCGGCACGCCCGGATAGCGCCCAGCGCCATCAGATCGCTCGCGCACACGATGCCGGTGCAGCCGCGGCTGAGCAGTTGCGCGGCGGCGGCCTGCCCGCCCTCGACCGAGAACAGCGAGTGGGCGATCAGGTCGTCCACGTCGTCCGCGCCGAGGAGCTGCGCCATGGCCTGCCGGTAGCCCTCGATCTTCCTGATCACCGGCACGAACCTGGGCGGCCCGAGCGCGATGCCGATCCGCTCGTGGCCGAGGTCGACCAGGTGCTGCACGGCCAGCCGCGCGGACAGGCGGTCGTCGGGCGAGATGAAGGGGGCGTCGATGTGCTCGCTGTAGCCGTCGACCAGCACGATCGGCAGGCCGCGGTCGGTGAGGCGGGTGTAGCGGTCCATCCGCGCGGTGGTGTCGGCGTGCAGCCCGGAGACGAAGACGATGCCGCTGACGCCGCGATCGACGAGCAACTCGGTGAACTCGTCTTCAGGCGCGCCGCCGGGCAGCTGGGTGCAGAGCACCGGCGTGTAGCCGTGCTGGGTCAGCGCCTTCTCGATGGCCTGCGCGAACGCGGGGAAGATCGGGTTGTCCAGCTCAGGCGTGACCAGACCGACCAGCCCGTTGCTGCGCTGCCGCAGCCGGGGCGGGCGTTCGTAGCCCATCAGGTCGAGCGCGGTCATCACCGATTGGCGGGTGGCGGCCGAGACTCCGGGCTTGCCGTTGAGCACCCGGCTGACGGTGGCCTCGCTCACCCCGGCCTGGGCGGCGATGTCGGCGAGACGAGCGTGACCGTTCATGGGCCTTACTTTACTTTCCGCCGGGCCGCCGAATCCGCTGCTACGGGGACATCGGAGGCGATCACGAGCTCTCCTTCGACGTCGTGGCGCAGAGACTCCCGGCCTGGTGGATCATCGGGTTCGGCTTCCGAGCGGCCATCGTCTCCCCTGCGCGCACCGCGTGCCTCCCCCGGACGTCCCCCACATGAAATCTCTTTCCGCAAGTTTACGCAAGCCCTTTCTAACTCGAAATACGGAAATATCGGCTACGGGCCGCCAAAACTCCTGACCGAAACACTGCCGAATGAGATTCTTTATCTCCAGGGTGGACATGCAGCGTTAAACCGCGATGTACTACCTCTTCAATCAGCCTCGTCACAGGTGACACGCAAGGTGTGGGCCCATGAGCTCGGTCGTTCTCGACAAAGTGACCAAGGTGTATCCGGGCGACTACCTCGCAGTCGACCGGCTGAGCCTTCGGGCCGATGACGGCGAGTTCCTCGTCCTCCTCGGCCCCTCAGGATGCGGCAAGTCCACGCTGCTGCGCATGATCGCCGGGCTGGAGGAGATCACCGAGGGCGACCTGTGGCTGGACGGCGAGATGGCCAACCACCTGGCCCCGCGCGACCGTGACGTGGCGATGGTGTTCCAGAACGGCGCGCTCTACCCGCACAGGACCGTACGCGGGAACATCGCCTTTCCCTTGGAGATCGCCAAGTCAGACCCGTCGATGGTCCGCGAGCGCGTCACCGAGCTGTCCAAGGCGCTGCACATCGACGAGACCCTCGACCGCCGCCCCGGCACGCTCTCCGGCGGCCAGCGCCAGCGGGTCGCGATGGGCCGGGCGATCGTGCGCCAGCCCAAGCTCTTCCTCATGGACGAGCCGCTGTCGAACCTGGACGCCGGCATGCGCACCGAGCTGCGGATGGAGATCTCCTCGCTGGTCAGGTCGCTCGGCGTCACCACGATCTACGTCACGCACGACCAGGTGGAGGCCCTGACCCTGGCGGACCGGATCGCGATCCTGAACCGCGGCGTTCTTCAGGACGTCGGCACTCCGGCCCAGATTTACAACGATCCAGCGACGGCGTTCGTGGCGGCCTTCCTCAACTCCCAGCAGCTGAACCTCTTGACGGCGGGCGTCAGGACGCCACAGAACCAGTACGTGCTGCTCGACTTCGGCCCGCACCGTCTCACGTTGCCGTGGAGCGATCCCAGGGCGTACGCGATCTCGCAGCACACCGGCGGGCAGGTCCTGGTCGGGCTGCGCCCTGACGGGCTGGCTCCGGTGCCGGAGTCGTACGAGGGGCCGTCCTTCTACGGACGGGTGCGGGCTCTTGAGTATCACGGGCACGAGTGGCTGGCGTACCTGGAGTGCGGGATGCCCGCCGTACCGGTGCCCGAGCCGCCGGACCCGCGCCGGCGCGTCAACGGCGCCAGGAACGGGTCGGGGAAGGTGTCGGGCATGATGCGGCGGCTCTTCTCGCCACGCGTGCCGGAACCGCAGGACCAGGAGCAGGTGGGCGCGCACGGCAACAGCGGCATCCACCGCCGCTCCGACCTGATCGTCCGCCTCGGCAACCGCCCCGTCTGGCGCACCGGCGACGCCGCCAAGGTGGCGGTGGACCTCTCCCGCATCATGATCTTCACCTCGGACGGCGCCCGCATCGACCCCCCGCGCCGCTGACCGAAACACACTCCGCACGGGACGTCTTCGGCCAGACGGACGCTACTTCTCGTAGTGAAAGCGGCAGGCGGCGATCATGATGGTGTCGTCGGTGACGCGGTAGACGAGCCGGTGTTCCGAGGTGATGCGCCGGGACCAATAGCCGGACCATTCATACTTCAGCGGTTCCGGCTTGCCGATGCCTTCGTTCTCGTGCCGGGTTATGTCGGCGATCAGCTGGTTGACCCTCTTGAGGATGCGCCGGTCTTCCCGCTGCCAGTAGCAGTAATCTTCCCAGCCGAGCTCGGCGAAGAGGATCTTCACGAAGCGAGGTCCTCATCAGCCAGTTCACGGATGGTGCCGCCGCCAGCCTCCAGGCTGGCGATCGCCTCCGACAGCCGCCTGCGATTCTCGGGAGAAGCCATCAGGTAGAGCGTCTCGCGCATCGACTCGTACTCGCGCTGAGACACCATGACCACTCCTTCCCCGCCCGGGCGCGTGATGAGGACCTCTTCCTGGTCGTCGATGACGGCATCGAGAGTTGCCGCATAGTTGGCCCGCGATTCAGACATGGTCATCACCTTCATAGCGCCAGTGTACATGATGGTGTACATCCTTTCCCTTAAGAGAGGCGTCGGCGCACCCCCAAACCCTCGCCCGGCGCAGACGTGGCACGGTCGAAGAAAAGGGGAGTGCACCACTCCTAGGCAAAGGGTAGCAATTCAACTACCTAGAGTGGCGACACCACATTGCCCTGCCTTTGCCGAGGTGCGCAGTCATCCGCAGGTCATCAGGAGATCGTCCAGCGGGAGCTGTCAGGGGTGTCCTCGATGGTGACGCCGCCGCGGGTCAATGCCGTGCGCAGGGCGTCGGCGACGTCGTAGCTGCCCTGGCCGCGCAGCTCGGCCCGTAGCGCGAGCAGGGGCTCCACCAAGGACGGGAGAGCCTGGGAGCGCTGGGCGGCGGTCGAGGCGAGCTCGCCGAGGCGGGCGATCAGCAGCCGCATCAGCTCTCTGGCCTGCTCGACCCCGCCGGAGTCCTCCTCCGTGTCGGCGGCCCACTTGACCATCTCCGCCTCCAGGTCGAGCACGGCCTGCGCCGCCGCCACCATGTCGGTCCGGTCGGCGGCGGCCTTGAACAGCTCTTCGCAGGACCGGATCGACTCCTCCAGCGTCACCTCGGCGGGCTGCGTCTCCGGCTCGGGCGGGGCGGGGACGGGACCGCCCGAGCCGCCTTCGGCCAGGCGGCGCAGCTCGGCCAGGTCGAGGCGAGTGCCAGTGGGCAGGACCGTCTGCGTGCCGGGCCTGCGCACGGTCAGGCCGCCCCGCCCCGCGATCCGTACGGACTCACTCTCCAGGTCGATGACCAGCGCCGTGTGCTCGTCGAGCCCGAGCACGGCGGTGCCGGGCGGCAGCTCGCGCTCCATGCGTGACAGCCGGCGCTCGCCCAGGTAGCAGTAGCGGGTGTCGTGGGTGCCGCCCTCGGCGTTGTCGTAGTGGGGGATCAGCACGGCCTGCAGCCCCAGCGGCTCCAGCAGGTCGATGCCCTCGCGCCAGTGGGGCTCGGCGCCCACCTTGTAGATCTCGTAGACCGGCACGGTGGCCAGGCCCGCCGTGCAGGCCGCCGCCGAGGCCAGCACGGTCACCCCTTCGCGGGCCCGGATCCTGGCCCGCAGGTCGCCGGCCACGCCGGAGCCGGCCCATCGGTCGAGGGCGTAGGTGGGGCTGCCGGGGCCGGAGAACACCCAGTCGGCGCCGGTGATCGCGGGAGCCACCTCGACGTCGAGGCCGACGCTGTGGGAGAAGTATCCGCAGGCGCGGGCGGAGATGTCGGCGCGATTTTCCTGGAAGGCGTAGGGAGTGTCGAGCAGCACGGCCCGCGCCCCCGCGCGCAGGGTCCGCGCCGCGGCGCGGTGAATCTCGACCATGGTCGGGCTCGTCTCGCCCGACCCCATCAGCACCAGCACACCGGGCATGAACGTCGGCCTCTCTCTCCCACGCCATCGACTACAACCCGGCTCACCACGCTGGTGCAAGAGCGCCGACGACATGCCTAAGAGACGCACCTGCACATGATGGGCAGTAAGTTGTGGGTGGTGACGGGAAGACACGTGGTCTCGGTTGAAACGCTCATGCTACGGGTGGGCACCGACAATCGCTGGGCGTACAGGCATGCCCTTACCCGGCCGCTACGTGGGGAGAGCCCCGACGAGACAGCGCGCCGGCTGAGCGGGGTCGCGCCCGGCGACCCCGACACGGTGCTGCATTCCACCAGCTGGCGCTACGAACCGGACGGCGAGATCGTCCTGACGTACGCGGTCTGCCCCGATCCGTCGCCCTGGCTGCCCGCGACCGAGGTGCCGGCGCTGGAGATCGCCAGAGGGCGGGCGCCGGCGACGCCGTCACCGCAGGGCGTCACCCTGGCCAACGTGGTCGCGCACGCGGTCAGGCACCTGGCCTTCCTCCTGGCCGAGGACCCCGTCGTCGCCCGCGCCCTGTCCCGTCACCCGCGCATCGGCCCCGCCCTGGAGCCGGTCACGGCACCGGCGTGAGATCCGCCGGCCGAGGTCCTGCATGGGCCGTTCGACGTACCGGTAGGTCAGCGCGCTGACGCCGACGAGCAGCGCCAGGGCCAGGGCGGTCATGGCTATCTGGTACGCCGGCTCGGCCCGCCGCAGATCCCCGCTGACCTGCACGAAGTACTTCAGCACCGGATGGTGCACCAGGTAGAGCGAGTAGCTGATCAGCCCGAACCAGACCAGCACCCGGGGCAGCCGCCTGCCGCGCAGCGCCATCCCGCCCGCGAACGTGGCCCCGGCCAGCGCGATCGTGGTGAACCACACGTCGGCCTGCACCCACCACCAGCCGCTCTCGATGGCCCACAGCGGCGCGATGCCGACCAGGACGACGGTGACCGCCACCGGCCACAGCCGGCCGGTGCCGCGCTCCCACCGGTGCACGGCCGTACCCGCGAACATCACCGCCAGCACTGCCGCGCCCAGCCACGGCACCCGGCTGCTCATCAGCAGCAGCACCACCGCCATGACGCCCAGCACGCAGGCCGAGGCGGTACGGAACCGGCCCGCCACCACGCCCGTCAGCCCGACGACGAACACCGCACACGACACGTACGCCGGCCACGCCCCCTTCAGCACCGCCCCCGACACGATCAGCCCGACCACGACCGCGGCCACCGCGAAGAGCACCGACAGCAGCCCGCTGCGATCGTGCCCGCGCGTCAGGAACAGCGCCGTGACCAGCAGGTAGAACACCATCTCGTACGAGAGCGTCCACATCGTGTCGGCCACGCCGCCCACGCTGACGACGTCGAGCAGCATGGTCGCGTGCGCCGCCACCGCGCTCCCGTCACGGGGGACGGCCTCCCGCACCGGCACCCACCAGGACAGCGCCAGCACCGCGACGATGACGCCCAAGTAGAGGGGGTAGAGGCGGAAGAAGCGGCTGATCCAGAAGGCGCGTACGTCGCCGTGGCGTTCCAGGGACGTCGGGATGATGTAGCCGCTGACCAGGAAGAACACCAGGATGCCGTAGACGCCCAGGTTGAACCAGTAAGGGCGCAGGCCGGGCAGGAACCAGGGCAGGAGGTGCTCGGCCACCACCGCCATCGCGCCGATGCCGCGCAGGGCGTCCAGCCAGGCGAGCCTCGTGGCGGAGGTGGACGCGTCGGTCTGGGTGGGTGCCGTGGCAGGTGCGGATGTGGCGGTGCGGGAAGGCGCGGAGGCCGGGGCAGGGGCGGACGCGGGAGCGCGCGGATGGGTGGAATCGGGATGCGGGGCGGCTGCGGACACCCGGCCCAACCTACCCGTAACGGGGTGAGTGATGCGGGCGTCTTTCCCTGGCCGGCGCCGGATTCCGGCCCTCGACCGGCTACGGGGACTGATGGTCGGCCAGGGGCGCGTGGTGGTCGGCGCCGTCGGGGCCATCGGGGTCGGTGTGAACGGTGGCGGCCCTCAGGCGCGGCACGCCGTGGATGAGCCGGTGCTCGGCCCCCACCGCCACCTCGTGCGCGCGTATAACCGACATGTCGTGATCGACGAGGATCTCCACCTCGGCGTGCAGCGCGTGCCCGATCCAGCGCAGTCGCACCGACTCCACCCGCCGCACTCCTTCCACCCCGGCCAGTACGTCTTCCGCGGCGTCCACGAGCGCGGGGTCAACGGCGTCCATGAGCCGGTGGTAGATCTCGCGCGCCGCGTCGCGCAGGACGTAACAGATGGCGACCGTGATGAGCAGCCCCACGACGGGGTCGGCGAGCGGGAACCCGAGCGCGGCGCCGCCCGCGCCCAGCAGGACGGCCAGCGAGGTGAAACCGTCCGTCCTGGCGTGCAGGCCGTCGGCGACCAGCGCCGCCGAGCCGATCTCCCTGCCCACCTTGATGCGGTAACGGGCCACCCACTCGTTCCCGGCGAACCCGATCACCGCCGCCGCGGCCACCCAGCCCACGGCCCTGATCTCCTGGGGGTCCAGCAGCCGCCGGACGGCCTCGTACCCGGCCAGGGCGGCCGAGGCGGTGATGAGCAGCACGATGACGATGCCCGCCAGGTCCTCCGCCCGGCCGTAACCGTAGGTGTAGCGGCGGGTGGCGGCGCGGCGGCCGAGCGAGAACGCGATGGCCAGCGGTACGGCGGTGAGCGCGTCGGCCAGGTTGTGCAGGGTGTCGCCGAGCAGCGCGACCGAGCCGGAGGCGACGACGACGACCGCCTGGACGGCGGCGGTGAGCATGAGGGCGGCGAACGAGACGGCCAGCACGCGCATGCCGCGACTGCTGGACTCCAGCGCGGTGTCCGTCTTGCGGGCGGAGTCGTGGCTGTGCGGGGTCACGGCGTGGGCGACCCACCCCAGCACCGCCCTGATCCCCCGCTCTCGCTGATGACCGTGCCCATGCCCATGCCCATGCCCATGCCCATGCCCATGCCCGTGGTCGTGGTCGTGGTCGTGGTGCTTCGACGGGTCGGAGTCCCGCTGGTCACCCATGGCATCCCCCGCTAACGCACCTCATCCCTTCGAGCAGGATATGCAGCCATGTCCGCGTACCAACGGAAGGACCCGCGTACGTCCCCTACCAGCCCACCTTCCCCTTCCCGGAGATCAGCGCGCGGGCGATGACCAGCCGCTGCACGTCGTTGGTGCCCTCGCCGATCGCCATCAGCGGCGCGTCCCGGTAGAGCCGTTCGACGACGAACTCCTGCGAGTACCCGTACCCCCCGTGGATGCGCATCGCCTCCAGGGACGCCTTGAGCGCCACCTCCGAGGCGAAGTACTTGGCCATGCCCGCCTCCATGTCCACCCGCTTGCCGCCGTCGGCCTGAGAGGCGGCCCAGTACGTGAGCAGCCGGGCGGCCTGGATCTCCGTGGCCAGGTCGGCGAGTTTGAGCTGGACGGCCTGGAAGTCGGCGATCGGCCGGCCGAAGGCGGTGCGTTCGCGCGAGTAGGCCAGCGCGGCGTCGTATGCGGCCTGGGCCACGCCGACGGCGCGGGCGGCGATGTTGATCCGCCCGATCTCCAGCCCGCCGAGCACCTGCTGCATGCCGCGCCCCTCGACGCCGCCGAGCAGGCACGACACCGGCACGCGTACCTCGTCGAGCACCACCTCGCACGTCTCGGTGCCCTTGTAGCCGAGCTTGGGCAGGTCGCGGCTGACGCCGAAGCCGGCCGACGAGGGGTCGACGAGCAGCACCGACATGCCCTTGTGCGCGGGTTCGGCGACGGAGGTCTTGACCAGCACGGGCAGCGGGTCGGCGTGGCGGGCGTTGGTGATCCACGTCTTGGTGCCGGTGACGATGTAGTGGTCGCCGTCGCGTACCGCCCTGGTCTGGATGCCCTGCAGGTCGGTGCCCGCTCCGGGCTCGGTCAGCGCGATCCCGGTACGGCGGGCGCCGCTCGCCAGGTCGGCGAGGTGCAGCCGCTTCTGCTCCTCGGTGCCGTGGCGGGCGATCATCCAGCAGGCCAGCGAGTGGGAGCCGATCGTGCCGGCCACGCCCATCCAGCCGCGCGCGATCTCCTCGAAGACCAGCGCGAAGGAGACCATGTCGGCCGCCATGCCGCCGTACTCCTCCGGCACGGACAGCCCGAACAGTCCCATCTGCTTCATCTTGTCGACGATCTCGGTGGGATAGCGGCCGGAGTGCTCCCACTCGGTGGCCACCGGCACGATCTCCTTGTCCACGAACGCGCGCAGGGTCTCGCGGAACGCCTTCTGCTCGTCGGTCAGCTCGAAGTCCATGTGCCTCTTCTCAGAGCGGGCCGGTCTTGGCCTGGGGGAAATAGCCCTTGTCGTACGGGGCATCGCGTTTGTAGACCATGACGGTCCGCGTCCACGACATGACCTCGTCGCCGTCCTGGTTGAGCCCGCGCGTGTAGCAGGTGACGATCCCTGCGTACGGCCGCGACTTGGACTCCCGCTTGCCGGTCACCTTCGACTCGGCGTAGAGGGTGTCGCCCACGAAGACGGGATGGGTGAGTTTGATGCCGTCCCAGCCCAGGTTCATGATCGCTGTCTGGCTGACGTCGATGACCGACAGGCCGAGCACGATGGCCACGCTCAGCCCGGAGTTCACGATGATCTTGCCGGTGGGGGCCCTGGCGGCGAAGTGCGCGTTGAAGTGGTTCTGGTTGGTGTTCATGGTCAGCAGCGTGAACCAGGTGTTGTCCGACTCGCCGATCGTCCGCCCCATGGGGTGCTGGTAGACGTCCCCTATGGTGAAGTCCTCGTAGTAGCGGCCGATGCTGGGCTCGTGGACGGTCACGGGCGGCTCCTGTTCACCACGATCAGACCGTTCACGTTAGTGACCAGATGATTGTTCGGTCAATCACCCCGCACGTCGGTGGCGAGCCCTCAGGTGCGGGCCGCGAGCTTCGCCACCACGTCCACGATGCGGGCGGCACGTTCCACCTCGGCCCGGTGGAACACCGGCCCGTCGGCGCGGGCGACCACCACGTGCATCCCGGCCGTGACGACGGGCAGCAGCAGCAACTGCATCTCCTTGGCGTCCACGGTGATCGCCCGCGGGGGCTGCTCGGGCAGCTCGAACTCGGCGGGCGCGGTCATGGAGGCATGCTGTACGGCGCCGTCGGCCACCGCCAGCGACCATTCGGCGCCGCAGAGCCCCGGCAGCGCGTCGACCAGCGTGGCGTATCCCCTGGCGGGTTCGGCCGCGACGTGCATGAGCAGGTCGTAGTCGGGCGCCGAGCCGGGCATCTCCTTGGTGGGCCAGACTCCCTCGACGCGCACGCCCGGCATGGCGGACATCCGCTCGCGCACCTCGGCCGCGCTCACCTGCCCAGGCCAGGAGACGGTGAAGTCGTCCACGGCCCGGCCGGCCTCCCGTTCCAGCACGGTGACCTGGAGGATGTCCGCCCCCAACGCGCCCAGCGCCTTCGCGACCTGACCGAGACCGCCCGGCCGGTCCGGCAACGACACCCTCAGTCGCAGCAGCATTCCCGCCTCCCCTCCGAAGGCTCCCAGATTGCCGCGCAAAGGTTTCCAGGATGTTCCATGCATATGTCGCACATGATGCGCTTATATCCCAGGATGAAGCGTTAAGTCCGTATTGTCGATAAAGGGCAGTTGTGGTTTTCGCAGGCCAACGGGTGGTCATCCCCCATGCCGAGCCCTTACGCCAGGACACCGACCGACCCCACAACCGCGCGAACCCGTCCGCCCGGCGCGGCACGGTGTGACGCGGCTCTCCAGGCCCCGGAGTTGCGTTGGAAAATCCAACCCACCTAGAGTGGGTCTGGTTTTCCAACTGACAAGGAGGGCGCGATGCGCGACGCCGTCATCGTGGAGGCCGTACGCACCCCGATCGGCAAAGGCAAGCCCGGCGGCGCCCTGGCCGGGGTGCATCCGGTGGACCTGCTCGCCCACACCCTGCGCGCCCTGATCGAGCGCGGCGGAATCGATCCGTCCCTGGTGGACGACGTGATCGGCGGCTGCGTCGACCAGGTGGGCGAGCAGGCCATGAACACCACCCGCAACGCCTGGCTGGCCGCCGGCCTGCCGGAGTCCGTGCCGGCGGTCACCGTGGACCGCCAGTGCGGCTCGTCCCAGCAGGCGGTGCACTTCGCCGCACAGGGGGTGCTGTCCGGTGCATACGACCTGGTCGTGGCCTGCGGGGTGGAGTCGATGAGCCGCGTCCCGATGTGGTCGAACGTGCTCCCGGGAGCCGATCCGTTCGGCGCCGCCCTGGCCGCCCGCTACCCCGAGGGCCTGGTGCCGCAGGGCATCAGCGCCGAGCTGATCGCCGCCAAGTGGTCGCTCGGCCGCGAGCGGCTCGACGCGTTCTCGGCCCGCTCGCACGCCAAGGCCGCCGCCGCCTCCTTCTCGGCCGAGCTCGTCCCGCTGGCGGGCCTCGACCGGGACGAGTCGGTACGCCCCTCCACCACGGAGGAGATCCTGGCCGGGCTGAAGCCCGCGTTCGCCGACCCCGGCTACGCCGAGCGGTTCCCGCAGATCGACTGGTCGGTCACCGCGGGCAACTCCAGCCCGATCAACGACGGGGCGGCGGCCGTGCTCATCACCACCTCGGAGACGGCGGCCCGCCTAGGTCTCAAGCCGCTGGCCAGGCTGCACAGCTTCGCCGTCACCGGGTCCGACCCGATTCTCATGCTCACCGGCGTCATCCCGGCCACGGAGAAGGTCCTGCGCCGGGCGGGGCTGCGGCTGGCCGACATCGACCTGTTCGAGGTCAACGAGGCGTTCGCGAGCGTCGTCCTGGCCTGGGAGCAGGAGACCGGCGCGGACCCGGCCAAGGTCAACGTCAAGGGCGGCGCCATCGCCCTCGGCCATCCTCTGGGCGCCAGCGGCGCCCGCATCACCACCACTCTCGTCCATGCCATGCGTGAGCATGGCGCCCGCTACGCCCTGCAGACCATGTGCGAGGCGGGCGGTCTGGCAAATGCCCTCATATTGGAGCGAACCTCATGAAGATCTCCGGCAGTGTCGCCCTCGTCACCGGCGCGAACCGCGGCCTCGGCGCCGTCTTCGCCCGCGCCCTCCTGGAGCGCGGAGCCCGCACGGTCTACGCCGCCGCCAGAAACCCGGCCACGATCACCGGCCCGGGCCTGACCCCGATCGCGCTCGACGTCACCGACCCCGTCTCCGTGGTGGCCGCCGCCGAACGCTACGCCGACGTCGACCTTCTGATCAACAACGCGGGCGTGTCCATCGGCGGCTCCGACCCGGAGGCGGCCCGCGCGGAGATGGAGGTCAACTACTTCGGCCCGCTCGCCATGAGCCGCGCCTTCGCCCCCGTGCTGGCCGCCAACGGCGGCGGCGCGCTGGTGAACGTCCTGTCGGTGCTGTCGTGGGTGACGTTCCCGAGGCCCAAGACGTACGCGGCGTCGAAGGCGGCGGCGTGGTCGCTGACGAACGCGCTGCGGCTGGAGCTGCGCGAGCAGGGCACCCACGTGCTCGGCGTGCACGCCGGCTACATCGACACCGACATGGCCGCCGGCATCACCGGGCCCAAGATCAGCCCGGAGGACGTGGTGGTGCAGGCGCTCGACGGGCTGGAGGCGGGCGCGTACGAGGTGCTCGCCGACGACGTCAGCCGCAACGTCAGGGCCGGCCTGTCGGGCGGCCTGGAGCTGCTGTATCCGGAGCTCGTCACTCCCCCTCAGGACGCTCCCGCCCAACCCGGTCGCTGACCGGGCCCGCCTGATCCGCTGTGTCTTCCCGGCGGATCAGGTGTACGGCGAGCAGGGTGAGCCAGGTCCAGCCGGTCACGATGAGCACCCGCTGCAGCAGGCCCGCGTTGGCGGCGTCGTCCGTGAACGCCTGCCCGTACACCGGGAAGAGGACGAGCGTCGCCACCGCCGTGACCGCCGAGTAGAGCCGCCACCAGCCCTTGAGCCGGATCGCGACCGCCACGCACGCGACGGGCAGTCCGAAGAAGACCGGCAGGGACGCCAGGTCGTGCGCGGTGTGGTGCCAGCTGCCGGTCAGGACGACCCCTTCCGGGGCTCCGGGCGGATAGCCCTGCATCGGGTCCATCACGAACACGCCGGCGCCGATCAGGCCCGCACCGATCAGCCCGATCGGCACGGCCGCCCACCACGACGCCAGGCTGCGGCGCACGCCCGCCGCGAAGGCCGTGATGAGCAGGCCGCTGACGACGAAGCTGGCGATCTGGATCCAGCCGCGCTCACCGAGGCTGAGCTGGCTGCCCGAGTGGTAGAAGGGGTCGTAGCCGGGGCGCAGGGCCCCCTCGACGAGCAGCACGATCACGAACAGCGGCGCGCCTGCCGCACCACAGAACAGCAGCCTTCTGGTGGTCATCGAATCTCTCCTGCGGATCGGGCGGATCGGGCGGGGATGGTGGCCGGGTTCTGAGCCTCGGGCGGGGATGGTGGCCGGGGTCCTGGGTCTCAGACGGATCCGGGCGGCGATGGTGGCCGGGGTTGTCAGCCCAGCAGAGCCGATCGGGGTCGCGCACTGGCCGGACGGACACGATCCGTGGCCGATCGGCCAGGGATAGGCGGGCCTGTGCTCGATTAAGCTCCCCGGCATGACGGTCGTGCCCCGCTGGCTGCTGCCGGCCCAGCTCGCGGCGCTGGACGGCCGGCCCGCCGGGCGCCGTACGGCCCGCGACTGGGCGGCCGACGCGGGGCTGTTCGCGTTCGCGGTGATCATGGCGATCGAGCAGGCCGCCGCCTATCCGCCGCCCGGCGCCGAGTTCGTGCCCGGCTGGCTCGTCGCGATCAACCTCTGGGTGGCGGGGCCCGCGTGCCTGGCCCTGTGGTGGCGGCGGCGCTTCCCCCTGGTGCTGGGCGTCGTGATGCTGGTCGCGCTGTCCTTCTCGGCCTCTTCTGTGGGCGCGGCGATGGTGGCGGGCCTCACCGTGGCGATACACCGGCCGTGGGGCCGGGCGGCGGCGGTCTCCGGCTCGTACCTGGCGATATGCGGTTACTACGGCCTTTTCGCCGAACCGCCCGGGGTGGAGCGGCCGGTGCTGATCGCCTCGCTGCTGATCATGTTCGGCGGGCCCCTCTGCCTGGGCATGGCGGTCCGCGCCCGCCGCCTCCTGCTCCTCGGCCTGCGACGGGAGGCCGAGGTACGGTCCCGCGAACACCGCCTGGAGCTGGCCGAAGCGCAACGAGCGGAACGCGAACGCCGGCTGGAACTGGCGGAGGCGCAGCGGGCCGAACGGGAGCATCGGCTCGCGTTGCGGGAGGCGCGCCGGGCCGAGCGAGAGCGGTTGGCCCGGGAGATGCACGACGTGCTGGCCCACCGGGTGTCACTGCTGAGCGTGCACGCGGGCGCGCTGGCCTACCGCACGTCGCAGGCCGCGGCCGGGACGGGCCCGCCGGTGGACGCGTCCGAGGTGGGCGGGGCGGTACAGGTCATCCAGGACAACGCCCGGCTGGCCCTGGACGAGCTGCGCGAGGTCCTGGCGGTCCTGCGCGACGGCGAGCCCGCCGCCACCCGGCCCCAGCCCGGCCTGGCCGACCTGCCCCGCCTCGTCGCGGAGGCCGAGGCGGCGGGCCAGCGGGTCGACTACTCGGTCGGGGACGAGGTGGCGGCACTGACCGGCGCCGCGGAGGGGACCGGACGCGCTCGGGCCGGGTTGAACGAGTCCGGACCTGAGGAGGATGGGTCTGAGGGGGCCGCATCCGAACGGGCGGACTCAGGGCGGACAGGGGCGAGGCAGGGTGGAGCGGGCCCGAGTGGGTCGGTACGGGCGCAGGTGCAGCGCACCGCGTACCGGACGGTTCAGGAAGGGCTGACGAACGCGCGCAGGCACGCCCCCGGGGCACCGGTGCGGGTGCGGATCGAGGGCAGGCCCGGCACCGACCTGATCGTCACCGTGGGCAACCCCGCCGCCGGGGCGGGTGGCGTGCGGGGAGAGGGGGGCGGGGCGGGCAAAGGGCTGGCCGGGCTCGGTGAGCGGGTGGCGCTCGACGGTGGCAGTCTGGAGCATGGAGTACGCGACGGCGTGTTCGTGCTGTCGGCCCGCCTGCCGTGGCAGGTGTGACGAGCCGTTGGAGGCCCGATGGATGAGCCGCCGATCCGGGTCCTGCTGGTGGACGATGATCCGCTGGTGTGCGCCGGGCTGCGGATGATGTTACGTGGCGCGCCCGGCGTGGACGTGGTCGGGGAGGCGGCCGACGGGGCCGACGTGCCGGGGGCGGTCGAGCGGCTGGCCCCCGACGTGGTGCTGATGGACATCCGCATGCCGTACGTGGACGGCATCGCCGCCACCCGGGCCGTGGCCGCCCGTACGGGCCGCGCCCCGCGGGTGATCGTGCTGACGACGTTCGACACGGAGGCGACGGTGATCGAAGCGCTGCGGGCGGGCGCGTCGGGGTTCCTGGTCAAGCACACGCCGCCCGAGCAGATCGTCGAGGCCGTCCGCCGTGCCGCCGCGGGTGAGCCCGTCCTGTCACCCGGCGTGGCCCGTACGCTGATCGCGCACGTGACCGGCGGCGCGGATCGCCGCACCGTGCAGGCCCGCGACCATCTGGCCCGGCTCACCGGGCGGGAGCGCGAGGTCGCGCTCGCCGTGGCCGAGGGGGCCGGCAACGCCGAGATCGCCGCACGCCTGCACCTGTCGGTCGGAGCGGTCAAGGCGCACATCTCCAGCGCGCTCACCAAGCTCGGGCTGACCAACCGCACCCAGCTCGCGATCCTGGCCCACGACGCCCGCGACAGCCACGACCTCGGCCCCTGACCGACCGCCTGGGTCAGCCCGTCGCTTCCCAGACCGCTTCGAACGCCTCGCGCGGGATCTCGGTCAGCTCCCAGATCTCCAGCGGCTGATCGGTGAGGAATCCGGCCTCGTCCTGCAGATGCCGCCACCAGTAACGGCGGGCGCCGCGGTCGGTGCCCACCTCGACCTGGCGCACCGCCCACTGCTCGCCGTCGCCCTCGACGCTCTCGAACAGCCAGGCGCGCCCGTCCTCGTCGCCCATGTGCCAGTAGCGGCGGGGATTGTCGGACTCGGCGAGCTGCCGCACGAGCGGCTGGCGAAGATCTGGAACCACGGGGCCCACTCTAGAACGACAGGACGACAGGACGACAGAACGAGAGGACGACGGTGCGGCAGAACGAGGGGGCGCCAGAGCGACCGGGAGCGGGCCTCAGCGCTGGTAGGCGCCGGCGTCGGGCGCGGCGGGCAGGGCCTTGCCCTTGACGTCCTTGCCGAACGCCTTGCCGCCGTACCACCTCGGGGTGAGCACCAGGCCGCGGCCGAGCGCCGGCGAGCCGGGACGCAGGCGCAGGTCGGTGCGGGAGACGAACTTCGGGTCGGCCATGACCGACTTCGGCCCGAGCTTGAACCTGGCGCTGCGGCCCTTGTAGACGCCGCCGTCCTCGTCGGCGCCCGAGCCGTCCTCCCAGCCGGCCTCCCCGCCCACCGCGATCACGTTGTTGCGCAGCTTGAGTATCGACGGCGCGCACCCGTCGTGGCAGGACCAGCCGATGGTGTCCCTGGCCGGCAGGTAGACCGAGTTGTGCACGGCGACCGTGCCCTTGACCGGGCCGACGATGTGGCGGGGGCCGCGGGTGATGAGGAAGGAGCCGCGGCTGCGGGAGGAGGTGACGACGTTGAAGGCGAAGACGTTGCCGGTGGCGGTCTTGCCCTTCTGGGCGCCGAGCTCGGTGAAGGTCTCGTTGTTCCTGGAGACGTTGTGGGTGATGCGGTTGCGGTCGCCGTTGAAGATCTCGACGGCGGCCCCGTCGGTGCCGTAGTCCTTGCTCTTGGCGAAGCTCCCGGAGATGGTGTTGCCGGTCACCACGTTGTCGTCGCCGTTGAGGAGCACGCCGAAGGCGCCGGAGTCGTTGTCGCCGCCCTCGTCGTTGACGCTCATCCGGTTGTTGTCGGTCAGGACGCTGTCGCGGATGGTGTTGCGCGAGCCGGACGCCGGGACGTAGACGCCGGTGATGTTGCGGTCGGCCTGTACGCCGATCAGTTCGTTGGAGTCGCCGCCGATCGCGAAGCCGGCCCAGCGGCAGCCGGAGACGCGCAGGCCGCTGATCCGCCAGTGGTTGCCCTTGACGCTGACGCAGTCGGCCTCGGTGCCGGTGATCGTGGCCAGGGCGCCCTTGCCGTACGCCTTGACGGTGATGGGCTGCCCGGCGGTGCCGCTGGCCTCCAGCGTGAGCGGCCCGGTGAACTTGCCGCCGCGCTTGAACAGGACGGTGTCGCCGGGCTTGAACTCGGCCGCGTTGACCTTGTCCAGCGACTTCCAGGCGCTCGACGCGCTGGTGCCGGCCGCGCCGTCGTCGCCCGCGCGGGAGTCGACGTAGTAGGTGGTGCCCGCCTGTGCTGCGAGGGCCGCGGACGGAACGGCAGGCAGGAGCGTGGCCATCACGGCTACGGACAGCAACCTCATAACAGGCACACCACTATCTAGTTGGGGGACACGGAGGATCAGCAGACGCCACCGTAGCGTGATGGGTGTGGGAGGCGCCACAGACGTTACGAAGGTGTTCACTTGGCATGACGCAGTCGTGAGAGACGGCGGGAGCCCCTGTGGACGCGGGGGCGGAAGGGCGGCCCCGCCGGTACGGAGTGTGCATGGTGCACACACTCTCCGTACACATGACGAACACGTAGGCGAAAGCCGTGGAAGAACTTGCGAAAGAAGGTCCTCACCGAGCGCTCATCTGACCTGCTCAGCCTCCCCGCCGGCCCTCATGGGGAGATCTGCAACTTTCCGCAACTTACACTTGACCACTCGCGGGTGATCGCGACATCGTTGACCAGAAAATCCCCCGGCATCCGGGTCATCCCAGAAGAAGGACAAACATGCTCGGCAATGACGACTGGTGGCGTGATGCCGTCGTGTACCAGGTCTACCCCCGCAGCTTCGCCGACTCCGACGGCGACGGCATGGGAGACCTCGCCGGCGTGCGCGAGCGCCTGGGATACCTGTCGAAGCTGGGCGTGGACGCCATCTGGCTGAGCCCCTTCTACACCTCCCCCATGGCCGACGGCGGCTACGACGTGGCCGACTACCGGGACGTGGACCCCATGTTCGGCACGCTCGCCGACTTCGACGCGCTGGTCGCCGACGCCCACGGCCGGGGCATCAGGGTCATCGTGGACCTGGTGCCCAACCACTCCTCCGACCAGCACCCCTGGTTCAAGGAGGGGCTGCGCGAGCGGTACGTCTTCCGCGACCGCCCCAACGACTGGGAGTCGATCTTCGGCGGCCCGGCGTGGACGCAGGTCGAGGACGGCTCGTGGTACCTGCACCTGTTCGCCCCCGAGCAGCCCGACCTCAACTGGGACAACCCGGACGTACGGGCCGAGTTCCGCGACATCCTGCGCTTCTGGCTCGACCGGGGCGTGGACGGATTCCGCGTCGACGTGGCGCACGGCATGATCAAGGCCGAGGGCCTGCCCGACGTGGGGCAGAAGGACGGGCCGCAGGCCGAGATGCTGGGCGACGAGCAGGTGCCCTACTTCGACCAGGACGGCGTGCACGACATCTACCGCGAGTGGCGGCCGATCCTCGACTCCTACCCCGGCGGACGGATGGCGGTGGCCGAGGCGTGGGTTTCCTCCCCTGAGCGGCTGGCCCGCTACGTGGGGCCCGACGAGCTGCACCAGGCGTTCAACTTCGAGTTCATGATGGCGGACTTCCACGCGAAGTCGTTCCGTACCGTCATCGAGAAGTCGCTGAAGGAGGCCGACCTGGTCGGCGCGCCCACCACGTGGGTGCTGTCCAACCACGACAAGCCGCGGCACGTCACCCGCCACGGCGGGCTCGCCCGCGCCCGCGCGGCGACGCTGCTCATGCTGGCGCTGCCAGGCTCGGCCTACCTCTACAACGGCGAGGAGCTGGGCCTGCCGGAGGTGCTCGACCTGCCGGACGAGCTGCGCCAGGACCCGGCGTTCCTGCGGCGCGGCGAGAGCCGCGACGGCTGCCGGGTGCCGATCCCGTGGATCTCCACGGGCGACCTGGGCTGGCGCGACCCGTGGCTGCCGATCCCGGCCGGGTGGGCTGCGCTGTCGGCCGAGGCCCAGGAGGACGACCCCGCCTCGACGCTGAACCTCTACCGGGCCGCGCTGAAGCTGCGCAAGACGCATCCCGCGCTCGGCGGCGGCACGCTGACGTGGCTCTACTCCCCCAAGGACGTGCTGGTCATCGAGCGCGATCCGGGGCTGGTCGTGGCGCTCAACACCGGCGAGACGCCGGTGCGGCTCGCCGTGTCCGGCGAGGTGCTGCTGTCCAGCGGCCCGCTGGCCGCCGACGGATCGCTCCCGCCGGACACGACGGTCTGGCTCCAGCGCTGAAGATGCCGCCTCGGTTTCACCTCGGCGCTGCTCCGGCGCCGAGGATGCGCCCCTGCTCAAGCTCCGGCGCCGAGGAACCGGCCCGGCTCAAGCTCCGACGCTGACGGTTGGCGCAATCTTTCCCTTTTCACGGTATATACCCGACATAGCGGAGCAATCACTCTCGGTAGCCTCGGGGGATGGCACCCTGGTGGGCCAGGTCCCTGCGCGCACGCGTCACCCTCATCGCGACGGCCGTAGCCGCCCTCGTGCTCATTCCCGTGGGCATGGTCGGCGTCGTCGCGGCCCGTTCCCTGGTCGCCGCCAGCGTGTTCGGCCAGACCAGGGACGCCGCCGAGCGGATCGCGTTCGAGATGCGCGGCGGCACCCTGCCCACCGGCGCCGCCATCCCCGTGCCCAACCCGTCCGTCGACCTGATCCAGATCGTCGGGCCGGAAGGGGAGCTGATGGCCACCAGCGACGCGGCCAGGAACCTGCCGCCGCTCAGCGACGTGCGCCCCACCCCCCAGAACCGGATCATCAACACCACCACCTGCCTGCCGACGGAATGCGTGCACGTGACGGCGGTGCGGGTGAGCCTGTTCTCCGACTCCCCTGTCGTCTACGCCGGCCGCAGCACGCCCGAGGTGCTGTCGAGCCGGATACTCGAGATCGTCGTGCTCGGCGAGGTCGCCCTGCTCATCGCGCTGACGGGATGGGCGACGTGGCTGGTCACCGGCAAGGCGCTGCGGCCGGTGGCGACCATGCGGACCGAGCTGGACGCCGTGCACGCGGGAGACCTCAGCCACCGCGTGACCGAGCCGCCGGGCGACGACGAGGTGGCGCAACTGGCCCGCTCCATCAACGGCACGCTGGCCCGCCTGGAACACTCGGCCGAGCAGCAGCGCCAGTTCGCCTCCGACGCCTCCCACGAGCTGCGCACCCCCATCGCCGGGCTGCGCGCCCAGCTGGAGAGCGCCCAGCTCTATCCGGACGACACCGACATCGAGGCGCTGGTGGACAGCGCGCTGCGCGACACCGACCGGCTGGAGGCCATCATCAGCGACCTGCTGCTGCTGGCCAGGATCGGCTCCCGGGTGGACCTGGTCAAGGAGCGCGTCGACCTCGCCGATCTGGTGCGCCAGGAGCTGGCCGTGCGCAGCGACAAACTGCCCGTCCAGACGGACCTGGCCGAGGGGGTCACGGTCGAGGGCGTACGCCTCCAGCTCGCCAGGGTCCTGACGAACCTGCTGGACAACGCCCAGCGGCACGCCGAGCACACGGTACGGGTGGAGGTCGGCCACGAGCCGGGCCCAGGGGCGGGGACCGCCGTGCTGGCGGTCGAGAACGACGGCGTGGAGATCCCCGTGGCCGACCGCGAGCGCATCTTCGAGCGTTTCACCCGCCTGGACGCCGCCCGCGACCGCGACTCGGGCGGCACGGGGCTGGGCCTGGCCATCGCCAGGGACGTGGCGCTGGCCCACCGCGGCCAGATCTGCGTGGAGGACTTCGCGGGAGGCGCGAGATTCGTGCTGCGGCTGCCGGCCGTGAACCGGCAGCCGCGTTAGATGTCCCGTCCCGGTGTCCCGTCCGGGATCCCGGTACGGCTAGGCGGGCGACATCTCCTTCTCGGGCTCCCCACGTGGACCTTCGGCGGCGGGCGTGTCGTCGTGGTCGTCCAGCAGCGTGGCCTCGTCGAACGGCGCCTGCCCGGCCAGCACCCGTCCGGCGCGCTCCCGGTCGAACTCCCCGGTCCAGGTGCCGACGAGCACGGTGGCCACGGCGTTGCCGGCGAAGTTCGTCAGCGCCCTGGCCTCGGACATGAACCGGTCGATGCCCACGATGAGACCCACGCCGTCCACCAGCTCGGGCCGGTGCGCCTGGAGGCCGCCGGCCAGCGTGGCCAGGCCCGCGCCGGTCACGCCCGCCGCGCCCTTGGAGGCGATCATCATGAACAGCAGCAGCGCCACCTGCTCCCCGAACTCCAGCGGCGAGCCGGTCGCCGAGGCGATGAACAGCGTGGCCATGGTCAGGTAAATCGCGGTGCCGTCGAGGTTGAAGGAGTAGCCGGTCGGCACCGTGATGCCGGCCACGGTCTTGCTCACGCCCAGGTGCTCCATCTTGGCGATGAGGCGGGGCAGGGCGGTCTCCGACGACGAGGTGGACAGGATCAGCAGGAACTCGCGGCCCAGGTAGCTGAGCAGCGACCACAGGTTGATCCGCGCGACGGCCCAGAGGAGCGCGCCCAGCACCACGCCGACGAACAGCACGCAGGTCACGTAGAAGGCGATCATGATGATGGCCAGGCTCTTGAGCGCCTCGATGCCGGTGGCGCCCACGACGGCCGCCATCGCGCCGAACGCGCCCACCGGCGCGGCCCACATGATCATGGCGAGGACGCGGAACACGAGCCGCTGGAAGTGCTCGACCCCGCGCAGGATGGGCGCGCCCTTGGGGCCCATGGCCTGCAGCGCGAACCCGGTCAGCAGCGCGACCAGCAGCGCCTGCAGCACGGAGCCGTCGGTCAGCGCCGACACCACCGTCTTGGGGATGATGCCGAGCAGGAAGTCGACCGTGCTCGCGTCCGCGCCCTTGGCCGCCTCGGCCTCGGCCGCCTGCCTGGCGGTGTCGGTGAGCTGCAGGCCGGAGCCCGGGTCGATGACGTTGCCGACGGCCAGGCCGATGACCAGCGCTACCGTGGACATGACGATGAAGTAACCGAGGGCGAGGCCGCCGACCTTGCCCACCTGGGCGGCCTGACGCACCGAACCGATGCCGAGCACGATGGTGCAGAAGATGATGGGGCCGATCACCATCTGGATCAGTGCCACGAATCCGGTGCCGAGCGGTTTGAGTTCCTTGCCCACGTCCGGCCAGATGAAGCCGACCAGGATCCCGAGCAGGACCGCCACGATGACGGCCAGGTAGAGATAACGAGTGCGATCGCGCATAGGGGGCTGCTCCGGCGTTTTGGAGGGACCTTCTTGATGTGCGAATATGCGCCTCACGAGTGATGCAGGTCACCATTGCGTAAGTTTCGTTCACGGGAGAGTGCTCAGATGCGGCGCTGGAGCCTGGCGGGGCAGATGCTCGTCCTGCAGCTGCTCGTGGTCGCCGTCACGGTGGCGGGCGGCGCGGTGCTCGCGCTCGTGCAGGCCAGGCAGGTGCTGACCGAGGACGCGGGTCGCACGGCGAGCGCCGTGGCGCTCAGCGTCGCGGTCTCGCCCGACGTGCTGGCCGCCCTGGACGAGCCGGACCCGAGCGTGCGGCTGCAGCCGTACGCCGAACGGGTGCGCCTGGCGACGGGGGTCGACTTCATCACCATCATGCGGCCGGACGGCACCCGCTACACCCACCCCAACCCGGCCGAGATCGGCAAGCGCTTCCTCGGGCACACCGGCAGGGCGCTGGCGGGCGAGACGTTCACCGAGACCTACACCGGCACGCTCGGCGCGTCCAGGAGGGCCGTGACGCCGGTCGTGGCGGGCGGCCGGGTGCGAGCCCTGGTCAGCGCCGGCATCACGATCGACAAGATCAGCGCGAGGCTGCGCGACCAGTTCGCGTGGGGAGCGCTCGTCATCGCGCTCGCGCTGTCGCTGGGCGCGGCCGGCACCTGGCTGGTCACCGCGCGGCTGCGCCGCCAGACGCACGGGCTCGGACCGGTCGAGCTGGGCCGCATCCACGAGCACCACGACGCCGTCCTGCACGCGGTCAGGGAGGGCCTGCTGCTGGTCGGCAAGGACGGCACGCTGACGCTGTGCAACGACGCGGCCAGGCAGCTGCTGGGCCTGCCCGCCGACGCCGAGGGCCGTCACGTGGGCGAGCTGGGGCTGGGCGAGCTGCTCACCGGCGCGGAGGAGCGGGTCCACCTGGTCGGCGACCGGGTGCTGGCCGTCAACGGCGCCGCCAGCAGGCTGGGCACGGTCGTCACCGTACGCGACCACACGGAGCTGCAGGCGCTGACCGGCCAGCTCGACGCCGAGCGCGGCTTCGCCGACTCGCTGCGCTCGGCCGCGCACGAGGCGGCCAACCGGCTGCACACGGTGATCACGCTGGTCGAGCTGGGCCGCACGGAGCAGGCGGTGGCGCTCGGCACGGCGGAGCTGCGGGCGGCGCAGGAGCTGACCGACCGGGTGGTGGGCTCGGTACGCGAGCCGGTGCTGGCCGCGCTGCTGCTGGGCAAGAGCGCCGAGGCCGCCGAGCGCGGCGCCGAGCTGGTGATCAGCCAGGACAGCGAGCTGGACGACCCGGGCCTCGACCCGCGCGAGCTGGTGACGATCGTGGGCAACCTGATCGACAACGCGCTCGACGCGGCCGGACGGGTCGAGGTGCGGCTGCGCGGCGGGGAGGATGAGGTCGTGATCAGGGTGGCCGACGACGGGCCAGGGCTGGCCGACCAGGCCGCGTTCGAGAAGGGCTGGACCACCAAGGGCGACGGGCACGGGCTCGGCCTGGCGCTGGTCGGCCAGGCGGTGCGGCGGCTGGGCGGCTCCATCGAGGTGGCCGGCTCGGAGTTCACGGTGAGGCTGCCGGTCCCATGACGATCTCCGTGCTGGTGGTCGAGGACGAGGAGATCACCGCCGAGGCCAACCGCATCTACGTGGAGCGGGTGCCCGGGTTCGCGGTGGCCGGCGTGGTCAGGTCCGGCGGGGAGGCGCTGCGCTTCCTGCGCGGGCGGCCGGTGGACCTCGTGCTGCTCGACCTCTACCTGCCCGACATGCACGGGCTGGAGGTGTGCCGGGCGATCCGGGCCGGCGGCCTCATGTGCGACGTCATCGCCGTCACCTCCGCGCGCGACCTGGCCATGGTGCGCTCGGCGGTGTCGCTGGGGATCTCCCAGTACCTGCTCAAGCCGTTCACGTACGCGACACTCGCCGAGAAGCTGACCCGTTACGCCCGGTTCAAGCAGGAGGCGGGCGGCGGCGCCACCGCGGTCGGGCAGGGCGACGTGGACCGCGTCCTCGGCACCCTGCGCGGCTCGTCCGAGCTGCCCAAGGGCATGGCCCGCGACACCCTCGACAGCGTGGTCGCCCGGCTGCGCGAGCACCCCGGCGGGGCCGGCGCGCAGGCCGTGGCCGACGCGGTCGGCGTGTCCAGAGTGACGGCGCGGCGTTACCTGGAATACCTGGTGGAGCTGGGGGTGGCGGTCCGCATCCCGCAGTACGGCGGCGTGGGCCGGCCAGAGTTGCTCTACCGGATCCCCATGGAAAGTTAATGAGGGTGACGCTGGGCGTTCAATCCGGCCTTCTAGCTTCTGGGTGCAATCCGATGCACTGAGGAGACACCTTGCGAGTCCTGGCCGTAGTTCCCGCCCGCGGAGGTTCGGCGGGCGTACCCCTGAAGAACCTCGCCCTGGTCGGGGGCGTTCCGCTGGTCACCCGGGCGGTGCGGGCGTGCCGGCGCGCCGAGCTGATCGACGAGGTCGTGGTCAGCACCGATCACGACGGGATCGCCGAGACCGCGCGCGAGGCGGGCGCGCTGGTCGTGGAGCGCCCCGCCGAGCTGAGCGGCGCCACCGCCTCCAGTGAGTCCGCGCTGCTGCACGCGCTCGACACCCTCGGCGAGGACCCCGAGGTCGTCGTGCTCGTGCAGTGCACCAGCGCGTTCATCGACCCGGCCGACCTGTCGGCGGCGGTGCGCAAGGTGCTCGACGGCGAGGCCGACTCGGTCGTGTCCGGGCTGCCCACGCACGAGTTCCTCTGGACGGCGGGCGGCGCGGGCGTCAACCACGACCCGGCATTCAGGCCGCGCAGGCAGGACCGCGAGCCGGAGTTCCGCGAGAACGGCGCCTTCTACGTCATGCGCACCGCCGGCCTGCGCGAGCACGGGCACCGCTTCTTCGGCTCGGTCGCCGTGCAGCCCGTGCCCGCGCAGCACGGCATCGAGATCGACAACCCGGAGGACCTGGAGCTCGTCCGCGCGCTGGCCCCCTTCGTGGACGCGCCGGAGCCGATCGACGTGGACGCCGTCATCACCGACTTCGACGGCGTGCACACCGACGACCGCGCCTACATCGACTCGGAGGGCCGCGAGATGGTGCTGGTCAGCCGCTCCGACGGGATGGGCGTGTCGCTGCTGCGCCGTTCCGGGGTGAAGGTGCTGGTCATGTCCACCGAGCAGAACCCGGTGGTCGCCGCCCGCGCCCGCAAGCTCGGCGTCCCCGTGCTGCAGGGGCTGGCCGACAAGCGCACCGTGCTGCGTGACTGGCTGACCATCGAGGGGCTCGACCCGGCCCGCGTGGCCTACGTCGGCAACGACGTCAACGACCTGGGCCCGATGAGCGAGGTCGGCTGGCCGGTGGCCACCCCCGACGCCCACCCGCGCGTGCGTGCCGCGGCCAGGGTGGTGCTGACCAGGCCCGGCGGCGACGGCGCGGTGCGCGAGCTGTGCGACCGCGTGGTGGCCGCCCGCCCCGAGCCGGCGGCCGCCGCGGCGCGGACCCGGCCGCAGTTCGGGCCGGTGGCGATCGGCGACGTCCGGGTCGGCGACGGCGAGCCCGTCTACGTCATCGGCGAGATCGGCATCAACCACAACGGCGACGTCGAGCTGGCCAGGCGGCTGATCGACGTGGCGGCCGAGGCCGGCTGCCAGGCGGTCAAGTTCCAGAAGCGCACTCCCGCGATCTGCGTGCCCGAGGAGCAGAAGGGGCAGATCAGGCAGACGCCGTGGGGCGAGATGACGTACCTGGAGTACAAGGAGCGCACCGAGTTCGGGCGCGCGGAGTACAGCCAGATCGCCGAGCACTGCCGCGAGCGCGGGCTGCACTGGTTCGCCTCGCCGTGGGACGTGCCGTCGGTCGCGTTCCTGGAGGACATGGGCGTCCTGGTGCACAAGGTGGCCTCGGCGAGCGTGTCCGACCACGAGCTGCTGCGCGCGCTGGCCGCCACCGGCAAGCCGCTCATCTTGTCGACCGGTATGTCCACGCTCTCGGAGATCGACGCGGCCGTGGAGATCCTGGGCACCGAGCGGCTGATCATGATGCACGCGACGTCCACGTACCCGCTGCCTCCCGAGGAGGCGAACCTGCGCACGATCACCACGCTGAAGGAGCGCTACGGCGTGCCCGTCGGCTACTCGGGGCACGAGCGCGGGCTGCAGATCTCCCTGGCGGCCGTCACGCTCGGCGCCGTCTGCGTGGAGCGGCACATCACCCTCGACCGCACCATGTGGGGCTCCGACCACGCCGCCTCGCTGGAGCCGTCGGGGCTTGAGCACCTCGTCCGCGACATCCGCATCATCGAGCAGGCCATGGGCGACGGCGTCAAGCGCGTCTTCCCCGGCGAGGAGGCCCCCAAGGCCCGCCTGCGCCGGGTGACCGTCTGATCCCGTCACCTCTCAGGAGAAACCCCCCTTGATCACCCTCTCGGTCGTCGTGCCCGTGCGGGACGGCGAGCGCTTCATCGCCGACGCGCTCACCTCGCTGTCCCGCAACGCGCGCCCCGGCTTCGAGTTCATCGTCGTGAACGACGGGTCCGCGGACGCCACGGGCGACATCATCGACGACTTCGCCGGTGACCTGCCCGGGCTGACCGTGCTGCGCAACCCCGCCCCGGTGGGGCTGGCCGACGCGCGGAACACGGGCCTGGCGGCCGCGACCGGCCGGTACGTCACGTTCATGGACGGCGACGACTGGCTCGCCCCCGGTTACCTGCAACGGCTCGTCGAGGCGATCGACGGGCTCGGCTGCGACTTCGTCCGCGCCGACCACGTGCAGGTCGAGGGCCGTAAACGGGTCGTGCACCGCGCCCCGCAGGCGCGGCGAGGCGCGGTGCTCGACCCTCGCGCCGCCATCCTGCCCGCCGGGGTGCGGACCATGGTCGACTACCCGTACGCGTGGGCGGGCGTCTACCGGCGTTCCCTGGGCGACCTGCTGCACTTCCCCGGCTCGCTGCACACCGCGGAGGACCGGCCGTGGATCTGGCGGCTGCACCGGGAGGCCGCCACGTTCGCGGTGGTGTCGCTGGCCGGGGTCTTCTACCGGCGCATGGTGTCCGGGTCGCTGACGCAGGTGGGCGACGAGCGCCAGCTGCACTTCTTCGACGCGTTCGAGCTGGTCTTCAAGGACCTGGAGCCGGAGTTCCTGCCCAAGGCGGCGCGTAACTTCTGCGCCCTGCTCGCCCACCACCTGGAGCTCGCCGACCGTTTCACGCCCGCCCTGCGCGCCCGCTTCGAGGAGCGCGGCGCGCAGATGGTGCGGGCGCTGCCGCCTGAGCTGGTGGCGGAGTCTGTGGCGCGGATGTCCGTCGAGCGCGAGGCCGCGCTGCGCGCCCTGGTGCCCGATCTGCCCCCCAGCCCGCACGTCCGGGTCCGCCGTGACCGGGAGGAGACATCGTGAAGGTCTTCTACGCCTCGACGCTGTTCGGGGTGATGTCGCTGGCGGCCGCCATCGACGACGGCCGGTTCGGCACGGGCCGCCGGGTCCTGATCGTGTCGAACAACGCGGCCGTCCCCGAGGTGGCCATGCCGGCCGACCAGGCGCCCGGCTTCGCCGCGCTGCGCTCGCGCTTCGACGAGGTGCGTTCCTGGAACGAGCTCATCGCGCCGCTGCATCCGTCGGACTGGCGGGCTCGGGTGATCGAGGTGCCGATGACGGAGCGGCTGATCCGCTCCCACTGGGGGCTCGACGGCGTCGAGGAGCTGGTGCTGGAGTCGATCGCGGTGCCGCCGGCGCGGACGATCGCGGGGCTGGTGCGCGACTGCCCGATCTCGGTCTACTCCGACGGGCTGATGAGCTACGGCCCGACGCGCGATCCGCTGCCCGCCGAGATCTTCCGGCGCATCGACCGGCTGATCCACCTGGACCTGGTGCCGGGGCTCGAACCGCTGCTGCTCAGCGAGTACGGCGTCGCCCCCGAGATCCTGCCCGGCGAGCGCTTCCTGTCAGTCGTGCGCGAAGTGTCGGAGATTTCGGAAATATCCGGAGTGTCCGGGCCGGCGATGATCCTCGGCCAGTACCTGTCGGCGCTGGACCTCCTCACGCCCGAGGAGGAGGCCGGCCTGCACGAGACCATGCTCAAGGCCCTGGTCGCGCGCGGCCACACCGACGTCGTCTTCAAGCCGCACCCGGCCGCCGGCCGCCGCCACGCCCAGTTACTGCGGGCCGCCGCGAAACCGCTGGACGTGCGGCTGACGGTGGCCCCGGAGAGCGTGCCGGCCGAGGTGTGCTTCGCCGCGCTGCGGCCCGAGCTGGTCGTGGGCTGCTTCTCCACGGGGCTGGTGACGGCCTGGCGCTACTTCGGGCTGCCGGTGGCCTCGTACGGGACCGAAACGGTGCTGCGGCGGCTGACCCCGTACGAGAACAGCAACCGGATCCCGGCCACCATCGTGGACGCCCTGCTGCCCAGGCTGTCGGCCGAGGGCCACATCGAGCGGCCGCCCGAGCCGGACCTGCCCGCGCTGCTGCGCGCGGTGGGCTATTGCATGCAGGCCGACGCCTACCCCGACCTGCGGCCCGACGGCATCGCGTTCGATCCGCGCTACTTCAAGCGCAGGCGGCTGGAGATGCTGGGCCTCGCCGACGCGGCCAGGCCCAGCGCGTTCACCAGGATCCGCAGGAAGCTCAGGTCAGCGCTTTGAGGCCGTCGCTCTGGCGTACGGCTCAGGTCAGCGCTTTGAGGTAGCGGCGCATCCGGCGCTTGGCCCGGTAGCCGGCCCGCAACATCTTCGGGGGCACCTCCACCCGGAGCCGGGCCCGGCGCCGGGCCGCCGCGTGCCCGGGGCCGTCGAGCAGCGACCTGGCGGGCGTCCGCGGCCCGGCGACCAGCCCGGCCAGCAGCCCCGTCCAGGAGTCACGCTCGGCCGGATGGAAGTAGTTGGCCGCGCACCAGGCGGGCGAGGCCGCGCGGAAGTCGCCCTTGGCCAGCTCCTCCATCGTGCCCAGCAGGTCGCTGCCCTCGAACACCAGGTTGATCATCTCGGCGCTCACGCCGAAGTCGCGCAGCACCAGCGACGGCACGCCCATGGCGATGGCCTCCAGCGCCGCCGTCGAGCTCACCGTGACGAACCCGGCCGCCCGTTCCAGCTGCTCCTGCATGGACCCGGCGGCGAACGTCAGCCGGCCCGGCTCGCCCATCTCCCGCCACAGCCGCTGGTAGTGGTGGCGCTCGTTGTGCGTCTGCCGCTCGCCCTCCAGCGCGCGCAGCTTGACCACCACGTCGAGGTCGGGCCGGTGTTCGGCCAGCTCGGCCAGCGACAGCAGGATCCGCTCGCGCCGCTCCCGCTCGCGCGGCACCTTGGCCTGGGTGGCGAACACCACCCGGTTCCCGCTGCCCGTGCCCGCCTCGGGACGCAGGAACGGCAGCCGGGCCAGCCCCACCGCCCCTCCCCCGCCGAGCCGGCCGGCGATCGCGGCGAACTCGGCCACCTCCCGCTCGCTGTGCACCACGAACAGGTCACAGCCGCTGCGGAACAGCCACGCCTTCTCGGTGGCGGGCACCGAGATGCCGGGCAGGCCGCTGACGAACACCGGCCGCGGGCGCAGCCCGCCGAGCACCTCGGCCACCAGCACGTCGACCACCGGGCCCGTACAGGCGACGAGGATCACGTCGGGCCTGGTGCGCTCGGCCAGCCGCCGCACGGAGCGCGCCGACAACACCGGCGGCCGCCCGCCGCCCTGCCCCTCGTCCTGCCCCTCGTCCTGCCCCTCGTCCGGCCCGCCTCCCCGCCTGCCGCTCCGCCCCTCGCCCCGCGTGCCGCGCACGGCCGCGGCGATCTGCTCGGGCGAGGGCGCGATCGGCGTGCGCACCACGACCAGCTCCGTCACGCAGCCCTCGGGCAGGTCACCGAGCAGGCAGGCCGCCCATTTCAGATACGAGTCGGAGTCGGCGACCGCCAGCACTCTCAACCGGACACTCCTGTCAAATGCGAGCGCAGGGCGGGAGCCGCCCTGCTGGTCCACCAGTCATCGGGTACGTCCACGGGCTCGACGGCGACGCCGCGCGGGCTGAGCAGCACCCGCAGCGAGGTGATCGCGGTCGAGGGCAGGCTGAGCACGCGCTGGCCGGGGTCCAGGCCGCGCAGCGTCAGCTCGGCCGGCGCGCCGGCGTCGTGGACGGTGATGCCGGGACGCTCCCGGATCAGCGCGACGTCCACGGGGTCCTCGCGGCGGTGCGGGTAGTAGGCCAGGGGCTCGCGGGTGGCCAGGTCGGTCAGCCAGCGCAGGTAGTGGTCGCGGTGCACGAGGCCGTTGCGGACCAGCGAGGTGCCGAGCACGACCGTGCGCTCGGCCGGTCCTTCGGCGCTCGGCGGCTGGGCACGCAGCCAGGCGAAGTCGTGGCGCACGAGATCGACGCCGGCGCGGCGGACGGCCGCTTCGAGCCGTTCGTCCACGGGCAGCGCGGTGAACACCGCCACCTCGCTCAGCCGCAGCCGCACCGCGGCGGCCAGCCCGAGCAGGGCGCGCACATTCGTGGAACGGGCGCGGGCGCGCAGCAGCGGCCGGTGCGGGCCCGCCGCCAGCAGCTCCAGCAGCCGCAGCGTGGCCAGGCCGTCATCCACGATGACGATGCGGCCAGGGCCGGAGGTGAGCCAGCGCAGTTGCACCCGTCCGGAGAAGGCGTCCCCGACCGCCTGCACGCGTCTCGGCATGCGCTCGCGCGGCTCGGCCAGTTCGAGGCCGTCGGGCAGCCCCAGCGCGCGCAGCTCACGCCGCGTGGCCTTCAGCGGCCGCAGGCCCGCGCGGGGCACGACGGCCGTCGCGGGGCCGAGCAGCCCGGCGTGGTGGGCCTCGACGGCGCACAGCATCTGGAGCGGGGACTCCACCCAGGCCGACGCCTGTTCGACCACTCCTTGCCCTCCCAGCGGGGTGATGGGCCGTTCACGACCGCTTCAAGCTAGCCCCACCGCCTTAAGCCCGCAGGAACGCGGTATGAACAATGGAGAGTATGAACTCGCTCTTGCTCAACACGGACGGCGTGCAGATCCCGCAGCTCGGGTACGGCGTCTTCCAGGTGCCGGCCGACGAGGCCGAGCAGGCGGTCGCCATCGCGCTCCAGACCGGCTACCGCCACATCGACACGGCCGCCGCCTACGGCAACGAGGAAGGAGTGGGCCGGGCCGTCCGCGCGAGCGGGCTGCCGCGCGAGAAGGTGTTCGTCACCACCAAGCTGTGGAACGGCGACCACGACCGCGCCGAGGCCGCCTTCGACGAGAGCCTGACCCGGCTGGGGCTCGATCACATCGACCTCTACCTCATCCACTGGCCGGTGCCGCGGCAGGACAAGTACGTCCAGGCGTGGAAGGCTCTGGAGCGGATCTACCGCGACGGGCGCGTCAGGGCCATCGGCGTGTCGAACTTCACCGTCGCCACGCTCACCCGGCTCATGGACGAGACCGACATCACGCCGGCCATCAATCAGATCGAGCTGCACCCGTACCTGCAGCAGCGGGAGCTGCGCGCCTTCCACGAGGCCAACGGCATCCTCACCGAGGCGTGGAGCCCGCTCGGGCAGGGCAAGGGGCTGCTCACCGATCCGGCGCTGACGATGCTGTCGGACAAGTGCGGCAGGACGCCGGCGCAGATCGTGCTGCGGTGGCACCTGCAGCTCGGGAACGTGGTCATCCCGAAGTCGGTCACGCCGGCGCGGATCAAGGAGAACATCGACGTGTTCGACTTCATTCTCGACCCGGAGACGATGGCGGCCATCGGGGCGATGAACAGGGGGCAGCGCATCGGGCCGGATCCTGACACGTTCAACGTGGCGTGACGGGCGGTTCACCGCCTTTGTGACGGGAGAGGTTTTCGGGGTGTCCCGATTTATCCCCACATAACCATATTTTTACCTTTCCTGTACGATCTGCGGCGTGCGAGAATTCACCTGGGGAATAGCGGCGACCGGCGGCATCGCGCGTACGGTGGGGGCGGCCATAGCCGCCGAACCGGGCATGCGGGTGGGCGCCGTCGGCTCACGAGATCTGGCCAGAGCGCAGGCTCTGGCCTCGACGCTGGAGGCGGAGTCGGCCTACGGCTCCTACGAGCAACTGTGCGCCGATCCGGCGATCGACGCCGTCTACGTGGCCACCCCGCACGCCCAGCACCTCCAGGTGGCCGAGGCCGCCATCGCCGCCGGTAAGGCCGTGCTCTGCGAGAAGCCGCTGGCGGCCACCATGGACGACGCCGAGAAGATGGTGCGGCTGGCGCGCGAGGCGGGCGTGTTCCTGATGGAAGCGATGTGGATGCGGTTCAACCCCCTCATCCAGCAGATCGCGGCCGATCCGCGCTTCGGCGAGCTCCGCTCGGTGCAGGCCACCTTCGGCTTCGCCGCCCCGTACGATCCCGCGCATCGCCTGTGGGCGCCGGAGCTGGGTGGCGGCGCCCTGCTCGACCTGGGGATCTACCCGTTCAGCCTGGCTCAGCTGCTCCTCGGCACGCCCTCGGGCCTGAGCTTCACCGGCTCCCTGGCCCCGACCGGGGTGGACGCGGAGGCGGCCGGCACGTTGCTCTACCCCGGCGGACGGCACGCTCTCGTGGCGGCCTCGTTGCTGGGGAATTACCCGAACATGGCCAGTGTTGTGGGTACTCAGATGCGGGCGGACATCCCGGCGCCGTTCTGGGCGCCGAAGCGGATCCTCCTCACCGGGCCCTCCATGGAGCCGGAAGAGCACGTTCTCGATCCGGCGGACAACGGATACGCCGGGGAGCTTCGCGAAGTCCGTGCCGCCACGGCCGAAGGCAGGACCGAATCCTCGATCATGCCGCTTGACGAATCCCTTGCCATGATGGGACTTCTGGCCGACGCGCGCAGACAACTCACCTGACTGCGCTTTTATGGATTTGTAATCCTCTTGCCTCATGTATTACCTTATGAGGCACCTTGAGGCATACGCCCGGTTTGTCCGGCTATGTCTGACCATCGCACGAAAGATCACAGGATCGTCCTGTGACCGCTGAATCCGTCTTCGTACGGAACCGGGGACCCATGTCCTTGGGGTGAATCGGCACTCCGGTGCCGTAGGGCAGCTTCCACGCCCGAACCCGTCAGCTAACCCGGTAAGCGGCATGGAAGCAAGGAGTAACCCCCTCGATGGCCAAGTACCGTCTTACTGCTGCGCCCAAAACCGGCATCACCCGCGCCCTCCTGGGCGGAGCCATCCTGGCCTCCGCCCTCGGCGCCCCTCTCGCGGCCAACGCCGACACCGCGACCGGAGTAGCCGCGGCCACCGCCGCCAGGCACCCGGACTCCGCCACCGCCGCCCACAAGGCCGGTGACAGGAGCGAAGAGACCAAGGTCAACGTCACGGCCGACCAGGTCCTGTCCGTGGCCAAGGCCCAGATCGGCACCTCCGAGAACGCCTCCGGCGGCGGCACCAAGTACCAGCAGTGGTACGCCAACTCGAAGCGCGCCGCCGAAACCGTGGCCCGCGACGGCGGCAACCGCAACGCGTACCTGAACGCCGCCTGGTGCTCGATGTTCGTCTCCTGGGTCGGCGAGCAGACCGGCGCCCGCCCGCAGGTCGGCTGGGATGCCTACACCGTCGCCCACGCCAAGTGGTTCCGGGCCAACCACCGCTTCGGCGACGTCGCCAAGCCCGGCGCCGTGGTCTTCTTCTCCTGGAAGGGCGGCAAGTCCCTCAGCGACATCCAGCACGTCGGCTTCGTCCTGAAGGACAACCAGAACGGCACCATCTCCACGATCGAAGGCAACACCGGCAACGGCCGGGTCGAGGAGCGCGTCCGTCCGAAGTCGCAGGTCGTCGGCTACGGCTACCCGGACTACGCCGCCTGACAAACCCACCCACGAGCGCGCGCCCCACGAGGGGGCGCGCGCTCGCGCCTTTCCGGAGGTACGGGCCCCGCTCGGGGGCTCCCGGGCCCAGCCGGAGCGAGAGGTACGCCACCGCGAGCCTCGATCCGTCGAGCCGCCTCCACGACGCAGCGCAGGAGCACCTGCCGCCGATCCTCGCTGAAACCGTCCAGCAGGACCGCGGAACTGCTGCCGGCCAACGCGTGCGTGCGGAGATCCTGCTCCAACTCCGGCCACCACGAGGGCCGAAGATCCACCGGCTCCTCCGCCCCGACTCGGGCGGTTTCGATGAAGAGAACCGCGAGCGCCACGTCATAAGCCCAGAACATCGCGTCACCGGAGATCACCGGCACTGTCTCGCTCAACAGGACTCCTCCGCAGCCAATCGCTCCCAGCGCACATCATGGCCCGAAGACGCGTATGGGGACGCCGCTGCACCGGACAGAGCGAGACCCGGATAGGACCGGTCGAACCGATCACGTCCGCCGTACGTCATCAAGGCATGATGATGCGTGTGCTCGCGGCGTTCTCCATCGCGACAGTCCTGTTCCTGGTCACCGCCGGTCCGGTGACCGCCGCTTCGGGCTGCTCGTGTGCGATGCTCACGCCACGACAACAGGTCAGCGCGGCGACGGCCGTCTTCTCCGCTACCGTCACGGACGTCCGCGTGGGCGAATCGATGCTGAACGGCGGCTCCGTCACCGCCAGCCTCCGTGCCGACCACGTCTACAAGGGCGCGCCGACCGCCGAGTTCGAGGTCTTCACCAAGGCGCAGGGGCCGGCCTGCGGGTACAAGTTCGTGGAAGGCGCTCGCTACCTGGTGTTCGCCCGTACCCGAGGCTCAGAACTGAGCACGAGCCTGTGCTCGGGCAACAGACGTCTACCCGTCGGCGACCACCCGCTGCGACTCTCCGACCGAACCCAGGGTGCGAGACCGCTCACCCCCGAACTGATCACCGCCCTCGGAACCCCTGTCCGGGTCGAAGCCGAACCCCCGCCCGCTCCCGACAGGACCGGT
Source organism: Nonomuraea sp. NPDC048892 (assembly GCF_040649735.1). NCBI lineage: Bacteria > Bacillati > Actinomycetota > Actinomycetes > Streptosporangiales > Streptosporangiaceae > Nonomuraea > Nonomuraea sp. NPDC048892. The sequence continues at coordinate 123,799 of NZ_JBEZFZ010000002.1, read as the reverse complement.
GTCATGGTGATCGCCGCGTTGGCTGGGGCGGTCGTACTGGCAGGAATCGCATGGGCACGCCGGAGGGCTCGGGCACGCTGATTGCCAGGCGGTCACCTCCGGGCGATCATCGTGACCGGGTGCCGTGACCTGGGAGAAGAATCCACTCTCAGAGGAGGGACCGTAAACAACGGATGAGACCAGTGTCAACCAATGGCGCTAGACGATGTCCATCTAGTCACGCTAGACGACTCGCGTATCGCCCCCTAGAATCCCCCGCATGGAACACTTCGAGAAGATCTTTGACGAGCCCGAATGCGATGGCGACCCGGACGAGTTCGTCGACGTCAAGTTCGCCCAATACCCCGCCACAGCCACCCGCGACGGCAACCAGTGGACCGTAACCGTCCATGACCTGCCCGACGGGCGCGCCGTCCTGGCCCAGGGTTCGCACTGGACCGAAGCTCACCGGAACACACACAAGCTCGTCGCCGAACTGCTCGGCGAACAGCCTCACGCCGTCGGCATCACCATGCGACCGGACGACCCGGAGATCGTCGCCGCCCTCGACGCGGTCACCCTCGCCCGCACTGCCCGAGCGGACGCCGAGCAGGCCGAGCGCAACACGGTCGCCGGCGCGGCTCGCCTGCTCACCGGCAAGGGGTGGACGGTGCGGGACGCCGGGGGCGTCCTGGGCCTGTCGCCGCAGCGCATCAGCCAGCTGGCGCCCCGCAGCACCGAGTAGGGCCACTGGCGGGGCCCTGAATGTGCCGGACGGGTTACTCGACATAGGCGCCGGTCTTCTGGCCTGAGCCGGCGCACTTCTTGCCCGTCCCCGGATTTGTGTGATGAGGGGCCTTCGAGCCTGGCCTGACGCCGAAGAAGACCTCGGCGCACCATCTGCACTGGGAATCGCTCATGGGCATGTGCGGTTCATTTCCCGCGGTGACGGTTCCGAGCCGGGAAGTCAGGTGCTCATTTGCGGGTCGTCGTGATCAAGTCGCGGGCGCCCTGGTGGAGCAGGTCGGAGGCGACGCGGGAGCCGAGCGTGGCAGGATCCGCGGGGTCACCCCACATGTGGGTCCTGACGAACGTGGAGCCGTCACGGTTGAACACCATCCCGGACAAGCTCATGAGGCCGTCCGCCGTCGTCGAGGCGTACCCGGCGATCGGGCTGTTGCAGTGGCCGCGCAGCATGTGCAGCATCGTCCGCTCGGCCAGGATGTGCGCGGCCGTCGCCGGGTGGTTGAGCTCGCCGAGCAGTCGCATGATCGGGACGTCCGCCTGCCGTGCCTGGACGCCGATCACCGCGGCGCCCACCGCGGGCACCATGGACACGACGCCCTCGTCCGCTGGATGGAACTCCACCGGAAGGACCTCGACGTGCCGTCCGGTGGCGCCGATCCGCCGCAGGCCGGCGCGGGCCAGGATGAGGCCGGCGTACGTGTGATCGTTGTCGAGCTTGCCGAGGCGGCTGTTGACGTTGCCGCGGATGCGCTCCGCGCGCAGGTCGGGCCGGACCATGTGGAGCTGCGCGCGGCGGCGCACGCTGCTGGTGCCGATGACGGAGCCCGCGGGCAGCTTGTCGAGGGGCGTGCCGTCGCGGGTGACGAGCACGTCGTGCACGTCGTCACGCTCCAGGTAGGCGCCGAACGCGAGACCGGGCGGGAGCGGCACGTCGCCCGGAACGTCCTTCATGCAGTGCACGGCGATGTCCACCCGGCCGGCCATGAGGGCCCGGTCGATCTCCTTCGTGTAGAGGCCCTTGCCGCCCAGCTCGGACAGGTCGCCGGGCCAGAGATCGGCCGTGGTGGTCATGGGCACGATCTCGATGTCGAGGCCGGGCACGCGCTTCTGGATGCGGTCGCGTACGCCACCGGCCTGGTGCAGCGCCATGGGCGAGCTACGCGTCCCGATCCGCAGCGGCCGGTCGGGGAACGCGTCTTGCAGAGCATCGGTCATAGTGGTCTTCCGGTCGGCCGCTGGCGGGTGGCATGCGTACGGTTATCGACGCTAGCGGAGGGTGGTCCTGGTCCTCGGTTCGGGGCTCGCAGGTGCGCTCCGGGAAGTCGATCACCGGCTTCGCACCGAAGATGAGGACGGCCGGATACAGCCACATCAGGACGTCTCTCACGACGCCGCCTTATGGTCCTTGTGGTGCTGGTCGTCGAGGTCTTTCATCAGAGCGGACACGCCGCCGTGGAGCCCGATGCCCCACAAGCTGATCCGCAGTTGCGGAGGCCCGACCGCGGCCGGCTTCTCGTCTGTGCTCTTCGCGGTCACGGGGGTGCCTCCCTCGAGTGAGTGGTGCGATGACGCCGGGCGCAGAGGGCCGGCCTGAGCGAGGGCATAGGAGATCACCCACTGGGGAAAGCTGAGCCGCAACACGGCGAGCTGACGATCACGCAAGTCGAGCTCCAGCCACGCCCCGATCACGGCGTCTCGTTGGGCGAAGGTCGTGTCCCGATCAATGAGGCTCATTGCGGGCACCACCCGGCGAACTCAATTGCGTCGGCCGAATTGATGGCTATGCCGGAATTCACTTCGGCGGCCTTTCTGATCAGGGCTTACGCGCCGTCCAGGAGTTTCGCGTTTCCAGCAGGAAGCGCAGTGTCATAGTGAGAGAATTCGGGGAGCGCATCCAAGGGGGTGGATGTTGGAACGCGAGTTTCCACCAACCCCACCAACGAGGAGATGGGCTTGAATGCCTCGCCGCCCTGACGCCGTCGATCCCGCCGCGTCGCCCTGGCACCTGCTGGGCTCAGAGCTGCGCTACTGGCGCGATGAGGTGCGCGGCCTCAGCCAGCGCGACGCGGCGGCCCAGGCACGCTGCGACCATGGCGATCTGTCAAGATGGGAACGCGGCCAAGCGCCGGTTCAGCCCGATGTGATCGAGCGACTGGATTCCTTGTATGGTGCACAAGGGCGGCTAAAAGCGCTTCATGCCTTTGCCGGCGAATTTGACCGCCTTCGCCAGGCCGCGCCTGAAAGGGCCCATAATCTTGCCGAGGATGATGACATGCATCGGCGCGCTGCGATGAGACTGATCGCCGCTTTGAGCGCGGGAGCGGTCATACCGCCAGGCACTATAGAGACGTTGTTCTCCGGGATCGAGAACGCCGTCGCCGAACGCGAGGTCCGCTCCGACGATTGGCAAGAAGTCGCGTGGGAGCACGGCTTCGCCTACTACACCCAGGCGCCGGGAACACTCGTCCACGCCGTGGCCGCTGACCTGGCCGAGGTCTCTCGGCTCCTCGGGCGAACCTCCTCCGCGACCGCTCGCACCGGTCTGCTACGGGTCGGCGCGCAACTCGCCGTACTCATGGGCATGGAGTTGAGCGACGTCGGCGAGCCCCGGCCTGGCCGAGGCACTCCGCGCACGGGCGTTCATCTCCGCCTCGCAGGGCGACGTCCACACGACCCGCGCCGCCCTGGGCGATCTGGGAGGCGTGTTCGAGAGGCTGCCCGACGACGCGACCAGCGACCGGACAACGCCGCTGTGGAGCTTCGTGGAACGCGATGCCGCGTGGGCGGACGCCTACTCGCTGGCTCTGATCGGAGACACCGCGGACGCGACCCGCGCGGTGGACCGGGCGATCTCGCTGTGCCCGACCACGTTCATCGGCAACATCACGCACTACGAGCTCGTGCGCGCACTGGCCCTCGTCGGGGACGGCCACGTCAACGACGGGCTCGCGCACGCCGTGACCACCGCGCGGGCGTGGCCTGTCAGCACGATCCGGCGCCGCACGCTCGGCCGGATCCTCGACGCGTTGCCGGAGCAGAGCCGCGCGCTGGAGGCGGCTCGCGAGCTACGCAGCTTGACCGCCGGATCGCCCGCGGACGTCTAGATCATCGCGCGCGGGATGCTCATCATGGTGGCCGCTCGCGGCCTATCTGACCTGGCCCTATGGCAGTTTCGCTCGCGAGGTGAGGCGCTGAGATTCGCTCTCAGCGCCTCACCTGTTTCAAGATCAGGTACGGCGGGGCAGGCATCGTCCCTCCCTGACGCCCTCGCCCATCCATCTATAGGGCTGCATCATGGCATCATGCTCGCATGCGACAGCTGTGGGATCTCTGGTCGCAGTGGTGGTCTGGATCCTCCCTGACCGGTAGCCAGCTCTGGGGTCTCCAGCTGACGTACTGGGCCCGGATCGGCAAGCTCCTGCAGTTCATGGCTGGACTGACGGTGATCCTCGACCTCATCGGTCCCGAACCGCTGCGTGCTTTCGGCAAGCGGTTACTCCGGGTGCCCTGGGCCCGAGGTTTCTCCTCCGGTGCCGAGAAGGTGGCCGTGGTCACCTTCGTTACCACGCTGTTGGCCTACATTGCCCTGTGGGTCTTGATGTTCGTGTCCGAATTCGTCGCACCGGTTGAGCAGTTCTTCGCCCAGCTCTTAACCCCGCTTTGGACAGCCGGCCGGTGGATCGACCAGAGGCCCTGGCTGCTCCCCCTGCTGATACTCGGCTTTTTCTCTTTCCTGGCGCTCTCCTCCGTTGTTCATAAGCGGCTGTGGCCTCAGGACGACACCACCAAGACACGCAAGGAACTACGCGGCGAGCTGGACCTGGCGCTGTTCGTCACCCCAGTGGCGCTGATCGCGGCCATCGCCGTCGGACTCCTGCTTCTACCGTGGCTGATCTTCATCTATGGCCTCTGCGTACCGCTTAGCCGAGGCATCGGATGGTTGCTGGACCGTCACCGACCGGCGCACCCGGCCCGCTGGATCGCTCTCGTTCTGTTCATTGTGGGGTTCCATTTCGATCTCCTGGCTTCCTGACAGTCTCCGCTTCGTGCGTTCCACGCACGGCTTCAAGATCATTTGATGCGTGGCACCTTCTTGTACCGGCCGCGCAGGGCCTCCGCCGAGACCTGGCTGAGCTGGTCAGCGGGCACCCACTCCACGAGCTTCTGGTGAATCTCACCCGCCTCCGACCGGGACGTCACCACCCACGTCACCAGCCCCTCCCACGAGTCGGGCGCGGTCTGCCGCCACGCCGGCAGGAACGCCCCGCGGTCGTAGACTCGCCCTCCGGTGCGTACGCCACCAGCGGCGGGATCGCGACCGGGTACGCGGCCTCGTCGTACAGGTTCGGCTTCCTGGTGCTCACGAAACGTCACCTTTGCGAGGACCTGATGCGCCGTATCGAACACATGCCCCTCCCCGAGATCGCCCGCGCCGTCCGGAACCCGAAGGAGCACGACCTTCCGGCCATCAGGAAGTCGATCGAACCCTCGCCGGCGAACTCGACGAGCGCACCGGCCGCCTCGTCGCTGGGCATGGGCGGCTACACGTCCTGGAGGAGATGGCCGGCGAGAGCAAGGCGCCACCCGAGGGTGTGAAGATCGGCGACGACGGGGTGTGGCTGGTGCCCATCCTGCGCGGCTGGACCTCGCGCAGCGACGCGGAGGCGGAGGCGTACCTGGTGGCGGCGAACCGGCTGACCGAGCGCGGCGACTGGGATCACGGCATGTTCGAGCTGGTGATGCAGACGATGATCGCCGAGGCCGCTGCTCGCGGGCAGGCTGACCTCGACCTGGTCAGTGTGGACTCCACCACCGCTCGCGCGCACCATCATGCTGCCGGGATGGCCTTGGACGGTGAACTGGCGGCAGCGCTCGAAGAAGCCGCCGGACGTGAAAAGGTCCGACAGCTATCTGGCCGACCTCCACCTAGCGAGCCGTCTTATGGATTCGAATCCTCTGACAGGCCTGAACATCCGAACTTCGTACAGGCTCTAACATCAGCTCCTGATCGCTCACTTATTCGGCGACGTGTTTTCGACTACAGCGGGGTTGCTGGCAAAGCTTCTATCACAATAGACACTTCCATGGTAGGTCATCAATGCCCCAGAGGGGCGAATAGGGTGAAGTTCGGCAACGACCTGATCGGGAACACCGCGAACGCACAAGCTAGTAGCGACCGTGCCGCCTGGAGCGAGCTGGGCGCTCATAGTGACAAACCAGCCGACTAATCTTTCGGCCCGAAGACGAGGCCCTTTTGTAAGGCCGGCGCCGCAACACCCGTATCCTCTCCGCGGTACCGGCCCGGCTCCGGACGCCGCACCCGCAGCGCACGCGTGGCCCCTTCGAACGACGCCTGAGTCAGTGGCGGACGCGGTAACGGATGTGGGTCGCTTCCGGCGTGTCGATCACCCGGACGATCTCCAGCGTCACCCGCGACGCCAGGACCTCGAACAGCCGTATGCCCCCTCCGTACAGGACCGGCACCTGATGGATTCGTATTTCATCCAGTACGCCGGCCTCCAGTGCGCGCTGTGCCGTATAGGCGCCGATCACATGCACGTGCCGGTCTCCGGCAGCGGCCTTGGCCTGTGCCATCGCGCTTTCGATCCCGTCGTTCACGTACGAGATCAACGGATACTCCGCGACCGACGGGTCGGGCTGCCGATGGCTGAGCACGAAGACCGGGACACCATCACCATGATGAACACCGCCCCAGTGATCGACCTGTTCCGCGGTACGCCGTCCCGACACGACCGCCCCAGCCTCATTGATCTCGTGCATCAGTTTCCCGGCGGATCCCGACCTACGGAAATCACCGTCCGGGGTGAGGGCCCAATCGTGCAGGATGAATCCATCCCCTCCCGGGTTGCCCGGTCCGTCGTTCGGGCCTGCGACGTACCCGTCGACCGATACCGACATGTCCAGCACTGATATCGCCACATCTACCTCCGGTGGTCTCGATCCAACTCGCTTTGACATGCCGCAGGTCGGGGGCACTTATTCTCCGCGGCTGAAATGCATCGCACCAGGTTTCTGGCCGGACATTCTGCGGACATTTGGCGGCACTAGAGCAGCTCAGGCCCGGTCACGTGTTCGACCTAATGTGTTTCGCGATCGAATTTGAGGATCGAGGTTCGAAGGCACCCTCTCAGGACAACCAGCGCGGCCGGCTCGACGACCTCGGCGCTCGTCGCGCTACCCGGCGCACGCCGGTCGTCCAGGCCCGGCCGCTCCAGCCGTGCCGAGCGGTGCTCGCGCGGCGACGCCGAGCCGAGATCCCGAGAAGTTGTCGGTCGCGCCCGCTAAGTTTCGTGATCTCAAGACCCCTCCGCGACACAGCCACGGGAGCCCGCAGCATGGGAGCGAAAACCAGCCTGATCGCCTACTCCGACGGCGACCTGCCCGGGCTCCTCCGCACTCTCCACCGACCTGACGCCTCCGCGACGGCCGCCCTGATCGACCGGGTTTTTCCCGACTGGACCGTCTCCCCCGCCGAGCCGGGTAATCTCTCGGACGACGTGCGGCCGCCCGAAGATCTGGCCTATGCGACCAGCTTTCCCGGGGTCGAGCTGATCTGCGCCGACAGCTTCATGCTGGACAATCCGTCCCTTCTGCCTTCCCATCTCGTCGAGGCGAGCAGGGGCCGCCGGCTTGTGCTGCATGCCATGCACAGCGTGGTCGACTGGCTGGCGTTCGCCGTCTGGGAGGACGGCCGGCTCGTGCGGTCCCTCAGCCTCTCCCCCGGCCACGGCGTCATCGAGGACATCGGCGAGCCCTTCCCTTTCGAGCTGCCGTTCTGGGAGGGGCTGCATCCCGTTGAGCCCGATCCCGCCTGGGGCGGCACGGAGCCGTACGCGCTGCCGTTCCATCCTCTCGAACTCGGTGAGATGGCTTTGCATGTGTTGTTCGGCTTCACCATCGAGGGCGAGGTTCATCCGGACGATGTCGATCCTGAGGACGTGGCTCTGCTCGGGTTCAACGTCGTCGACCCCGACGGGCCGACTCCCGAGGAGCGCCGGGCCGAGCTGATGGCGATCCGAGAGCGGATGGGCGAGCCGCGGTTCTTCCGGCCTCAGGGTGACGGCTCCTTACAGGAGATCGGCATCGACGAACTGGCCTGAGCGTCGCGTCCTGTGAGCGTCCCGGCCGGGCGTTCGTGGTCGGGGGCCTGGGCTCGGGGATCGCGCCGCTCGCCGCCGGTTTCGGGTGGCGTTGTCGCTGAACTCAGATGAACGCGTCTCGTTGGATGGTGTGCAGGTCCGCGTACGGGCCGGGGCGGGTGACGAGGTCCGCGTGGGTGCCCTGCTGGACGACGCGGCCGCCGTCGAGCACGACGATCAGGTCCGCCATCCGTACGGTCGGGAACCTGTGGGTGATCAGCAGGGTGACGGCGCCGGGGTGGCGGCGGGCGGCTTCGGCGTAGCGGGCGAAGACGGCGCTCTCGGCCGGGGCGTCGAGGGAGGCTGTCGGCTCGTCCAGCACCAGCAGCAGTGGGGCGTCGCGCATCGAGGCGCGGGCCAGGGCCAGTGTCTGCCACTGGCCGCCTGACAGGCGTACGCCGTGCTCGAAGGTGTCGCCCAGTTCGGTGGCCAGGCCGTGCGGGAGGCCGGACATGAGGCCGGTGGCGTCCGCTCGGGTCAGTGCGGTTTTCACGGCGGTGTGGTCGTGGAGGCGGGGCAGGTCGCCGACGCCGACCGTCTCGGCGGCGGTCAGCTCGAAGCGGGCCAGGTCCTGGAAGACCGCGCTGATGCGGTTACGCCAGTAGTCGGGGGTCAGGCGGTCGAGGGGGACGTGGTCCACCAGGATCTCGCCGTGGTGCGCGCGGTAGAGGCCGCACAGGAGTTTGGCCAGGGTGGTCTTGCCGGAGCCGTGCGAGCCGACCAGGGCGACGGTGGATCCGGCGGGCAGGTGGAGGTCGAGGTCGTGCAGGACCTGGCGGGACGTGCCTGGGTAGGTGAACGACACCCGGTGCAGGGTGATGCCGTGATCGAGGCGGTCGCCGAGCGGCTGCCCGTCTTGGGAGGAGGTGGTGTCCGGCGTGATCGGTTCGGGGGCGGGCTTCTTGGTGGAGAGGCCAGGCGCGGCTGGGCGAAGCGTTCCGGCGTCCGGGGCTGTTGGTGTGGGAGAGGGCTGCAGGACGGAAGGCTTCGGTGGGTGCGGGCGGGTGGTGGTGGCGTAGTGGCGGAGCCAGGACAGGCGGGAGACGGCGCGTAGACCTGAGGCGACCGAGCCGAAGTGGAAGGCCAGGCGGGAGGCCTGGGTGACGAACTGGACGCCGACCGTGGCCACCAGCACGATGTCCCCCGCCGTGGCTTGGTGGTTTCCGGCCAGCCAGGCCGCGTAGCCGAGTGCCGAGACATAGCCGGCCAGGAACGCGGCTGAGCCGGCGAACGTCAGCAGGCCGGCTCGGATCCCGGCGTTGGTCAGTGCGGCTGACGTCTGCTCCCATCGGTGGTCGGCCATCGTGTCCAGTACGGGTGCGGCGCCGCTCAGGCGGGCCTCCTTGGCCGAGCCGGCTGACGTGATCGTCTCCGACAGCGCCTCTTCCAGGCGGGTGGTCTCGGCGGTGCGTTCTGCGGCGGCGTCGATGTGGCGGGCCGCGCGGCCGCGTACCAGGAGGGACGGGAGGACGGCCGCGCCGAGCAGGAGCAGGAGGAGGGGGTGTACGGCGGCCATCAGCCCCACGCCGAACGCGATCTGAGCCGTGTGCTCCGCCACGAGGGCGAGGGCCCACACGGCGAAGTACAGGTGCCAGCTCTCCTCGCGCAGCGTCCGCAGTTTGTCGAGGTACGCGGGGCGTTCCAGGTGCTCGATGGTGGGGATGGACGAGGTGAGGGTGAGGATCTCCTCCTGGACGGACAGGCTCATGCGTTCGGCCAGGTCCTGCATCAGGGCCAGTTCGGCGCGGCCTAGCGCGACGCCCGTCGCCAGGGACGCTCCGGCGGCTACGGCCCAGAGCGCGGCAGGGGACGCGTGGCCTGCGGTGGCGGCGTCGGTCAGCTCCCGGAGGAAGACGCCCACCAGGCCGTGGCTGAGCGCTCCGGAGAGGAGGAAGGCGGTCAGGACGAGGCCGGCGCGGCGGTCCGTGTGCCAGGCGAGGGTCAGCAGGCTGCGGAGGGTGCCCCACGTGGTGGAGGCGGCTGGAGTGGAGATGGCTCCCGTGGAGGTGACGTCCGTCGTGGCTATCCCGGTGGGGATCGGCTCGGTGGAGGTCGGTTCCGTGGGGGTGGGTGGGGTGGGGTTTGTGGTCATTGGGCGTCCCGGGTGATCAGGTCTGCCTGGAGGTGGTACCAGTGCGCGTAGTGGCCGTTCGTGGCCAGTAGCTCGGTGTGGCTGCCTTCCTCCGCGATGACGCCTTGGTCGAGGACGATGATGCGGTTCGCTCTGCGTACGGTGGCGAAGCGATGCGAGATGAGGACCAGGGTGCGGCCTCGGGCGCGCTCCAGCAGGCGTTCGAAGACCTCGCGCTCGGCGCGGGCGTCCAGGTGGGCGGTGGGTTCGTCCACGATCAGGACCTGGCGTCCGCGTGGGTGGAGCGCGTACATGGCTCGGGCCAGGGCCACCTTCTGCCACTGGCCGCCGGACAGGTCGCGGCCCCCGGTGAAGGCGCGTGAGAGCGGCGTGTCCAGGCCGGCGGGCAGGACGTCCAGGAGGTCGAGCGCGTCGGCCGACTCCAGGGCGGACAGGACGTCGGCGTCGGTGCCGGCGAAGGTTGGATCACCCAGGCGGATGTTGTCGCGGAGGGGCAGGGGGTAGCGGACGAAGTCCTGGAAGACGGCCGCTGCGGTGGTGGGGGTGGTGGCGAGGCCGGTGGTGGGGGTGTAGAGGCCGGTGAGGAGCTTGGCGAGGGTGGTCTTGCCGGCGCCGTTGCGGCCGACGACGGCCAGCCGTTCGCCGGGGCGGATGTGGAGGTCGAGGTCGTGGAGGAGCGGGGTCTCGGCACCGGGATAGGCGAAGGTGACTCCCTCTAGCGCGAGGACGCTTCCGTCACGGGCGAACGAGGCGCGAGTCGGTGCGGGCGCCTCCTCATCTGTCGCCAAGTGGGCAAGCGAGGCGCTTCCCGGGGCTGGTGCATCCACGTTCTCCCCCGGGTCGGCGAACGACACATCTTTCGGTGTAGGCGCGTCTTCGTCCTCCACCGGGCGGGCGGACGAGACGCCTCCCGATGCGAGCGTGTCCCCGTTCTTTGCCGGGCGGGTGGCTGTGGTGGGGGCGGGGGTGGACAGGGGTGGGGTGAGGAGGCGTTGGGTGGCGTGGTGGGGCTCTCTTGCGTGGGCTATCTCGAACATCTGGTGGCTGCCTGCGCCGTACGCGAACACCAGCAGGGCCGCCAGTACGCACTGCGCCAGCTCGCCGGGACCGAGCAGGCCCGTTCCGGTGTGCCAGGCGAGGATGGCGAACGTGCCGGCGGCGGAGAGCAACTGCAGGGACAGCACTGTCCCGTATCCGCGCACCACAGCGCGCCGGCCGCGTGACTGCGGGGTGAGGAATGCGCGCATCGCGGCCACGTACCGGTCGATGAAGAAGGGCTGGAGGGAGAAGACGCGCAGTTCCTTGGCGGCGGCCGGGCCTCCCGCGACCTCGGCCAAGTAGTCGGCGCGGCGTCGGCGGCGTGCCTGGTCGGGGCTGTCGGCCAGGGTGTCGGCTCCGCCGGGGCCGACCAGCATGGTGGCGATGCGGTGGTTCTGGAGCAGGGAGAGTGACAGGGCCAGGACGGCCGGCCACCACACGTGCAGGGCCAGGATCGACGCGCCCAGCAGGGCGGAGGCCAGGCGGCCCGCCTCGCCGGCCGCGGCTACTGCTGCCGTGCCCGGTGTCCTGCCTCGGTGGCCGTGCAGGGCCAGCCGTAGGTCCGCCTGTGTCGCCGGTGTCTCCAGGAGGGCGAGCGGCAGGTTCGAGGCGGCAGCACGTACGCGTGTGCGGAGGACGCCGTCGATTCGGCGGGCCGCGGCGGTTCCGGCCGGTTCGCGCAGAGCCGTGCAGAGCTCCTGGGCGAGCAGTACGAGCAGCAGGGTGATCAGCGGCGCGGCGCCTCCGTGAGAGATGAGGAGGCCGAGGGGCACCGTGCTGAGCGGGCCGAGCGTCGCCGCGCCCACGCTGAGCAGCATGAACGGCAGCAGGTTACGCGCCCCGGCCAGCGGCAGCAGCCTGGCGTATCTCGTCATTGCAATCCGATGTGACCGTATTGGTCTGCCATGGGCGTGACCGTAACTCGGCGACACCGGATCAGTCAAACCGATGTGGTCAGCTTGGAATGTGTATCCGACGCCTTCCGCCGGTGACCGGGTGGCCAGGTTCGAGTAGGTTCTGGGCGGCGTCGCGGGGTGAGGGTGGCGGGAAAATGTTCGCCTGGGCTGTCGATCCGACCGGGTGCCGTTCGACGCGTTGATGGGAGGCGGCGCCGCGCGACCGCCCGTCACGAGCGAAGGAGAACAGACCGATGAAGTTCATGATCGTGGGCAAGGCCAGTCCCGAGTCCGAAGCCGGGGAGTTGCCCAGCCAGGAGCTCGTGGACAACATGCACGCCTACAACGAGTCGCTGGCCAGGGCCGGGGTGCTGCTGGCGGCCGAGGGTCTCTACCCCAGCTCGCACGGCGCGCAGATCGCCTACAGCGGGGGCAAGGCGAGTGTGATCGACGGACCGTTCGCGGAGGCCAAGGAGCTGATCGCCGGGTTCTGGCTGATTCAGGTCAAGTCGCGTGAGGAGGCCCTCGAGTGGGCGCTGCGGGTGCCGGTGCCGCCGGGGCACGACGGGATCGGGCTGGATGTGTGGCGGGTGTTCGACGCCTCGGACGTACCGGACGACTCGATGCCGGCCGAGGAGCGTGAGCGTGAGGAAGCGCTGCGGGAACGACTCGGCGCGGACCAGGGCCAGGGCCACCCCAACGCCTGATCCTGGTCAGAACGGGTGGGTCGGTCGGGCGCCTGACCGCTGCGGGTGACCGGGTCGGCGGCTGAGCACCGTTGAGGCGGGTTGCGAGGGTGTGAGGCGGGCTGGTCTCATGGGCCGGTGACGGCTACGGACACCCACCGCGCCATCGAGGCGGTCTGGCGCATCGAGGCGGCCCGGCTCATCGCCGGGCTCGCCGGGCTGGTGCGCGATGTCGGCCTGGCCGAGGAGCTGGCGCAGGACGCGCTGGTCGCAGCCTTGGAGCAGTGGCCGGAGTCCGGCGTGCCGCGCAATCCGGGCGCCTGGCTGATGACGGTCTCCAAGCGGCGCGCCATCGACCTGATCCGCCGCAACGAACGGCTCCAGCGCAACCTCGTCGAGCTCGGCCACCGCCTCGACCTGGAGGAGGAGCCGCCGGAGGTCGACGAGATCGAGGACGACCTGCTGCGGCTGGCGTTCACCGCCTGCCATCCGGCGCTGTCGGTGGCGGCGCGGGTGGCGATGACGCTGCGGGTGCTCGGCGGGCTGACCACCGACGAGATCGCGCGGGCGTTCCTGGTGCCGGAGGCGACCGTGGCGCAGCGCATCGTCCGGGCCAAGCGCACGCTCGCCGACAGGAAGATCCCGTTCGAGGTACCGCAGGGCGCTGAGCTGGCCGGTCGGCTGTCGTCCGTGCTGGAGGTCATCTACCTCATCTTCAACGAGGGCTACTCGGCGACCGCCGGTGACGACTGGATGCGGCCCGGCCTCTGCGCCGACGCGCTGCGGCTGGGGCGGGTGCTGGCCGGTCTGATGCCGAAAGAACCCGAGGTGCACGGGCTGGTCGCGCTCATGGAGATCCAGGCGTCCCGGTCGGCGGCCCGCGTGGGTCCTTCGGGTGAGCCGATCCTGCTGCTGGAGCAGAACCGGGCGAAGTGGGATCGGCTACTCATCAACCGGGGCCTGGCCGCGCTCGACCGGGCCGAGGAGCTGTCCAAGGCTGCGGGTATGCAAACCGGGGAAGCCATCGCAGGTCCGGGCGCCGCCGGGGAAACGGGGCAAGGGGCGGGCGCGGCCGGAGGATCGGGTACAGCGGCAGGGCCGGGTGGGATTGGGGAAGTCGGCACAGTGCTGGGGCCGTACACACTGCAGGCGGCCATCGCCGCCTGTCATGCGCGGGCGAGCGCCCCCGAGGAGACCGACTGGGTGCGCATCGCGAGCCTGTACGAGGCGCTGGCCCGCCTGTCCCGCTCCCCCGTCGTCGAGCTCAACCGGGCGGTGGCGCTGTCGATGGCGTACGGGCCGGCGGTCGGGCTCGGGCTGCTCGACCAGATCGTGGACGAGCCGGCGCTGAAGGGCTACCACCTGCTGCCGAGCGTACGCGGGGATCTGCTGGTCAAGCTGGGGCGGATGGCGGAGGCGCGGGTGGAGTTCGAGCGGGCGGCGGGCATGACCCGTAACGCGCGTGAGCGTGCCCTGCTGGAGGAGCGCGCCGCCGCCGCTTCCCGAGATGCCACCTCCTAGAACCTGGAAGGCCACCCCCAAGGCGCCGCTCGCCAACGCGGCTGAGGCTCACTCTGGGTGACATTGCCCTGGATGTGACACGAATGGTGCCTCTTGAGATGGGAGCGCTCCCAAACGGGCCTTTACGAGGTTTATGCCCATAAGTCCTATTCAAAGCGACTAAACCGCCCCATTGGTAACGGTTCCGTTTCGCGGGATTGACGGGCAGAGCCGCTAAGTGCACCCTTTGTGGGAGCGCTCCCAAAGACTCCCACCGCGGCGGAGCGGGGTACCGCGGTGCACTCCCCCAACCCAGTCACCCGAGAAGGGGTCCACCATGATGATCAGCAAGCGTCGCGGCGGTCTTGCCGTGGCCTCGGCCCTGGCCGCGGCGGCGCTCACCGTCGCGTCCTGCGGCTCCGGCAGCACCCCGGAGTCCAGCGCTCCAGCTTCGTCGGCGGCCGCTGAGCCCGTCACGATCCGCGTGCAGACCTTCGGCGGCGGCACCAACTTCGGCTACAAGAACGCCATCACGAAGTGGAACGCCGAGCATAAGGACATCCAGATCAAGGAAGAGCACCTCACCGACCAGTTCGAGCAGCAGTACTGGCCGCAGATGATCCAGTGGCTGCAGGCGGGCAACGGCGCCGGTGACGTGGTCGGCATCGACGAGGGCGGCATGGGCCTGGCCAAGGCGCACCCGGAGTGGTGGGCCGACCTGAAGGAGTTCGGCCTGGAGTCGCGCAAGGCCGACTTCCCCGCGTGGAAGTGGGAGAACGGCGTCGCCGCCGACGGCAAGCTGTTCGGTCTGGGCACCGACATCGGCGGCATGAGCATCTGCTACCGCACGGACCTGTTCAAGAAGGCCGGCCTGGCCACGGACCGTGAGGAGGTCGGCGCGCTGTGGCCGACGTGGGACGAGTTCATGAAGGTGGGCCAGCAGTTCCAGGCGAAGGTCAAGGACACCAAGTGGGCTGACGGCACCAACACCCTCTACCAGGTGGTCCTGTATCAGGAGGCGGCCAAGAACGGCAACGTCACCTACTTCGACAAGGACAACAACCTCATCGTCGACAAGAACCCGGCGGTGAAGGCGGGCTTCGACTTCGCCTCGAAGATGAGCCAGCAGGGCCTGACCGCCAAGCTGCGCAACTTCACCGACGAGTGGGCGGCGGGCACCCAGAAGGGCGCGTTCGCCACGGTCGGCTGCCCGTCCTGGATGCTCGGCGTGGTCAGCGGCAACGCGGGCGACGCGGGCGCGGGCAAGTGGGACGTGGCCTCGGTGCCCGGCGGTGGCGGGAACTGGGGCGGCTCCTGGCTGGCCGTGCCGAAGCAGTCGAAGCACCCGAAGGAGGCCGCGCAGGTCGCGGACTACCTGACGCAGGCGCAGACCGAGGCGAGCATCTTCACCGACTTCGGCAACATGCCGAGCAACACGAAGGCGCAGCAGGACCCGGCGGTGCAGGGCGCCAAGAACGAGTTCTTCAACAACGCCCCCATCGGTGAGATCTTCGCCAAGTCGGCGTCGAGCCTCCAGCCGGTCTTCCTCGGCGTGAAGCACGCCCAGGTCAAGAACGCCATCGAGTCGGTCATCCAGGGCATGGACGACGGCTCCGTCCCGCACGACAAGGCCTGGCAGCAGCTGGTCGACGACGCGGTCAAGGCCGCGGGCTGATGACCGTCCCGCCCGGCCCGCCATCGGCGGGCCGGGCACGTCGCCGCTGAAAGGTCTGGTATGAGCCTCGACACCCCTACGACGTACCGTCGTGATCGTCCGCCCGGTCGCCGCTGGCGTTCCAGGTTGGACGTCAGGGCGATGCCGTACGCCCTGGTGTCTCCCTACTTCATTCTGTTCGCCGCCTTCGGGCTGTTCCCGTTGGCCTTCACGCTCTACTACTCGCTCTACGACTACGACCTGGCCGGGACCACGGAGTGGGCCGGGCTGGACAACTACGCCGCGCTGCTGGCGGACGACGACTTCTGGCGTGCCGTGGTGAACACCGTGGGCATGTTCGTCATCGCCACCGTCCCCCAGATGTTGCTGGCGCTGTTCCTGGCCAACGCGCTGAACAAGCGCTTCAGGTTCCGGCTGGCGATCCGGATGAGCGTGCTGCTGCCGCTCGTCACGTCGGTGGTCGCGGTCGCGGTGGTGTTCACGCAGCTGTACGCCCGCGACTGGGGCCTGGTCAACTGGATCCTGGGCGCGTTCGGCGTGGAGAACACCAACTGGCGGGCCGAGCGCATCCCGTCCTGGATCGCCATCGCCACCATGGTCGACTGGCGCTGGACCGGCTACAACGCGATCATCTTCCTGGCCGGCATGCAGACGATCCCGCGCGACCTGTACGAGGCCGCCGCGATCGACGGCGCGTCCAGGCGCCGGCAGTTCTGGCAGATCACGCTGCCGATGTTGCGCCCGACCATGATCTTCGTGGTGCTCAACTCGACGATCGGCGGGCTGACGCTGTTCTCCGAGCCGACCACGTTCTACAACGGCAACGTCGACGGCGGCTCGCAGGGCCAGTTCCAGACGGTGGCCATGTTCATCGTCAAGCAGGGCTTCCGCGAGTTCGACTACGGCTACGCCGCGGCCGCCGCCTGGCTGCTGTTCCTGCTGATTCTCATCGGAGCGGCGATCAACTTCCTGTTCGTGCGCAGGATCGGGGGCACGAAATGACCAACTGGTCACCGACCATCCTCACCAGGGTGATGCTGGCCTTGGCGGTCTTCCTGTCGGCGTTCCCGCTGTACTGGATGCTGGTCATCGCCTCGCGCACCAACGCCGACGCGGTGGCGGTGCCGCCGCCGTTCCTGCCGGGCGGCAACCTCGGCGAGAACATCGTCGCGGTGCTCAACAACGAGGACGCGAAGTTCCTGCTGGGGCTGACGAACTCGTTCATCGTGGCGACCGTGGTCACCGTCTCCGTGGTGATCATCTCCACGCTGGCGGGCTTCTCGTTCGCCAATCTCAACTTCAGGGGCCGCAACCTGCTGCTGGTCCTGGTGCTGCTGACGATGGCGGTGCCGCTGCAGCAGATGGGCGTGGTGCCGCTCTACCGGCTCATGGTGAGCCTGGAGTGGACGGGCACGCTCAAGGCGGTCATCCTGCCGTACCTGCTCAACGGGTTCGGCGTGTTCCTGATGACGCAGTACACGCGCCAGGCCGTGCCGATGGAGCTGGTCGAGGCCGCCCGGGTGGACGGCGCCGCCACGCTGCGCATCTGGTGGAACGTCGTGCTGCCCGCCGTGCGGCCAGGAATGGCCGTGCTCGGCATCAACACGTTCATGCTCATGTGGAACGACTTCATGTGGCCGCTGATCGTGCTCACCCCGGACAACCCGACCGTGCAGATCGCGATCACCTCGCTCAACGCCAGGTTCTCCACGAACTACACGTTGATCTTCGCGGGCACGGCGCTGTCCATCATCCCGCTCATCGCGGTATTCGTCGCATTCGGCCGTCAGATCGTCGGCGGACTCATGGAAGGTGCGGTCAAGGCGTGACGACTCAAGAGGAACAGACGCGTTCCGACCTGTGCTTCCCTCCTGGTTTCTCGTTCGGCGCGGCGACGTCGGCGTACCAGATCGAGGGTGCCGTCTCCGAGGACGGGCGCGGCGTCTCCATCTGGGACACCTTCACCAAAACGCCGGGCAGGGTGCTGAACGGCCATCATGGTGACGTTGCCATGGATCACTACCACCGGTTCGCGGAAGACGTCGCGATCATGGCGGAGCTGGGGCTGACCGCCTACCGGTTCTCGGTGTCGTGGCCGCGGATCCAGCCGACCGGCTCCGGCGCGATCAACCAGAAGGGCCTGGACTTCTACCGGCGGCTCACCGACGAGCTGCTGCGGCACGGCATCGACCCGTGGCTCACCCTCTACCACTGGGACCTGCCCCAGGCGCTGGAGGACCAGGGCGGCTGGCCGAACCGGGACACGGCCTACCGGTTCGCGGACTACGCGGCGGCCGTGCACGAGGCGCTGCAGGACCGGGTGCACACGTGGAGCACCGTCAACGAGCCGTGGTGCGCCGCGTTTCTCGGCTACGCCTCTGGGGAGCACGCCCCCGGCAGGCGTGAGCCGCAGAACGCGATCAGGGGCGCGCACCACCTCAACCTGGCCCACGGGCTGGCCGTGCAGGCGATGAACGCCCGCCGCGTCGGCGGCTGCGTGAACCTGTACGCGGTCACCCCCGAGACCGACAGCGAGCGCGACCTGGACGCGGCCCGGCGCATCGACGGGCTGCAGAACCGGTTCTTCCTCGACGCCCTGCTGACCGGCCGCTATCCGGAGGACGTGCTGGCGGACCTGCGGGTGGAGCCGGAGGACTTCATCCAGCCTGGCGACATGAAGACCATCGGCGCGCCGATCGACGTGCTGCTCGTCAACTACTACAGCCGCTTCACCGTCTCGGGGGCTCCGGGCGGCAAGGCGTCGGCGGCGGCGGCCCCCACGGACTCGGCCTCCCCGTGGGTGGGCAGCGAGCACGTGTCGTTCGTCAACGGGGGCCGGCCGGTCACCGCGATGGGCTGGGAGATCGACGAGGCCGGCCTGGTGGAGGTGCTCACCCGGGTGATGCGGGACTACCCGCCGATCGCGATGGTGGTCTCGGAGAACGGCGCCGCCTTCGACGACGTGCTCACCGACGGCCGGGTCCACGACCGGGAGCGGCGGGCGTACGTGGAGGCGCACCTGGGCGCGTGCAAGGAGGCGATCGAGGCGGGCGTGCCCCTGGAGGGCTATTTCGCCTGGTCGTTGATGGACAACTTCGAGTGGGCCTGGGGTTACGGCAAGCGGTTCGGCCTGGTCCATGTGGACTTCGAGACGCAGGAACGTCTGCTCAAGGACAGCGCGCTCTGGTACGCGGAGATCATCCGGCAGAATAGGCCACATGAACCGACCGACTCTTGAGGCAGTCGCTGCCCGGGCCGGCGTGGGCCGGGGCACGGTGTCGAGAGTCATCAACGGCTCACCGAACGTCAGCGCCAAGGCCCGCGAGGCCGTCGAGCTGGCCATCAGCGAGCTGGGCTATGTACCCAACCGTGCGGCGCGTGCCCTGGTCACGCGCCGCACGGACACCGTGGCGCTGGTGGTGTCCGAGTCGCAGTTCCGGGTCTTCGACGAGCCGTACTTCGCGGGCACGATCCGCGGCATCGGCTCGGCGCTGGCCGAGACCGGGTTGCAGCTCATCCTGGCGATGGCGCGCACCCCTGAGGAGCACGCGCGGCTGGAGCACTACCTGACGGGGCAGCACGTCGACGGCGTGCTGCTGCTGTCGCTGCACGGCGCCGACCCGCTGCCGGGGCGGCTGGAGGCGATGGGCGTGCCGACCGTGCTCGGCGGCCGGCCCGTCGGTCTCGACCCCTACAGCTACGTGGACATGGACAACAGGGCAGGGGCCCGGCAGGCGGTCAAACACCTGCTGGGCCTCGGCCGCACCGCCATCGCCACGATCGCCGGGTCGCAAGACATGGGCGTGGGCGTCGACCGGCTCGCCGGATACCGTGACGCGCTGCTGCCCTCGCGCCTGCCCGAGCTGGTGGCCTACGGCGACTTCTCCGAGCACAGCGGCGCCACGGCGATGACCGAGCTGCTGCGGGATCATCCCGACCTCGACGCGGTCTTCGCCGCGTCCGACCCGATGGCGCTGGGCGCGATGCGCGTGCTCAAGGCCCAGGGCCGGGTGATCCCCGGCGACGTCGCGGTGATCGGGTTCGACGACTCCAAGGCCGCACTGCATGCCGACCCGCCGCTGACCACCGTCCACCAGCCGACCGAGGCGATGGGCCGTCAGATGGCCCAGCTCCTGGTGGCCCGGATCAACGGCGAGCAGCTGCGCCAGCCCGTCGTCATCCTCGACACCCATCTGGTGCGGCGCGAGTCCGCCTGACAGTCACGAGAGGGGTCCCGTGGACAGCAGG
Source organism: Nonomuraea sp. NPDC048892 (assembly GCF_040649735.1). Lineage (NCBI taxonomy): Bacteria > Bacillati > Actinomycetota > Actinomycetes > Streptosporangiales > Streptosporangiaceae > Nonomuraea > Nonomuraea sp. NPDC048892. The sequence continues at coordinate 103,778 of NZ_JBEZFZ010000002.1, read as the reverse complement.
ACCAAGCGCCGGTTATCACCCGCCGAGCTCGACGCGCTCGTCCGGCGGGCGGTCGGCACGGGCGTCACCAGCGCCACCGAGCTGACCGACGGCTACGCCAACGCCGTCTGGCGGCTGAAGCTGGAGGACGGCCGGGAGGCGGTGCTCAAGCTGTCGCCGCCGCCCGAGCTGCGCCAGCTCAGCTACGAGACCAACCTGCTGCGCATGGAGGCCGCCGCCATCGCCCTGGCGCTGGAGGCGGGCGTGCCGGTGGCGGGGCTGCTGCGGGCCGGCTTCGACGATCCGGTGCTGGGCGGCGACTACCTGCTGCTGGACGCGCTCGACGGCGTGTCGTGGAACGACGTCAAGCCCGAGGGCGAGGCCGCGCTGCGCAGGGAGCTGGGCGCACATCTGGCCCGGTTCAACGCGGTGACGGGCGAGGTGTTCGGCTATCCGCACGCCGGCATCGTGGGCGCGACGTGGCGGGAGGCGTTCCTGGCCATGGTGGCGGCGTTGCTGGGCGACACCGAGCAATATCCGGCGCCGCTGCCGCTGCCGGCCGCGCGGATCATGGAGGTGTTCGAGGCCGCGGCGCCCGCGCTGGACGAGGTCACGACGCCGCGGCTGGTGCACTTCGACGTGTGGGCCGGCAACGTCTTCCTCGACCTGCGCGGCACGCCCAGGATCGAGGCGATCATCGACCACGAGCGCGCCTTCTGGGGCGACCCGCTCGCCGAGTTCGTCACCCCGACGATCTTCGGCGAGCTGAGCGAGGACGATCCGCTGCTGGCGGGCTACCGCGAGGTGACGCCGCTGGAGCTCACGCCCGCCGCGATGGTCCGGCTCGACCTCTACCGGACCTACCTCTACCTCATCCTGCTGATCGAGAACGGACCCCGGCAGTACCCGGAGGACGAGTACGCCAGGGTCCGCGATCTCGCGACGGCCTCACTGACCGATGTGCTCGACCGCCTCGTACGCGCGTCCCCTGGAGCCGTCGGCTAGGTCGGCGCAGGCGCCGCCGCCCTTGACCGTGTTCGGCACGCCGAGGTCGACCGGCATGGTGCCGGAGCAGGCGAGCGCGCCCGCGATCGTGCTGCCCGACAGGATCGGCGCGGTGTTGCCGCTCAGCAGCGCGGCGCCGCGCAGGTCGGCGCCCACGACGGTGAGGTTGCCCGCGCCGCTCACGGCGAGCGCGCCGCTGACGCGCGTGCCGAGCAGGTGCACCTGCGCGGCCCCCGCGGCGGTGAGCGCGCCGGTGACGCGGCCGCCGGTGACGACCAGCGAGGCGCCCGGCCTGACCGTGACCGCCCCCGTCACCTCGGCGCCGTCGAGGCAGGTGACCCCGGAGGACACGACGAGCGCGCCGCGGTGCACGCCGGTGACGGTGCGGGTGCAGGCGGGCGGCGGGGCGATCGTGGTGACGGTGAACTTGTCCGGCTTGCCGTAGTTGCCGGCCGCGTCGATCGAGCGGTACTCGATCGTGTGCCGGCCGCGCGGCAGCTTGCCGTACACGAGCGAGTCGATCGTCGTGCCCTGCTCCGTGAACGTCCACGGCAGCTCCGACGAGGTGGGCCAGCCGAAGTAGTTGAACCAGCCGTCGCCGTCCACCCGCGACTCCGACACGACGTAGCCGTCCTTGTCGTCGGTGCCGGTGAGCCGCATGGTGAAGGGGCCGTTGTAGACGTAGGTGTGGCCGGAGCGGGCCAGCGGGCGCGACAGCTCGTACGCGGTGGCCGGCCCGGTGGCGTCGATCGTCCAGGTCAGCGTGCTTGTGCCGAGGGCGGCGGTGAGGGTGTGCGTGCCCGGCTTCAGGTCCAGCTCGCCGAGGTCCAGGTCGGCGCCCTCGTACCGGGTGCCGTTCAGCGTCCAGGTGACCTGGGGGACGGTCCGGGCGGGGTGGGTGGTCTCCACGTACACGACGTCGTCGCGGCCGAGCGGCCGGTCGGTGGGGGTGGAGGAGACGAACGCGGGCTCGGTGGCGTCCGGCGGGGTGGTGATCGCGGTGTCCACCGTCCAGGTGCGGGACCTGGTCATCGCCGCCCTGACGTCCGGGTCACGGACGAACGCGGTCGGGTCGGAGACGGTCGCGGTGACCGTGTGCCGGCCCTGGGCCAGGCCGAGCTCGCGCAGGTCGAGGGAGTCGCGGTCGCCGGGCAGGTCCCGGCCGTCCACGTTCCAGGTGGTGACCAGGGAGTGGCCGACGGGGCGCATCGGCTCGACCCACAGCACGCGGTCGGCGCCGACCGGCGCGCCCGTGGGCGTGGCGTCCTGGACGACCATCGTCTTGGCGGTGATGCTGCGCACCATGACCTCGCGGCTGACCTGGTCGAAGTAGTAGCCGAGGGTCTTCATCATCGAGTGCGCGCTGGGCCGCCACACGCCGGTGGTCGCGTACATGCCGCCCTCGTAGCGGCCGATCGGGCCGCCCGACTCGCTGGGCTCGCCCAGCCAGCGCCACCACTTCCTGCGCTGGTCGCTCATCTCGCGCTCGGTGAGCAGCGTGTGGTGGGCGCTGGACGGCTCAGGTCCTGTGTAGGCGCCGCCGGGGACGCCGCGCTGGTAGTAGTCGTACTCGTCCTGCAGCCCGCCCAGGGAGTGGCCCAGCTCGTGCGGGCTGATCAGAGCGGACATGCTGTTGCTGCCCGAGGCGGTGGCGTACGAGCCGCCCGCGCCGCCGTACGTGCCGCTGTTGCCGAGCGCGAGGATCTGCCGGTTGGCCGAGGTGGTGCCGGTGACCATGTTGGCGTAGCGGGTGGCGGCGGCGTTGTCCATGGTGATCAGGCGCTGGACGCTGCCCGGGTTGCACTGGCCCCAGAAGCCCATGCTCAGCGGGGTCGTCCTGCGCGGCGCGTCGAGGCCGGGGTCGCAGCTGATGCCCGACTCCCCCGAGACGATGTCGATCCGATAGACGTTGATGTAGTTGCGGTAGGACTTGAACGGCTCGATCGACCACATGACGTTGAGGTGCCGGTCGGTGTCGGCCCGGAACTTCTCCTGCTCGGCCTCGGTGTAGCCGTCGCCCATGACGATCAGGTTGAACCGCTTGGCGGTCGTGCCCGTGACCTGCACGGGCACGACGGTGGCCGAGCCCGGCTCGGCGGCGCTCGCGGGGGCGGCCGGGGAGAGGCATAACGTGGCGGCGGCCAGAGTGAGGGCCGCGAAGATACGCATGATCAGCACTATCGGACCGGCGCTGCCCGCGCGTCCATCCCCATACCCCATCAAACCCACCCGATTCGGGATATGTCCCGATCGGACTCGTCCTGATCAGGTCGCGCGCTCAGGTCCGCGCAGTGGGCTGCACGCAGTGGGATGCGCGCGATGAGGGTGCGGCGATGGGGGTGCGGCGATGGGGGGCAGGCGGTCGGGTGCGCGCGATGGGGGTACGCGCGGCGACGTGCGGGCAGCGGGGCACGCGCGGTGGGGCGCGCGGTCGCGTGCGGGCGGTCAAGCGCGGGGCAGTTGGGCGAGCATGATCGGGCGGGTGGTCGGGCGGTCGGAGCCGCCGGCGGGCTCGACGGTCAGCGCGACGCGGTCGTCGCGCTTCAGCGCCACGAGCACCAGGGGCGCGGTCATCCCGTCCGCGCCCCGCCGCAGCAGGCCTGCGGGGCGGGCGCCCGCCGGGTCCATCAGCCACAGCTCGTACGCCTTCGTGGCGGGCAGCTCCGGCAGGCCCGACGAGGTGAACAGCACCCGGCCCTCGTCCCGCGAGATGACGATCGTGCCCGTGCCGCCGGAGGCGATCGGGCGGCGCAGCGTCTCGGCGTCGGGCGCGGCCAGCACCGCGACCAGCCGCTCGTTCCTGGTGGCGGCCTCCTCCAGGTCGCGGCGGGCGTCGAACGCGACCACGCCGAGCGCCACGGCCGCCGCCGCGCTGACGGCCGTCAGCGCCGCCATGACCTTCGTCCGCCGCCGCGGCACCGGCACCCCGCCGTCCGCGACCAGGTACGGCCCGCCCGCGGCGATGTCCGGCGCATCGGCGGTGACGTACGGCCCACCTGCCACGATGTGCGGCCCGCCGGCGGTGGCGGGCGACTCGGTTCCGGTGGTGTGCCACCCGGCCGGCGCGCCCGCCCAGGGCCCGGGGCGGGCGTCATCGGGACGGCTCTCGGGGCCGCGTGACCGATGCGCGGCGGCGAGCAGGCGACCGCGCAGCCCCGTGGGCGGCGCCTCGGCCACCGACTCCGCCAGTTTCGCGGCGGTCTCGCGCAGGCGTCGCACCTCGTCCGAGCAGCCCTGGCACACGTGCAGGTGCTGCTCGAACCGCACCCACTCGGCGTACGGCAGTGCGTGCACGGCGTAGGCACCAGAGAGGGTGTGGAGTTCGTCCTTCATCGTCCACTCCCTGCGGTGAGAGGCGGCTCACGCATGTACTTCGGCCGTTCGGGCATGGCGGATGGTTCCGGCCTTGCTCTTTTCCCGTGACATGAGACAATCTCATTGGGTGATGAATTATGGGGTGTGTAATAGCCGGCGGCGGACCCGCCGGAGCGATGCTGGCCCTGCTGCTGGCCAGAGCGGGCGTCGAGGTGACGCTGCTGGAGAAGCACGGCGACTTCCTGCGCGACTTCCGGGGTGACACGATCCACCCGTCGACGCTGCAGGTGCTCGACGAGCTGGGACTGGCGCCGGAGTTCCTGAAGCTCCCGCACCGCAAGGCGTACGAGCTCAACCTGGTCACCGACGCCGGTGAGGTCAGGCTGGCCGACCTGCGCGGGCTGCGCGGCGCCTACAAGTACATCGCGTTCGTGCCGCAGTGGGACTTCCTCACGCTCATCACGTCGGCGGCCGAGCGCTACCCGGGGTTCCGGCTGCTGATGAACGCCGACGCGTACGACCTGATCCGCGAGGGCGGCGCCGTCCGCGGGCTGCGTTACCGCGACGACTCAGGCGAGCACGAGATCAGGGCGGACCTGACGGTCGCCGCCGACGGGCGGCACTCGGTGCTGCGCGCCCGCGCGGGCCTGGTGCCCGAGAACCTCGGCGCGCCGATGGACGTGGTCTGGTTCCGGCTGCCCCGCCACGAGACCGACAGGGACGACACGTTCCTGCGCATCGCCGGCGGGCGCATGATGGTCGCGATCAACCGCGAGAGCTACTGGCAGCTGGCCTACCTCGTGCTCAAGGGCGGCTACGACGAGATGCGCCGGCAGGGCATCGACGCGCTGCGCGAGCCCGTGGCCAGGCTGATGCCGTGGCTGGCCGACCGAGTCTCAGACATCGGCGGCTACGACGACGTCAGCGTGCTGACCGTCCGGCTCGATCGGCTGCGCCGCTGGCACCGGCCGGGGTTTGTCTGCATTGGGGACGCCGCGCACGCCATGTCGCCGGTCTTCGGGGTCGGCATCAACCTGGCCGTGCAGGACGCGGTGGCCACCGCCAACCTGCTGGCGGGTGCGCTCAGGGCGGGCGCGCCGATCCCCGAGCGGACGCTGCACCGGCTGCAACGCCGGCGCATGCTCCCGACCAGGGTGACCCAGGCGGCCCAGCGGCTGGTGCAGAACCGGGTCATCGGCCCGGCACTGCGGCGGCGGATCGACCCGGCCGGGCTGCCGCGCGATCTGACCAGAATTCCCCTGGTCGGCCTGCTGGCGCCGCGCTTCATCGGCCACGGTGTCAGACCCGAGCACGTGGCGGTAAAGGAACTTTGACTGCCTCTGGGTTAGTCTGCGGATAACCGCATTCTCACAACGTGGACATGGGGGTCGGTGGGGCCGGGCCAGTGGAATACCCTCGTATCTCGTGAGCAGCAATCTAGTGGACCTCGATACCTGGCGAGCCCTCCCCGCGGCGCAGCAGCCTGACTGGCCAGACCGCGGCGAGCTCGACAAGGTTGTCGCCGAGCTCGGCGGCCTGCCCCCATTGGTCTTCGCCGGCGAATGCGACCAGCTCAAGGAGCAGCTGGCCGCCGTCGCGCGCGGTGAGGCGTTCGTCCTTCAGGGCGGCGACTGCGCCGAGACCTTCTCCGGCGCCACGGCCGACAACGTGCGCCAAAAGCTGAAGACCTTGCTGCAGATGGCCATCGTGCTGACCTACGCCGGCCGGGTGCCGGTGGTCAAGATCGGCCGGGTCGCGGGCCAGTTCGCCAAGCCGCGTTCGAAGGGCACCGAGACCCGGGGCGGGGTCGAGCTGCCCGCCTACCGGGGTGACATGGTCAACGGCTTCGACTTCACCCCCGAGGCGCGCAGGCCCGATCCGTGGCGGCTGCTCAAGGCGTACCACTCCTCGGCCGTGACGCTCAACCTGGCCCGGGCCTTCACCAAGGGCGGCTACGCCGACCTGCGCCAGGTGCACGCCTGGAACCAGGACTTCGTGGGCGAGTCGCCCGCCGGCCGGCGTTACGAGCAGCTGGCCAGGGAGATCGACCAGGCGCTCGCGTTCATGCGGGCCTGCGGGGCCGACCCCGAGGAGTTCCACACGGTCGAGTTCTACTCCTCGCACGAGGCTCTGATCCTCGACTACGACCAGGCGCTCACCCGCATCGACTCGCGTACGGGCCTGCCCTACGACGTGTCGGCGCACATGGTCTGGATCGGCGAGCGCACCCGCCAGCTCGACGGGGCCCACGTCGAGTTCTTCTCCAAGATCCGTAACCCGATCGGCGTCAAGCTCGGCCCGACGACGACGCCGGACGAGGCGCTGGCGCTCATCGACAAGCTCAATCCGGGCAACGAGGCCGGGCGGCTCACGTTCATCACCCGCATGGGCGCCTCCAAGATCCGCGAGCACCTGCCCGCGCTGGTCAAGGAGGTCACGGCGACCGGCGCCCGGGTGGCCTGGATCTGCGACCCGATGCACGGCAACACGTTCGAGGCGCCCAGCGGGCACAAGACCCGCCGCGTGGACGACGTGCTGGACGAGGTGGCCGGCTTCTTCGAGGTGCACCGCTCGCTCGGCACGCACCCCGGAGGCATCCACATCGAGTTCACCGGCGACGACGTGACCGAGTGTGTCGGCGGCGGGCACGAGATCGGCGAGACCGACCTCGCGACCCGCTACGAGACGGCGTGCGACCCCAGGCTCAACCGCAGCCAGTCGCTCGACCTGGCCTTCCGCGTGGCCGAGCTCTACCGCGGCTGACCTGCCGAGGTTCCGTCGCCGCCGGGCTCCCGGCGGCGACCCTCACCCTGCCGGGCATGCGCGGGTGAACGCCTGAGATGAAAGTGATTCAGGTCTCATCGCCGTACGTGAAGAACCTTCGGTGAACCCTGGGATTCCAGGGCTATGATCGCCCCGATAGATACCAATTTTTCGGGAGATGATCCGTGGATAATGCTCCAGAGGGGGTCGACCCGAACGTCCCCAACGTCGCGCGAATGTACGACTATTTTCTCGACGGCAAGGACAACTTCGCCGCCGACCGGGCCGCCGCGGAGCAGATCCTCCAGACGTTCCCGAACACCAAGGAGGGCGCCCGCGCGAACCGGGCGTTCCTGCGGCGGGCGGTGCGGCACCTGGTGGACCAGGGCGTCAGGCAGATCGTGGACCTGGGCGCGGGGCTGCCCACTCAGGGCAACACCCACGAGATCGCCCCTGAGGCACGCGTGGTGTACGTGGACTACGACTCCGTGGTGTGCGTGCACGGCAGGGCGCTGCTGGCCAGGCGGGACAACGTGGACTTCCTCCAGGCCGACGTGCGCGAGCCCGAGGCGCTGCTGGACAAGCTCGGCACGATGGTGAACTTCGAGCAGCCCGTGGCGTTCCTGATGCTGGCGATCCTGCACTTCATCCCGGACGACGACGCCTACGACGTGGTGACGAGGCTGCGCGAGGCCAGCGCGCCCGGCAGCTACCTGGTCATCAGCCACGCCGTGGACAGCACGCCGGACACCACCCCGCAGGCCCTGGAGATCTACCGCAGGGCCACCGCCGCGCTCAACCTGCGCACGCGGGAGGAGGTCCTGCGCTTCTTCGACGGCTACGAGCTGGCGGAGCCGGGACTGACGTACCCGAACGGCTGGCGTCCCGAGGACCCGGACGCGCCCGGGAACGGCATCACGTTCGGCTACGTGGGAGTCGGCCGCAGGCCCTGAGGGCACCTGGACAGACGAAGACCCCGCTCGTGAGGGCGGGGTCTTTTTGCGTGCGCGAGTTCAGTTCTGCTGGGCGCTCTTCAGCTCTTCGCTGAGCTCGGCCCTGATCGCGTCCATGTCGAGCGCCTTCACCTGGCGGATGAGGTCTTCGAGCGCGGGCCCGGGGATGGCACCGGCCTGCGCGAAGACGACGATGCCGTCACGGATCGCCATCAGCGTGGGGATCGAGGTGATGTCGAATCCCTGCGCGAGCCCCTGCTCGGCGTCGGTGTCGATCTTGCCGAAGGTGATGTCGTCGTGCTTGTCGGACGCCTGCTCGAAGATCGGCCCGAACTTCTTGCACGGCGGGCACCACTCGGCCCAGAAGTCGAGCAGCACGATCCCCTTGTCGGCGATGTCGTTGAAGTTCTTCTCTGTTACTTCGATGGTCGCCACAAGTGGCTCCTCGCTCGTTGTCGCTGTCATGCGGTTTGTCGCTGAAGTGCATCGGTTTCAACCACGTACCCGGCACCAGCATTCCATGCCCGGCGGGCGGGCGCGGCCCCGTGCGTGCCGCGCCCGCGCGCGGGTTCAGCGACCGCCGGGCAGCGTCAGGCCGATGACCAGCGGGTCGTGGTCGGAGGAGCGGTAGGCGTCCGGCTGGTAGAGGCCGGGCGGGTTGAACTCCTGGTTGTAGTCGCGGATGCGCGGCTCGTCGGAGTTGATGTGCCAGATCGTCGCGCTCGTCACCCGCTTGAGCAGCTGCTTGCCGACGAGGGCGTGGTCGAGCTCACCCGCCAGCCCGTCGAAGAGGTAGCTGTAGCGCTGCGGCTCGGGCACGAACCTCTTCGTGACGCTGGTCAGGCCGCCCGCCTCCAGGGTGTCGATCGGGTCCTCCTCGCCGTAGGCGTTGAGGTCGCCGAGCACGATCGGGTTGGGCAGGTCCAGGTCCGCGACGATGCCGAGCAGCGCCTGGGCCTGGGCCACGCGGGTGGGGTTCCAGCAGCTCTGCCCGTCGCCCTGGTCGGCGTCGGGGCCGCTCGCGGGGCAGCTGCCCTTGGACTTCAGGTGGTTGACCAGCATGGTGAACGGCTGGCCGCCGCTCTTCCTGCGGAAGGTCTGGATCAGCGGCGGGCGGCTGAACACGGCGTCCTGCGAGGCCTTCGGCTCGCCGACGGGGGTCAGCTTGGCGGGCTTGTAGATGAGGCCGACCTGGATGGCGTCGGTGCCGGGGAACGGGTGCGCGAGCGCGGCGTACGTACCGGCTCCGACCTCGGCGTTGACGGCGTCCACGAGCGCCTGCAAGGCGGTCTGGCCGTTGTTCTCGACCTCCATGAGGGCCACCGCGTCGGCGTTCAGCCCCTTGAGCGCGGCGACCAGCTTGGTGAGCTGGCGCTGCTGCTCCACCGCGTTGCTCGCCCCCCTGGAGCCGAGGGTGGTGAACCAGTTCAGCGTGTTGAACGAGGCCACCTTGACGTTGCCCACGACCGGGAACGGCTTGGGCGGGCGCGGGTTGGCGTTCAGATAGCTGACGGGCTTGGTGGGTTGCAGGCGGTAGGAGCCGAACCCGTACCCGAGCACGCCTGTCACGCCGACCGCCACGGCGCCCGTGCGCACGATGGGCGGCAAGGTGGCCGGGTTCTCGCGGGTGGAGCCGTCGTCGACGAGCAGGGAGCGGCGCTCGTTCCGCGCGGCGTCCACCCCGCGGCGGTCGGTCGGCTGGAACAGCCGGCCCTGCGAGGAGAGCACGACCTCGCCGAAGCGGCCGAGGTTGAAGTGCTCGCTCACGGTCAGCGGCTGCGGGAAGGTCAGCAGCATGTTCTCGACGGGCTCAAGCCCGTCGGAGGGCAGCCGGTACGACTGCGTCCTCACCTTGCCGGTGCCGCACACGTCCACGGCGGTGACCGGCGACAGCTCGGTCCAGCCGTTGAACTCGATCGCCCGGCCGGTCACGAGGACCCGGTCACCGGGCTGGACGTCCTTGACCGTGTCCCTGGCGAAGGCGAACAGCCCCTCGGACGTCCGCGGGTCGGCGTCGGGGCTCGGATCCTGGAGGAAGAACCCGCTCAGCTGGTCGGAGCGCTGGAAGTCGCCGGTGACGATCCCCTCGACCCGCACCGTCTGGCCGGCCAGCGGAGTGGCGTCACCATCACCCTGCACCTGGGCGATGCGGTGAGTGGCCGGGGTGTCGCAGGGCGCCGCCGGTTCGGCGGCCGCGGGACCGGCGCACAAGGCCACCGCGAGGAGGGCGGCCAAGGAGGCTTGGGATAAAGCTCGCATGTCACGCACTTTAGAGCCAATTTAGCTCGCATTTTTCCACATAAAAGTGGATAGAACATGAAATCACCGAACCTTGACATCGGCCGCGGCGGGTATCACCCATGCATGGACTGGGTCACCTGCGCGCATTCTGCTGGTTGCACCGGAATCGCCGGCCGGCCGTCCGGCCTCTGCCTGGCACATCTGTCCCCAGAACAACTCGGCGCGGCGCTCGGCGCGCTGTCCCCCGGCCGCCTGCTCGACCTGCGCGGCACCACCGTCACGAGCGATCTACTGTCCCGGGTGCTCGACGCCACCGGCGCCAGGCCCGGCAGGACCCGGCTCGACCGGGTCAGGTTCACCGGCGACGTCAAGCTGGCGGGCGTGACGTTCGGGGGCGACGTGTCGCTCGACGGCGCCACGTTCGAGCGGCTGGCCTCGTTCTTCGGCGCCCGGTTCGAAGGCAACGTGTCGCTGGCCGGCGTGCGGTTCAGCCGGGAGCTGTCCTTCCACGGCGTCACCGTGCGCGGCCACGTCTCGCTCGACCGGGCCGTGATGTCGAGAGACGCGCTGTTCAGCCAGGCCGTGTTCGGGCACGGGCTGTCGTGCGAGCGGGCCAGGTTCGACGGCTACGCCACCTTCGACGGCGCCAGGCTCGGCGACGGCGCCGCCTTCAGGGGCGCGCGCTTCGGCCGTACGCTGTCGTTCCGCAAGGTCAGCGGGCACGCCGGGTTCGACGGGGCGCACTTCGCGGCCGACGCGTACCTGTCGGCCACCGGCCGGCTGTCGGCGGCCAGGGCCCGCGCCGACGGGCTGCTCGACGTGGCGGTCGCGCGCTGCGGCGTCGACCTGCGCGGCGTGGAGGTGACGGGGCCGATGACGGTGCGGCTCACCGACTCGCAGGCCGACCTGGAAGGCGCGCGGCTACGCGGGCCCGCCACCGTGACGGGCCGGGGCAGGTCCACGGTGACCTCGCTGCGGGAGGTCGAGGCGGCCAGCCTGGGGCTGTTCGGGCTGGACCTGTCGTCGTGCCGGTTCGCCGGGCTCGCCCATCCGTCGGGGGTTCGGGTGAAGGACTGCACGTTCGCGCTCACACCGCGCGGGATCCAGGTGGGGCTGCGCTGGCCGATGCTGCGCTGGTTCTCGCGGCGGCGCGCGCTCGCCGACGAGCACACCAAGCGCGGGCACGGCCACCTCGGCGACGACCCCGGCGCCTCGCCCGACAGCCTGGCCGCGCTCTATGCGGGCCTGCGGCCCACCGACCGGGCGACCGCGGCCGACTTCGCGTTCGCGGCCATGGAGATGCGCCGCCAGGCCGGGCACGGGTGGTGGCTGTCGGTGTCGTGGCTCGTCTGCGGGTACGGCATGCGGATGGGGCGGGCGGCGGCGTGGTGCGCGCTGGTGGCGGCGATCACCGCGGCGGCGGTGCTGTGGAGCACGGCCTCCCACGCCACCGGCCACACCGGCGCACCCGCCTTACCGTCCGCCCCCGCCCATTACACCTGGACCCGCTGAGCCCTCCGTTCTTGGGCGTGGTGGTGAAGGTGAACCGGTGTCTTGTCGTCATCGGGGTGGGACATCGTCGTCCTCCCTCTCGTCGAGCAGGGTCGTGAGGCCGGCGAGTCGTTCCCGCCAGAACCGTTCGTACGGGCCGAGCCAGTCGCGGATCTCCATCAGCGGCCCCGCCTCCAGCCGGTAGTGGCGTTCCCTGCCCCTGCGGCTCTCGGCGACCAGCCCGGCGTCCTTGAGCACCTTGAGATGCTCCGACACGCTCGGCCTGCTCATGTCGAACCGCTCGGCCAGCCGCCCGGCGGGCTGGGCGCCCTCGTCGAGCAGCAACCGCAGCAGCTCCCGCCTGGCCGGGCTGGCCAGCGCCGTGAAGACGTGGCCGGCCGTCACGCGTCGTCGCCGGACGGGCCGCCGGACGGGTCGCCGGACGGGTCGCCGGACGGGTCGCTGAAGGGCACGGTGAGGATCGATGAGATCGGCATGCCAGCCACGATATGTAGGAATTTTCCTACATGACAAGCGCCGAAATATCAGGGGGTTCCCCGATGGGACCCCGAGGGCGGCGTTCGTACACTGGGGGGCATGCTCATCGACGACTACGTGGCCGAGCTCGACGACGCCCTCGCCGGCCCCCACGGACCCAAGCGGGACCTGGTCGTCGAGGCGCGGGACAGCCTGCTCGACACGGCCGAGGCGCTGGAGGCCGGCGGGCTCGACCGGGCGGAGGCCGAGCGGCTGGCGGTGACGGAGTTCGGGGCGGTCGCCGAGATCGCGCCCGGCTACCAGGCCGAGCTGACCGCCTGCTCGGGGCGGCGGCTGGGCCTGCTGCTGTTCGTCAGCGTGCCGATCACGGTGGCCATGTGGTCGGTGCTGTGGCGGCTCTACCCGGCCACCGACGAGGCGTGGACGATGCAGCCGGCCTGGTGGTCGGTGGTCTCGCGGCTGCTCGACGTCGTACAGCTGGGCGTCGGCGTGTACGGCGGCCTCGTCACGTTCGCGCTGAGCCGGGGTTCGCGCTGGATCCGCCGGCCGCGGCCGGCGACCAGGTCGCTGGGCGTGCTGGTCTGGACGGCGCTGCCGGTCACCGTCGGCCTGAGCCTGCTGCTGTCGTACGGCACCGGCACCTCACCCAACACCCTCACCGCGCTGCCGGCCCTGCTGGCCAACCTGGTGACCATGGCGATGTGGGGGCTGCAGATCTACGGGGCCACCCGGTGCGTGCGGATCACGCGGGCGTCCGTACAGACCGCTTGACGTTCCTCCGCGCTCACCCCTGGGCGCTCATCCCTGGGCGGTGGCTTCGGCGCGCAGGACGCCGCCGATCACGTTCGTGAACTCCTGCCAGGCCGACCGCTCCCCCTCCAGTTGCTTCCTGCCCGAGGCGGTGAGCCGGTAGGTGCGGCGCTTGCGCCCGCCGACCGTGGCCCACTCGCTGGCCAGGTAGCCGATGCGCTCCAGCCGGCGCAGCGCCGGATAGACGGTGCCCGTGGGCACGTTGAGCGCGCCCCCGCTGCGCTCCAGCAGCGCCTCGATGATGGCGTAGCCGTGCAGCGGCTCCCGCTCCAGCACTGAGAGCAGCAGCGCGTCCATGTGCCCGCGAAGCGCGTCGGGATTCATGACTCCGATCCTAAACACCGATCCTCCATGTAGACAGACTACATGTAGACTGTCTACTCATAAGAGAACGTACGACGACGGAGCGGTGATGGACGTAGTCGATCTGGCACGCACGCAGTTCGCGGTGACGGGCAGCCTGCACTTCCTGTTCGTGGTGCTCACGCTCGGCCTGGCGCCCCTGGTGGCGATCATGCACACGCGGTGGGCGCGGTCGGGCCGACCGGTGCACGAGGCCATGACGCGGTTCTGGGGGCAGGTGTACGTCATCAACTACGCGCTCGGCATCGTGACAGGGCTGGTGATGGAGTTCCAGTTCGGCCTCGCCTGGAGCGGGCTGACGCGGTACGCGGGCGACGTGTTCGGCGCGCCGCTGGCCATGGAGACGCTGGTGGCCTTCTTCCTGGAGTCCACGTTCCTGGGCCTGTGGATCTTCGGCTGGGGGCGGCTGCCCAAGTGGGCGCACGTGGCCTGCATCTGGGCGGTCACGCTGACCGCGTACGCGAGCGCGTTCTTCGTCATGGTGGCCAACTCGTTCCTGCAGAACCCGGCCGGGGCGGTGGTCAGCGGCGGGCGGATGCACCTGACCGACTTCGGCGCCCTGCTCGCGAACAAGGCCCTCGTCTTCGCCTTCCCGCACGTGATCGGCGCGGGGCTGTTCACCGGCGGCATGGTGCTGGTGGGCGCGAGCGCGTGGCGGCTGCGCCGGCGCACCCCCGACACGGAGTTCTTCACCCGGTCCCTGCGCACCGGCGTGGTCACCGCCGCCGTCGGCATCTTCCTGGCCATGGGCTTCGGGTACGCGCAGTTCGGCGGCGTCGCGGAGGACAAGTTCGGCCCCGGCCTCGACCCCCTGGCCGCCGTGGGGCTCGGCTTCATGATCGAGATAGGGCAGTTGCTCGCGCTCGTCGTGCTGCTCGTGATGCTGCCGATGATCTCCGTCCTGCCGCGGCTGCGGTGGACGCACCCGATCCTGATCGCGATGACGCCGCTGCCGTTCGTCCTGTCGATCCTGGGCTGGATGGCCAGGGAGATCGGGCGGCAGCCCTGGATGATCTGGGAGCGGCTCACCGTGGCCGACGCCCTGTCGCCTGGGCTGACCTCCGGCATGGTCACGGGCTCGCTCATCGGGTTCGCGGCGGTGCTGGGGCTGCTGGCCGTCGTCGACTACGTCCTCATCGCGCGGGTGATCAGGCGCGGCCCGTACGGACTCGACCTCGGCGCCGCCGGCGACGAGACGCGCGCCCCCGCGCTGAGCTACTGAGGAGTGCTGAGCATGGAAGTGATCTGGTTCGTCGTCTTCGCGCTGTTGCTGGCCGGATATTTCGCCCTTGAGGGCTTTGATCTGGGTGTCGGGCTGTTACTGCCGGTGCTGGGCAGGACGCCCGCGAACCGGGACCGCATGGTGGCCGCCGTGGCTCCGTACGTGCTGGCCAACGAGGTGTGGCTGGTGGCGGTGGCCGGGACGCTGTTCGGCGTCTACCCGCTGCTGGAGCACCACGTGCTGTTCGGGCTGTATCCGCTGGTCGTGGCCATGCTGCTGTGCTGGGTCCTGCGCGACGCCGGGCTGTGGTTCCGCCGCAGGCTGGACGGCGCCCTGTGGCGGGGCTTCTGGGACGGCGCGATCGCGTTCGGCTCCCTGGGACTGTCGGTGGGCTGGGGCATGATCCTGTACGCGGCCGCCACCGGCTTCGCCGCCTCCCCCGTGCATCCGGTGGGCCTCATGCTGGGCGTGGTGGTGACGCTGCTGTTCGCCCTGCACGGATGGACGTTCCTGGGCTGGCGGCTGCCGGGCGTGTTCGGGGTCACCAGGCCGGGGCGGGTGCTGCTGGCGACGGCTCTGGTCGCGGCGCTGCCCGCGCTGGGGGTGCTCGGGGGCGCCATGCCGTACCTGCTGGCACACAGCGCGCCGCCGGCCACGCTGAATGTGCTCAGTCTCATGGTCCTGCCGTTCGCGCCCATCATGCTGGGCGCGCAAGTATGGGTATGGCGCACTTTCCGGCCAGGCAAGGACGCCGTCCGGCTCCTCCCGTCGTTCTTCTGAGGGAACGTGCATAAGGATCTTCTCGCGCTCATGCGGGCCGAGCGCTCGGTGCGCCGCCACCTGGGCATCACCATGGCCGCCGCCATGCTGGCGGGGCTGCTCGTACTGGTGCAGGCCGAGCTGCTGGCCGGGGTGCTGTCCGGCCGCTTCACCGCCGCCGCCCTCGCGCTGCTGGCGGCGGTGGTGGGCGCGCGGGCGCTGCTGGCGTGGACGCAGGGGATCTTCGGCGGGCGCACCGCGACGGGCGTGAAGTCCGCGCTGCGGCACCGGCTGCTGGAACGGCTGCGCGAACTCGGGCCCGCCCGGCTCGCCGCACACCGCTCGGGCGAACTCGTCACCCTGGCCGGACGCGGCCTCGACCGGCTCGACGACTACCTGACCGGCTACCTGCCGTCGATCGCGGTGGCCGCCGTGGTGCCGCTGGCGGTGCTGGTCCGGCTCTTCGCCGCCGACCTCGGCAGCGCGGTGATCGTGCTGATCACGCTGCCGCTGATCCCGATATTCGGCGCGCTGGTCGGGATGACCACCAAGGCGGTGACCGAGCAGCAGTACCTGGCGCTGTCGCGGCTCGGCGGGCACTTCCTCGACGTCGTACGCGGCCTGCCCACCCTGCGCGCCTTCGGCCGGGCCCGCTACCAGGCCACCGTCATCAAGGAGATCGCCGACGCGCATCGGGGCGCCACCATGCGGACGTTGCGGGTGGCGTTCCTGTCGTCGCTGGTGCTGGAGCTTTGCGCGTCGCTGTCGCTGGCGCTGGTGGCGGTGCCGATCGGGCTGCGGCTGCTCGGGGGGTCGCTGGACCTGACGACGGCGCTGCTGGTGCTGCTGCTGGCGCCGGAGGCGTACCTGCCGTTGCGGGCGATGGGGACGCGTTTTCACGCCTCGATGGAGGGGGTGGCCGCCGCCGACGCGGCCTTCGCCGTACTGGATCGGGCCTCCGACGAACCGGCGCCCAGAACCGGCGTCCTCGCGACCACCCAGGAGAGCAGCCCGGCACCCAGCGGCGGCGCGCCGGAGATCCGACTTGAGGGCACGCCGGGGACAGGTCTTGAGGGCACGCCGGAGATCCGGTTCGAGAACGTGACCGTGCGCTACCCGGGGCGCGACGTGCCGGCCCTGGAGGACGTCTCGCTCACCATCGGCGCGGGCGAGCGGGTCGCCCTGGTCGGTGAGAGCGGCGGCGGCAAGAGCACCCTGCTCCACCTCGTCCTCGGCTTCGTCAGCCCGTCGGAGGGGCGGGTCTTTGTGGACGGCGTCGACCTGCGCGAGCTGGACCTCGCGGAGTGGCGGGGGCGGCTGGCGTTCGTGGCGCAGCGACCGCACCTGTTCGCCACGTCGGTGGCCGACAACATCCGGCTGGGGGCGCCCTCGACGTCGCTGGAGGAGGTACGCCGAGCGGCCGGCGCGGCACACGCGGACTTCGTGGCGGAGCTGCCCGAGGGGTTCGACACCGTCCTCGGCGAACGCGGCACCAACCTGTCGGCGGGCCAGCGCCAGCGCATCGCCCTGGCCAGAGCGTTCTGCCGCCCCGCCGCGTCGGTGCTGCTGCTGGACGAGCCCACCGCCCGCCTGGACGGCCGCAGCGAGGCCGCCGTGGTGGCGGGCACCGCCGAGCTGTCCAGGGGCCGCACGGCGATCATCGTCGCCCACCGCCCCGCCATGATCGACCTGGCCGACCGCGTCATCCGCATCCACCAAGGCCACGTGGTCTCCGACACAGCCGCCACACCCACGGACGCCGCACCTACGGACACCCCACCCGGGAACAACACACACGGAGACGCTGCACACGCGGACTCGACGCCTCCGGACCCAGCGCCTGAGAACGGGGCACTGGTGGACCGAGCACACGCGGACCCGCGACCCGCGGGCCCAGCGCCTTCGGACCGGACACAGGCGGACACCATACCCAGGGACCCGCAACGCGCCGACTCGGCACCTACGAACCCGCCGCCTGGCGATCGGGCACCAGCGGACCCCATGCAGGCGGACACCACACCTACAGGCTCGACGCCTGCGGACCCCATGCAGGCGGGTGCTTCGGGGAGCGGGCAGGAGCGGGTGACCGTGACGTGGCGGGAAAGGGGCGGGCGATGAACCGGCGTATGGGGGCGCGTCTCTTCTGGGCGGTGCTGGCCGGGGCGGCGGCCGATCTGGCCGGGCTCGGGCTCATCGCCGCAGCCGCCTGGCTGATCACGCGGGCCGCCGAGCAGCCGCCGCTGGCCGCGCTGAGCGTGGCGATCGTGGCGACCAGGGCGTTCGCGACCGGAAAGGGCGTGTTCCGCTACGCCGAGCGTCTCACCGGCCACGACGTCGCCCTCCGCGCCCAGGCCGGCACCAGGGAGCGGCTCTACGAGGCCCTGATCCCGCCGCAGCGGCCCCGGCACGGCGGCGCCGACCTGCTGAGCCGCATGGTGGACGACACCGAGGCCGTGCAGGACCTGCTCGTCCGCTGCCTGCTCCCGGCCGCCGCGGCGGCGATCGCGGGGCTGGCCGCCGTCGTCGTCGGGCTGACGATCCTGCCGGTGTCGGCGCTGGTGCTGGTGGCGGGTCTGGTGGTGGCCGGTGTGCTGCTGCCCGCGGGTACGGCCGCCGCGGCCCGGCGCTGGTCGGCCAGGATCGCCCCGGCGCGGGCGGCGCTGGCGGGCCGGGTGGCCGACCTGGTGCACGGCTCGGCCGACCTGGCCGCGTACGGCGCCGACGGGCAGGCGCTGGCCAGGGCTCTGACCGCGGACAGAGCCCTGGCGGCCCTGGAGCGGCGCCAGGCGCGCGTGCACGCCGCCGCCCTGGCCGGAGGCACCCTGGTGCAGGGGCTGACGGTGGCGGCCGTCGTGCTGATCGCGCAGGGCGCGGGGGCGGGCTCGGTCGGTACGGCCGTGCTCGCGCTGACGTCCCTGGTCGCCTTCGAGCCCGTGCTGCCGCTGGCGGCGGCGGGTGAGCGGCTGGCGGGCATCACGGCCGCGCTCAGACGCCTGCGCGAGGTACGCGCCACCGCCCCGGCGACCACCGAACCGGTCACCCCCGCGCCCCGCCCGGAAGCCCCGCTGACCATCGAGATCGACAACCTGGTGGTACGCCATCCCACCCACGACAGCGACCCCCCTGCCGGCCCCGGTGACCTACTCTCGGCGCCTGCCCTCGACCGGCGCTCCTCCGCCTCCGGTGACGCCTCGTCGCTGCCTGCCCATGGCCAAGACTCCCCCGCCCTCGGCGAGGTACCCTCGCAGCCTGCTCCTGACCGGCGATCGTCCACCTCCGGCGATGTGCGCGCGCCGAGCGGCGGCGCCCCCTCACGAGGCGATGACGTGCCCTCTCTTCCCTCCCCCGATCGGCAAGCGTCTGTTCCTGGCGACGTGGGCTCGGCGAGCGGGGGCGCGTCCGCGCGAAGCGGCGGTGGGGTGGGACGAGCCGGCGCGAGCGGGCGGCCCGCGCTTGATGGGGTGTCGTTGCGGCTGACTCCCGGGAAGCGGGTCGCGATCGTCGGTCCCAGTGGGGCCGGTAAGAGCACGCTGCTGGCCGCACTCATGCGGCTGGTCGAGCCCGAGTCGGGCGCGGTCAGGGTCAACGGCACCGACCTGCGTGACCTGGCCGGTGACGACGTGCGGACGCTGATGACCGGCCTCACCCAGGACCCTTACATCTTCCGCGCCAGCCTGCGCGACAACCTGCGGCTGGCCGGGCCCGGCGCCGACGACGAGCGGCTGTGGCAGGCCGTGCGGGACGCGCGGCTCGACGAGTGGGTGGAGCGCACGGGGTGGGACGCGGAGCTGGGTGAGGACGGCAGAACCGTGTCCGGCGGCCAGTTGCAGCGGCTGGCCCTGGCCAGAGCCCTGCTGTACGACCCGCCGGTGCTGCTGCTCGACGAGCCGGCCGAGGCGCTCGACGAGGAGGCGGCCGACCGGCTGATGAGCGACCTGCTCGACGTGACCCGCGAGCGTACGACGCTGCTGGTCACGCACCGGCTCAAGGGGCTGGAGCTGGTCGACGAGATCGTGGTGCTGGAGGAGGGCCGGGTCGTCCAGCGAGGCCGGCACGACGAGCTGGTCTCGGTGCCCGGTTACTACCGCGACCTGTGGGAGTCCGAGGTCCTCACCCGGCGGTAAGGGTCATTCGCCCGACCCCGGTGCGCTTGGCGGCGCAATCAGGTTTATGATGCAAACTAGTTTACTGATTCGAGGAGTTTGCATGGTGGACGATGATCGCGCGCCGAGTCCCGAGGAGATGCTCCGCGTCATGGAGGAGCAGAACGTCGCCACGGTGCGATGGCTCTACGCCGACAGCGTCCTGCTCTACGTGCCCTGGGGCGTGGCCTGGCTGTTCGGCTTCACCGCGCTCTTCCTGCACTACGGGCTCGACGGGCACTCCTACGCGCCGATCACGCAGATGCAGGGCGTCGGCGTGCTCATGGCGGGCCAGCTCGTCGCGGGGTCGTTCGCCGCGTTCGGCATCGTGCGCATGAACCGGCTGGTACGCGGGGGCACCTCCATGAAGGGGGCGATGTACGGGTACGCGTGGTTCGCCGGGATGCTCCTGATGACGGTCATCGCGCTCAGGCTCAGCCCGCTACTCCCCCCGGAAGAGAGCGGCCTGCTCTGGGCGGGCAGCTCGCTCATGGTGGTGGCCGTGCTGCAGATGGCCGGCGGCGCGGTCTGGGGCAACTGGCCGATGTTCTTCGTCGGCGCCTGGGTCGCCGGCGTCAACGCGCTGGGCGTGCTGCTCGGCGCGGGCTGGCACGCGCTGCTCACGGCCGTGCTGCTGGGCGGCGGGTTCATCGTCGCCGGGCTGTGGCTGAGGCGGCGCAAGTGAGTGACGACAACGCTTCTCCCGACGACACCCCGGCCGACGACACCGCGCCTGGCAAGACGGCGCCCGACGGGCCCGATCTCGGCGTGCCCGATCTCGATCCGGTGATCCACGCTCAGGCCAGGCTGCGCGTGGTCGCCACGCTCAACGTCCTGCCCGACGGGGACGAGATGGCGTTCAACTCGATGAAGCGGCTGCTCGGCATGACCGCGGGCAACCTGTCGGTGCACCTGACCAAGCTGGAAGACGCCGGATACGTCCGGATCAACAAGACCCACAGGGGCCGAACCCCCGTCACGTTCGCGGCTCTCACCAAGCGCGGGCGGCTGGCCTTCGAGGAGTACACGAAGGCGATCCGCGCACTGCTGGACAACGCTGGAGGAAACCCATGACGGTCCTTGCCCGGGCACACGAGGTCACCCGCCGCTACGGCGAGGTCCTGGCTCTCGACCGGCTCTCGCTCGACATCGGGGCGGGCGAGCTGGTCGGGCTGCTCGGCCCCAACGGGGCGGGCAAGTCCACCCTGATCAACCTGTTCGTCGGCCTGCGCCGGCCCACGTCGGGCACGGTCGAGCTGTTCGGCGGCTCGCCGCTGGACCCGGTCATGCGCCGCGGCATCGGCGTGACACCGCAGGAGACGGGGCTGCCCGAGTCGTTGCGCGTGAAGGAGATCGTCGACTTCGTCTCGGCCCACTTCCCCGAGCGGGCCGGCACGAAGGAGCTGCTGGCCAGGTTCGGGCTGGACGACCTGGCCGGGCGGCAGGTCGGCGGATTGTCCGGCGGGCAGCGGCGGCGGCTGGCCGTGGCGCTGGCGTTCGCGGGCAAGCCTCGGCTGGTGTTCCTCGACGAGCCGACCACCGGCCTGGACGTCGAAGCCAGGCGGGCGCTGTGGGACGGCATCAGGTCCTTCCACGAGGAAGGCGGCACCGTCCTGCTGACCAGCCACTACCTGGAGGAGATCGAGGCCCTGGCCCAGCGCGTGGTCGTGATCGGCTCCGGCCGGGTGCTCGCCGACGACACGGTCAGGGCCGTGCGCGACATGGTGGGCGTGCGGCGCGTCTCGCTCGTCGCCGGCGACCTGCCCGAGCTGCCGGGCGTGCTCGGCAGCGAGCACGTGGACGGCCGGACCCACCTGGTGACCACCGATCCCGACCGGCTGGTCGTCGAGCTCGTACGGAGCGGCACGCCGTTCTCCGGCCTGGAGATCAGGCCGACCACCCTGGAGGAGGCCTTCCTGGCCCTGACCACGAAGGAGAACGCGCATGTCTAGCCTGGCCCTCGCGCACACCCGCTACCTCCTGCTCGAACAGCTCAGAGTGCCCATCGGCCTGATCGCGGGCGCGCTGTTCCCCGCGATCACGATGGTGGCGTTCGTGGTGCCGTTCGCGGGCCAGGATCCGCGGGCCGCCACGATGGCGACCGGGTCGCTGATGTTCTTCGGCGCGATGTCGGGGGCGCTCATCGGGCTGAGCATCACCGTGGCCCAGGACCGCGAGCAGCCGTGGAACCCTTACCTGCGCACGCTTCCCGCCGGGCCGGCGGCCCACTTCACCGGCCGGATCCTGGCCACGCTCGTCACGACGGTGATCTCGACGGTTCCGGTGCTGGTGGTCGGCGCGCTGTTCACCGAGGCGACGTTCACGGCGCCGCGGCTGCTGGCGGCGGTGGGCGTGGTGGTCGCGGGCACCGTGCCGTTCATGCTGCTGGGCCTGCTCATCGGCTACCTGATGGCGGCCAAGGGCGCGATCGCGGTGTCGCAGGTGCTGTTCTTCCCGCTGGCGATCCTGGGCGGGCTGCTGCTGCCGCCCGCGATCCTGCCGGACTTCATCCAGGTCGTCTCGCCGTTCACCCCCACCAGGGGCGTGGCCGAGCTGATCTGGGCGGTCACGGCGCAGACGACGCCCGATCCGGTGGCGCTGGTCTCGCTGGCGGTGTGGACCGTGCTGGCGGCGGTGGCGGCGGGCTGGGCCTACCGCCGCGACGAGGGCCGGCGCTTCTCCTGAAAGTCCGCGCTTCTTCTGAAAGCCGGAAACGCCTCTTGAAATGGGGGGGTGTGCCGCCGAGTCCGCAGCGATCTCGACGGCACACCCGTCCATGAGGGGGTCCTGTTAGTTGTTCTCACTGAGGGTCACGGTGACCTCGGCGGTCTTGCCGTCCCTCATATAGGTGATCTTGACCTGTTGGCCCGGTTTGAAACCTCTGACCTGCCCGACAACGGTATCGCCTCCGTCAACCGCCTTGTCGCCGATTTTGGTGATGAGGTCGCCCTGCTGCAGTCCGGCCTTCTCCGCCGGGCTTCCGGCGGTGACCTGCCGGACGAGGGCCCCCGGCACGTCGCCCGTCGCGTCGGTGACGCTCACGCCGAGGAAGGCGTGGCTGACCTTGCCGTTGCGGATGAGCTGGTCGGAGACCTGCTTGGCGGTGTTGACGGGGATGGCGAAGCCGACGCCGCCGCCCGCGGCGTCGGAGGCGATGGCGGTGTTGATGCCGACCAGTTCGCCCGCGGCGTTCACCAGCGCACCGCCGGAGTTGCCCGGGTTGATGGAGGCGTCGGTCTGGATGGCGCCGCCGATCGTCGTGGGCGCGCTCTGCTGCTGCTGTTCCTGGCCCCAGCCGGGCGGGATCTGCTGCCGCTGGTCGTTGCCGAGGTTGAGGGTGCGGTCGAGGGCGCTGACGATGCCCGCCGTCACGGATCCGTCGAGGCCGAGCGGGCTGCCGATGGCGAGCACGGCGTCGCCGACCTTGAGCTGGTCGCTGTCGCCGAGCGTGGCCTTGGTCAGCCCCGAGACGCCTTCCGCCCTGATGACGGCGAGGTCGGTGGCGGGGTCGGTGCCGACGACGGTGGCCTTGGCCGTCTTGCCGTCGCTGAACTTGACGGTCATCTGGCCGCCCTGCCCCGCGCCCACGGCCACGTGGTTGTTGGTGAGGATGAGCCCGTCCTCCGACAGCACCACGCCGGAGCCCTCACCGGTCTGTCCCTGGATCATCACGACGGTGGGCTGCACCCTGGCCGCGACCTCGGCGACGGTGAGCGGGTCGCCGGCCGACTTGAAGACCGGGCTCGGTGCGTTGGGGCTGCTGCTGGCCACCTGCTCGGGCTGGAACGAGGTGGCGACGACGGCCCCCACGGCGCCGCCGCCGATCGCCATGGCGGCCATGGCGAGCCCCGCGACGACCTTCTGCCCGGTGGTGAACCGGTGTCTGACGGGAGCCGCCGCCGGGGGTGGTGGCGGCACCTCCATGGCGATCGTGTCGCGCCGGGGGAAGCCCCCTGCGCGCGGCGGGGCGGATCCGAACTGGCTCCACCCACCGGCGCCCTTCTCCTGCGGGCCCTGCTCGTGAGGCTCGTTCGCGTTCATCTGTCATCTCCTCGAATCCCGATGATTCAAGGATGTCAAGTCGCGCGTAAGAGCTGGTTAAGGGGATGATTGCGGTGGGCGGCGGCGCCTGACGGCGGCCTTATCGGCAAAGGTCGGACGACCGCCGCCGGCCCGGGAAAATCTTCAAGATTTTACTTTCCGGCGGGCCAGTACTCGTCTCTGAGCAGCCGCTTGTAGAGCTTGCCCGTCGGGTGGCGGGGCAGCTCGGGCCGGAAATCCACCGACTTGGGGCACTTGTAGTGCGCCAGATTCTCGCGGCAGTACGCGATCAGCTCCGCCTCGAGCCCTGGCCCCGCCTCATCCATGGACATCGGCTCGACCACGGCCTTGACCTGCTCGCCCATCTCTTCGTCCGGCACCCCGAAGACCGCGACGTCGGCTACCTTGGGGTGGACCGACAGCACGTTCTCGGCCTCCTGCGGGTAGACGTTCACGCCGCCGGAGATGATCATGTACGAACGGCGGTCCGTGAGATACAGGAAGCCCTCCTCGTCGAGGTAGCCGATGTCGCCCAGCGTGGTCCAGCCGCGACCCCTGGGGTCCTGGGCGGAGCGGGTCTTGCCCGGGTCGCCGTGATACTCGAACCGGCCGCCGTTCTCGAAGTAGATGGTGCCGTGCTCGCCGGGCGGCACGTCCTCGCCGTCCTCGTCGCAGATGTGCACGACGCCGAGCAGTGAACGGCCGACGGTGCCCTTGTGGCGCAGCCAGTCGTCGGGGCCGACGTAGAGGAAGCCGTTGCCCTCGGTGCCCGCGTAGTACTCGTGGATGATCGGGCCCCACCAGTCGATCATCTGCTCCTTGACGGGTACGGGGCAGGGGGCGGCGGCGTGGATCGCGTACTTGAGCGAGGAAATGTCATACTTTTCCCGTATTTCTGGCGGCAGTTTGAGCATCCTGATGAACATCGTCGGGACGAGCTGCGTGTGCGTCACGCCGTACCGCTCGACCAGCGACAGGTACTGCTCGGGGTCGAAGCGCTCCATCACCACCACCGTGGCCCCGAGCCGCTGGAACGTCAGGCTGTAACGCAGCGGCGCGGCGTGGTACAGCGGCGCGGGCGAGAGGTAGACGCTCTCGGCGGACGGCGCGAACAGGCCCTGGATCAGCTTGAACAGCATGCCGGGCTCGTCCAGCGGGCCGTGCGACGACACCAGCTTGACGCCCTTCGGGCGGCCCGTGGTGCCCGAGGAGTAGAGCATGTCGACGCCCGTGCACTCGTCCTCGATCGGGGTGACCGGCTGCCCCGCCACCACCTCCTCGTACGACGCGAAGCCGTCGGCCACGCCGTCCAGCATGAGCCGCAGCTCGACGCCCGGCGTGGCGGCGGTGATCGAGGTGGCGACGCCGGCCAGATCCGCGCTGGAGATGAAGACCCGGGCGCCGCAGTTGCCGACGATGTAGGCGAGCTCGTCGGTCTGCAGCCGCGAGCTGACCGGCGTGTAGTACAGGCCCGCGCGGTGCGCGGCCCAGGCGACGACCAGGAAGAGAGGGTGGTTGGCGAGCATGAAGGCGATGTGGTCACCCGGCCGCAGCCCCGCCGAGCGGAACAGGTGGGCCAGCCGGTTCGACTCCTCGTCCAGCTCGCGGTAGGTGACGACCCGCCCGGAGCCCGCCATGATCACAGCGGGCTTGTCGGGGGTGACTGCTGCGATGGCTCCCGGATACATGATTAGAACAGTATTCGGTTGATCGGCCGCCACGCCAGAACCCGTTCGGGGATGCGGGAAGCCGCGGCCTCCTCGTCGAGGCCGCGGCTTCGCGGGTGCCGGTGAGAGGCGGTCAGACGGCCGCGTGGTACACGTCCTTCCAGCCGGAGTAGTGGCCGGTCGGACGGTGGTGGCCACCCCGGCTCACGTTGACGTAGATGTGCGCGGCGTTCTTACCGTGGAAGGAGAAGTGCCCGCGGTGCTTGCCGCACTGGGAGAAGGTCCTGAAGTACGAGGAACCGTCGTGGTTCACGACCTTGAACGTCTCCCACGCGCACTTGTTCCTGCCCCACCACTTGTAGTTCTGCAGCGTGCTGTGCACGGTGTAGAAGTGGTCGAAGCGCCATTCCCAGACCTTCTTCTTGAACGTCTTCTCGACCCACCTGCAGTGCCGGTGACCCTTGTGGTCCTTGCGGCACTCGCGCTTCTTGACGACGTCCGTCTTCCAGTACCAGTGCTTGAACCGCTTCCTGTCGACGGACACGTGACCATAGGCCTTGGCCTTGTGATCGGCGGAGAAATAGGGTCCCCAGCCGTCGTAGGAAGAAGCGGCGGGCGTTGCGGATGTGACGGACGCGTTCGCCGCGACGGGCGCGCCGATCGCGACCACGGTGGCGGCGGTGAAGCCGAGCAAAATCCGGGACACGAATTTCACTGGGTGCCTCCTCGGGAGAGGTTGACTGACACCGCATTCGTACGCCCGCCACATTGCGTTCCACTTACAAGGGACTTAATACGCTCAAGTATCGGATAAGTGGATATTTCCGATCATGTCCGGTGATTGTTCATTCCGCCGGAATGACCGAGCCCTCGTACTTCTGCTTGATGAAGTCCTTGACCTTCTGGTCCTGCAGCAGCTTGCCGAGGGTGACGATGTTGGGGTCCTTCTCGTGCCCGGCCGGCACGACCAGGCCGTTGACGTACGGGTTGCCCTCGGTCTTCTCCAGCACCAGCGCCTGCGTGGCGGGCTTGAGCCCGGCCTCGATGGCGTAGTTGCCGTTGATCACGGCGGCGTCCACGTCCTCGAGCGAGCGCGGCAGCTGGGCCGCCTCCAGCGGCTTGAACTCCAGCTTCCTGGGGTTGTCGACGACGTCGCGCTCGGTGGCGGCCGTCCCGGCGCCGTCCTTGAGCTTGATCACGCCGTTGTCGGCGAGCAGCTTGAGCGAGCGGCCCAGGTTGGTGGCGTCGTTCGGCAGGGCCACGGTCGCGCCGGTGGCCAGCGCCGTCACGTTCGTGATCTTCTTGGAGTACAGGCCGAGCGGCTCCAGGTGGACCGGCGCGACGAAGACCAGGTCGGTGCCCTTGGAGGCGTTGAAGTCGTCCAGGTACGGCCTGTGCTGGAAGAAGTTGGCCGTGAGCTGGCCCTCCTGCAGCTGCACGTTCGGCTGCACGTAGTCGGTGAACTCCACGATCTCCAGCTTGAGCCCGGCCGCGGGGGCCAGGTTCTGCTTGACGAAGTTGAGGATCTCGCCGTGCGGCACCGGGTTGGCGCCGACCTTGATCACGGCGTCGGCGCCCTCGGCGGCCGCGGTGTTGGTGGCGGACTGCGACGTACCGCATGCGGCGAGCGACAGAGCCAGCGCAACGACACCTACAAAGCGGTGAATTTTCATGATTTTTCCTTACTTATGCGATAGGCGCCGAGCGACCCAGTCGCCCAGGCTCTGCAGCAGTTGCACGATGACGAGCAGCAGCACAACGGTGACGATCATCAGGAGCGTCTCGAAGCGCTGGTAGCCGTACCGGACGGCCAGGTCCCCCAGCCCGCCCCCGCCGAGCGTGCCGGCCATGGCGGAGTAGCCGATGAGCGCCACCACGGTCACGGTGAGCCCGGCGATCAGGCCGGGCAGCGCCTCGGGCAGCAGCACTTTGCGCACGATCGTGGCCCGGCTCGCGCCCATGGCCTGGGCGGCCTGCACCACGTCCGCGCCGACCTCGCGCAGCGCCGTCTCGACCAGCCGGGCGAAGAACGGCACCGCGCCCACGGTCAGCGGCACCACGAACGCGGCCGTCCCGATGGTGGTCCCGACGACGAGCCGGGTGAACGGGATGATCGCGATCATCAGCACGATGAACGGCAGCGACCGCCCGACGTTCACCACGAACCCGAGTGACGACTTCAGCGCCGGGACCGGCCGCAGCCCGCCCCGGTCGAACACCACCAGCGCCACGCCCAGCGGCAGCCCGAGCAGCAGGGTGAACAGCGTGGACCACCCGACCATCAGCGCCGTCTCGACCGTCGCCGGCCCGAGCAGCGGCAGCATCTCCTCCCAGGTCACGCGGCCTCCCCTGCCGTCTCGACGATCAACCCGCACTCGCGCAGGTAGGAAAGCGCCGCCCCTGTGTCCGCGCCCTCCAGCGCGACACGCAACCGGCCCACCGAGCCCCCCGCGAAGTCCTCGATGGAGCCGCCGAGGATGCTGAGGTCCACGTCGAACTTCCGCACCACCTCCGAGACCACGGGCTGGCGCGGGTCACCGGTGAACGTGAGCGTCACCGAGCCGGCCGGCGCGGGTTCGGGCAGCGGGAAGATCTCCCTGGTCAGGCGCGATCCTGGCGTCCTGATCAGGTCGGCGATGGCGCCCGACTCCTCAATCCGGCCGCGGGTCATGATGGCGACCGAGTCGCAGACGCTCTTGACCACGTTCATCTCGTGGGTGATGAGCAGGATCGTCAGGCCGAGCTCGGTGTTGAGCCGCTTGAGCAGGGCGAGGATCGACTGCGTGGTGGCCGGGTCGAGCGCCGAGGTGGCCTCGTCCGACAGCAGCACCGCCGGGTTGCCGGCCAGCGCCCTGGCGATGCCGACGCGCTGCTTCTGGCCGCCCGACAGCTGGTGCGGGCGGTCCTTGCCGCGGCCGTCCAGGCCGACGAGCTCCAGCAGCTCGGCGACGCGGCGCTCGCGCTCGGCCGCCGGCACGCCCATGACCTCCAGCGGGAAGGCGACGTTGCCGGCGACCGTGCGCGAGGAGAGCAGCGCGAAGTGCTGGTGGATCATGCCGATGCGCTGCCTGGCCCGGTTGAGGTCGCGGCTGCCGAGCGCGGTCAGGTTCTGGCCGGCGACGGTGACGGTGCCCGCGGTGGGGCGTTCGAGCAGGTTGACGCAGCGCAGGAGCGTGCTCTTGCCGGCGCCGCTCTGTCCGAGCACGCCGAAGATCTCGCCTTCGCGCACGTGCAGGTCGACGCCGTCGAGCGCGACGGTGTCGCCGTACTGCTTGCGCAGGCCGGAAGCCTGGATCACGGAGAATCCCCACGACTGAGGGCGGCCTGTGGCGGGACCGCGGGAACGTACATCACCTGGAAGAAGAACCGGGGTAAGCCTCAGCGGGTGCCGGGGTGGAACGGCAGGTGGCTCAGCCTGCGCAGCACGTAACCAGGTGTGATCATGACGACCTTCGGGGAGAACGGGCGGACGGGCTGCTTCAACGGGCCGGCATTCGCCCCGTACAAGCACGGCGACACGCGGCGCCGTATGGGACGCTGCTCATGGTCGCGGTTGCCTCGTTCACGCCGTAGCTAACGACCGGAGGGATTTCCGATATTCCCCACCGGTTTCGTGATCTGTGTCACGCTCCGCTACTTCACCTTACGGTACGAGCGCCGTTACTTCCGGCGCAGGCGCATCGCCAGCCGCACGATGAGGAACACCACGACACCGATCACGACCAGCTGCAGCAGTTCCGGGACGCCCATGTTGCCCATATCGCTCCACATCAGTGCCGGGGGTGACATGAGCGGAACGCGCGCGACTTGATCGAAAGTTCCCGAAGAGAGGGCCCCGTGATCACGATCGATCACGGGGCCCTACGGGACGGACGGTCAGGCGGCCACGGAGGACGAGGCGACCGAGGCCGGGGCGAGCGCGATGTCGAGGACCTCGCGCACGTCGCTGACCGGGTGGATGGTCAGCTCGGCGCGGACCTCCTCGGGCACGTCGTCCAGGTCGGGCTCGTTGCGAGCCGGGATGAGCACGGTCGTGATGCCCGCCCGGTGCGCCGCCAGCAGCTTCTGCTTGACGCCGCCGATCGGCAGCACCCGCCCGGTCAGCGAGATCTCACCGGTCATGGCCACGTCGCCGCGGACCAGCCGCCCGGACAGCAGCGAGGCCAGCGCCGTGGTCAGGGTCACGCCCGCCGAGGGGCCGTCCTTCGGCACGGCGCCCGCGGGGAAGTGGACGTGCACCGAGCGGTCCTTCAGCGCGGTGACCGGCAGCTCCAGCTCCGCGCCGTGCGAACGCAGGTAGGACAGGGCGATCCTGGCCGACTCCTTCATCACGTCGCCGAGCTGGCCGGTCAGCGTGAGCCCGGTCTCGCCGGTCTCCGGGTCGGCCAGCGACGCCTCCACGTAGAGCACGTCGCCCCCGGCCCCGGTGACGGCCAGCCCGGTGGCCACGCCCGGCACGGAGGTGCGCTGCTTGGCCTCGGGCAGCGACGACTCCGGCACGAACCTCGGCCGCCCGATGTAGTCGACCAGGTCGGCCTCGCCCACGGTGACGGGCAGCTCGCCCTTGGCGGTCACCTTGCGCAGGATCCTCGCGATCGAGCGCTCCAGCGAGCGGACCCCGGCCTCGCGGGTGTATTCGGCGGCCAGCCGGCGCAGCGCCGCGTCCTCGACCGTGACCTCCTCGGGGGTCAGCCCGGCCAGCTCAAGCTGCCTGGGCAGCAGGTGGTCGCGGGCGATGGCGACCTTCTCGTCCTCGGTGTAGCCGTCGAGGGTGACGATCTCCATGCGGTCGAGCAGCGGCCCGGGGATGGCCTCCAGGACGTTGGCCGTGGCCAGGAAGAGCACGTCGGACAGGTCGAGCTCGACCTCGAGGTAGTGGTCGCGGAACGTGTGGTTCTGCGCCGGGTCGAGCACTTCGAGCAGGGCGGCCGTCGGGTCGCCGCGGTAGTCGGCGCCGACCTTGTCGACCTCGTCGAGCAGGACGACCGGGTTCATCGAGCCGGCCTCGCGGATCGCGCGGACGATGCGGCCGGGCAGCGCGCCGACGTAGGTGCGCCGGTGGCCGCGGATCTCGGCCTCGTCGCGGACGCCGCCGAGCGCCACCCGGACGAACTTGCGGCCCATCGCGCGGGCCACGGACTCGCCCAGGGACGTCTTGCCGACTCCGGGAGGGCCGGCCAGGGCCAGCACGGCGCCGCTGCGCCGGCCGCCCACCACGCCGAGACCCTTGTCCTGGCGGCGCTTGCGCACCGCCAGGTGCTCGATGATGCGGTCCTTCACGTCGGCCAGGCCGGTGTGGTCGGCGTCGAGCACGGCCCTGGCGCCGGTGATGTCGTAGTTGTCCTCGGTGCGGTCGTTCCAGGGGATGTCGAGCACGGTGTCGAGCCAGGTGCGGATCCAGCCGGTCTCGGGCGACTGGTCGGAGGTCCGCTCCAGCTTGTCGACCTCCTTGAGGGCTGCCTCGCGCACCTTCTCCGGCAGGTCGGCGGCCTCCACCCGGACCCGGTAGTCCTCCTCCTCGGTCTCGGCGGAGTCGCCGTTGAGCTCCTTGAGCTCCTTGCGCACGGCGGCGAGCTGCTGGCGCAGCAGGAACTCGCGCTGCTGCTTCTCCATGCCCTCCTGGACGTCCTTGCGGATCGTCTCGGCGACGTCGAGCTCGGCGAGGTGGTCGCGCGACCACTCGACCAGCTTGGCCAGCCGGTCGGCCGGGTCGGCGGCCTCCAGCAGCTCGACCTTCTGCGCTGTGGTCAGCCACGGGGTGTAGCCGGAGCTGTCGGCCAGCACGGACGGGTCGTCGATCTGGTTGACCTGGTCGACCACCTGCCAGGCGCCGCGCTTCTGCAGGATGGTGGTGGCCAGGACCTTGTACTCCTTGGCCAGCTCCTGGGCGCGCTCGCCCACGGCGACGGTGTCGATGGTGTCGGCCTCGACCCACAGCGCGGCGCCGGGACCGGTCGTGCCGGTGCCCACCCTGACCCGGTTGACGCCGCGCACGACGGCGGCGGGCTCGCCTCCCGGGAGCCTCCCGACCTGCTCGACGACGGCCTGAACGCCGATCGCGCCGTAGCGGCCGTCGATCCGGGGAACGAGAAGGACCCGTGGCTTGTTGCCACCGGATGCACGGGCCGCGTCGATCGCGGCGCGCACCTCGGAGTCGGACAGGTCCAGCGGAACCACCATGCCCGGCAGCACGACCTCGTCGTCCAGCGGCAGGACCGGGAGGATCAAGCTCTCACTCATACGAACTCCCAAGGGTTGAGTTATACCGGCTCAACTCATCGGAGCCCCGCCGTGTTCCCTTCCTTGCCGATGTTCGCTCACGGCGATCGTAATCATGTAAGCGCAGCCTCAAGAACGGGCCCCGTCGTACAGTCGGCGGATGGACCCGGTTGAGCTCTTCCACGAGGTGGCGGCCACCGTTCCCGCCTACGGCAGGTTCCTCGCCGAGCAGGGGGTGGACCCGGAGAAGATCGTGACGCGGGACGACTTCGCCCGCCTGCCCATGACCACGAAGGACAGCTACACCCTGCGGCACCCGCTGCCCGACCTGTGCAGGAACGGCGTGATCGGGGACATGATCGCCGTCTCGTCCGGCTCCACCGGCACGCCGTCGTTCTGGCCGCGCTCGGCGGGCGACGAGCGGGTCATCGCCGAGCGGTTCGAGGAGGTGTTCAGGGACTCCTTCCTGGCCCGCGAGCGCCGTACGCTGGCCGTGGTCTGCTTCGCCCTCGGCACCTGGGTCGGCGGCCTGTTCACCATCGGCTGCTGCCGTCACCTGGCCGAGCGCGGTTATCCGATCACCGTGGTCGCCCCGGGTTCCGACCGGCGGGAGATCGCGCGGGTGCTGCCCGATCTGGCCCCGTACTTCGACCAGGTGGTGCTGCTCGGCTATCCGCCGTTCCTGAAGAACGTCATCGACGGTGAGGACCTGCCCTGGGCCGAGTGGGACGTCAAGCTGGTCACGGCGGGCGAGGTGTTCAGCGAGGAGTGGCGCACGCTGGTCGCCGAGCGGGCCGGGATCGCCGACCCGGTGCGGGGCATCGCCTCCCTGTACGGCACCGCCGACGCGGGCGTCCTGGGCAACGAGACCGCGCTGTCGGTCGGGATCCGCCGTTTCCTGGCCGCCCGCCCCGGCCTGGCCAGGGAGCTGTTCGGGGAATCCAGGCTGCCCACCCTCGTCCAGTACGACCCCGGCGTCCGCTACTTCGAGGAGCACCAGGGCACGTTGCTGTTCTCCGGCGACAACGGCGTCCCGCTCGTCCGCTACCACATCGCCGACGAGGGCGGCGTGCTGCCGTACGAGGAACTGCTGGGCTTCGTCCGCGCCCACGGCTACGAGCCCGAGGCGGAGGGCCCCGAGCGGCCCTTCGTGTACGTCTTCGGCCGCGGCCACTTCACCGTGTCCTACTACGGCGCGAACGTCTACCCGGAGAACATCGCGATCGGCCTGGAGCAGGCGGAGGTGAGCGGGTCGGTCACCGGCAAGTTCGTGGTGGAGGTGGCCACGGACGAGCGGCACGACCGGCACCTGACGGTGACGGTGGAGCTGGCGCCGGGCGAGCGGCCGTCCGAGGAGGTGGCCCAGGCGGTGGGTGCGTCGATCCTGGGCCAGTTGCTCCGGCTGAACAGCGAGTTCGCCGCGTACGTGCCCGCCGGGCGGCAGATGCCGTTCGTCCGGCTGCGCGAGGCCGGCGACCCGGAGTACTTTCCTCCGGGCGCCAAGCACCGCTACACCCGTTAGGCCGACACCCCCGCAGGGGTGAGGGCGGCGGCGATGCGCGACTCCGCCCAGGGCACCATGAGGAAGCCGCGCTTGACCGTCAGCACCTGCACGCCCGCCGTCCACGAGTTGATCCCCGGCACCGCGGCCAGCGTGCGGGAGGTGAAGTGGTGCAGGTCGGCGGTGGTGGGGACGATCACCTCGCAGACCAGCGACGCCTGCCCCAGCGTGGAGGCGATCATGCGGACGCCGCGCTCGCCGGCCAGCCGCTCGGCCACGCTCTCCTGCATGCTGGGCTCGACCGTCAGCCACAGCAGGATCTCGGCCTCGTAGCCGAGCGCCGCCGCCGGGATGAAGGTGGTGACGCTGGCGCAGCCCCGGTCGAGCATGGCCTCCAGCCGCCGCCTGGCGGTGCTCTCGCTGATGCCGAGGCGGCGGCCGATGGACTGGAAACTGGCCCTGCCGTCCTCGCGCATGGCGGCCAGCACCTCGCGGTCGACGTCGTCGAGGTGGCCACGCTCGCAGGTGTGGACGGGCCGGTGCAACGCGAACGTCGCGGCCTTCTCGCCGAGGACGGGCACGCTCCAGTCGTAGCTCACCTTGTACGTGTGCAGCACCAGGTCGGCGTTGCTCTGCTGCGCCCCCGGCACCGAGTGCACGTAGTCGACCAGCATCGAGTAGAGGTCGCGGTGCTTGGGCGCGACCAGCTCGAAGACGATGTCGTAGCCACCGGTGACGATGGTGACGTACCGGATGTCCGGATTTTTCGCCAGAAGCCCGGCCACTCTGAGCTGGCTGCCGGGCGCGCACGTCAGCCGCACCAGGAACACGTGGACGGGTCCCTCGTGCTCCAGGTGCGGCAGCACCGCCACGCGGGCCAGGCCCGCGCCCATGAGGTGCTGGGCCCGCCGCGCCACCGTCGTGGTGGAGATGCCGAGCAGCTGGGCGATGTCGGTCCAGCTCGCCCGGCCGTTCACGTGGAGCGCGGCCAGGATCTTGCGGTCTAGGTCGTCGAGATCTTCCATCGGGGGCATCATCGCGCGTTCAGCCCCGGTCGCGCACCCCGGACAGGAAGGCGCGCACGGTGGCCTCCCACAGCTCCGCCTCCTCGACCTGCGGCGAGTGCCCGGACTTCTCGAAGATCCGCAGCTCGGAGCCGGGGATCAGGCCGGCGATGGTGCGGCTGCACTCGACCGGGGTGATCCAGTCGTGGCGGCCGACGGTGATCAGGGTGGGGGCGGTGATGCCGGGCAGCAGGTGCTTGATGTCGTAGTTCGGCTGGTTGACGGCGAAGGCGTAGTTGTGGGTGGCGTAGTGGTACGGGGTCGCGGCCACCCGCTTCTCCACGGCGGCGGGGTCGTAGTCGTGGTCGTACAGGGGCAGGATCTCGCGCCAGCAGTCGCGCAGGTCGTCGTCGTCGCGCACGGTGCCGGACATGATCCGGTCGAGCTTGGCACGGTCGATGGTGACCCGGGAGGAGGCGGCGGCGTTGCGGATGGCCAGGTCCTGGTTGGCGTTGTCGGCGGAGGTGTCGCGCAGCACGACGGCGCTGACCCGGTCGGGGTGGCGGGCGGCGTACTCCATGGCGATGAAGCCGCCGTAGGAGCCGCCGGCGATGACGACGCGCTCGGCGCCGAGCCAGCGGCGCAGTCCCTCGACGTCGGCGACCCACTGCTCGTGCGTGAACGGGCCGTTCTGCCCGCTCTGTCCGGATCCTCGGGCGTCGAAGACGACCACCTTGTACGCGTCCGCGAGCCGGCCGAAGCTGCTCCTGGGCTCGGCGAGCGAGCCGAGGCCCGGCGCGCCGTGGTGGGCGATGATGACGTCGTCGCCCTCGCCGAGGACTTCGACGTTGAGCCGGTTGCCGTTGATGTCGACGAACAAAACGGTCCTTCCAATAGAGCAGATGATCAGATGATGACGTCGGTGAGCTCGCGCGGGTACGCCGTCAAGCGGCGCGGCCCTGACTCGGTGACCAGGACGGTGTCGGAGATGCGGTATCCGGCGTGGCCGGGCACGTACACGCCGGGCTCGCTGGACAGGATCATCCCGGGGGCCAGCTCGGTGGTGTCGCCGTACGACAGCCAGGGCGGCTCGTGGAAGCCGAGCCCGATGCCGTGCCCCTGCCGGTGGCGGATGTGCTCGGCGAACCCGGCCCGCTCGATCACCTCCAGGCAGCGCCGGTTGGCCTCCTCGCAGGTGGCGCCGGGGACGAGCGCCTCGGTGCCGAGCTCCTGCGCCTCGCGTACGACCTCGTAGTAACGGGCCTGCTCGGGAGTGGGCTCGCCGATGACGAACGTGCGCTCGCTCTCCACGAACCGGCCGCCGACGGCGCAGCCGAGCGAGAGCATGAACGTCTCCCCGGCGCGCAGCCGGTCGCCGCCGGGCAGGCGGTGCGGCTGGGCGGAGTTGGGGCCGCCGTAGACGAGGCCGCCGGTCAGCATGGGCACGACGACGACGTCCTCGTGCTTGGCGTACATGAGGCGGGAGCCGTGGGAGATGACGTGCCCGGCCAGCTCGGTCTCGGTGGGCAGCTCGCCGCCGGCCTCGACGGCCGACCTGACCAGCTCGACGCCGGCCTCGATCATCTGGTCGGCGATGCGGGCGGCCTCCTCGTGCAGCGTGATCTCCTCGGGCAGCTTGCGCAGCCGCACCCGGCCGAGCGCGCCCGAGGCGCTCCAGCGGGTCGAGGGGAACGCCTCGGCCAGCGCCTCCGCCCGGCCCACGCTGGTCGAGGGCGCGTACGCGGCCGCTTCTGGAGCGGGGACGTGCGCGGCCAGGACCGCGAACGGCGACCTGACGCCGGGGAACTCGGGGTAGGCCACGATCTCGGCCCTGGCCTGCTGGTCCTGGGCGTACTCGCGTTCCAGGTCGGGCACGAGCAGCACGGGCTCGCCGTCGAGCGGCAGCCAGCAGGCGACCGGCCGCTCGTTCGGGAAGTGGTGGAAGCCGGTGAGGTAGGCGACGTCGAGCGGGTCGTCGAGGATCAGGGCGGACAGGCCCTCGCGGGACATCTCCGCTCGTACCCGGTCGAGCGCACCCGCGTAGAAGGCGCCGGGCAGCCGCTGGGAGAAGGTCATGTGTCGCTCCTGTGGTTGCGGGCGTCGTTGTAGGCCACGGAGAGCAGCGTCGTGGACAGGACGAGCAGCAGGATGGCCAGCGACGGGAACAGGGTGGTCCACCAGGCGGAGGCCAGCGCGCCGGACTGCTGGGCCTTGTGCAGGATCGTGCCCCACGACCAGCTGTTCGGATCGCCGAGCCCGAGGAAGGACAGCCCGGCCTCCGACAGCACGGCCCGGGAGGTGGTCAGCACGACCGACACGCCGACGACGGGGATGACGCCGGGCAGCAGGTGCTTGCGCACGATCCACAGGGACGAGCCGCCGACGATCTTGGCCGCCGACACGAACGGCATGGGCACGATGGCCAGGGCCTGCGAGCGCACCACGCGGGCCACCTCGGGCCAGCTGAACAGCGCGATCACCACGGCCAGCGTGCGCACGCTGGGCCCGGCCAGCGCCGCGACGAGGATCATCAGCGGCAGCACGGGCAGCGACAGCGACAGGTCGACCAGCACGCCGAGCGGGGTGTCCAGGCGCCGGAAGTAGGCGGCGCAGACGCCGATGAGCAGGCCGATGACGATGGCCAGCACGGAGGCGCTGACGCCGACCGCCATGCTGACCCTGGTGCCCCAGACGACCTGGGCGAAGACGTCCTGGCCGATGTCGTCGGTGCCGAACCAGTGGGCCGCGGAGGGCGGCTGGGAGGTGTCGGCGCCGTACCCCTCGGGGAACGGCGCGATCAGCGGCGCGCAGATCGCGACCAGGGCCAGCAGGATCAGCAGGATCCCGCTGGCCACGCCGAGGGGGTTGCGGCGGAAGGAGGACCAGGTCCGCTGGCGCGGCGTGAGTTCCACGGCGGCTGCCGTCATGAGGTACGCACCCTGGGGTCGAGGATTCCGTAAGCCACGTCGGTGATCAGGTTGGCCGCCACGACGGCCGCCGCGAGCAGCACGAACGCGCCTTGCAGGACGGGGAAGTCGAGCTGGCCGACCGCCTCGTAGATGGCGCGGCCGATGCCGGGATAGGCGTAGATCGTCTCGGTCAGCACCGCGCCGCCGACGAGGGTGCCGAGCTGCAGCCCGGCGATCGTGGTGGTGGGCAGCAGCGCGTTGCGCAGGGCGTGCTTCCACACGACCGTCCCCGGCCGCACGCCCTTGGCCTTGGCCAGGGACACGTAGTCCTCGCCGAGCGCCTCGATGAGCGTGGTCCGCATCGTCAGCACGTAGCCGCCGAGCTGGATGAAGACCAGCGACAGGCACGGCAGCACCAGGTGGTGCAGCATGCTGAGCGTGGCGCCCAGGCCGGTGGCGTCCAGGTCGACCGCGCCGCCGATGGGGAACCAGCCGAGCCAGACGCCCAGCACGTACATGAGCAGGATGCCGACGCTCCGCACGAACAGCGACTGGGCGGTGATGCCGGTGAGCTGGATGACGCGGTCCAGCCAGCCCTTGGCCCTGGTGGCGGCGAGCACGCCGAGCGGGATGCCCAGCGCGATCGTCACCACCATGGCCGAGATGGTCAGGATCAGCGTCCAGGGCAGCCGCTCCATGAGCACGGTCGTCACGGGGATCGACTGCCGGAAGGACATGCCGAGGTTGCCCTGCACCAACTGGCCGAGATAGTCGAGGTACTGCGCCGCCAGCGGCTTGTCCAGGCCGAAGTCGGCGAGCAGCTTCTGGCGCAGTTCCTCGGTCATGTTCGGATCGGCCACGGCCAGCACCGGGTCACCTGGCAGCAACCGCACCAGGAAGAACGTCACCGTGACCGCGAACCAGAGGGTGAGCAGGCCGCGGGCCAGCCGGAGGCCGATGAAGCGCATGCCGATCAGCCCGCGGGCTTCGCCGCGGCGAGGGAGAGCGGGTTCAGGATGGACAGCAGCTCGCTGGGCATCGGCTGGAACCCGGTCCACTTGGCGGAGTGGGCGACGTTGAACGTCTCGACGTACAGGACGTTGTCGTAGACCTGGTCATGGATGATCCTGGCCGCCTCCTGGATCGGCGTCTTGGCCTCCTCCTGGGTGAGCGCCCGCTGCGCCTGGTCGATCAGGTCGTCCAGCTTGGGGTCCTCGACCTGGGCGTAGTTGATGAACCCGCCGCTCTTGAAGGCCAGCCCCAGGTTGGCGGGCGGGTTGTCCATGACCGCCCACGAGCCGGCGTAGATGTCGAAGTCCCGCTTGGTGGTCTTGTCCAGGTACGTGTTGCGCTCCAGGCCCTGCAGCTCGATCGTGATGCCGGCCTTCTTGGCCGCGTCGCGGACCATGGGCGCCCAGCGGGCGATGTTCGGGTCGGCCTGGTCGTAGATCATGCTCAGGCTCAGGTTCGTCTGCCCGGCCTCGGCCAGCAGTTTCTTGGACTGCTCGGGGTCGAAGGCGTACTCCTTCGACGCCGTGTCGGTCCACTGGGGCAGCGAGGGCGTCAGCACGCTGGAGTTGGAGGACTTGGCGAAGCCCTTCAGCGCGATGTTCCTGATGGCCTCGTAGTCGACGGCGTGGGCCAGCGCCTGGCGGACGCGGACGTCGTCGAGCGGCTTGCGCTTGGTGTTGTACTGCAGGTGCGCCCAGCCCAGCGACGGGATCTGCTCCAGCTTGACCTTCTGGTCGTTCTTCAGCTCGATCGCGGTGGCCGGCGGCAGCACGTTGCCGATCATGTCGATCTCGCCGTTGCGCAGCGCCAGGACCTCGGTGTTGACGTCGGGGAAGACGCGGAAGACGACCTGCTTGACGGTGGGCTGACCGGGCCCGAAGTCGTCCACCCGGTCCATGATGTAGCGCTGGCCGCGCTCGACCTTGGTCAGCTTGAACGGCCCGGCGCTGACCCAGTCCTTGTCGTTGGCGAACTTCTGCACGCTCGGCGCCTTGGAGAAGACGTGCTCGGGCACGACGGGCAGCCAGAAGCCCACGTTGTCGAGGAACGTGCCGTCGGGGCGGGTGAGCTTGAAGCGCACCTCGGTCGGCGAGACCGCCTCGGCCTTGTCCAGCGCGGTGATGAGCCCGGCCACCACGCCGAACTTCTCCTTCTGCACCGCGGTCACCGAGAACACGACGTCGGAGGCGGTGACCGGCTTGCCGTCGGACCACTTCATGTCGTCACGCAGCTTGGCGGTCGCGACCTTGCCGTCGTCGGAGTAGGACCATTCGGTCGCCAGGTACGGGATCCGCTTGCCGGTGGCGTCCATCTGGGTCAGCTTCGGGTACATGAGGTCGGTGACCCACGAGTCCGTACGGCTGTTGCCGACCAGCGGGTTGTAGTTGACCACGTCGGCGGTGGTTCCGATGGTCAGCCGGTCGGCGCTGGCGGGCGCCTGAGTGCCCGGGGAGCCGGAGGAGCCTGAGGAACCGGGCACGCTGGGAGCGCAGGCCGTAAGCGCCACGGCCAGCGCGGTGAGAAGAACCGCACGTCTCATCAGATCCAGACCTCTTCCAGCACGCGCATGACGTTGCCGCCGATGACCTTGGTGATCTCGTCGTCGGAGTAACCGTGGGTGACGAGCCACGAGATGATGTTCCAGAAGCACTCGGCCGGGTTCTCCAGGCCGTCCACGTAAGGGACCTTCTCGTACGCCTGGCCCGCGTGGGCCTCGTTGAGCGACAGGTGCTCGGCGAACGTGTCGTGCAGCCCCACGTGGTCGCCGAACAGCGTGTCGGGTCCGAAGGCCACGTGGTCGATGCCGACCAGGTCTACACAGTACGTGAAGTGGTCCATCACCGACTCCAGGCTGTGCCGGGGATGGTCGGGCGACAGGGTGGTGTGGGGGGCCGCCTCCAGCCCGATCACGCCGCCGCGCTCGGCCGCGGCCTTGATGACCGAGTCCGGCTTCATCCGGTTGGTCGGCCAGACGGAGCGGGCGCCCGCGTGGGTGATGAGGATCGGCCGGTCGGAGTGGCGGATCGTGTCGAGCGAGGTCTGGTCGCCGGAGTGAGAGACGTCGATGGCGATGCCCAGCTTGTTCATCCGGCGCACGGCCTTCTCGCCGAACAGCGTCAGCCCGCCGTCGCCGCGCTCCTTCAGGCCGCTGCCCAGGGTGTTGGCCTCGCTGTAGGCGATGCCCATCTGGCGCACGCCGAAGCCGTAGAGCATGTCGATCCGGTCGACCTCGTTCTCGATCATCGTGGCCGCCTCCAGGGCGAGCACGAGACCGATCCGGCCGCTGGAGTGCGCCTCGTGCACGTCGGCCAGGCGCTCGATCTTGATCAGGAAGTCCTGGTGGGCCACGTCCGACAGGCGCATGCCGATGTCGGCCACCACGTCGTTCCACTTCCAGCCGGCCTGGCTGGTGATGCAGCAGGTGCCGTCCATCAGGTTGTCGAAGACGACGGTCATGCCGGAGCGGGACAGGCCCTCGTAGCCGGTGTGGTGGCGGGCGGTGCGGTTGTAGTCGACGGTCTGGCTGATGTCGTCGGGGAAGATCGACGGGTGGTCGTGCAGGGAGACGACCAGGCTGTCGGTGAGCAGGCGACGTACGCGCTCGCTCTGCTCGGAGGTCAGCTCGGGCCCCTGGTAGGCCGGCACCCGGCCGAGCTCAGGCGCCAGGTCGAACCGGCGGTAGTCGACGCCCTCCTCCAGGTATTCGTACGAACGGTAGCCCTTGTAGCTCTTCGCAGCTTCCAGCATCTGGTAACCCCTCTTGTCCAATTGCCCGCAGCTTGCCAGAATCAGGCGTGAAAGACAATATTGGAGTTGTTTTCCGGCATCACAGACTTTGTTAACGCCACGTTTCGTCATGATCATAGAAGGGGGTGCGGTGAACGAGCCACCGGTCCTGGAGATACGCGACCTGCACGTCACGTTCACCGCACACGGACGCGAGATCCCCGCGGTGCGCGGGGTGGACCTGACCATCGAGCGCGGCCAGACGCTCGCGCTGCTCGGCGAGTCCGGCTCGGGAAAATCCGTCACGGCCAAGGCCGTCATGGGCCTGCTCGACCAGCCCGGCGCCCGGGTGCGCTGCGAGAGCGCCAAGCTCGGCGGGCGCGACCTGCTCGCGATGACCGAGGACCAGCTGCGCGCGCTGCGCGGCAGCGAGATGACACTCGTCTTCCAGGACGCGCTGTCGGCGCTCAACCCCGTGCTCAGCATCGGCGACCAGATCGGCGAGCTCTACCGGGTGCACCGCGGTCTGTCCCGCCGGGAAGCCAAGGCCCGCTCGATCGAGATGCTGGACCTGGTCGGCATCCCGGCCGCGGCCAAGCGGATCAACGACTACCCGCACCAGTTCTCCGGCGGGATGCGGCAGCGGATCCTGGTCGCCATGGCGGTGGCGCTGGAGCCCGACCTGATCATCGCCGACGAGCCGACGACCGCGCTCGACGTGACCGTGCAGGCGCAGATCCTGGAGCTGATCGACCGGCTGCGGCGCGACCTGGGCACCGCGGTGCTGCTCATCACCCACGACCTCGGGGTCGCCGCCGAGGTCAGCGACCGGGTGGCGGTGATGTACGCGGGCCGCATCGTCGAACGCGGCGAGGTCGAGGAGATCTACGACCTGCCCGCGCACCCGTACACGGAGGCCCTGCTCGCCGCCATCCCCGACCTCGACGCCCCCGCCTCGGAGCTGCGCGCCATCCCCGGCGCCCCGCCCAGCCCCGCCGAGACCCCGCCCGGCTGCTCCTTCGCGCCGCGCTGCGAGCGCGCGAGCGAGGTGTGCGTGACCACCCGGCCCGCCCTGACGCTGCTGGAGACCGGCGCCGGCCGCTACACCGCCTGCCACCACTCGGAGGAGATGCTCGATGGCGCCCTCGCCTGACGTCAGGGAGCCCGTGCTGCGGGCGACGAACCTGCACAAGACCTACCGCTCCGGGCTGCTGTCCAGGGGCGGCGGAGTGCGCGCGGTCGCGGGCGTGGACCTGGAACTGTACGCCGGTGAGACGCTGGGCATCGTCGGCGAGTCCGGCTGCGGCAAGTCCACCCTGGCCCGCATGCTCGTCGGTCTCGAACGCCCCGACCAGGGCGAGGTCACCTTCCGCGGGCAGCCCTTCTTCACCAGGGGCGGCGTGCCGCGCGACATCCGGCGGCGGGTCCAGATGGTCTTCCAGGACCCGCTCACCTCGCTCAACCCGCGCATGACGGTGCACGACATCGTGGCCGAGCCGCTGCGCGTGCACCGGCTGGCGCAGGGCTCGCGCGCCATGCGCGACCGGGTCGGGGAACTGCTGACGCTGGTGGGACTGTCCCCCGACCGGATGAACCGGTTCCCGCACGAGTTCTCCGGCGGGCAGCGGCAGCGCATCGGCATCGCCAGGGCCCTCGCCACCGAGCCCGACGTGATCGTGTGCGACGAGCCGGTCTCGGCGCTGGACATGTCGGTGCAGGCGCAGGTGGTCAACCTGTTCGCGCAGTTGCAGCGCACGCTCGGGGTGGCGCTGGTGTTCATCGCGCACGACCTGGCCGTGGTGCGGCACGTGTCGCACCGGGTGGGGGTGATGTACCTCGGGCGGGTGGCCGAGACCGGACCGGCGGCCGGGGTGTACGGGGCGCCGGCGCATCCGTACACGATGGCGCTGCTGTCGGCGGCTCCCGTGCCGAAGCCGCGGTTGAAGGGGCGCTCGCGCATCATGCTCGCAGGGGACCCGCCGAGCCCGGTCGCGCCGCCGCCGGGGTGCCGGTTCCACACGCGCTGCTGGAAGGCCACCGAACGGTGCGCCGAGGAGGAGCCGGTGCTGGAGCCGGGGCCGGACGGAGGCGACCACCACGCCGCCTGCCACTACGCGGAGCGGGCCTCCTGAGTCACGGGCGGCGGCTCCTCTGAGTCACGGGTCCCGGCGGACGACGACGAGTGCCACGTCGTCCTCGCGCGCTCCGAACGCGGCCAGCATCCGGTCGGCGAACTCCTCCAGATCGTCCTCGACGACCTCCGCGAGCCGCCTGGCGGTCTCCATGCTCTCGTCCAGCGAGATGTGCCGGTCCTCCACGAGCCCGTCGGTGAACAGCAGCAGCGTGCCGCCGGGCGGCAGCTTCAGCCGGTCCACCGTGTACGACTCCGGCAGGGCGCCGAGCAGCAGGTTGCCCAGGTTGTGATAGGCGCAGCCGGGACCGGAGAACAGCGGCGGGATGTGACCGGCGTTGGCCACCTCCATCTCCCCCGTGGCCGGGTCGATGAGCACCAGGCACAGCGTGGCGGTCATGCGCGGGTGGTAGCGCCGCATCATCTGGTTGAGCAGGTCGAGCGAGGCGCTGAGGTCCACCTGGCCGATGAACGAGGCCCGCATGGCGTGGCGCAGCTCGGCCATCACGGTCGCGGCGTGCAGCGAGTGCCCCTCCACGTCGCCGATGGCCACCAGCACCCGGTGATCGACCGGCAGCACCT
The DNA here is from genome assembly GCF_040649735.1 of Nonomuraea sp. NPDC048892. Taxonomy (NCBI): domain Bacteria; kingdom Bacillati; phylum Actinomycetota; class Actinomycetes; order Streptosporangiales; family Streptosporangiaceae; genus Nonomuraea; species Nonomuraea sp. NPDC048892. The sequence continues at coordinate 60,445 of NZ_JBEZFZ010000002.1, read as the reverse complement.
CGTAGAAGTCGCCGCCCACCTCGATGTTGTCCGCGGCCGGCTGGTAACGCATCGCCACCTGAAGGCCGGGCACCTCGGGGATGCGGGTGGGCAGCAGGCTGCGCTGCAGCGTGAGCGCGATCGTGTGCTCCTCCGCGTACGCGCGCAGCGCGTCCACCGCCAGGGCCAGCTCCTGGCCGAGCTGGCGCAGCAGGTTCACCTCGTCGGTGTCGAGCGGCGGCTCGGCCTCCACCCCCAGGTAGATGGGCGCCTTCGAGTTCTTCGTCCGGCAGAGCACGCCCGTGCTGCTGCCCTCCGTCCGCACGTCGGGCACCAGACCGCGCCACTCGTCCGCGTGCAGGGTGAACACGTGGGTGCGGGCCGCCTCCCGCTGCACCATCCGGCTGAGCCGGCCGAGCAGGTCGGGCCCGGCGGGGGCGGCGACGGCCCGCTCGCCCGGTTTGGCGCGGTAGCGGCGGATCCGTCCGTCGGGCATCAGCGCCAGGGTGCCGCAGTAGCGGTTCAGCAGCTCGGCCGAGCCCTCGACGGCCACCGTCAGCAGCTCGTCGAACGTCTCGGACTCGTTGATGCGCAGCGTCACCTCGGCCAGCAAGGCCAGGCGCCTGGCCATGAGCTCGGCCCGCCAGCGCGCCCGGTAGTAGCGCAGCATGGCCTCGACCGTGGCGGCGAACTCGGCCGGCTCGATCGGCTCGGCCAGGTAGGCGTCCGCGCCGCGCTCCAGCCCCTCGGCCCGGTCGGCCACGGTGATGGCGTTGGCCGAGACCTGGATGACGGGGATCGCGGCGGTCTCCGGGTCGGCCTTGATGCGCTCGCACACCTCGTACCCGGGGATGTCGGGCAGCCGCACGTCGAGGACGACCAGGTCGACGTGGTGCGCGGCGAGCAGCCGCAGCGCCTCCTCGCCGCCGCTCGCCTCGATCACGGTGTGCCCTGCCCGGCGCAGCCAGCTCGACAGGATGTACCGCTTCGTCGGCGTGTCGTCGACCACCATGACGGTCGCCGTCTCAGGCATCCTTCGTCCCCTTCGCGCCGCGGATGGCATGAAGCAGTTGTTCCCTTCTCAAACCGTGCTTGGACAGCACCTTCTTGGTGTCGGGAGCCTGCTGCGGCGAGATCGTCACCACGACCACGGGGATGTCGCGCAGCCGCTCGTCCTCGGCCATCCGCTGGAGCAGCACGCTGCCGTCCAGGCGCGGCATGAGCAGGTCGACCAGGATCACGTCGGGCGGGGCCGCCGCCATCAGCTCCAGCGCCACGGCCCCGTCGGGGGCCTCGTCGACGTGTGTGGCGAAGCCGTACAACATGCGGCGGGCGGCGGCGCGGAACACCTCGTCGTCGTCGGCGACCAGCACCCGCTCCAGCTCGGGCGGCCCGCTGTAGTGGGGCAGGCGCAGCGTGGCCGTGGTGCCCTCGCCCTCCGCGCTGGCCAGCTCAAGGGTGCCGCCGAGCGCCTCGGCGAGCCTGCGGGCGTACGGCAGGCCGAGCCCCGTCCCCCGGTACCTCACCTGCAAGGAGCCGGGGATCTGGTAGAAGTCCTCGAACACGCGGTCGATGTGGTCGGGCGGGATGCCGATGCCCGTGTCGCTGACCGTGATGACGGCCTCGTTCTCGGCGTCGTCGAGGCGGGCGCGCAACGTCACCGCGCCGCGCTCGGTGAACTTCAGCGCGTTGGACAGCAGGTTGCGCAGGATCCTGACCAGCATGCCCTCGTCGGCGTACAGCTCGGCGGCCTCGGTGGCCACGTCGTGGCGCAGCTCGACGCCGGCCTGCTCGCTCGTCGGGCGCATCGTCACCCGCAGCTGCTCGGCGACCTGGACCAGGTTCACGTGCGCCGGCTGCGGGTCCAGGCGGCCCGACTCCGCCTTGGCCATGTCGAGCAGCTCGCTGACCAGCTCAAGCAGCGTCTCGGTCGAGCTGCCGATGAGCCGTACCTGATGCTCCTGCTCCTCGGTGAGCTCGTCGCCTCCTGGGCCGGTCAGCAGCCTGACCAGGCCGATGACCGAGTTGAGAGGCGTGCGCAGCTCGTGGCTGACGGTGGCCCAGAAGCGGTTGCGCGCCTCGGTGGTCTCGCGCAGCAGGCTCGACCTCTCGTCCAGCTCGGCGTAGAGGGCGACCACTCCCCTGTTGGTCTCCTCCAGCTCGTCGGAGAGCTGGTTGTACATCGCCAGCACACCGGAGTTGGTCTCCTGGAGCTCGGCGTTGAGCCGCAGCACATCCTCCAGCGTGCCGGCCAGCTCCTTGTTCTGCTCGCGCAGCTCGTCGAGCGCGGAGACCGGCGAGAGCCGGGCGAGCCTGGTGCGCATCTCCTCGACGGGTACGGCCCGTGGGAGGACGCGCAGCCGTTTGGACAGCGTCACGCTGTGCTCGTCGAGCGCGACCGAGTCCACCAGCCGGCCGGCCAGTGTCAGGCCCTCGGAACCGGCCAGGTCGGAGCGCCCGGTGTGCTCCAGGGTGATGAGCAGCCACTGGTCGTCGAGGGAGACCGTGGCGCTCGACCCGGGGCCGTACACCTCGCGGCCGGCCTCGCTGAGCGCCGTCGCCACCCGGATCTGGTCCTGCTGGTCGAGCCCGGCCAGCTCGGCGGCGGCGCGGCCGATGCGGCGCAGCACGAAGACGTCCTGGTCGGCGTCGAGCCGGACGCGGACGAGCTCAGCGGCCGGCATGGCCGGGCCTCACCGTCACCACGCAGGCGTCGTCGCGCCTGCTGCCCGCCTCGCGCAGGAGCCCCGCGGCGATCACCGCCGGGGTGCGGGCGAACAGGCCGGGGATCGCCGCCGGGTCCCAGCGGTCGGTCAGCCCGTCGCTGTGCATGACCACGACGGCGTACGCGGGCAGCTCGTAGGAGTACTGGCGCAGCCGGCCTCCCCGATGCCCCGCGATGCCGGGAACCGACACCATGCCATGCCGTCCTTCCCCGTGCGCGACCCAGCCGGAGACGTTGCCCAGGCCGGAGTAGGAGACACCGCCCGGCTCGACGCGGGCGACCGCCACGGCGCCGCCCCTGGTGCCGGACATGCCGGCGTGCAGGCGTGCCACGATGTCCAGCGGCTCCTGGTCGCTCACGCCGTGGAACAGCTCCACGGCCCGCTGCGCGGCCTGCGCGGCAATGTGGCCGTGCCCAAGCCCGTCGCAGACCAGCACGGTCGTCACCGAACCCGACCTGGCGATGGCGAAGCCGTCACCGGACACGGGCTCCTCGCCGATCGGCCGCGTCACGCCGCCGGCCAGCAGCGGCGGCGGGGCCGCGCCGTCCGCGGTGAAGTACATGGCCAGGACGGTTCCCCGGCCTGGCAGGGAGTGAACGTCGTAGCCGGAGGCGATGCGGGCGATGGCGCCCAGCCCGATGCCGAGGGTGCCGGAGGTGGAGTAGCCGTCGCGCAACGCGCGGGCCACGTCGGCCATGCCGGGGCCGCGGTCCAGGCAGATGAGCTCCACGGTGGCCGGGGCCTCGGGGTGGGGGCGCACCATGACCGTGCCCTCGACCGCGTGCTTGACCAAATTGGAGACGGCCTCGCTGACGGCCACGGCCGTCTGCCCGACGAGCACCGGGTCGAATCCGGCCGCCTCGGCCAGCCCGACGGCCTTGCGGCGGACCGCGCCGACCGCGCTGGGGTCCTCGGCGCGGACCCAGTCGTCTACGCGAGGACCGGTCACCGCGCCCATGCCACCACACCCCAGGTCACCGGGCCCCGTGTCACCGCACCCCGTGTCGCTGGGCCTCGTTTTTCTGGGCCCCAGGTCACCGGGCCCCAGGTCGCCGGGTCCGGTGTCATCGGGCCCATTTGGTCACCGTCACGGTCGTGCCCTTCCCCGGCCCCGACAGCAGGTCGAACTCGTCGACCAGCCGGCGTGATCCGCTGAGCCCGAGCCCGAGGCCGTTCCCGGTGGTCCAGCCGTCGGTCAGGGCCAGTTCGAGGTCGGGGATGCCGGGGCCCTCGTCGGTGACGACCAGTTTGAGCCCGCGTCTGGGGCCGTTCTCGACGACCAGGATGCGCACGTCGCCGCCGCCTGCGTACACCAGGGCGTTGCGCGCCAGCTCGCTGGCCGCGGTGACGATCTTGGTCTGATCGACGAGGGACAGGCCCACCTCGATGGCGACGCTCCGTACGAGCTGGCGCACCGCGACGACGTCGGCGCTGCTCGCGATGACGACCTCGCGCTCGCCGCTCACGGCGTCGCGCTCCGGATGTGGTCCAGCAGCGCGACCCCCTTCTCCAGATTGAGTGCGGTACGGACGCCGCCCAGCGACAGCCCGAGCTCGACGAGCGTGATGGCCACGGCCGGCCGCATGCCGACGACCACGGTCTGCGCGTCGAGCATGCGGCACATTCCGGCGATCGTGGCCAGCATCCGGCCGATGAAGGAGTCGACGATCTCCACGGCGGTGATGTCGATGATCACTCCCCTGGCGCCGTGCTCCACCACGGCGTCGGCGAGGTCTTCCTGGAGGGCGAGCACGCTCTGGTCCTCCAGGTCGATCTGGATGGAGACGATGAGGACGTCACCGAGTTTGAGTACGGGAACGTGCTGCACTAGGCGTTCTCCGCCCGGATGGAGACGTGCGCCTGACGCGCCCGGCCCACTTCGATGCCCGCGCGCCTGAAGGTGTGCGCGAGCGCGTCGGCCAGGGACGCCTTCGTCACGATGTCGCCGAACTCGACGCCGAGCGTGACGAGGGTGTGCGCGATCTGCGGGCGGATGCCGGAGATGACGCACTCCGCGCCCATCAGGCGAGCCGCGACGACCGTCTTCAGCAGGTGCTGGGCGACCTGGGTGTCGACGGCGGGGACGCCGGTGATGTCGATGATCGCGTGCTCGGCACCGGTGTCGACCAGCGTCTGCAGCAGCTTCTCCATCACGACCTGGGTGCGGGCGGAGTCGAGGGTGCCGATCAGCGGCACCGCCACGATGCCGTCCCATATCTTGACCACCGGCGTGGACAGTTCGAGCAGCTGCTCGGCCTGGTCCAGAATGATCTTCTCGCGGGCGTCGGTGTACGTCTCGAACGTGTAGAGCCCCAGGTCGTCGATCAGCCGGGAGAACCAGACCAGCCCACCGGCCGCCTCGGCCCAGTCGGCATCGGCCTCGGTGAGCTCGAAGACGACCTCCTTCAGCCCGAACACCGCCCTGGCCGTGTCGGAAGGCGCGAAGCCGGCGCGGGCCCGCGATCGTGAGAGCTCGGCCAGCAGTCCGCGGACGTCGGCGAAGTCGTTCTTGCCCGCGTCGAGTGCGGCGAGCAGCGCCCGGTAGAGCTCCGACAGCTCCTCCGAGGACGCCTTGGCGATCTTGACCCAGCGGCTGATGACCTGCTCTTCATTGGTCCTGAGCAGTTCTTGCATGCGTCGCCTGGCTGTGTCGGCTTGAACGGACAAGGATCACTCCATTAGGGGCGGCCAGCAATGGTCGTATGCTAGTGCGAATTATCGGCATCAGGCACTCCATTGAGGGCTCTCCAGTGTCACCGACCGTGTACGCCCGTGCGGGCCGGAGCGCGTTCATGACGCCCACCGAAAACGATCTCTTGCTGCCGGATGCCCCGGCAAATGGAGGTTTTGCCGCTTAATTTCCCGCGCACGGGATCTCTTTCACTATAAGTGCGGCGGGCGAATGCTTTTCCGCTGCCGCGCCCGGCGGAACGCCGATCACACAGGGTCTCCGGGCGTCGGCGCGGGAACCCGGCTCTTGGTGGCGCCGTTCATGGGTACGGAAGTGGAGAGGCAGGATTTGCTGACATGGTGTCGTCATCAGCTTGACGCCGGATGCCGGCGTTTGTGACACTTCGTCATGAAACGTCAGCACGAGAGGTGGGCCGCGTGACCGCGTCGTTCTCCGAGACCCTGCGAACCGCCACCTGGGCCGACCACGAGTCCGCCGAGTCGGAAGGTTACCTCTCCGCGTTGATGGCCGGGCGGCTGAGCGAGCACGACTACGGCGAGATGGTGGCTCAACACTACTTCGCCTACACCGCGCTCGACGGCGTCTCGCGCGCACTCGCCGACCACCCGGTGGCCGGCCGCTTCGTCTTTCCCGAGCTCTACCGGGAGCCCGCGCTGGAGCGCGACCTTGAGACGATCTACGGCTCCGGCTGGCGGGAGCGGATCACCCCGTCGAAGTCGACCCGCACCCTCGTGGCCCGCATCCAGCAGGTGGCCGACTGGCCGGCCGGCTACGTGGCCCACCACTACACCCGTTACCTGGGCGACCTCTCGGGCGGGCAGTTCATCCGGATGGAGCTGCAGAAGATCTACGGGTACGCCAAGGGCGGCGGCGTCGACTTCTACATCTTCGACGAGCTGGGCAGCCTGCCGCGGTTCAAGACCGAATACCGCTCCCGGCTCGACGAGCTGGGCACGGGGCTCGCGGAGCGGGAGCAACAGCGGATGATCGGCGAGGTCAAGCTGGCCTACCAGCTCAACACCGAGGTGCTGGGCGACCTGGCCCACCTGGCCAGAGCCGCCGCCTGACCCACCCGCCCGCCGCACCTGGCCGGCGCTGCCGCCCGGCCGCCGCAGACGGCGGCTGCGGGTCAGTGCGCTGTTCCGGACAATTCGCCGGACAGCTTGGCGTGCATCTCCGCGCTCGGCTCGTTCAGGCCGACGATCCGCACGCTCTTGCCGCGGGCGGCGTACTTGGCCTGCACGGCGTCAAGCGCGGCGACCGAGGTGGCGTCCCAGATGTGCGCGCCCGACAGGTCGATGACCACCTGTGCGGGGTCGCCGGCGTAGTCGAACCGGGTGACCAGGTCGCCGGTGGAGGCGAAGAAGAGCTGTCCGGTGACGGCGTAGACGGCCTGCTCGCCGTCGGGGTCGACGACGGCCGAGACCTGGGCGAGGTGCGCGACCCGGCGGGCGAAGATCACCAGCCCGGTCAGCGATCCGGCGACGACGCCGATCGCCAGGTTGTGCGTGGCGACCACGACGGCCACGGTGACGACCATGACGGTGATCTCGCCCGCGGGCATGCGCCGCAGCGTGGCCGGGGCGACGGAGTGCCAGTCGAAGGTGCCGAACGAGACCAGCACCATCACCGCGACCAGCGCGGCCATCGGGATCTGCGACACCCACGGCCCGAAGACGATGCACAGCACCATGAGCATGACCCCGGCGGTGAACGTGGACAGGCGGGTGCGGGCGCCGTTCTTCACGTTGATCATGGTCTGGCCGATCATGGCGCAGCCGCCCATGCCGCCGAACAGGCCGGTGACGATGTTGGCCAGGCCCTGGCCGATGGATTCGCGGGTCTTGCTGGAGCGGGTGTCGGTGATGTCGTCGACGAGCTTGGCCGTCATCAGCGACTCCATCAGGCCGACCAGGGCGAAGGCGAGCGCGTACGGGGCCAGCAGGGTGAGCGTGTCCAGCGTGAGGGGCACGTCGGGCAGCCCGGGCACCGGCAGCGACGACGGCAGCGTGCCGCGGTCGCCGACCGTGGGGACGGCCAGCCCCGCGCCGACGGTGATGGCGGTGAGCGCGGCGATGGACACCAGCGGCGCGGGCACGGCCCTGGTCAGCCGCGGGAAGAACACCATCAGCGCCAGCCCGCCGGCCAGCAGCGGGTAGACCGCCCACGGCACGCCGATCAGCTCGGGCACCTGCGCCATGAAGATCAGGATGGCGAGGGAGTTGACGAAGCCGACCATCACGCTGCGCGGGACGAACCGCATCAGCCTGGCCACGCCGAGGGCCCCGAGCACGATCTGGATGAGCCCGCCGAGGATGACGGTGGCGATCAGGTAGCCGAAGCCGTGCTCGCGCGCCAATGGCGCCACCACCAGGGCGATGGCGCCGGTGGCCGCCGAGATCATCGCGGGGCGGCCGCCGGCGACGGCGATGACGACCGCCATCGTGAAGGAGGCGAACAGGCCGACGCTGGGATCGACGCCGGCGATGATCGAGAACGAGATCGCCTCGGGGATGAGGGCGAGGGCCACGACCAGCCCGGCCAGGAACTCGGTGCGGGCCACCCTGGGGTGGAGCCAGGCCGGGCGGGCGAACACGGGCTTGCGGACTGCTGCGGGTGCGGGGCTGGGCAAGAAGTTCCTTCTGCGCGAGACGAACGCTCCTGTTCAGAGCCCCGGCGACTTTACCGTACAGGTCCGCGCGGGGGTCAGCGCGGCGGGAGCCGTACCCAGGCGCAGCCGTCCGGGGCCAGGAGCCCGTCCTCGACCGGCGCGCTGGCGAGCAGGACGTGGCCGGGCAGCGGCACGGAAGCGCCGGTGAAGTTCACGAAGCAGGCGAATCCCTCCTCCCTGGCGAAGGCCACCACGCCGGGCTCCGTGTCTAGCCATGTCAGCGCCGGGGGCAGCCCGGCGAGCAGGTCGCGGCGCAGCGCCAGCGCGGACCGGTAGAGGGAGAGCATCGAGCGGGGGTCGGCCGCCTGGGCGGCGGCGGTCAGGCCCTTCCAGGTGAGGGGCTGCGGCAGCCAGGGAGCGCGGGCCGCGCCGGGCGGCGAGAAGCCGAAGGGGTGCTCATCGCCCGACCAGGGCAGCGGCACCCGGCAGCCGTCCCTGCCCCGGTCGGTGTGGCTGGAGCGTTCCCACGTGGGATCCTGCAGCAGCTCATCGGGCAGGTCCTCCACCTCGGCCAGCCCGAGCTCGTCGCCCTGGTAGACGTAGACGCCGCCGGGCAGCGCCAGCGTGAGCAGCGCGGCCGCACGGGCCCTGCGCACACCCAGCTCCAGGTCACTGGGCGCGCCGTGGCGCTTGTTCCCCATGTCGAAGGCCGTCTCGGCGCGGCCGTAGCGGGTGACGTGGCGGATCGTGTCGTGGTTGGACAGCACCCAGGTGGGCGGCGCGCCGACGCTCTCGTGCGTGGTCAGGGTGGCGGTGATCACGTCGCGGACGGGGCCCGGCTCCCAGGCGCCGCACAGGAACTCGAAGTTGAACGCCGAGTGCAGCTCGCCGGGCCGCAGGTAGCGGGCGTACTGGGCAGGAGTCGGCAGCCACACCTCGCCGACGAACACCCGCTCACCCGGATAGGAGTCGGCGACCCGCCGCCACGACCGGTAGATCTCGTGCACGCCGTCGACGTCCTGGTACGGCAGGTCCGCCGGGTCCGGGTCCTCTCCCACGTCCGGCAGCCCGGCCTTCTTGACCAGCCCGTGCGCCACGTCCACGCGAAACCCGTCCACCCCGCGATCCAGCCAGAAGCGCAGGATGTCCTCGAACTCCCCGCGCACCTCCGGATGTTCCCAGTTGAGGTCCGGCTGCTCGGGGGCGAACAGGTGCAGATACCACTGCCCGTCCGCGACCCGCGTCCACGCCGGCCCGCCGAAGTAGGAGCGCCAGTCGTTGGGCGGCAGCTCGCCGTCGCGCCCCCGTCCCGGCCGGAACCAGAACCGCTCCCGCGCCGGCCCGCCCGCCAGCGCCTCGACGAACCAGGGGTGCCGCGCAGAGCAGTGGTTGGGCACCAGGTCGACGAGCAGGCGCAGGCCATGGGCGTGCACGTCGGCGATGAGCCGCTCGGCCTCGGCGAGCGTGCCGAAGACGGGGTCGATGTCGCGGTAGTCGGCCACGTCGTAGCCCGCGTCGGCCATCGGGGAGACGTACCACGGGGTGAGCCAGAGGGCGTCCACGCCCAGGTCGCGCAGGTAGGGCAGGCGCTGCCGGAGCCCGGCGAGGTCGCCGACGCCGTCTCCGTTCCCGTCGGCGAAGCTGCGCACGTAGATCTGGTAGATCGCGGCGGTACGCCACCAGGCGGCGGACGGCACGGACGGCTGGGGATGGGACACGTGGCTCCTGACTGTCAACGGAGGAGGAGAAGCAGAGAAGAGGAGGAGAAAGGGGGCATCCCGCGAGATGCCCCCCGGGGGTCCGGCCGTCACCGGCCACATGTCCGCCGGGGTGCGGCCGTCACCGGCCGCATGTCCCCGGGGTGCGGCCGTCACCAGCCGCTGTTGCCCTGACCTCGGACGAAGGTGTAGCCGGTGAGGTTGTTCAGGCCGCCGGACGCGGCCCCGGTGACCTTGACGCCGCTCGCGGTGGCGCTGCCGGCCGCGGCGGCCTCGATGCCGTACGTGCCGGCGCCGGAGATGGTGACGTTGTCGAGGGTGAGGCCCGAGATGGTGCGCTGCCAGCTCAGCAGCAGCCCCTGGTGGAGGCTGTCGCTGACGGTGACGTCCTGGACCACGACGGCCGCGGTGATGTCGGCCGTGTCGGCGTAGATCCACAGGCCGCCGAGCTGGGCTCCCCAGTTGGGCTCGTACCCGCCGGTCCTGGTGAGCGTGTTGCGCCGGACGGAGGTCGTGCCGCTGAAGGGCACCGGCGCGAAACGGGTGCTGATCGCGATGCCGGCCGAGGCGGTCACGGTGTCGGACAGCAGGTTGTCCTCGACCCGGTTGCCGGAGCCGCCGTAGACGCCGACGGCGTTGGCCAGCATCGGCAGCGTGACCGTGTTGAAGGTGAACGCGCAGTTCGTCACCGCCGCGCCCTGCGAGAACATGGCCAGCCCGTCGTCCCCGGTGTTACGGACGACGCTCTGGTCGAAGCGGGTGTCGCGGACGTTCGCGTGGATGTTGACGCCGTCGGCGAACGTGTCGCGGATGCGCACCCCGGCGACGTACAGGCCGTCGGTGCCGGAGTCGATCCACATGCCGACCTTGACGTGCTCCATCCAGACGTTGTGCACCAGGGAGCCGGTGCCGAAGTTCCCCTCGATGCCGGTGTCGAAGGCGGCGTCGTCGCGGTAGCGGACGTCGCCGGCGATGGTCAGATCGGCGATCTGCACGCCTGAGCCGGTGGCGAAGAAGCCGCCCTTGCCGTTCGTGCCGCGGACGGTGCTGTACCACTGGCCCGCGCCGCGTACCGCGACCCCGGCCACGTTGATCCGGGCGCCGATGACGAACGTGCCCTGCGGGATCCACACGCCCTTGCCCTGGGCGCGGGCGGCCGCGATGGCGGCGTCGATCGCGGCGGTGTCGTCGCCGGCGTCGTTCGCGACGGCGCCGTAGGAGGTGATGGACAGGTGGTCGGCGGGCATGGGCAGCGCGGGGGCGACCTGCTCGGTGTCGATCAGGTCGATGACATAGTAGGCGGCGCTGGACGAGGCGTCCTTCTGCAGCTTCAGCACCGTGCCCGCGGGCTGGGCGGGGATGCGGGCGCGGGCCTCGTCGAAGAAGTGGTGCGGGCTGCCGCCGGCCGGGTCGTTGCCGTACGGGTAGGCGCCGTAGACCCAGCTGTAGGTAGAGCTCAGCGTGAGGTCCTGCAGCTTGACGCCGTCGGCGTACAGGGCCAGCGGGGCGGTGATCCCGGTTCCCGCCGCGTTGTCGGGGACGATGTGGCGCACGACGATCGAGTTCGCCGGCCTGGTCAGGGTGAACTGGACGTACTCGCCGGTGGCGTCGAGCTTGACGGCGCGGCGGCCCGACGCCTCGGCGGCCTGGGTGAGGTAGGCGCGGTCGGGGCCGATGACGGAGGCGTTCGTCGTGCCCTGCTCGGCCTCGTACTCGGTGTAGGGGACGGTGGCGCCCCTGGCGGCGAGGGTGCCGGCGCCGGCGACGGTGATGCCGTCGAGGGCGACGCCGCCGGTGTCGCCGCTGTCGTACTGGTAGCCGATGAGGTTGAGGCCCGCGCGCAGGGTCAGCGTATGGGTGAGGGTGAGCCAGCCGGAGCCGGCGGGCAGGGTGAGGCGGCCGGCCTTGAGCCCGTTGACGTACGCGGTGAGCGTCCTGGCGCCGCCGGTCGCGTTGGCGTAGCGCAGCGTCGTGGCGGCCGAGCCCGCGGCGGGCATGGTCACGGTGCGGATGGCGCGGGCACCGGGCGTGGTGAACCCGGTGGCATAGCCCGTTCCCGCGTAGCCGCCGATCGAGGTGGCCACGCTCGCGCCGCCGGACAGGAACGCGCTCTCCATCTCGTACGGCAGCGCCGCCACCGGATCGGCGACCGTGATGCTGTCCAGGTTGACGTTGCCGAGGTCGGTGGCGTCGAAGCGGTAGGCGATGGTGTTCTGACCGGCGTTGAGAGTGAACGTCTCGTCCCTGGTGGCCCAGGTGTTCCAGACGCCGACGGCGGGCAGGGAGATCTGGCGGATCTTGGCGCCGTTGACGTACACGGACAGGGACATCGTGGCGGTGGTGCCGTTGGCGTAGCGCAGGCCGACGGTGGCCGCGCCCGAGGTGGCGGCGGTGACGGTGAACGTGGTGGCGGCGCGGCCCTTGTTGCCGTCGGTGTAGCCGGCCACGAAACCGCTGCCGGTGTAGCCAGCGTGCTCGGTGCTGACGGCCGCGCCGCCGGACAGGGCGGCCGATTCGGCCTGGTAGGTGCGGGTGGCGGCCTGTGCGGCGGGAAGGGCCACGAAGGCGAGGGCGATGGCGGGGAGGAGGGCGAGCAACAGGGTTCTGAGCGTGCTTCCGGACAGCGTGTTCTCTGGCAGCGTGTTTTCTGGCAGCCTGTTTTCGGGCATGGCGGACCGGGCTCCTTACTCGGGGTGAGGGGTGGATCAGCCCTTGAGCGCGCCGGCCGACAGGCCGTTGAGTATGCCGCGCTGGAAGATCATGAAGATGACGATCATGGGGATGGAGGCGATGGCGAGCGCGGCGAACATCTCGTTCTGGGGCACGTACCCCGTCATGGCCAGCCGGCTCAGCGCCACGCTGAGCGTCTGCGCCTGAGGGTCGCGCAGCACCAGCAGCGGCCAGAGGAAGTCCTTCCACGAGCCGATGATCGCGAAGATCGACACGACGGCGAGCACCGGCCGCGACAGCGGCAGCACGACGCTCCACAGGGTGCGCAGCCGCCCGGCCCCGTCGATGGCCGCCGCCTCCAGCAGCTCGCCGGGGATCCGGTCGAAGAAGCGCTTGAGCACGTAGATGTTGAAGGCGTTGGCCGCGGCCGGCAGCCACAGCGCCCACGGCGAGTCGACCAGGTTGACGCCGAAGATCGGCACGTCCACCACGGCCAGGTATTTCGGCACGAGCAGCGCGTCGGCCGGGAGCATGAGGCTGGCCAGGATCAGGCCCAGCACCAGCTTGCCGAGCACGGGCCGAAGGCGTGACAGCGCGTACGCCGCCGCCACGTCCACCACGAGGGTGACGAGCCAGACGCCGGCCGTGTAGAAGGCGGTGTTGAGCAGGAACCTGCCCAGGTCCAGCCGCTCCCACGCGACGGCGAACGTCTCGGGGTGCCACGCGCGCGGCACCAGCGTGGGCACCGGCTCGGCCAGCTCGGCGGGCGCCTTCATGGCTCCGGTGATCATCCAGTACAGGGGGAAGATGAAGATCAGCAGGAACAGCGCGGCCATCGCCGTCAGCGCGGCCCAGTAGAGGACGCGGCGGTGGCCCCGGTTGAGGTCGGCCTCGGAGATCAACGTCCTGGCGGCGGGCTCGCGCCGCGCCCGCCGGCGACCGCGGGCGCGCCGCGACCGGCCTGGCGGCGGCCCGGCGACGGCGGCCGGGCGCACGGTGGTGAGGGTCATCTCAGTCCTTGTCGCGGGTCAGGCGCAGGTACGCGGCCGAGAACGCGCCCAGCACCACGAACAGCAGCACACTCATCGCGGCGGCCAGGCCGAAGTCGTTGTTGACGGTGAAGGCGTAGCGGTAGACGAGCACCAGCACCGTGATCGTGTCCGGGTTGGTGGTGCCGGTCAGCTGGTACGGCTCGATGAAGACCTGCATGGTCGCCACGATCTGCAGCAGGAGCAGCACCAGCAGGATGAAGCGCATCTGCGGCAGCACGACGTGCCTGACGCGCTGCCGGACGCCCGCGCCGTCGAGCTCGGCGGCCTCGTACAGTTCGCTCGGGATGGTGGCCAGGGCGGCCAGGTACATGATCGTGGCGCCGCCCATGTTCGCCCAGGTCGAGACGAGGACCAGGGAGATCATGGCCATCTTCGGCGACTGCGTCCAGTCGGAGGCGGGCAGGCCGATACCGGTCAGGATCGAGTTGAACAGGCCGTTGCCCGGGTCGTAGAAGTACTGCCAGAGCAGCACGCTGACGATCGGCGGCAGCATGACCGGGGTGTAGACGGCGATCCTGAAGAAGCCCTTGAGGTGCCGGAACTCGTTGATCACGATGGCCACCACGAACGGCACCGCGTACCCGAACAGCAGCGCCAGCCCGGTGAACTCCAGCGTGTTGGCCCAGGCGGTGAAGAACAGCGGGTCGTCGAACAGGGCGCGGAAGTTGTCCCAGCCCACCCAGACCGCGTCGGTGACGAAGTTGACCTGCTGGAAGCTGAGGACGATCCCCCTGACCAGCGGGTACCACGAGAACAGGGCGAAGCACGCGACGCCGGCCGCCAGGAAGGCCCAGGCGTGCAGGTTGCGGCGCAGCCAGGCCCCCCTCCGGCGGCCGCGGTGCGCGGGGACGGCCGTCACTTGACCGCGGCCAGGATCTGGCCGACCTGCTTCTCGGCGTTCGCCAGCAGCGCATCGACGTCGGCGTTCTCGTCGGTGAGGACCTTCTGCATGGCGGTGTCGAGCACGGCGTAGATCTGCTGCGCGTTCGGCGGCTCCAGCTTGACCGGGACGCGGCCGAGCGCCTCGGCGAACGGCGCGAAGTTCTTCGTGGGGACGGTGGCGTGCTTCTCGGTCGCCTCACGCTGCTTGCGCTCGGAGTCGCCGGTCCACACGTTCGGCTCGGGCAGGCCGACAGGCAGGCCCTTGGCGGCGGCCCGCGCGTTGTCGGCGTCGATGCGGTCGGGGTTCTTTCTGAACGTCAGCCAGGCCAGGCCCGCCTTGATCTGCTCCGGGCTGAGCCCGGCCTTGAACATGTAGCCGGAGCCGCCGCCGAGCGTGCCCTGGCCGCCGGGGATCGGGCCCATGCCGAAGTCGTCGTACGTGGACTTGAACCGGGTGACGGTGTTGGTCAGGTCGCCGGTCGAGCCGATCATCTGGCCCAGTTTGTGCGAGGCCATGAGCTTGACCAGGTCGTCGTACTCCAGCAGTTGCCGCTGCCCCATCGTGTCGTCGGTCCAGCGCATGTCCTTGAGCTGGCGCAGCACCTGGCGGCCCTGGTCGCTGTTGAAGGCGGGCTTCCAGGCGCCGGTGGCGTCCTTGACGGCGACGTCGCCGCCGACGGAGTAGATCTCGGCGGTGAAGTGCCAGCCGCCGGTGTTGGACTTGCTGTAGTCGCCGTAGCCGACGACGCCGCCGCCGAGCGCCGTCAGCTTCTTGGCGTTCTCGCGGACCTCTTCCCAGGTGAGCGGGGGCTTGTCGGGGTCGAGGCCGGCCTTCTTGTACAGGGCGCGGTTGTAGAGCAGGCCGAGGGAGTAGTTGTCGTCGGGCAGCCCGTACAGCTTGCCCTTGTCGTCGGAGAAGACCTTCATCAGGCCCGGCTTGTAGTCTTTGGTGACGGGGAAGTCCGCGAGGTACGGGCTGACGTCGGAGACCTGGCGCCTGGCGATGAGGTTCTGGGCGTCGGTGAGGTAGACGTAGAAGACGTCTTCGAGCTGGCCGCCGGCGATCTTGGCGCTGAACGTCTGAGGGTCCATGAAACCCTCCTTGGCCTCGATCCGGTAGTCCGGGTAGCGGGCCTCGAACGCCTTGACGTTCTCCTCGAAGACGGCCCGGTTGTACTCGTCGGTGGCCGGAGGCAGGCCGTTCACCGTGATGGTCACGGGACCGCCCGCCGGCTCCTGCTCCGGAGCCCCGCCGCCGCATGCCGCGCAGGCCAGCGTCGCGCAGACGGCCAGTGACAGCCCGAGGGCTCTGCCGCGCTTCATCCCTAGCGATCCCTTCCGTGGGGGGAACTTCCGCACCAGGGCAGCCCGGATCGCCAGCGGGACGCGCTGGTGTCACGTGGTGATGACCGGCATGTCGCCTGGAGGTTTCCGGGCGCCGAGGTGTTGCCAGAACCGTAGGACCGCGCTCGCCGGATGTCCATAGCGTGCCGCAAGAATCTTGCTGTGATATGAAATTTACTGACAGCGGCTCTGGGCTAGCGGGCGGGACACATCCCCGTGGATCCCCGCACGATCAGCTCGGGGTCGAACAGCACCTCGTCGACAGGCACCACATGGCCGTTGATCTGCGACATCAGCGCGGCGACCGCCGCGCCGCCCATGGCCGCGATGGGCTGGCGCACGGTGGTCAGGGGCGGGTCCGTGACGCTCATCAGGCTCGAATCGTCGAACCCGACCACGGACACGTCGGCCGGCACGCGCAGGCCCTGCTTGCGTACGGACTTGACGGCGCCGAGCGCGAGCGCGTCACTGGCGCACACCAGCGCCGTGGCACCCTCGCCCACCAGGCGCGCGGCGGCGGTGGCGCCGCCCTCCATGGTGAAGATCGTGTGCGCCACGAGCGCGCGCCACCCCGGCTCACCACGCTCGCCTGACCAGCGGCCGCGCACCCCCTGCGTCCCCTCCTCGCGCTCAGCGGCCTCTTCGGCGAAGGCGGCGAGCTTGCGCGCGGACGGGACGTGCCCGACCGGCCCTAGGATCAGCCCGATGCGCTCGTGCCCGAGAGCACGCAGATGGCCGAGCGCCTGCCGCACGGCGACCCCGTCGTCCACGCACACCCGGGGTACGTCGAGGTTCTCGTCGGCCGCGTTGATCAGCACGATCGGCAGCTTCCGCGCGCGCAACTCCTTGACCTGCGCCGCTCCGGCGTCGGCGTAGCTGCTGCCGATGAAGACGATGCCGCCGACGTTCTGGGCCAGCAACATCTGCACGTAGTGCGCCTCCGGCAGCCCGTCGGCGGTGCGCGTGCACAGGACGGGTAGCAGGTTGTGCCTGATCAGCTCGGTGACGACCAGCTCGGCCATGGCGGGGAAGATCGGGTTTTGCAGCTCGGGCAGCACGAGCCCGATCAGCGGTGCGCGCTGGTTGCGCAGCTTCTGCGGGCGCTCGTAGCCGAAGACGTCGAGCGCGGTGAGCACCGAGTCACGGGTGGCCTGGGCGATGCCCGGCTTGTCGTGCAGCACCCGGCTGACGGTGGCCACACTGACCCCGGCGAAGGCGGCCACGTCGGAGAGTCGTCTCGGCATGAGGCGATGTTACAACCGTTGCCGCAAAAATGGAAATGAGTAACGCAAGAAATCGACAGTCGCTTTACGACCGGCGAGGCAGGCCCGGCACGGCACGACGCGGATCGGCTTCAGCGGCGCTTCTCTCTCGCTCCCCCGCCGACAGAAAGACCATGTTGCCGGGAACGTCGGCGCGCGCCCGGCCTACGATTGACGCATGCCCCGCATCCAGGCCGCCACCATCGGCGAGCACCGCGCCCAGACGCGCGACAGGATCCTCCAGGCCGTCTCGCGCCTGTCGAGAGTGCAGGGCATCGACGCCATCTCCATGACCGACGTGGCGAGCGAGGCCGGCATCACCCGCACGGTTCTCTACAACTACTTCCCCGACAAGGCGGCGCTGCTGCTGGCGTTCACCGAGCGGGTGACCCAATACTTCATCGACGCCTACGAGCAGGAGATGCCCGCCGGGGCCGGGCCCGCCGACCGGCTGCGGGTGTTCGTCCGGCTGCAATTGGCGGGGCTGCTGGCCCATCCGCATCCGGGCGCGGCCGACCTCAGCGCCGCCCTGGGGCCCGACGCGTACCAGCGGCTGGCCGAGCACGTCGCGCCCATGCAGCGGATCCTGGCCGGGATCCTGGAGAGCGGCATCGAGGCCGGCGACTTCCGGGTGCTCGACGTCCCCGCCACGGCCCGGATGATCCTGGCCGTCATCGGCGCCGAGCGGCTCCCGCTGATCAGGGGCGACGTGACGGTCGAGGCGGCCGGCGCCGTGGTGTCGGAGTTCGTCCTCCGTGCCCTGGCCAGCGACTGACCCCGGCCGCCGGCGCCACGACTCCCCCGCCCCGGCGGCCGGCCCCGCCACTCGTCGTCATCGGAGCGATCAGGCGGGACCGGGCCTGCGGTGGAAGTGTCAGGGGCCGGTGACAGGATGGGCCGTATGACCAACCACCTGGACGCGTCGCACGACCACGTCGAGCTCAAGTCGGCGCGCGGCCGGTGGATCCTCGGCACGACCGTGCTCGGGTCCGGTCTGGCGCTGCTCGACAGCACCGTGGTCAACGTGGCGCTGCCCTTCCTGGGCCGCGAGCTCGACGCGGGCATGGCCGGCCTGCAGTGGACGATCAACGCCTACACGCTCACGCTCGCGGGGCTCATCCTGCTCGGCGGCTCGCTCGGCGACCGCTACGGTCGGCGCACCGTCTTCCTGATCGGCACCGTCTGGTTCGCGGTCGCCTCCGCCCTGTGCGGGCTGGCGCCGAACATCGAGTTCCTCATCGCCGCCCGCGCCCTCCAGGGCATCGGCGGGGCGCTGCTGACGCCGGGGTCGCTGGCGATCATCCAGGCGTCGTTCGTCCGGCACGACCGGCCGAGGGCCGTGGGGGTGTGGTCCGGGCTCGGCGGCGTGGCCAGCGCGATCGGGCCGCTGCTGGGCGGCTGGCTGGTGCAGACGGCCGGATGGCGGTGGGCGTTCCTGATCAACCTGCCGTTCGCGGCGCTGATCGTCTTCGTCACTCTGCGGCACGTGCCGGAGAGCAGGGACGAGCAGGCGGCCGGGCGCTTCGACGTGCTCGGCGCGGCGCTGGCGGCGCTGGCGCTGGCCGGGATCACCTACGGGCTGATCGGGAAAGGCGCGTGGCTGCCGCTGCTGGCGGGGGCGGCGGCCGGGGCGGCGTTCGTGGTGGTCGAGATCCGCAGGTCGCCTGACGCGCTGGTCCCGGTGGGGATGTTCCGCGACCGCGTCTTCACCGCCGTCAACGTGGTGACGCTGATCATGTACGCGGCCATGGGCGTGGTGTTCTTCCTGCTGGTGGTGCAGCTCCAGGTGGTCTCCGGGTTCTCGCCCATCGCCGCCGGGCTGTCGATGCTGCCGACCACGATCCTGATGATGCTGCTGTCGGCCCGGGCCGGCGAGCTGGCCAAACGCCTGGGCCCGCGCTGGCCCATGACGCTCGGCATCCTGGTGGCGGGCTGCGGGTTCCTGGCGATGAGCACGATCGGGCCCGGAGCGTCCTACCCGTTCCAGGTGCTCCCTGCGGTGTTCGTGTTCGGGCTCGGCCTGTCGGCGACGGTCGCGCCGCTGACCGCGACCGTCCTCGCCACCGCCGACGAGCGCTACGCGGGCACGGCCAGCGGCGTCAACAACGCGGTGGCCCGCACCGGCAGCCTCCTGGCGGTGGCCGCGGTCCCGCCCCTGGTCGGCCTGGTGGGCGACGCGTTCGAGCAGCCGTCGGTGTTCGACGCGGGCTTCCGCATGGCCATGCTGATCAGCGCCGCGATGATGGTCGTAGCGGCCCTGATCACCTTCTTCACCATCAGAACGAACGTCCTGGCCTCCGACGATGACGACGACGACGTTGACAGCGGCAGGTCCAGCGCCAGTGACGGCCACCGCGACAGCGACGGCCGCGACGGCCGTTCCTGAGATCACGACCCCCCGGCAGACCCACCAGCCGAACCTCGACCGGTTGCGGCAGGCCCTCGGCAAGTCCATGGCAGACCCTCGGCTTGGCCCGCGACCTGGCCCCCGCGCGTTCTCGCAGCGGTGCGTGCTACGTTGGCTAGACACAACGTTGCGTCTAGATGATGGTGAGGAGCGAACACCATGACCACCACCTCCGCCCGCCAGGCCCTTGTCATCGGCGCCTCCAGAGGGCTGGGCCTTGTCCTTGTCAACGAGCTGGCTCGGCGTGGATGGAAGGTCGTCGCCACGGTTCGTGAGGGCGCTCCGGACTGGGGTGACGGCATCGAAGGTGAAACTCTGGAGATGACCAGCCCCGAACAGCTGGTCGCGTTGCGGGAACGCCTCTCCGGCCGTGAGCTCGATCTGCTCTTCGTGAACGCCGCGATCGACCGGGGCGATCTGACGATCGACGAGGTGCCGACCGGCATGTTCACCGAAGTGATGATCACCAACACCTTGAGCCCGCTACGTGCCCTCGCCGCGCTCCGCGACCTCGTCCAGCCAGGCGGGACCGTGGCGGTCATGTCGTCCGAGCAGGGCTCGATCTCGCGCAACACCGAGGGCGGCTACGAGCTC
This sequence comes from Nonomuraea sp. NPDC048892, assembly GCF_040649735.1. Taxonomy (NCBI): domain Bacteria; kingdom Bacillati; phylum Actinomycetota; class Actinomycetes; order Streptosporangiales; family Streptosporangiaceae; genus Nonomuraea; species Nonomuraea sp. NPDC048892. Next base: position 40,508 of record NZ_JBEZFZ010000002.1, on the reverse strand, counting down.
TACAAGGCCAGCAAGGCCGCGCTCAACCAGTTGATGCGCAGCTACGCGACCCGCCACGCCGACGACGGCCACACCAAGCTGCTCATCGACCCCGGCCACAACCGGACCCGGCTCGGCGGGCCGGACGCGCCTCTCGATCCTGAGGAGAGCGTCCCGGCCGTCGTGGACGTCCTCGAAGCGCAGACCGGGGCGCCCGGCCTGCAGTTCCTGGACCGCCACGGCGAGCCCGTCCCCTGGTGATCACCCCACCAGCGAGATTCGGCTCAGAAGGCGTAGGGCTGGCTGCGGACGCTGTTGTCGAAGTTGGACAGCAGGAGCTCGGGCTCGCCGACCGAGCGGATGCCGGGCAGGCGGGTGAGCAGTTCGCGGAACATCGTGCGCATCTCCTGCCTGGCCAGGTTGGCGCCGAGGCAGAAGTGGGGCCCTGGGCCGCCGAAGCCGACGTGGGGCTTGGTCTCGCGGGTGATGTCGAACGTGTCGGGGTCGGGGAAGACCGACTCGTCCCGGTTGGCGGAGCCGTAGAAGAGCACGACCTTGTCGTCCTTCTTCAGCTCCAGGCCGCGCAGCGAGTAGTCCTCGGTGACCGTGCGCCGGAACTGCATGATGGGCGACACATAGCGGACCATCTCCTCGATGGTGTTGTTGATGTGGGCGTCGAAGTCGCTCATGAGCAGCTCGCGCTGCGCCGGGTTTTCGGTGAGCAGCCTGATGCCGTGGGCCATCGTGTTTCTGGCCGTCTCGTTGCCCGCGACCAGCAGCAGGGCGAAGAACGAGCCGAGCTCCTTGTCGGTGAGCTTCTCCCCGTCGGGGTTGGCGTTGACCAGCAGCGAGACCAGGTCGCCCTTGGGCTCGGCGATGCGCTCGTGGCCGAGCTTGATGACCATGCGCTGCAGAGCGAGCAGGGCCAGCATGTTCTGGCCGGCCATCTGCACGCTGCGGGCCAGGCTGGGGCGCACGCCGGTGTAGGCGGTGGAGATGTCGACGTGCTTGTGCACCTGCTCCCGCAGCTCCTGCGGGATGTCGAGCATGTCGCAGATGACATGGATGGGCAGCCGGGCCGCCACCTGCGTGACGAAGTCGCCCGGCCCGTCCTTGATCGCGTCGTCGACGATGCGCGTGCACGCCGTCTCGATGTCGCTCTGCAGGCCGGCCAGCATCTTGGGGCTGAACGAACGGGTGACGATGCGGCGCAGGCGGGCGTGGCGGGGGTCGTCCATGTTGACCATCGACTCGCCGAACACCTGCTTCACCCAGCCGGGCGGCTCGGGGTTGGTGACGGCAGGCTCGCTGGAGAAGATCTTGGCGTTGCGGCTGGCCTCGATCACGTCCGCGTGCCGGACGAGGGCGTAGAAACCCTTGCCGGAACGGAGGAACGGCACCTTCTTCTCCGGGAAGAACACCGGATGCTCCAACTGCCGAAGCTGGGCGAACGCCTCATTACGCTCCTTGAGGCTCTTCCGCCAGAAGTTCAGATCCGCGAGGTCGATGTCCACCCGTCTATCCTGGCACGTTCCCGGGCCTCGAAAGGCCCGTAGAACCGGGCGACCCGGCCACAAGTGCCGGCCCGGCACGGATGTGGTGATCAAGGAGCCACGAGGCCTCAGGGGCGAGGTGGAGATTCGTCCGCGGACCGAGGAATGGGATGTGCATCCGGGTCTCTTGGGCCGTTCTCGTGCTGTTCAGACGTGGTTCGAGCTGACTGGTCATTACTTCCGGTATGAATGCTCTGCTCGCTGCCTGTCTGATTCTTCCCCTCGCCTCAGGCGTCTCCCCGGCCACCACCCGTGTCTGCGGCGGCCATCCGCTCGACTTCGACGGCGACGGCCGTCCCGATCTCGCCGTGGCCGCCCCGTACGACTCCGCCAGGGCCGGCTCGGTGACCGTCATGTACGGCTCCGGGGAGAAGGTGAAGCTCACCCAGGAAGGCGCCGAGCCGGGTGACTCGTTCGGGTCCGCGCTGGCCGTCGGGGACTTCAACGGCGACCGGTGTGCCGACCTGGCGGTGGGGGTGTCGGAGGAGTTCGTGGGCGAGCGGGTGCCGGGCGGCGACGGCAACGGGGTCGTGCAGATCTTCGACGGCTCCCCCGGCGGGCTCGTGGCCGGCGCGGAGCTGGCCTTGGCGAAGCCGTCCAGCGACCGGTTCGGGGCGGCGCTGGCGGCGGGCGACCTTGACGGGGACGGCAAGGACGAGCTGGTCGTGGGCGCGCCGAGCCATCGGTCGGGCGGGGCGGTGACCGTGTACTGGATGAAGGGCCGCAAGCCGTACCAGATCACGCAGAAGACGTCGTGGGTACGGCAGGCGGCGGCCGTCACCGACCAGTGGGGCGCGTCGCTGGCGACCGGGGACTTCGACGGTGACGGAAGGGACGAGCTGGTGGTCGGGGCGCCGGCCGACAGCGTGACGATGGACGGGCAGGGCTCGGCCACCGTGATCGACGTGCGCGGCCGGCGGGCCCGGCTGCTGACGCAGAGCACGCCGGGGATCAAGGGAGCCTCCGAGAAGTGGGACAACTTCGGGACCGCCCTCGCGACCGGCGACTTCAACGGCGACGGCGAGGACGACCTGGCCATCGGCGTGCCCGGCGAGGGGCTGAGCGCCAACCAGCGGGCGATGGACTACGGCGACGGCACGGTGGACGTGCTGTACGGCTCGTCCGGCGGGCTCAGGACCGACAGGACCGAGGCGTGGTCGCAGAACTCGCTCGACGGCAAGCCGCGCTACTACGACCGGTTCGGGGCGTCGCTGGCCGCCGGGGACTTCAACGGCGACGGCAACGACGAGCTGGCCATCGGCGTGCCGGGTGAGAAGGCCGTCCAGGTGCTGGCCGGGCGGTCGGCGGGCGGGCTGACGCGGGTGGGGAACCTGCTGGTGAAGGGCAAGGGGCGGGACTTCGGCGCCCAGGTGACCGCCCTGCCGGGCTGGGAGCGGTACCGGTCGTTGTCGGCCAAGAGGCCCGCGCTGGACGGGCTGGTGGTGGCGGCGCCGGATCAGGGGCTCGTCATGTACGCTCCCGGACGGCGCCGGTCCGGGCTGGAGCTGGGCAAGGTACGCCCGCTCAGCGAGGGCACCGGCCTGTACGGCTACGCTTTCGGCTGAGATGCACCGCCGCGTGCGGGCAGGATGATCCGGAACAGGGCGCCCTTGCCTGGTTCGCTCTCGGCGACGACGATCCCGCCGTGCGCCTCCACCAGCGTGGCCGCGATCGACAGCCCCAGCCCCGACCCGCCCGCCGCACGCGCCGGATCCGCCCGGTAGAAGCGTTCGAACACCCGCTCCGCCACCTCCTCCGCGAACCCGGGCCCCTCGTCGGCCACCTCCACCACGGCCCGGTCGCCGTCCACGCCCACGCGCACCTGGAACGCGGTGCCGGGCGGGGTGTGGGTGAGCGCGTTGGCGACGAGGTTGTTGATCACCTGGGCCAGGCGCGGCTCGTCGCCGGTCACGACGACGTCGCCCTCGCCGCCGAAGAGCCGGACCAGCTCGATCCTCCGGTCGGGGGCGAGCGTCTGGGCGTCGATCACGGCGGTGGCGGCCAGGCTGAGCAGGTCAACGGGCCCGGTCGCCAGTTCGCGCCGCTGGTCGAGCCGGGCCAGCAGCAGCATGTCCTCCACCAGCAGCCCCATCCGGGCCGCCTGCCCCTCGATGCGGCCGAGCAGCCGTACCGCCTCGGCCAGCTCCTTCTCCTCCCCCAGCCGGAACAGCTCCGCGAACCCCCTGATCGAGGTCAGCGGCGTGCGCAGCTCGTGCGAGGCGTCGGCCATGAACCGGCGCATCACCTCCTCGGAACGCCTGGCGGCGGTGGCGGACGCGCGCGCCGACTCGGCGGCCTCCTCCCGCTCGCGCGCCGCCACCTCGATCTGGGCCAGCATGGCGTTGAGCGAGCGGCCGAGCTTGCCGACCTCGGTGGTGCCGGCCCAGAGCGGCACGCGGCGCGACAGGTCGCCGCCGGCGATGTCCTTCGCGGTACGCGCGATCTCGCCCAGCGGGCGCAGGCTCCTGCGTACCAGCCAGAAGCAGGCGAACCCGAGCACGACCAGCGTGCCGCCGCCGGCCGCCGCCACGATCAGGACGAGCTGGGAGACCGTGGCGTCCACGTCGCCGAGGCTGATGGCCGTCATCCGGGTCAGGCCGCCGCGCGTCGGCACGGCGACGACCCGCCAGCTGGGGCCGTCCGCGCCGCGCGACTCCACCGTGAACGGGCGTCCCCGCATGGCGAGCACGTCGGCGGCGGTGAGGCGGGGCAGGTCGGGGGTGTTCGTCTCGGTGGACTCGCTGATGATCCGGACCACGTCGCCGCCCGGGCTGAGCACGACGCCGTGGAACAGGCCGAAGAAGCGCTGTGTGCGCCCGTCGGGACGCGGTTCGGCCGGCGGGGGCGGGTCCCGCGGCAGCGCGGCCACGCGGAGTTGCTGGTCGACGCGCTCGACGAGGTAACTGCGCAGCAGCCGTACGGCGAACAGGCCGGTCAGCGTGATGGCGAGGGTGACCAGCAGGAGGGTCGCCGACACCAGCCGCAGCCACAGCGGCGCCCGGGAGAGCTGTCTCCTGAGCCGCATGTGCGCGGACGACCGCTTGCCAGGGCGCGGGTGCGCGGACGACTGCTTGCTCATAGGCGCGGCGGGCGCAGGATGTAGCCGACCCCGCGCAGCGTGTGCAGGTATTTGCGGTCGCCGGTGTCGACCTTGCGGCGCAGGTACGACACGTACGACTCCACGAGACCGACGTCGGTGCGCCAGTCGCCGTTCCAGACATGGTCGAGGATCTGGGTCTTCGACAGCACCCGGCCGGTGTTGAGCATGAAGTACCGCAGCAGCCTGAACTCCGTCGGCGACAGCCGTACGGGGACGCCGTCGCGCCACGCCTCGTGGGTCTCCTCGTCCAGCTCCAGGTCGGCGACCCGGATCCGGTTCGGCGGCGGCGTGCCGCGCCGCGTTCTGCGCAGCACGGCCCTGATCCTGGCGATGACCTCCTCCAGGCTGAACGGCTTGGTCACGTAGTCCTCACCGAGGCCCAGCCCGGCGATCCTGTCCTCCGGCGTGTCCTTGGCGGTCACGAACAGCACCGGGACCCGCCGGCCGCGCGAGTGCAGCCGGCCTGCCACGGTCATGCCGTCGAGGTCGGGCAGCATCACGTCGAGCATCACCAGGTCGGGCGAGCTCTCCTCGGCCACCCGCAGCGCCTCCTTGCCGTCGGCGGCGGTCAGCACCTCGAACCCGGCCATGCGCAGGCTGGCCGAGAACAGCTCCCTGATGTTGGGTTCGTCGTCGACCACCAGCAGCCTGGCCTCGGGTGCGTTCATCGCGGGCCTCCTCCCTGGGGGCGCTGGAAGCCCTGGCCGCCCTCGCTGATCGAGTCGGCGGTGACAGCTCCGTCGGCGCCCTTCTGGCCGCGTACCACGATCGTGCTGCCCTGCTTGAGGTCGGTGACCTTGGCCGGCTGGGAGATCCGCACGGTGGTCTGGTCGGTGGTGTTCACCGTGACGGTGGCGCCGTCCGCGGTCTTGACGTAGACCTTGCCGCCCTCGACCTTCTCCACGGTGCCGGCGGTGCCTCCCCCGCCACCGCCGCCCATGCGCTGCCGTCCGCCGGGCTGCTGGCCCGAGCCCGGCTGACCTGAGCCAGGCTGGCCCGCGCCCGGCTGGCCCGCGCCGAAGCGCTGCGCGCCCGCCTGGGCCGCGGCGCCGGCGGAGCCGAACAGGTTCTGCGCCTGGATGCCGACGAGGATCCCGGCCACCAGCACCACCCCGGCGCCCAGCGCCATCGTGAGCTTCGACGGGCCCCTGACGGGCCGGACGGCGAGCTCCTCCCGCAGGTCGCCGGGGAACGGCGAGGAGTCCAGGTGGGACATGTCCTTCTCCTTACTCGTGGCGCAAGGCCTGGATCGGCCTGAGCTTGGCCGCCCGGTTGGCGGGATAACTGCCGAAGAACAGCCCGATCCCCAACGAGACGCCCAGCGCCAGCACGACCGACGACGGCACCAGGACCGGCTCGATGCCGGCCACGCTGAACCTGGTCCCGACGAACGCCACCAGCACCCCGGACAGCCCGCCCACCAGGCTCAGCAGCGTGGCCTCCATCAGGAACTGGCCCAGGATCGCGCTCCTGGGCGCCCCGATGGCCTTGCGGATGCCGATCTCGCGGGTGCGCTCGGTGACCGTCACGAGCATGATGTTCGTGATGCCGATGCCGCCGACCAGCAGCGAGATCGCGGCGACGGCGCCGAGCAGCACGGTGAAGGTGCCGGTCGCCTCACTGACGGTCTCCTGCAACGTGGCCTGGTTGAGTATGCGGTAGTCGGGATTGTCGTTCGTGATGCCGTGTCGTTGGTTGAGGATAGCCGTGACCTCGGCCTGGGCCGTCGTGGTGGTGCCGGCTCCGGTGGCCTGCACGACGATCTGGCCGAGCGGGCCGAACCCGCTCAAACTCTGCTGTACGGCCGGCAACGGCGCGATGGCCACGTCGTCGGCGTCCTGCATGCCGGTGGAGCCCGACGCCTTCAGCACGCCGACCACCGTGAACGGCACCCCGGACACGCTGATCCGCCCGCCGATCGGGTCGGCGTCGCCGAAGAGCTCCTCGGCCACGGTCCGGCCGAGCACCACGACCTTCCTGGCGGCCAGGACGTCGTCGTTGAAGAAGTAGGTGCCCTGGGCCACGGGCTTGTTCACGGCCTCGAAGTAGCTGGGGTACGTGCCGACGAACTGCCCGATCGCGTGACTGGCGGCCCCGTACGCGGCGGTGGCCGAGGGGGCGTTGACGACCGGCGAGACGCTCTTGACCGACGGGGCGAGCGTCCTGTCCGTCAGCGCCTTGGCGTCGGCGAGGCTGAGCTGCCTGGCCTGGGTGCGCGGCCCGGTGTTCCCGCCGTCGGCCGGCCCCCGTACGCCCCCGCCGCCTCCGCCACCGCCGCCACCACCACCGCCGCCCGAGAAGGACGGGGAGATCGTGAGCGTGTTCGCGCCGAGGCGCTGGATGTTCTGCTGGATGCTGCGTGACGAACCCTCGCCGACGGCGACCAGCATGATGACCGCGGCCACCCCGATGAGGATGCCGAGCGTGGTCAACGCGCTGCGCAGCTTGTTGGCCAGCAGGCCGCGCAGGGCGAAACGGAGGATCTCGATCCGGTTCACGCGGCGCCCTCGCCCTGCGGCAGCCGCGGCGGCGGGCCGTCCACCGGCGCCTGTCTGCGGTCCTCGACGACCTCGCCGTCCACCAGCCTGATCACCCGCTTGGCGTGCGCGGCCACGTCGTCCTCGTGCGTGATCAGCACGATCGTGCGGCCGGACGCGCTGAGCCGGTCCATGATCTCCAGGACGTCGCGGGTGGAGGCGGTGTCGAGGTTGCCGGTCGGCTCGTCGGCCAGCAGCAGCGCGGGGGCGGTGACCAGCGCTCTGGCCACGGCGACGCGCTGCTGCTGGCCGCCGGAGAGCTGGTTCGGCTCGTGGTGCACGCGGTCGGCCAGGCCGACCTGCTCCAGCGCGGCCAGGGCCCGCGCGCGCCGCGCGGCCAGGGCGACGCCGCCGTACACGAGGGGCAGTTCGACGTTGGCCAGCGCGCTCATGCGGGGGATCAGGTTGAACGACTGGAAGACGAAGCCGACTCTGCGGTTGCGCAGGACGGCGAGCTGGTGCTCGTCGAGGCGGCCCGCGTCGGCGCCGTCGATCAGGTACGTGCCCGAGGTCGGGACGTCGAGGCAGCCGAGGATGTTCATCAGCGTGGACTTGCCCGAGCCGGACGCGCCCATGACGGCCACGTAGTCGCCCCGCTCGACGTCCAGGCTGACGCCGCGCAGGGCGCGCACCCGGGCGTCGCCCTCGCCGTACTCCTTGACGAGGTCGCGTACGCGCAGCACGGGGACGGGCGCGGTCTCCTCCTGGACGGTCATCGCCTGCCTCCGCCCGGCACGCCCCCGCCACCGGGGAACCCGGCACCGCCGCCGAACTGGCGCTGCCCGCCTGTCGTGCCGTTCGCGGGCGCCGGGGGCACGATCAGGTCGCCTTCCGACACGCCCGACCTGATCTCCGTCAGCGTCGTGCCCCGCACGCCGACCTCGACCGCGACTCTGCTCTGACGGCCGTCGCGGAGCACGGTGACCGTGCTGCGTCCGCCGCTGGTGGACACCGCCGTCGAGGGGACGGTGACGACGTCGTCGGCCCGGCCCACCACGACCTCGACGGTGGCGGTCTGGCCCAGCCTGACCTGGTCGGGGACCTCGCCGAACGTGACCGTGACCGGGTAGCGCACCACGTTGTCGCTGGTCGAGGCGACGGGCTGAATCTGGGTGACCTTGCCCGCGGCCGTCACGCCGGGCAGCGCGTCGAACGTGATCGTGGCCTCCTGGCCCTGCTTGAGCCGGCCGACGTCCGACTCGGTGAAGGTGCCCACGAGGCGCAGCCTGGTGGTGTCGGCCAGCTCGACGAAACCGCCGCCGGACGTCGTGCCCTGTCCTGAGCTCGTACCGCCTGACCCGGAGCCCGAGCTCGATGCTGAGTTTGATTCTGAACCGTCGCCTGAGCCTGCGCTCGTGCCGCCGACCGAGCCGTTCACCGCCGTGATCGTGCCCTTGAACGGGGCCTTCAGCACGGTGGCTGCGACCGTGCGTCGCGCCTCCCTGTAGGCGTTGCGGGCCTTGACGAAGGCGGCGTAGAGCCGGGCGGTGTCCGTCCCGTCGTCGAGGGCGCTGTCGTACGCGGCCTTGGCCGCCGACAGGCTCTCCTGGGCGGCGGTGTCGTCCAGCCTGGCGAGCAGGTCGTCCTTGGCCACCTTGTCGCCGGGCTTGACGTAGATCTTCGCCACGGTTCCGCTCGTACCGAACGAGAGCGCCCTGGACCGGGAGCTTTCGACCGCGCCCGAGGCGGACACCGAGGCGGTCACCGAGCCGCGGGAGGCGGTCACCGTCCGCACGGCGCTCTCCCCCGACGCCTGGCCCGCGCCGAGCTGGGCGTAGGCGAGCCCGGCGCCGCCCAGGAGGAGCACCGTGAGCACTCCGTTGGTAATCAGCGCTCTGCGCCTGATCGACACCTTCACGGCGGTGACCCTTGCACACGAGGCTGCGCCGCAGCCGCGAGCAGCCTGAACGTTCGCTGACAAGCCGGCGTCCCGCGCGGGCACTCAGGCAACTCTGAGGGTCCTGACAGCTCGGCGCGATCCTGCTGGGCCAGGATGTCCCCTCATGAGACCGACTTTCGCGCTGGGCGGGCTCGCCCTGGCCGTGCTCGTGGCCGGGTCCGGCCTGGCACTGGCTCTGCGCGACGACACCCCGCCCGCCGTCCAGGTACGGCTGGCCGCCGCCCAGCGCGGGCAGGTCACGGCCGCGGTGAGCGCGGCGGGTGACACCGTGGACGGCTCGCGCCGGGACCTGGCGTTCGGCTCTTCGGGGACGCTGACGAAGGTGTACGTGAAGGTCGGGGCGAAGGTGAAGAAGGGCCAGGTGCTGGCCAGGATCGACGGGCGGGCGGCGCGGGAGGCGTACGAGGCGGCCAAGGCCGATGTGGCGGCGGCCGAGGAGTCCAGGGACGAGGCCGCGTCCGCCCCCTCGACTGGCGGCGGCGACCGGGCCCCCGCGACCTGCGTGCCCACGACCGGCCCCGGGAAGAAGGCTTCGACGCCCGCGAGCACGGGCCGAGCGACACCGGTCCCCACGGGCGCGACGCCCGTCCCGACGAACAGCCCATCGGACAGCCCGGCGGGAGTGCTGGTGGACACCGCGTTGGGGGGCGGCAGCGGGGGTTACGGGCCCGAGGAGCCTTATGGGGAGAAGACGGATCCTGGTACGGGCGAGGCACGCGGCAGAAGCCCGCGACCCACGCGCACGCCGACCCCTACGCCGACGTCCACCCCGACGTCCACCCCGACGTCCACCCCGACGTCCAGGCCCACGTCCGGCCCCACGGAGCCCGAGCCCCGGCCCACGGTGACGGTCACCGTGACCGCGACCGAGACCGTCACGGCCACCGTGACGGCGACCGTCACCGCCAGGCCGACCGGCGGCTCATCGGACGGCGGCACCGGCGGGATCGAGCAGCCAGGAAGCCACCCCTCCACGACCGCCACCCCACCCGACCGACCCGCCACCAGCACGCCCACCAGCGCCAAGCCGTCCACCAAGAAGCCCATGGCCACCGGCAAGCCCACAGGCGGCGCGAAGCCGTCGGCGAGCGGCAAGCCCACGGGCGGCGGCAAGCCGACCTCCGGCACCGGCCACCCCTCCCAGGGTTCCTGCGGCGGGACCGCCGGCACGGGAACCGGCAGCACCACCAAGGCCGCAGGAACCACGGGCACAGGCGGCACTGGCACAGGCGGTACGGAGACCGGCACCAAGGGCACCACCAGCGCTGACGCTAAGGACGCCACCGGTGGTGAGGGCGGCGTGGGGTCGCAAGCTGCCGGCGGGCTCAGTGCGGAGCAGGCAGCGGCGGACGTGGAGCGCGCCGAAGCCGCGCTCCAGCAGGCGGCCGACGCCGTACGGGCGACCAGGATCGTGGCCCCGGCGGCGGGCACGGTCCTGTCGGTCGCGGGCGGACCCGGCGACCGGGCGGGCACCGGCACCTTCATCAGCCTTGGGGACCTCGACGAGCTGCAGGTCCAGGCCATGGTCACCGAGTCCGACGTGGGCCGGCTCAAGCTCGGCCAGCGGGCCGTGGTCACGCTGGCCACACGCGGTGACGAGCGCCACGAGGGGACGGTGACGGCCATCGCGCCCACCGCGACCGTCGACGGCCGGCTCGTCCGCTACCCGGTGACGGTCGCTTTCGACGAGCCGCCGGCCGGGCTCATGCTCGGCCAGACCGCGTCGGTGACGATCACGACGGGCCAGGCCAGGGACACGATCTACGTCCCCGCCGCGGCGGTGCGCAGCCGCTCCGACGGCACGCAGGTGGTCACCGTACGGTCCGGCGGGCGGGACGCGTCCAGGGTGGTGCGGACCGGGGTGCGCGGCGACCAGTACGTGGAGGTCGTCTCGGGCCTGGGCGAGAGCGACCAGGTGGTCCTGTCGGGCGGCACGCCGGGCGAGTTCCCCGACGGGAGCTGGCCCGGCGCATGAACCGGCCGGTCCGGACGGCGACCACCCGCCCGCCCGGGCCGGCCTCTCTCCCGGCCGGACTCCGCCCCACCTGCCATCCGGAGTCCGGCCGGGCCTCACCACATCCCCGAAGCGCCCGCCAAGGGCCAGGAAGAACCTCGGAAGGGCCTCGGAGGGTCTCGGAAGCGGTTGAGCAAACCCTCAGCATCCTCCCAGCCGACGTTCAGCCCGTGCGGGGTGGGGCGGCCTGGGCCGCGGCGGCGGTGGTGTCACTGGTGGACGGGATCGTGATCCGGTGGGACGTCTTGGCACGGGCGCCCCTGCGGGAGATGTAATCCAGGGTCCTGAAATCCACCGACAACTCGTCCTGGGTCAGCCGCGCCATCAGATACCCGCGCCGCTGATCGATGTACGAGATGTGCGGATTCTCCTGAAGTGCCTCCGAGATCCACGTCCGGTCCCGGTACCCGTCCCCGTCGCTCGCGATCGACGACGCCACCAGTTCCCTGGCCACCACCGGCGAGTCCGGGTCGTCGAAGTCGGGCTTGAGCTCGGCCAGGTGGTGCATGTGCGCGTCCCCGGTCAGCACCACCGGGTTGGGGGTACGCGCCAGCGAGCCCAGCAGCCGGGTGCGTTCGGCCGCGTAGCCGTCCCAGGAGTCGAGGTTCACCTCGCGCCCGGGCCCGACCTTGAAGTCCCGCTGCGCCATCAGGATCTGCTGACCGAGCAGGTTCCAGCGGGTGGTGGAGCCGTTGAGGCCGCTCTCCAGCCAGCGCCACTGGCCGGCGCCGAGGAGTGTGCGCCCGTCGGAGAGCCGTTCGTCGCAGCCCGCCCGCACGCCGTCGAGGCAGGCCTGGTCGTCGCGGAACTGCCGGGTGTCGAGCAGGTGGAAGCGGGCCAGCGTGCCCCAGGAGACGCGCCGGTTCACACGGAGCACCGCGCCCTGGAGGCTGCCCTTTCGCAGCGGCATGTTCTCGTAGTACGCACGGAACGCCTGCGCCCGGCGCTGCTCGAACCCCTGGGCGCCGGTGCTGGAGACGGGCCCGGCCCAGTTGTTCTCCACCTCGTGGTCGTCGAACGACACCAGCCACGGCGCCACCGCGTGCGCGGCCTGGAGGTCGGGGTCGCTCTTGTACTGGGCGTGCCGCAGCCGATAGTCGGCGAGCGTGCGGCACTTGCCGGGGCTGTGGGTGCGGACGCGGCCGGCCAGGGCGGTGTAGCCGCTGGGGCCGTACTCGTACATGTAGTCGCCGAGGAAGACCACCAGGTCGGGCTCCTGCTCGGCCAGGCGGCGGTAGGCGGTGTAGTAGCCGTGCTCGTAGTGCGCGCACGCGGCCACGGCGAACGTGAGCGGAGTCTCCCCCACCGGCGTCGTCCTGGTGCGGCCGGCCGGTGAGAGGCGGCCCTGGCTTCTGAACCGGTAGAAGTAGTCGCGCCCCGGCCGCAGCCCCTTCAGCTCCACGTGGACGCTGTGGGCGTCGCGCGCCCTGGCGGTGGCCGTACCGGATTCGACGATCTTGGAGAAGCGCTCGTCGGTGGCGACCTGCCAGTCCACCTCGACGTCGCGGGAGGGCATGCCGCCGCGGCCGTCCCCGCTCATCGGGTCGGTGGCGAGCCTGGTCCACAGGACGAAGCCGTCGGCCGAGGGGTCGCCCGAGGCCACGCCGAGCGTGAACGGGTCGGATCTGAGTGTCCTGGACGAGGAGGCCGCGGCGGCCGCCGCCGGAGCGGCGGGCTGCGGGAGGAGGAGGCCGGCTGTCGCCGCTGTCAGGAAGGCTCTGCGGTCCACGTCATCAGGTATCGCCGCCCGCGCTGACTCCGCCGTGACAACGGAGTCAAGCGTGGGTGAACAGCATCGGTCCGGTCGTTCCATCCGCAAAATGGACAGAGCAGGACAAAGATCAGTGGACGGGGCCCGGCACGTCGGGGAGTGCGGCGCGCAGGGCGGTGGCGTCGGTGAAGTGCACGCCGGTCATGCCCGCCCGCCGCGCGCCTTCGACGTTCTCCTCCCGGTCGTCGATGAAGACGATCTCGGACGGATCGGCCCCGAGTCCGGCGGCCAGCCGGTCGTAGATCGCCCGGTCGGGCTTGACCAGCCCCATCCTGCCGCTGTAGAAGCGGTGCCCGATCGCGGCGATCCAGGGCAGCTCGTCGAGGCCGTCACCGACGCAGATCGGCGCGTTCGACAGCAGCGCCACGTCGCGGCCGGCCGCGAGCAGGTCGTCGAGCAGCGCGACCGTGCCCTCGTCTGGGTAGGCCCAGCTCGCCACGTCCCTGGCGACCAGCCGGGCGACCTCGGTCGTGGTGGCGGGCCTGCCCAGGACGGCCGACCAGTAAGCGTGCGGGCTCAGGCCGCCCCGGTCGAACTCCAGGCGGTGCTCCCAGTAGCCGAGCTTGAACGGGCCCGGCTCGGCGCCCACGGCCCGCGCCATCGCGTCGGCGTCGGACTCGGGCTGGGGCAGGGACAGGACACCGCCGTAGTCGAAGACAATCCACGTCATGCCACGAATGGTCGCAGATACGGGTCGAGCGCCGGGCAGCCTAGGTATTTCTCGGCGGTGTGGAAGTCGATCCAGTCGAGGTTGACCAGCTCTTCGACGTCCACGCCGGTGAAGCTGGCGGCCAGGGCGGGCGGGATGGCCGCGATGTCGTCCTTGTCGGCGATGTTCACCCAGCGCCCGACCCCTCGGGGCCGCTCGCCGCGGCCGTTGACGGGGGCGGGCAGGAGGCGCTCGAAGACGACGTTGCGCATGCCCAGCGGGCTGCCGAGGGTGATGAGCAGGTCGACCTTGAGGTCGGGGTTCGCCCACAGGGCCTCGTACGTCACCACGCTGCCGAGCGAGTGGGCGATGACCACCTTGGGCCGGTTTCGCCGGATGACCTCGGCCACGGCCTTCCGGGACTTCTCCCGCTTGGCCGCGTCGGTGAGGTAGGCGGCGACCTCCGGCGCGAACAGCTTGGCGAACGCCGCCGACCTGCCGTCCAGCCGGTCCAGCAGCCAGCCGGTGGCCGACTTGAGCACGCCGGTGACGTGCTCGCCCACGCCGAGGTTGCGCGCCCAGCCGATGACCACCTGCTGGGCCTGCAGCTCCATGGCGGCGGCCGCCCGGCGCGGCACCGCCGTGTCCGCCCCGTCGACGGGGCCGTCCTCACCGTCGTGCAGCAGGTGGGAGAAGTAGGCGATCTCGGCGAAGTACGCCCGCGCCTCCCCGCCGAGCGCGGCGTGCAGGTAGCGGTCCCACTTGCGCCGCATCACCTCGGCCGCGCCCGTGGCGGACCGGCCGGCCTGGAGGTAATAGTTGTACTTGCCGATCCCGTGAACGCCGACGATGACCGTCATCCGCGCCTCCCCAACCCCGTGATCCTCTCGCGCGATATTGGCATACGCCGCTTGCACCCGGCCGTCAACCAGGTTCCGGCGGGAGAAAACCACTGGGGGCGGCATAGGCCGTCCCGATACGGTGACATGTCACTGCAGAACGCTCGTTACGCGAACAGGAGCTCCACCCATGCCCGGCCCGCTGGTCGTCAACGACTCGATCGTCATCCCCGACATCGAGCTCGTCTGGCGCTTCTCCCGTTCCTCAGGTCCGGGCGGCCAGGGCGTCAACACCACCGACAGCCGGGTGGAGCTGACCTTCGACGTGGCCGCGACGACCGCGCTGCCCCCGGCGCTCAAGGCGCGGGCGATCGAGCGGCTGGGCTCCGGCACGATCACGATCGCCGCCTCCGAATACCGCTCCCAGCTGCGCAACCGGGAGGCCGCCCGGCACCGCCTGGCGCAGCGGCTGCGCGAGGCCGTGGCCCCGCCGCCCAAGCGCCGCCGGGCCACCAAGCCCAGCAGGGGCGCCGTCGAGCGGCGGATCAAGTCCAAGAAGCACCGCTCCGACGTCAAGCGCCTGCGCCGCGACCCCTGAGCTTTCAGGGGATGAGGCGGGGCAGGCGGGTGACGAGAGCGGCGAGATAGCCCGCCACGGCCTGCGGGATCAGATTCCTGGCGTGCAGCTCCGAGCGGGCCAGGGGAACGTGCTCCACCTCGTACAGCCCGTACGCCGGGTCCTCGAACTCCGGCCCGTGCCGCAGCTCCGGGTCCATCGTCTTGAGCCGGCAACCGAAAACGTGCTGCGTCTTGACCTCTCCCCGCCACGGGTACGACACGCTGACCAGAGGCGTCACCGCGTACACCGTCGCGCCGAGCTCTTCCAGCAGTTCCCGGTGCAGGGTGTCCTCCAGCGAGCCGTCCTCGGGCTCGACGTGCCCGCCGGGCACGGTCCAGTAGAGCGGGCGCCCCGGCACCGTCCGCCGGAACAGGACCAGCCGCTCGTCATGATCGAGCAGGACACCACGGACACTAGGTCGCATACATCCACCCTATTTGACCGGTATGTCCTTCGGGTAGCCTAACCTACGGTACCGTAACCTGAAGGAGAAGATCATAGATGGCGATGACTCAGACGGAACTCCTCCACGAACTCGAACCCGTGGTCGCGGGAGAGCTCGACCGGCACGAGAAGATGGCCAAGGAGTGGTTCCCGCACGAGTACGTCCCGTGGAGCCAGGGCCGCGACTTCGACGGCATCTACGGCGGCGAGGCGTGGCAGGACGCCGACTCCAAGATCCCGGAAGCGGCCCGCGTGTCGCTCATCGTCAACCTCCTCACCGAGGACAACCTGCCCAGCTATCACCACGAGATCGCCACGACCTTCGGCCGTGACGGCGCCTGGGGCACGTGGGTGCACCGCTGGACGGCCGAGGAGGACCGCCACGGCACCGCCATCCGCGACTACCTCACCGTCACCCGCGCCGTCGACCCCGTGGCGCTGGAGCGGGCGCGCATGGCGCACATGGAGAGCGGGTTCGTCACCGAGTACAACACGATGCTGCAGCAGCTGGCGTACGTCTCCTTCCAGGAGCTCGCCACCCGCATCGCGCACCGCAACACCGGCCGGGCCTCCGGCGACGAGGGCTGCGAGCGGCTGCTGGCCAGGATCGCCGCCGACGAGAACCTGCACATGCTCTTCTACCGCAACCTGCTCAAGGCGGCCTTCGAGCTCGACCCCAACCAGACGATGCGCGCGGTGACCGACGTGGTCACCACCTTCCAGATGCCCGGCCAGGGCATGGACGGGTTCGCCCGCAAGGCCCTGATCATCGCCAACGAGGGCATCTACGACCTGCGGCTGCACCTCGACGACGTGCTCATGCCGGTCCTGCGCCAGTGGGCGGTGTTCGACAAGACCGGCCTCGACGCCGAGGGCGAGAAGGCGCGCGAGGAGCTGTCCTCGTTCCTGGCCAGGACCGAGGACACCGCCGCCAGGTTCGTCGAGCGCCGCGAGGAGCGCCGCGCCCGCGCCGCCGCCCGGGGCTAGCCGAACACGCCGGGCGTGCGCGCCCTCGCCCGGCGATACCGGTACGAGCCGGTCGATTCTCCCTGACACGGAACACGACCGGACAGTCGTGTCGGCGTGGGAGGATCCTGGCCCATGGACTTTCCCACCGCGGTGGTCGTCGGGATCGCCACACTGCTGACCATCATGCTGCTCGCGGTCGCGACGCAGCGGCTGCTGGATGTCAGGTTCGGCGCGCTGCGCACGTTCCTGGCCACGCTGCTCGCGTTCGTGCTCGCGCAGCCGGTGCTGGAGCCGATCCTGAGCACGATCGGCCCGATGGACGGCGGGCAGCCGCCCGACGCGGCCGCCCTGGGGCTGCTCCTGCTGGTCCTCATGTGCATGGTGCTGATCCCGATGACGGTGCTGGTGGTGGCCGAGGCGCTGGTGCCGCCCGGCTCGCTGCCGGGGCCGCTGGAGCTGGCCAGGTCCGTACGCGGCCGGCTGTCGCGGGGCCGGCGCTACTCCCAGATCACCAGGATCGCCGTCAGGCACGGCCTCGGCCCCTACCTTCGGGGGCGGGGCGAGCGGCTGGACGACCGGTCGGGCAAGCTGCGCCTGGCCGCGTCGCTGCGTGCCGCGCTCGACGACGGCGGGGTGACGTTTGTCAAGCTCGGGCAGGTGCTGTCGACCCGGCGTGACCTGCTGCCCGCCGAGTTCGTCGAGGAGCTCGGACGGCTGCAGGACCAGGTCGCCCCGGCCCCGTGGGAGCAGATCGAGCCGGTGCTGCGCGCGGAGCTGGGCGGGCCGGTGGACGAGGTGTTCGCCGCGTTCGACCGGACGCCGCTGGCCGCCGCCTCGATCGGGCAGGTGCACGCGGCCCGGCTGCGCTCCGGCGCGGACGTCGTGGTCAAGGTGCAGCGGCCCGGCATCGAGGCGGTCGTCGGCAAGGACCTGGAGATCGTCCGGCGGCTGGCCGCCACGCTGGAGAGCAGGACCCGATGGGGGCGCTCGCTCGGCCTGCGCGACCTGGCCGAAGGGTTCGCCACGGCGATCAGGGAGGAGCTGGACTTCCGGGTCGAGGCCGCGAACATGGCCGCCGTCTCCGCCTCCCGCGGTACCCCACGCGCCGCCGAGACCACCGAGAGCGCCGCCGGCCACGCCGGGACCTCCCCCGGCCACGCTGAGAGCCCAGCCGGCTCAGGCGGTCTCCTGAGCGGCTCCAGAGGCGGCGGGACGGCCGTCGCCTACCCCGCGCCGGTCGGTTCCATGTGCTCGGAGCGGGTGCTGGTCATGGAGCGCCTGTCGGGCCGGCCGATCACCACGGCGAACCAGGAAGAAGGGCCGCGCCTGGCCCGCGACCTGCTCGACTGCCTGCTGCGGCAGATCCTCGTCGAAGGCGTCTTCCACGCCGACCCGCACCCGGGCAACCTCATGCTGCTCGACGACGGCACGCTGGGCCTGCTCGACTTCGGCTCGGTCGGCCGGCTCGACGCCTCCGTACGCTCGGCGCTCCAGCGCTTCCTGCTCGCCATGAACCGCCAGGACCCGCTGGGCGTCACGGACGCGCTGCTGGAGGTGGTGCCGAGACCGGAGGAGATCGACGAGCCCGCGCTCGAACGAGCCCTCGGCCAGTTCATGGCCAGGCACCTGAGCCCCGGCATGGACAGCGCGCGGATGTTCACCGACCTGTTCACGATCGTCTCGGAATACGGCCTGTCGATCCCGCCCGAGGTGGCCGCCGTCTTCCGCGCGCTGGCCACGCTGGAGGGCACGCTGGTGCGCCTGTCGCCCGGCTTCAACCTGATCGGCGAGGCCCGCGCGTTCGCCGGCCGCCATCTCAGCGAGCAGATCACCCCCGAGACGATCAAGGAGTCGCTCACCCAGGAGCTGACCGCGCTGGTGCCGATGCTGCGCCGCCTGCCGCGCCGGGTCGAGCGGATCGCCAGTGCCGCCGAGCACGGCCGCTTCACCGTCAACGTGCGACTGCTGGCCGACGAGCGCGACCGCCGCTTCGTGACGGGGCTGCTGCACCAGGTGCTGCTCACGGTGCTGGGCGCCACGGCCGGGCTGATGGCGGTCATCCTCCTCGGCACCGAGGGCGGGACCCCGCTGGTGGGCACGACGAGCCTGCTCCACCTCATCGGCTACAACCTGCTGGTGATCTCGGCGATTCTAGGGCTGCGGGTGCTGGCGCTCGTCTTCCGCCGCCCCCGCGCCTCCGACGAACGCAGCGGCGCCCGGTAGGCGCTTCCCCAGGAGCCCCGGCAGGCGATCCCGAGGGCGCCCGGTAGGCGGATCTACCAGCGTGTCCCCACGTACGGCAAAGACTGTGCGCCTCTTGACCCGGCCGTGGTCTTGGACATCCGAGGCATCGGGCAGGTTCTCGGTAACACCGGAACCCCTTGGGAGCAGTGGGTGAAAATCATCGGGATCGCCGCCAGTCTCCACACGGGGTCATTCATCACCAGATTGTTGGACGCAGCGGGCGGTGAACTGCCGGACAGTGTCGGGTTCGACGTGTGGCGCGGGCTGGAGGAGATCCCGCCGTACCGGAGCGGGCCGGTGCCGGCCGCGGCACGCGAGCTGCTCACCCTGGTCGCGGACGGTGACGGGGTGCTGCTGACCGCTCCCGAGCACAGCCTGCTGCCGCTGGAGCTGACGTACACGCTGGACTGGATGTCGGCCAGGGACGGGCTGTCGGGCAAGCACGTGGCGGTGATGAGCGCGAGCGCGCGCGCCTGCGGGGCCATGTGGGCGCAGGCGGAGCTCTACAAGCACCTGCTGGGGGCGGGCGCCGTCGTGAGCGGGGCCGAGCTGGTGATCTCACCCGCCTGGCCGCTCTTCGGCGACGACGGCCAGCTGATCGCTCCCGACCTGCGCGACCAGGTACGCACCGTGATCCGGCGGCTGTGCCCGTCGGACGTCATGGAACCGGCGCTGTCGCTCTAGCCGGGACCGCCCTGGACCGCCCCCGTGGCCGTCACGCGTCCCAGGGCGTGCGTTTCAGCAGCCGGTCGAGCTTGATGTTCATGTCCATCGCCTCGGAGCGCAGGAAGTCGAACTCGCGCCGCCACTGCTTCCTGAACTTGTCGATCTCGATGGAGAGCTGGGCCCGCAGTTCCTCGATGAGGTCCGGGCGCTCTGTCATCGCCCTCCGCACGCTCTCGACCTCGATGCCCATCGCGGCGAACTCCTCGGTGAACTCCACCACGGCCTGGTCGATCTGGCTCTGCATCGTCGCGAGCCCCGCCTGCAGCTTCATGGACCGTTCGGCGATCTCGTGCAGGAGAATCACCTGCCGTTCGAGATCGCCACCGTGCTCCATGGTGGTCTCGAGATCCTCGACGCGAAGTTTCAAGTCGAGCAGCTCAGCCCGTACGTCCACGTCACCCCGCCCTTTGCCGGCCGTCTCCGATGCTGTCAGGACATCGTCGCAGCCTGTGAGCACCCCTGCCACCCGGAGGACAACGGCGGGTGAGGATCTGTCCGCCCGCCATCTCAGCGAGGTAGAGGATTTTCCCCCGGCGGGGTCGGACAGCGGGGTCAGATCAGGTCGATGAGATCGGCCACGGAGTCGACGACCAAGGAGGGGCGGTAGGGGAAGCGGTCGATCTCGTGCCGCTGGGTGACCCCGGTGAGGACGAGGATGGTGAACAGGCCCGCCTCCATGCCGGAGACGATGTCGGTGTCCATGCGGTCGCCGATCATGGCCGTGGTCTCGCTGTGGGCCTCGATCTCGTTGAGCGCGCTGCGCATCATGCGCGGGTTGGGCTTGCCGACGAAGTAGGGCTCGACGCCGGTGGCCTTGGTGATGAGCGCGGCGACCGCGCCGCAGGCGGGCAGCGAGCCCTCGGTGGAGGGGCCGACGGGGTCGGGGTTGGTGGCGATGAAGCGGGCGCCGCCCTCGATGAGGCGGATGGCGCGGGTGATCTGGGTGAAGCTGTAGGTGCGGGTCTCGCCGAGCACCACGTAGTCGGGGTCGAGGTCGGTCAGGATGTAGCCGACCTCGTGCAGCGCCGTGGTCAGCCCGGCCTCGCCGATGACGTACGCCGAGCCGCCCGCCCGCTGGTCGTCGAGGAACTGGGCGGTGGCCAGCGCGGAGGTCCAGATGGACTCGGCGGGCACGTCGAGGCCGGCGCCGGCCAGGCGGACCGACAGATCGCGCTGCGTGTAGATCGAGTTGTTGGTCAGGACCCGGAACTTCCGGCCGGACTCGCTGAGTCGTTTGATGAATTCGTCCGCGCCCGGGACAGGACGTCCCTCGTGGACGAGCACGCCGTCCATGTCGGACAACCAGGAGTCGATCCGCTTACGCTCAGTCACGCGGCCCATGGTACCGAGCGCGCCTTATCGACTTCCCGCCCGGCACGTGAACAATGTTCTTCATGTCGTTCATCGAATCCGCCCAGGACATGCGGGACGAGCTCGTCCGGCTCAGGCACTCCTTGCACACCACCCCCGAGCTCGGCCTGCACCTGCCGCGTACGCAGGAGAAGGTGCTGGCGGCGCTGGAGGGGCTGCCCTTGGAGATCAGCACGGGGAAGGCGCTCAGCTCCGTCACCGCCGTGCTGAGAGGCGGCCGGCCGGGGCCCGCGGTGCTGCTGCGGGGCGACATGGACGCCCTGCCCGTAACCGAGAAGAACGACCTGCCCTACGTCTCCCAATTGCCCGGTCAGATGCACGCCTGCGGGCACGACCTGCACACCGCGATGCTGGCGGGGGCGGCGCACCTGCTGAGCGCGCGGCGCGACGAGCTGGCCGGTGACGTGATCTTCATGTTCCAGCCGGGCGAGGAGGGTCACGACGGCGCCAAGCAGATGATCGGCGAGGGCGTGTTGGACGCGGCGGGGGCGCGGCCGGTGGCGGCGTACGGCATGCACGTGGTGTCGTCGATGTTGCCGCCGGGGCTGTTCGCGTCGCGGCCGGGGCCGATCATGGCGGCGGCGGACGTGTTCGCCGTGACGGTGAAGGGGCGCGGCGGGCACGGTTCGACCCCGCACATGGCGCTGGACCCGATCCAGGCGGGCTGCGAGATGGTCACCGCGATGCAGACGATGGTGACCAGGACGTTCAACGTGTTCGACCCGGTCGTGGTGACGGTGGGCAGCTTCCACGGCGGGTCGGCCGACAACGTGATCCCCGACGAGGCCAGGTTCGAGGCCACGGTGCGCACGTTCAGCAAGGAGAACCGGGCACTGGTCAAGCGGCGGCTGGAGGAGGTCGTGCGAGGCGTGGCGGCGGCGCACGGGCTGGAGGTGGAGACGGCGCTCGGGATGGGCTACCCGGTGACGGTGAACGACCAGGACGAGGCCGCGTTCGTGGGCGCGACGGCCGACGAGCTGTTCGGTCCCGGCCGCTACTTCGTCTCGCCGCAGCCGGTGATGGGGTCGGAGGACTTCTCGTACGTGCTGGAGAACGTGCCGGGCGCGTTCGTGTTCCTGGGGGCCTGCCCGCCCGGCAGGGACCCGGCGACGGCGCCGTACAACCATTCGCCCGAGGCGCAGTTCGACGACGCGGTGCTGCCCGACGGGGCCGCCCTGTACGCGTCGCTGGCCTTCTCCAGGCTGTCCTGACATGCGTGCCTGGGTGGTGGAGCGGCCGGGGCCGATGGCGTCGGGGCCGCTGGCGCTGATCGAGCGGGAGGTGCCCGAGCCGGGGCCCGGTGAGGTCCTGGTGGAGGTGGAGGCGTGCGGCGTGTGCCGTACGGACCTGCACCTGGCCGAGGGCGACCTGGCTCCGCGACGGCCCAGGACCACCCCCGGGCACCAGGTGGTGGGCCGCGTCGTGGGCGGGGCCGGGGCGATCGGCGCGCGGGTGGGCGTGGCCTGGCTGCGCTCGACGTGCGGCCGGTGCCGCTACTGCCTGCGGGGCATGGAGAACCTCTGCCCCGACTCCACCTACACCGGGTGGGACGCCGACGGCGGCTACGCCGACTATCTCGTGGCGCCCGCCGACTACGTCTATCCCCTGCCCGACGACCGTCCCGCCGAGTGGCTGGCCCCGCTGCTGTGTGCCGGGATCATCGGCTACCGGGCGCTGGCGCGCTGCGACCTGCCCGCCGGCGGGCGGCTGGGCATCTACGGGTTCGGGGCCTCGGCCCATCTGACCGCGCAGGCGGCCATCGCGCAGGGCGCCACCGTGCACGCGGTGAGCAGGTCGGAGGGTTCCCGGCGGCTGGCCCTCGACCTGGGCGCCGCCTCGGCAGGGGACCGGCCGCCCGAGCCGCTCGACGCGGCCATTCTGTTCGCGCCCGTGGGTACCCTGGTACCACCGGCGCTCGAAGCGCTCGACCGGGGCGGCACTCTGGCCGTGGCGGGCATCCATCTCACCGACGTGCCGGTGCTCAACTACGAGCGGCACCTGTTCCAGGAGCGGACGCTGCGCAGCGTGACGGCCAACACCAGGGCCGACGGGCGGGCGTATCTGGAGCTCGCGCTGGCGCATCCGCCACGAGTGACGACGACGGCCTATCCGTTCGAGGAGGCCGGGCGGGCGCTGGCCGATCTGGCCGCGGACCAGGTCAACGGCGCGGCCGTCCTGGTAAAGACCTGACCGAATGCTTGATGGCGCTTAGCACCACTTCGTACACTCATGAAGGAAAGTTACATTAGCCTCACAACCACTGGAGATTATTGACGCTGGTTCGACGCGATCGTAATGTCCGGTCAATCCCTAGAGACATCCCCCGGAGCGGCAAATGAAGCGACTGGCAGCGGTAGTGGCGTTGCTGGGCCTTGCCACCGCGACAGCGGCGTGCAGCGGCGGTACGACCAACAAGTCCGGCGGCTCGGGCGGCGGTGGAGGCGGACTCTTCACCACGATCGACGTGAACCGGCCAGGGCTTGAGGCGTCGGCCCCGGCCAACCCGTACAACCCGAAGGGCAATTCCTTCCCCGGCTACAGCTCCATGAAGCTGGGCTGGGTCGTCAACCACCTGACCGACCCGAACAAGGCTTTGCCAGGTCTGGCGGCCAGCTGGGAGATCGCGCCGGACAATTCGGCCATCACCCTCAAGCTGCAGCCGAACGCGAAGTGGTCGGACGGCAAGCCGGTCACCGCCGAGGACGTCAAGATGTCCATCGGCATCGCCTACACGCAGGGCAGCACGGCCTTCTCGGTCACGCCCGGCGCCGCCGGCGCGGCGGCCGAGGTCGAGGTCGTCGACCCGCAGACCGTGAAGATCACCCAGGACATGGCCAACCCGAGCCCCAAGTTCGCCCGCGGCGTGCTCGACACCACCGTCCTGCCCTCGCACGTGTGGAGCAGCGTGCTCCCCGCGGACTTCTGGGACAAGCTGAAGGCCGCCCGCGGTGAGGGCGCCGACGCCGAGAAGGCCCGCGAGGAGGTCACCGCCCTGGGCGAGAAGGTCATCGCCTTCGCCCCGCCGAAGGACGTCTCCGCCGGCCCGTTCGTGCTGGAGCGGGTCAACCCCTCCGAGGCGCTGCTGGTCAGGAACAAGTACTTCTACAACGCCGCGAACGTCGCCCCGGCGCAGGTGAAGTTCCTCAACTACACCGGCAACGAGCAGATCTGGAACTACCTGACCCAGGGCAAGCTCGACCACGCCGGCTTCACCGCCGCCCCGACGGACGTGATGAACCGGATCAAGGCGGCCTCGGGCAACGAGGTCATCAAGGGCTACTCCCCCGTCGCCGTCGGCATGGCCTTCAACCAGACGAAGAAGCCGTACGACAACGTGCACGTGCGCAGGGGCCTGGCCTACCTGATCGACCGTGACCAGGTCACCAAGGTCGCCTCGCCCGAGGGCGGCACGCCCGCCGCGACGACGAGCGGCATCCACCAGAAGGCCGCGCAGGCGTGGATCCCCGAGACCGTCCCGCAGCTTGAGCAGTACAAGCCGGACGTGGCCAAGGCCGAGACCGAGTTCAAGGAGGCCGGCCTGGTCAAGAAGGACGGCAAGTGGACGCTCGCCGACGGCAAGCCGTGGAAGGTGTCCATGCACGCGCCGTCCGGGTTCTCCGACTGGCTCTCGGCCCAGGAGAACATCAAGAGCCAGCTCATCAAGGCCGGCGTGGACGCCGAGGTCGTGACGACCGCCGACTACCCGCTTTACCTGGAGGAACTGGCCGCCGGCAAGTACGACGCCGGCTTCTGGCTGATGGCGCTCGGCCCCGCGCCGTACGACATCTTCCAGCGCCTCTACGGCGCCTCCAACGGCTGGACCAACGTCGCCGGCAAGGTCACGCACGCAGCGGCGGGCAAGAACGGCAACTGGATGGGCGGCCCCGAGGAGATCGAGGTCGACGGCGAGAAGATCAACCCCGGTGAGCTGACCGGCCAGCTGAACTCGGCCGACGAGCAGGCCGCCAAGCCGATCATGGCCAAGCTGGCCAAGGCGGCCAACCAGGACCTGCCCGTCATCCAGCTCTGGGACTACATCAACACCCAGTTCGTCAACAACAACCGTTTCACCGGCTGGCCCCACGACGACGAGGTCCTGCGTATGGGCACCGGCGTCCTGCCCTCCGGCGTGTGGATCCAGCAAGGTCTGATCAAGGCGAAGCAGTAGCCTATGACGCTCATCGCGCGGCGACTCGCGGGCCACCTGGCCCGCGGGTTCGTCATGATCCTGGTCGTCGCGACGATCAGTTTCTTCATCGTCAACAACATCCCCGGCGACCCCATGGCCGCCCGCTACGAGAAGCTGATCGAGCAGGGGATGGCGCCGGAGGCGGCCAGGCAGGCCGTGAAGGTGCTGTACGGCTTCCAGCCCACCGGCACCCTCTGGCAGCAGTACTCCGACTACATCACCGGCCTGCTCCACCTCGACCTCGGCGTCTCGGTGACCAGGCCGGGGACTCCCGTGCTCGACGTGCTGACCGACGCGGCCAAGTGGACCGTCGTGCCGGTGCTGGTGGGCACGCTGCTGAGCTTCCTGGTCGGGATCATCTTCGGCGTGTACGCCGCCATCAAGCGCACCGGCAAGCTCGGCGACGCCCTGTCGATCTCCGGCTCGCTGCTGCACGGCATCCCGCAGTACGTGCTGGCGATGCTGCTGGTGGTGATCTTCGCGACGCTCATCCCGATCCTGCCCGCCGACGGATCGGTGGACATCCTGTACGAGCCCGGCTTCAACGGCCCGTACATCGGCTCGCTGGTCGAGCACGCGGTGCTGCCGGTGCTCACGTACGCGCTGTCGGCCTACGGCGGATGGGTGCTGGCGATGAAGTCGAGCGTGGTGACCGTGCTCGGTGACGACTTCATCCTGGCCGCCGAGCTGCGCGGGGTGAAGCGCTCGATCGTCTTCCGCTACATCGCGCGCAACGCGATCCTGCCGCTGTTCACGATGCTCGCCCTGTCGCTGGGCCTGCTGCTCGGCGGCGCGGTCTTCATCGAGAAGATCTTCAACTATCCGGGGCTCGGCTGGTTGCTCATCAGCAGCGTCACCGACCGCGACTACGCCCTGATGGGCGGGGCGTTCCTGCTGATCACCGTCGGGACCATCCTGGCCAACATCGTGGCCGACCTGTTCTACACGGTCATCGACCCGCGCGTGCGCAGCGGAGAGGAGGCGTCGTGAGTGCCACGCTGATTCCGGAGACCGGCTCGGCCGCCTCGGAGATGCGCCGCAACTTCTGGCGCGGCGTCTGGCGGGTGATGAAGCGCAAGCCCAGCCGCCTGGTCGGGGTCGTCATCATCGCGGGCTTCATCGTCATGGGGGTCGTCGGGCCGATGGTGCTGCCCGAGCACCTGCCGTCCGACACCAACGCGATCACGCAGGCGCCCAGCTGGGAGCACTGGTTCGGCACCGACCCGCAGGGCAGGGACGTGCTCGCGCTGGTCATCACCGGCTCGCGCTACGTGCTGCTCACCGCCGCGGTGACGGCGCTCATCACCGTCGTCGTGGGCACCTCGATCGGCCTGTTCTCCGGCTTCAAGCGGGGCCGCTGGGACACCGTGCTGATGCGGTTCACCGACATGAAGCTGACGATCCCCGGCCTGCCGCTGCTGCTGGTGCTGGCCACCGTGTGGCAGTTCGGCAGCCCGCTGCAGATGGGCCTGGTGCTGGGCCTGCTCGGCTGGGGCGGCGTGGCCAGGGCGGTGCGCTCCCAGACGCTGTCGCTGCGTGAGCGCGGCTTCATCGAGGCGGCGCGCGGGCTGGGCCTGTCCACGACGCACATCATCGGCAAGGAGCTGCTGCCGAGCATGGCGCCGTACATCGCGATGAACATGCTCATCTCGGTGACCGGCGCCGTGTACTCCCAGGTGGGCCTGTTCTTCCTGGGCGTGCTGCCGTACGAGTCGGACAACTGGGGCGTCATGCTCAACCTGGCCGTGTTCCAGGCCGGCGCCATGATCACACCGAACGCGCTCGGCTACCTGCTGGCGCCGCTGCTGGCGATCCTGCTGCTCACGCTCGGCATCGTGCTCGTGGTCGACGCCATGGACGAGATCTTCAATCCCCGGCTGCGCGAGGAGTAACGGTGGGTACACAAGCGCCGGGAGTGCGCATCGGCGGCCTGACGGTCGTCTACAAGACCCCGGCGGGCGAGCTGCCCGCCGTCAGGGACATCAGCCTCACGCTGGAGCCCGGCACGATCACCGGCATCGTCGGCGAGTCCGGCTCGGGCAAGTCCACGCTGGCCCTGTCGCTGCTCAACGCCGTCCAGCCGCCCGGCAGGATCGCGGCGGGCAGCGTCGAGATCGACGGGCTCGGCGACGTGGTCGGCCTGGCCGGCGAGGAGCTGCGCAAGGCCAGGGGCCGGCACATCGGCTACGTCTTCCAGGCAGCACAGAACTCGCTCAACCCGCTCAAGACGGTCGGCAAGCAGCTGCTCGACCTGGGCCGCTCGCACGGCGTGGAGGACCTGCGCGGGCTGGTGCGCGAGGCCCAGGAGCTGCTCGGCCGGATGGGCCTGGACGGCGCCCGGGTGCTCGACTCGCACCAGCACGAGCTGTCCGGCGGCATGCGGCAGCGGGTCGGCATCATGCTGGCGCTGGTGCTCAACGCGCACCTGGTGGTGCTGGACGAGCCGACGACCGCCCTGGACATGATCACGCAGGCGAACATTCTGAAGATCGTCCGTGAGGTGCACGCCGAGCGCGGGCTGACCACGCTGGTCATCACGCACGACATCGGCGTGGTGGCCGAGGTGGCCGACCGGCTGGCCGTCATGTACGGCGGCCGCCTGGTCGAGCAGGGCCCCACCAGGGAGGTGCTCGGCGCGCCGCAGCACCCGTACACGCGCGGCCTGATCAGGGCCATCCCGCGGCTCGTCGGCGACATCGACGAGGCGCAGGCACTGCCGGGACGCCCGCCGACGCTGGTGACCGTGCCGAAGCAGGGCTGCGTGTTCAGGGAGCGCTGCGCGCTGCGCATGGACGTGTGCGACAGCGTGGACCCCGAGCCTCAGGTCGACCAGGGCGAGCGCGGGCCGAGGACGGTCGCCTGCCACGCCGTGACGGTGAAGGAGCACGCATGATCACCGGGACCGGGGTCGTCAAGACCTTCAAGCAGCGGGGCAAGATGCTCGGCGCGCGCGAGGTGCGAGCGCTGCGGGGCGTGGACTTCGCCATCCCCAAGGGCGGCGCGGCCTCGTTCATCGGCGAGTCCGGGTGCGGGAAGACCACGCTGGGGCGGATCATCGCGGGGCTGGAGACGTACGACGAGGGTGAGATCGAGATCGGCGGCGTCCCCATGTCGGGGCTCAAGCACAAGCAGCGCCAGCCGCACTTCCGCAAGATCCAGCTGATCCACCAGGACCCGTACTCGGCCCTGAACCCGACCAGGACCGTCCACCAGACCCTGCACGCCCCGCTGAGCCTGCGGGCCGGGCAGACCGGGCGCTCGCGGGCGTGGATCGAGGAGCGGGCGGCCGAGGTGCTGTCGCTGGTCGGGCTGGACCCGGGCACGGTGCTGTCGCGCTATCCGCACCAGCTCTCCGGCGGCATGCGCCAGCGCGTGGTCATCGCCCGCGCGCTGACCGTGGACCCCGAGATGCTGGTCGCCGACGAGGCCGTGTCGATGATCGACGTCTCGCTCCGGCTGGGCATCCTGGCGCTGCTGAAGGACCTGCGCGAGCGGCTCGGGGTCAGCGTGCTGTTCATCACGCACGACGTGGCCACCGCCCGCTACATCGGCGCCGACGGCGAGCTGTACGTCATCTACCGGGGGCAGGTCGTCGAACGCGGCGCGGTGGACACGATCATCGCCGATCCCGTGCACCCGTACACGCAGTCGCTGCTGTCGGCCATCCCCGTGCTGCACGGCCTGGAGCAGCCCGGTGAGCAGCCCGTGGTGCCGCTGGAGTCGCTGGACGAGAGCCAGTCCGACGCGGGCTGCCTGTTCGCCCGCCGCTGCCCGTTCAGGGGCGAGCGGTGCGCGGACGAACGGCCGCTGCTGCGCATCACCGACGGGGCGCCGCAGGAGCACGCGTGCTTCTACCCCGAGCGCCGTGACGTGATCGCCCGGCCGATGAGCGAGGTGTGATGGCTCACGCCGTACGGGCCGCCGAGCCCGCCGAGGCGGCGCGCGCCGCCGAAGCGGCGCTGACGCTCGACGCCGGTGAGGCCCCCGCCCTGACGGAGGCGCTGTGGCGGCCTCCCGCCGGGCGGCGCTGGACGGCGCTGGCCACCGGCGGCGGCGTGGTGCTGGCCTCGATGTCGGAGAAGGATCCGCAGGCGGGGCACATCGACCTGCTCGCCGTGCACCCCTCCGCCCAGGGTCAGGGGCACGGCACGGCGCTCGTGCGCGCGGCCGAGGAGTGGCTGCGCGGCCAGGGCGCGCGGCAGGCCCGTTTCGCCGGGAACCCGCCGTGTTACGCCTGGCCCGGGATCGACGTACGCTACACCGCCGCCGCCTGCCTGGCCGAGCGGCTCGGCTACGAGCGTTACCACGTGGCCTGGAACATGACCGCGGACCTGGCGACCGCCGACCTGTCCGTGGCGGACGAGCTGGCCCGGCTCGAAGAGTCGGGGGTCACGGTGCACGCGGCCGGGGACGACCGCGAGCGCGTCGCCGCGTTCGTCGCGGAACACTGGAACGAGCGGTGGGCCTGGGAGGCGGTCAACGCGGCCGGGCTGCACTACGCCGAGCGCGACGGCCGGATCCTCGGCTTCGCCGCGTGGGGGTCTCGGCCGGCCTGGTTCGGGCCCATGGGCACCGCCGAGGACGCGCGCGGGCTGGGTCTCGGCCGGGTGCTGCTGCGCAGGTGCCTGGCAGACCAGCGGGCCGCCGGGCAGGACAGCGCCCAGATCGGGTGGGTGGGGCCGTTGCGGTTCTACTCGCGCGCCGTCGGCGCGCGAGCGGAACGCGTCTTCTGGCTCTACCGGCGCGATCTGGCGTGATGTCACGTATAGAGCAGATGTCCCTCAGGGCGGCCCGGCGGTGGGCACAGCTCGCGGGGATCTTCACCGGCCTCCAGGGTCCTGGTGAGGGTGTCGGAGCCCCACAGGTGGTCGAGGAACAGGTCGGGGCCCCACCAGCGCAGGTCGTCAGGATAGAGCGTACGGGCCACGTGCAGCATGGACAGGCCGGTCAGCACCGGCCTGAAGGCGCGCCGGTCGTGCACGTGGAGCTGCACCCCGCGGACGGGGGTGCCGGCGTGCTTGTGGAAGGTCGGGGTGAACCACGTCTCCCTGAACCGCACCCCCGGCAGGCCGAGCGCGGCCAGCGCCGGCGCGAACCTGTCGTCGGCGTACGGAGCCCCGACCAGCTCGAACGGTCTGGTCGTGCCGCGCCCCTCGGAGAAGTTGGTGCCCTCGAACAGCCCGGTGCCCGGGTAGACGAGCGCGGTGTCCGGGGTGGGCATGTTGACCGACGGCATCACCCAGGGCAGCCCGGTGTCGTGGTGGGCCATGTCCCGCCGCCAGCCCTCCATGGTCACCACGGTCAGGTCCAGGTCGAACCCGAACAGCCCGGCCAGCTCGCCCGCCGTCCTGCCGTGCCGCAGCGGCAGCGGGAAGCGGCCGACGAAGCTGGCGAACGCCGGGTCGAGCTTCGGCCCCTCCTCCACCTCGCCGCCCAGCGGATTGGGCCGGTCGAGCACCACGAACCGCAGCCCGAGCCTGGCGGCCGACTCCATCAGGTCGTACATGGTCCACACGTAGGTGTAGAAACGGGCGCCCACGTCGGCGATGTCGAAGACCAGGGTGTCCACGCCGGAGGCGGCCACCACGCGGTCGAGGGCCTCGCCGGAGAGCTTGTGGGTGTCGTACACCGGCAGCCCGGTCCTGCCGTCGACCGTGTCGCCCTCGCTGCCCGCCGCCTGGGCGGTGCCGCGCATGCCGTGCTCGGGACCGAACAGGGCGGTCAGCTTCAGCCCCGCGTTCAGCAGGGCGTCGGGGGTGGCGGTCAGGTCGGGCAGGACACCGGTCGGGTTGGTGATCAGGCCGAGGCGGGAGCCTCCGGCGAGGGAGGGATCCGCGGCCAGCCGTTCTGCTCCGGTTCTCACATGTTGCATGAACCCATTGTCTGAAAGATATTTACAAGAGAGAAGTAGAGGGTGGAAATTAGCGACATGATTGATCCGCTACCCGAGCTGTCCACCGAGCAGAGCGATCCCCGCTACAGCCAGATCGACCGGCTGCCGACGGAGCAGATCGCCCGGCTGATGAACCAGGCCGACGCCGCCGTGCCCGCCGCGGTCGCCACGGCCGTCCCCGCGATCTCGGCCGCGATTGACGCGATCGCCGCCAGGATGGCCGAGGGCGGCCGGCTGCTCTACGTGGGCGCCGGCACATCCGGCCGGCTGGCCGTGCTCGACGCCAGTGAGTGCCCGCCCACCTTCGGCACGGACCCCTCGCTGGTCCAGGGCGTCATCGCCGGCGGGCCCGACGCGCTGACCCGCTCCGTCGAGGGGGCCGAGGACGACCCTGAGGCGGGCGCGGCCGCGTTGAAGGACCTGGAGGTGGGACCGCTCGACTCGGTGGTGGGCGTGTCCGCCAGCGGGCGGGCTCCTTTCGTGCTGGGCGCGCTGGCCGAGGCCACCGCCAGGGGCGCGCTGACCGTCGGCCTGTCGTGCAACGCGGGCGCGCCGTTGTCGGCCGCCGCCGAGCACGCCGTCGAGGTCGTCGTGGGGCCCGAGGTGGTGACCGGCTCGACCCGGCTGAAGGCCGGCACGGCCCAGAAGCTCGTGCTGAACATGATCTCGACGATCTCCATGGTGAAGCTGGGCCGCACGTACGGGAACCAGATGATCGAGATGTCGGCCATGAACAGCAAGCTCGCGGGACGGGCGCTGCGCATGGTCAGGGACATCACCGGGGCCGACCAGGAGACCGCGCGCGCGGCGCTGGAGGCGGCGGGCGGCCAGGCGAAGATCGCGGTCCTGATGATCCAGCACGGCCTCGACGCCGAGGCGGCCCGCGCGCTGCTGGAGTCGCACGGGGAGCGCCTCAGCGACGCCCTGAGCGGCTGAGGCGCGGGAGCGTTCCGCTCGGGGTGAATGTCCTGGGCGAATGTCGGGGTGGATGTCCGGGGCGAACGTCGGGGGAATGTCCGGGGTGAATGTCGGGGTGGGGATGTCCGATCGTCTTGAGGCGATCCTGGCGGACGCGGTGCCGCGTGTCTGCCCGGCCGCGGTCGCGCTGATCGCCGTCGACGGATCCGTGGTGGCCTCGGCCGCCGCCGGGGAGCTCGTCCGGTACGCCGGCGCCGAGGGCGGCCTGGCCGCGGACCGGCCCTCCGCGCGCCGCGACTCGATCTTCGACCTGGCCTCGGTCAGCAAACTGTTCACCACGGTCGTGCTGCTCTCGCTGGCCGAGGAGGGCCTGCTGGACCTGGACGAGCCGGTGACCGGACTGATCGAGGCGGCCGATCGGAGCATCACGCCGCGGCGCCTGCTCACCCACACGGCGGGCCTGCCCGCGGGCCGCCGCATCGGTGACGAGCTGCCCGGCCCGCTCACCCCCGCGACGGCGCAGCGTCTCGCCGGGGCCAGGATGGCCGCCATGCTGCGCACGCCGGTCGTCCATCCGGCGGGCGGGCCGTACCTCTACAGCGACGTCGGCATGGTCATGGCCGGCCGGCTGGCCGAGCTGGCCGGCGGCGCGCCCCTGGACGTGCTGGTCCGCGACCGCGTCACGAACGTGCTCGGGCTGTCGGCCACCGGCTACCGGCCTCCGCCCGCGCTGCTGGACCGGATCGCCGCCACCGAGTTCAAGGCCGAACGTCCTGGGCCCGGCTGCGTCAGGGGCGAGGTGCACGACGAGACCGCGTACGCGCTGGGCGGCGTGGCCGGGCACGCCGGCGTGTTCGCGCCCGCCGCCGACCTGCTGGCCTTCGGCGAGGCGCTGCGGCTCGGCGGCGGGGGCGTGCTGCGCCCTTCGAGCGTGGCCGAGATGACGCGCGACCAGGGGGTGGAGGGGGCGCCGTTCCGACACGGGCTCGGCGTGCGCATCGGCGATCCCGGCGTGGCGGGGCCGCTGGCGGACGCGTACGGGCACTCGGGCTTCACCGGCACCTCGCTCGTCGTCGACCCCGCCCGCCGCCTGACCGTGGTGCTGCTGACCAACGCCGTCCACCCGGTGCGCGGCCGCGACGGCATCAGGGAGCTGCGCGGGGCGGTGGCGGCGCACGCCGCGCGCCTGGCGGGCCGCCTCCCCGCCTCCGAGGCCCGTCCGGCGTAATCTGCGGGCATGCCCGTGCATCTGAACCACACGATCGTGCCGGCCACCGACAGAGACGCGACCGCCGACTTCCTCGTCGAGGTCCTGGGGCTGGAGCCCGCGCCGGTCTACGGGCCGTTCCGGGTCGTCTCGCTCGGCAACGGCGTCTCGCTCGACGTCTCCCAGACCGACGGCGACGTGCCGCCACAGCACTACGCGTTCCTGGTGAGCGAGCCGGAGTTCGACGAGATCTGGGGCCGGATCAAGGAGCGGGGCCTGACCTTCTGGGCCGACCCCTACCACCAGCGTCCTGGGCAGATCAACACCAACGACGGCGGGCGCGGCCTCTACTGGTCCGCACCCGACGGCCACAACCTGGAGATCATCACGGTGCCGTACGGCGGCTGGTAGCCGCGATCGGCGGCCGCCATGCAGCGTGTGGCCGGCCACCGTCCCGCCTCAGGGGGCCAGCGCTTCGAGCGCCTCCTCGGCCCGGCGCTGCGCCTCCTTGGGGTCGGCCTCGGGGATCTCTCGGTCGAAGTTCAGGTCGTGGAAGACGTCGGTGACGCCCTGGGCGGCCAGCTCGGCCACGTCGCGCCGGATCTTGTCGTACGTGCCGCTCAGCGGACGGTCCTCGTCGGCCGCCCGCACCCGCGTGACCCCGCGTACCACGAACCTGAACGCCTCCGGGTCACGCCCGGCTCCGGCCAGCTCCTCCTTGATCAGCGCGATCCGCCCGGCGATGGCCGACAGGTCCTCCCTGCTGGAGCTGACCCAACCGTCCGCCAGCCGGGCCGCGCGGCGCAGCGCGACGTCGGCGGTGCCGCCGAGCAGGATCTGAGGCGGCCCTGGCTCGGGCTTGGGATCGATGTGGGCGGGCGGCACCCGGAAGAACTCGCCCTCGTGCTCGACCACCTCGTCACGCCACGCCTTGCGCAGCACCTCGACGAACTCCTCGCCCCTGCGCCCGCGCCCCGCCATGTCCACGCCGGCCGCCGCGAACTCCTCGGGCAGCCAGCCCAGGCCCAGCCCGGCGGTGACCCGGCCGCCCGACAGCGTCTGCAGCGTGGCCAGCTGCTTGGCCAGCGCCACCGGCTGCGCGTACGCGTTGAGCACGGCGACGCCGAGCCCGATCCTGCCGGTCACGGCCGACAGGTGGGCCAGCGTGATCAGCGGGTCGTGCACGGCGCGGTAGGTGGGGCCCATGGGATGGCCGACGGGGTAGAGGAGCCGCTGGAACGTCCAGAGCTCGGCGTAGCCCAGCTCCTCGGCCCGGACGGCGACCCTGCGCATGTTTCCCGGCGTGGCCCACGCCCCTGACTGCGGTACGGCGAAACCGACTCTCATGGTCCCAGTGTTAACGACGCCGCTTCGCTCCCCGCACCCGGCGGTCATCGTCCCGTCCCTCCTGGCCGGGAACCTCGGCCCCGGCGCCGGGCCCGGGTCGTGCCATCGCGCCCTTACTCTGTACGGGTGGGTCTGGAGGAGGAGCTCGCGGGCATCGCCGCGGCGTACGGCGGCGCGGGCGAGCCCGTGTTACATCCGACGCGCACCGACGTCGTGGTGCTGCGCAGAGGAGAGGTCGTGGTCAAGGCCCACTCGGCGCGTGACGACGCCGGGGACTTACGGCCGAGGCTGAAGGCGGCGGCCTCGGCCGCGGTGAGCAGCGTGATGCTGGCCCCGCTGGAGCCCGAGGTGCTGTCGGCGGGCGGGCGCGCGGTCACGGTGTGGCCGGCGGGCCGGCCCGTGGCGCAGGACGACGACCCGGCCGACGCGCCGTGGGAGGAGGGCGCCCGGCTGCTGGCCAGGCTGCACGCCGTCCCCCTCACGCTGATGCCCGGCCTGCCGGCCGCCGGAGGGCCCGCCAGGGCCGCCCGCGCGGTGGCCAGGATGCCCGGCGACGGGCCGGTCGAGCAGCTCGTCAGGCGGGCGTTCAAGGAGCTGCCCGAGCCGCGGCCGATGCCGGCCCTGCTCACCCACGGAGACTGGCACCTGGGCCAGCTCGTCCACCGCGACCGCTGGTTGCTCATCGACGTCGACGACCTGGGCGTCGGCGACCCGGCATGGGACCTGGCCAGGCCGGCCGCCTGGTACGCGGCGGGGCTGCTCGCCCCCGCCGTGTGGGAGCGGTTCCTCGGCGCCTATCTCGCCTCCGGCGGGCCCGCGCTCGGCCAGGGCGACGATCCCTGGCAGCGGCTCGACGTGCCCGCCAGGGCGCTGACCGTGCAACTGGCCGCCGTGGCCGTGGTCAACGCCTGGCACGAGCGCCGGGAACTCGACGAGGTCGAACATTCGTTGGTCGAATCGTGCAACAGAATCGTCCGAGCGTGACGGGGTTGCGCACGGTAGGTTTCACCCTGAGACCTCGAAGCCAAGGAGTGCGACTTAGATGCAGTGCCCTAAGTGCCGCGGAAGCATGCGGACCTATGAGCGCAACGGCGTCCACATCGAGCAGTGCGACAACTGCCGGGGGATCTTCCTCGACTACGGCGAGCTCGAGACGCTGACCCGGATGGAGTCGCAGTACCACGCTGCTCCCCCGCCCGCCCCCGGACACGCCCCCGGCCCCGCGTGGGGCGCCCCGCACCACGGAGGCGGCCACCACGGTCACCACCGGGGTCAGCGCAGCTGGGTAGGCATGCTGTTCTCCACCTGATCGTCCGCCTCTGATCGGAGCGGCCGCGCACGCGGGGTGCGCGGCCTCCCCGGCCGCTCAGTCGCCGGGGAAGTCGTCCGGGTCCACGGGCGCGGTGCGGGCGTTGCCGCCCGAGATGGCGTGCAGCGTGATCCGCCAGTCGTGCCAGCGGATCTGCGTGGCGGTGAACGTGGTCTTGAACTTCACCGTCTTCTCGAACCGCTCGAAGCTGCAGTCACGGGTGAAGGCCTTGGTCTTGCCCTCCCAGTCGGAGCCGTGCGTGAAGTAGATCTTGTAGCTGCCGTCACGGACGCCTCTGACCTTGAACTTCGCCTTCCTGCGCACATAGACGCTGAACGCCTTGCTGCCGCCGCGCATGGCGGTGACCACCGCGTCGCGGCTGCCGCCGTTGTCGATCTCCAGTGAGCCGCGGCCGTTCAGCGTGCCCTTGCGCAGGAACGAGCCGTTGCTCAGCCGCCTGCTCTTCTTGCCCGTGGCCTTGACGCCGACGATGTCGGCCGGGTAGTCGCCGGCCTCCTGGAGCGCCCGGCCCGCCTCGTCGAGCGCGGCCAGCTTGTCGTCCACGTCGGTCAGTACGGCCGAGGACGTGCACAGGTCGCGGGCGCCGACCTTGCCGGCGGTGGCGCCGAGCGCGGTGGCGAAGTCGCGCAGGCTGCTCACGTACGCCTCGTGCTGGGCGCGCACGGTCTCGGGCGGCGCGAGCGCGGACAGCGCGTCGGCGGCGCCGCTCAGCGCCTCCTCGGCCCGCCCCACGCGCTTGTCCAGCGCCTTCACGCCGCGCGCCCCTGCCAGCGAGGTGATCGCGCCGGACATCGCCTTGTGCCGGTTCTCAAGCTCACTCTTGTACGCCTCGGGCGTCAGCGCCGCCGGGCTCTGCGCACCGGCCGCGGTGCCCGCGGGGGCTGCGCCCTGGCCGCCCGCGACACCCGTGACCCTCGGCTCGCCACCGGTCGGCGACGCCGAGCCCGTGGAGCACGCGCCGAGGGTCGTGAGGGTCGCCAGCGCGAGAACACAGGAGATCAAACGGGGTGTAGCCACCTGCCACACTATCGTCCGGTTGATCCCCAACCGTCAATTACGATTCCGCCAGTCCCTCGTCCCGATCCTGCCGCAGCCGGCGGGTGATCCCCAGCTCCTCCAGGAACGGAAGGTCGTGGCTGGCCACGATGAGCGCGCCCCGGTAGGCCGACAGCGCCTGCGCGAGCTGCCTGACACTGGCCAGGTCGAGGTTGTTGGTCGGCTCGTCGAGCAGGAGGAGCTGCGGCGGCGGCTCGGCCGACAGCAGGGCGGCCAGCGTGGCACGGAAGCGCTCGCCTCCCGACAGCGTGCCCACTGCCTGGCCGGCCCGATCGCCCCGGAACAGGAAGCGCGCCAGGCGGGCGCGTACCTCGTTCACGGAGGCGGACGGGGCCATCGCGCGCACGTTGTCCACCACGCTCAGCCGGTCGTCCAGCAGGTCGAGCCGCTGCGGCAGATAGCGGAGCGGCACGTGCGCGCCGTGCGCGACGATCCGCTTGAGCAGCGTGGTCTTGCCCGAGCCGTTGGGGCCGAGCAGCGCGATCCGCTCGGGCCCGCGCACGACCAGCGTCTCCAGCACGGCCACCCTGCCAACGGCTGGGCCGGCACCTGAGCCGTCATCCGGGCCGTCATCCGGGCCGTCATCTGGGCTTTCGGCGGGCGCGGAACGGGGTTCCAGCGGCAGGGTCAGGACCGTGCGGCCCGCGGGCACCTCCGTGCCCGGGAGCTCGATGCGGATCTCCGCGTCGTCGCGCACGGCCTGCTCGGCCTCGCTCAGCCGCTCGTTCGCCTCCTCCAGCCGCTCCGCGTGCAGCGCGCGCTGCTTGCCCGCGCTCACCTGGGCCTTGCGCTTGAGCGCGCCGGCCACCATCTTCGGCACCTTCTTGTTCTCGAACGCCTTCCTGCCGTACCGCTGCCCCCTGTCGATCCTGATCGCGCTGTCGACGAGTTCGCGCCGCCGGCGGCGGATCTCGCCCTCGGCGGTGCGCACGGAGCGCTCCGCGGCCTGCTGCTCGGCCTCGGCCTGCTCCTCGTAGGAGGTGAGATTGCCCCCGTACATGCGCACGGAGCCCTCGCGCAGCTCGGCGATCTGATCCACCAGCTCAAGCAGCGCCCGGTCGTGGCTGACCACGAGCAGCACCCCCTGCCAGGCGGAGACGGCGTCGTAGAGCCGCCGCCGCGCGTCCAGGTCGAGGTTGTTGGTGGGCTCGTCGAGCAGCAGTACGTCGGGCCGCTTCAGCAGCCGCGCGGCCAGCGAGACCATGACGGTCTCGCCGCCGGACAGCGTGCCGACCGTGCGGTCCAGCCCGACGTGGCGCAGGCCGAGCCGGTCCAGCTCGGCCCTGGCGCGCTCCTCGACGTCCCAGTCGTCGCCGACGGCGGCGAAGTTCTCCTCCGCCACGTCGCCGGCCTCGATGGCGTGCAGGGCCGCCCGGACACGGCCGATCTCCAGCAGGTCCGACACCGAACGGCCGGCGGCGAGCGGCAGGTTCTGCGGCAGGTAGCCCACGACGCCCCGGACCGACACCGACCCGGAGGCCGGGGTCAGCTCCCTGGCGATCACCCTGAGCAGGGTGGACTTGCCCGACCCGTTGAGCCCGATCAGCCCGGTACGTCCCGCCGGGAAGGCGGCGTCGAGCCCGTCGAGCACGGTGGTGCCGTCCGGCCACGCGAAGGAGACGTGATCGACGACAATGGAAATAGACATAAGGCGGTTCCCATCACAAAAGTCGAAATTTCGTGACTGGGCGGGAAACACCGCAGACGCACGCGACACCAGGAAGCCGGCACCAGCCGACGGCAAGCCCGAGAAGACCCGCGAAGATCCGTGAGAGGTCCAGGTGTGAACGCGCGCAGGCCCACGGAAGGGCGGAACGGCGCGGTGCCCGCGACCTCAGATCCTCACGTCAGTTGCCCCCACGGCTCGGCGATACGACGTCACCAGCGTACGCGACCTGCCGATCACCTGGCAACAAGCCCCTTCGCGGGCGCGACCCATCGACTGGAACGCCGCCGTGGTCCTAGAGTCGGGGCCAACACCCCCTGGAGGTCAGGCATGTCGAGCATTCCCTCCCTGCTCCGCGACCGGATCGCGGCGACCCCCGACGCCGAGGCGTACCGTGTGCCCGCGGGCGACGGGTGGACCTCGTTGTCATGGCGGGAGGTGGACGAACGCGTACGCGGGCTGGCCCTCGGCCTGGCGGAGCTGGGCGCGGGCCCCGGCACCCGCGTGTCGATCCTGTGCTCCACCCGCCTCGAATGGATCCTCTGCGACCTCGCGGTGCTGGCGACCGGAGCGGCCACGACCACGATCTACCCGTCCAACACCGCCGCCGAGTCCGCGTTCGTCATCACCGACTCCGGCAGCACCATCGTCATCGCCGAGAACGACGACCAGGTCGCCAAGCTCGCCTCGGTGCGCAAGGAGCTCCCCGACGTCACCCACGTGATCGTCATCGACGGCTCGCCCGGCGAGGACGGCTGGGTGATCACCCTCGACTCGGTGAGCCGTGACACGGCCGCGAGCGGGCGTGACTACGACGCGATGGTGGACGCCATCGCCCAGGACGACCTGGCCACGCTGATCTACACCTCGGGCACCACGGGTCGGCCCAAGGGCGTCGAGCTGACCCACGACAACTGGCTCTACACCGGCCAGGCGGTGCGCGAGCTCGACCTGATCTCCCCCGACGACCTGCACTTCCTGTGGCTGCCGCTGTCCCACTCGTTCGGCAAGCTGCTGGAGGTCGTGATGATCGACCTCGGCGTGCCCACCGTGATCGACGGCCGCCTCGACAAGATCGCCGAGAATCTCGGCGTGGTACGGCCGACGCTCATGGCCGCCGCGCCGCGCATCTTCGAGAAGATCCACAACACGGTCGTGGCAAACATGCACCGCGAGGGCGGACTCAAGCTGCGCATCTTCAACTGGGCCCGCGCGACCGGCCTGCGGGTGAGCCGGGCCCGTCAGCGCGGCGCCGAGCTGCCGATCACCATGCGCGCCGAGTACGCCCTGGCCGACCGCCTGGTCTTCGCCAAGCTGCGCGAGCGCTTCGGCGGCCGGATCCGCCTGTTCATCTCCGGCGCCGCCCCGCTGTCGCAGGACATCGCGGAGTTCTTCGACGCGGCGGGCCTGACCATTTACGAGGGGTACGGCCTGACGGAGTCGTCGGCGGGCAGCTTCCTCAACCGGCCGGAATCGGTGAAGTTCGGCACGGTCGGCCCGCCGTTCCCCGGCACCGAGGTACGCATCGCCGACGACGGGGAGATCCTGATCGGCGGGCGCGGCATCATGCGCGGCTACCACGGGCTGCCCGAGGAGACGGCCGCCGCGTTGCAGGACGGCTGGCTGCACACGGGCGACATCGGCGAGGTGGACGAGGCCGGGCGGCTGCGCATCACCGACCGCAAGAAGGAGCTGATCAAGACCTCGGGCGGCAAGTACGTCGCGCCGACGTACCTGGAGGGCCGGATCAAGGCGGCCTGCCCGTACGCGTCGCACGTGTTCGTCCACGGCGACCGGCGCAACTACGTCACGGCGCTGATCACGCTCGACATGGACGTGGCCGGGCCGTGGGCACGGGCCGAGTCGCTGCCGGACGACCCCGAGAAGCTGCGCGAGCACCCGCGCATGCGCGAGGAGGTGCAGAAGGCGATCGACCAGGTCAACGCGGGCGAGGCCAGCTACGCCACGGTCAAGAAGTTCGCGATCCTGGGGGCCGACTTCGCGGTGGAGACGGGCGAGCTGACGCCCAGCCTCAAGATCAAGCGCAAGGTCGTCGAGGAGCGGAACGCGGAGGTGCTCGACTCCTTCTACACCTGACCGGACGCGGACGCTGGAGTGGTGGGGGGGGCCCCGCGCCCCACCCCCCCCCCCCCCCCCCCCACCCCGCCCAACATGGTAAATGGCCCC